>NZ_JACKUC010000001.1:0-763 GCF_025822555.1 Mycobacterium hackensackense
CCGACCGATCCCCCCGCCCGACGTCGACGATCGCTGCGATCTCACGGACGCGTTGAACCGACTGTCGCCGAAGCAGAAACAAGCCGTGGCGTACCACTACCTCGCCGGTCTGCCGTACGCCGAAGTGGGAGCCGTCATCGGCAGCAGCCCCGAGGCCGCACGCCGATCCGCATCCGACGGTATCGCCGCACTGCGGCGCACCTTCGCGAGCACACCCGCCACACCTGGCACGAAAGGACAACACGCATGACCACCGCCGACCGGGAACTCATCCGCAGTCTGACCCGAAGCGTGAACCCCAGCGCCGACCACCTGGCCGCGCTTCAGACGCGGCTGACCGCCGACGCGCAACGTGACGGCGTACTCGACATCGCCTATCGCATCCTCGACAGCCCCGTCGGGCCGCTGCTGGTCGCGGCCACCGACCGGGGACTGCTCCGGGTCGCGTACGCCGGCGAGGGGCACGACACCGTCCTGCAGCAACTGGCCGACAAGGTCAGTCCGCGGATCCTGCCCGACAACGACCGGCTGGACGCCACCGCACGCGAACTCGACGAGTACTTCACAGGCGCACGTCGCACCTTCGACCTGCCGCTGGACTGGCGGCTGTCNGCAGGGTTCCGCTGCACCGTGCTGCGCCGGCTGCCCGAGATCGAATACGGGCACACCGCCAGCTACGCAACCGTCGCTGCGCTCGCCGGCAACCCCAAAGCGGTCCGCGCCGTGGGCACCGCGTGCGCCACCAATCCGCTACCGGTCGTCG
>NZ_JACKUC010000002.1:0-746 GCF_025822555.1 Mycobacterium hackensackense
GAAGTTGATGACGCGGTAGACGTGCGCCTTGTAGGCATCGAAGCCTTCATCATCACCGCCGGCGCGGTACCGATGCGACTCCAGGATTTCCTCGGCCAGGGGCAGACTGAACAGGACCTCCGGTGTGGTCACAGGAGAATCCTAGGCCCGATACATGAAATATGCGGCGCCTCGGCGCAGTTTTGATTGTGGAGGAACGGAGTTCGAAATTGGAAACCTGGGATGCGATCAGGGCCCGGCGTAACGTGCGCAGCTATCGCCCCGATCCGGTGTCGGACGATGATCTGGACCGGATCGCCGAAGCGGGTTGGCGCTCGCCGTCGGCGCGCAACCAGCAGCACTGGGATTTCGTCATCGTGACCGACCGGGACAAACTGCGGGAACTCTCGACAGTGTGGCGCGGCGCCGGGCATATCGCATCGGCCCCGGCCGCGATCGCCTTGGTCGTGCCGGAGCCGCCGGACGAGCGCACCAAACTCATCGATCAGTACGACCTCGGCCAGGCAACCCTGGCGATGACCATCGCCGCCACCGATCTCGGTATCGGCACCGGCCACTCGTCGGTGGGCGATCAGGTCAAGGCTCGCGAGATCCTGGGCGTGCCCGAAGGTCACCTGGTGTCGTATCTGCTCGGGATCGGCTACCCGGCCGACCGCCCGTTCCGGCCCATCGTGAAGCCCGATCGCCGGNCCTTCGGCGAGGTAGTGCACAAGGGGCACTGGTGAGCACGTGCAAGGTCCTGGTCC
>NZ_JACKUC010000003.1:0-797 GCF_025822555.1 Mycobacterium hackensackense
GACGACGACGCCGGCTATGGTCGATCCCACGACGGGAACGAGATCGAGGATCGCGACGAAGATTGCCAGTAACAACGGGTAGGGCACGTCGAATATCGCCAGCCAGATGAGCGTCACCACACCGGTGATCACCGAGATCAACACATTTCCCAACACATACGAGCCGACTTTCGCGAAGACCTCGTCACCGATGAGGATGGCCCGCGGCCGCCTGGTGTGCGGCACCAGCCGGTACATGGCGGTTCTCATGCGCGGCATATCGGCGAGGAAGTACAGCGTCAAGATGATGGCGATGAGCGTGTCGGCGAGCACCTCGAATACCGCGGTGCCGGCGCTGACCACCCCGTTGAAGGCTGATCCGTCTGCGCCGTTGATCATATCGGTGATTCGCTGCTGCAAGTGGAATCGGTCGTTGAGCCGTCCGATCGTCGACGAATTGTCCTGCGCCTGCTGAAGGTACAGCGGTGCCTGCCGGATCAGTTCATTGGCCTGTTGTGCCAGCGGCGGAATCGCCGCAGCGACGAAAGCGCCCATCAATGCCAGGAAGACGACAAAGACCAGGCCCGTGGCCAGCGGGCGACGCAGCCCGTGCTTGACAAGCCAGGAGACCAACGGTTCCAGCCCGAGCGCCAGGAAGAACGCGACCCCGATGACCACCAGGATCGAGGACAGCGACGAAAGAACTTGAACGGCACCGTAAGTCACCGCCACTCCGGCGGATGCGGTGAGGCCGATGAAAAAGGGCGACCGTCGGTCGAACCGCCGCCCGGGCGGCCCGAGGGGCCGCTCGGCGGAAC
>NZ_JACKUC010000004.1:0-764 GCF_025822555.1 Mycobacterium hackensackense
GGGGCCGGGACTGCCGACCACGTTCGGCGGTGAGGTCACCACCGCCACGCTCGACCGGATCTGCGGCGAAGGCGTCACGTACAACCGGTTCCACACCACGGCGATGTGCTCGCCGACGCGTGCATCGCTGCTCACCGGCCGCAATCACCACGAGATCGGCAATGGCCAGATCGCCGAGTTGGCCAATGACTGGGACGGCTATGCGGGCAAGATCCCGCGCTCCAGCGCCACCGTGGCCGAGGTCCTCAAACAGTACGGATATGCGACGTCGGCGTTCGGCAAGTGGCACAACACCCCCGCCGAGGAGACCACCGCCGCCGGGCCCTTCGAGAATTGGCCCACCGGACTCGGATTCGAGTACTTCTACGGTTTCCTGGCCGGCGAGGCCTCCCAATACGAACCGCACCTGGTGCGCAACACCACGGTGGTCTCCCCGCCCAAGACACCCGAAGAGGGCTATCACCTGTCCGAGGATCTGGCCGATGACGCCATCGGCTGGCTGCGGCGGCACAAGGCGTTCAACGCGAACAAGCCGTTC
Source organism: Mycobacterium hackensackense (assembly GCF_025822555.1). Taxonomy (NCBI): domain Bacteria; kingdom Bacillati; phylum Actinomycetota; class Actinomycetes; order Mycobacteriales; family Mycobacteriaceae; genus Mycobacterium; species Mycobacterium hackensackense. Next base: position 539 of record NZ_JACKUC010000004.1, read on the forward strand.
TTCATGTACTGGGCCAGCGGCTGCCTGCACGGTCCGCACCACATCATGAAGGAGTGGGCCGACAAGTACGCCGGGAAGTTCGATGACGGATGGGATGCCTATCGGGAGCGGGTGTTCGCGCGCGCCAAGGCCAACGGCTGGATACCGCAGGACTGTGAACTGACCGAACGTGACGAGACGCTCGCGGCGTGGGAGGACATCCCCGAGGACGAGAAGCCGTTCCAGC
>NZ_JACKUC010000005.1:0-841 GCF_025822555.1 Mycobacterium hackensackense
GAGCAACGACCCGAGTGTGATCGCCTCGGCGATCGCGTACAACACCAGCGATATCGGTATCGCCATCACCAGCTCGGTGATTCAGGAACATCCCTTCAACTTCGCCCGCAAGATCTCCACGCTGGACCATGCCACCGACGGCCGGATCGCATGGAACATCGTCACCAGCGCGCTGGCCAACGCCGCCCGTAACTTCGGGTACGACGATCTGGAGGAACATGACGAGCGCTACCGCTGGGCCGACGAGTACGTCGATGTGACCTACAAGTTGTGGGAGGGGTCCTGGGATGACGGCGCGCTGCTGCAGGACCGCGTCCGGGGACTGCACGGCGACTACGCCAAGATCCACAAGATCCATCACGTCGGAAAGCGCTACCGGGTGGAGGGTCCACATCTGGTGGCACCGTCTCCGCAGCGCACTCCCATCCTGTTCCAGGCTGGATCATCCTCGGCAGGAAGAGATTTCGCGGCCCGCCACGCCGAAGCCCAGTTCATCATCAGCCCCGGGCCGAACCAGGCGCGCGACCTGATCGAGGACACCCGCAGGCGGGTGGTGGCCGCCGGCCGCAAACCCGATGACCTCAAATTCTTCCAGGGGCTGCACTTCGTCATCGGCAGCACCGAGGAGGAGGCCGCCCGCTTGGAGGCCGAGCTGGAGGAGGCGATCGATCTCGATGGGATGGTCGCCCATCTGTCCGGTGCGGTGGGCGTCGACTTCGGTGGCCACGACCTGGACACCCCACTCGGTGACATCGGCCAGACCGACGGGACCCGCAGCATCGTGGAGTGGGTACAGGAGTCGGTACCACCCGGGCAGACGGCCACCGTGCGTGACCTCGGT
>NZ_JACKUC010000006.1:0-815 GCF_025822555.1 Mycobacterium hackensackense
GTCGGCCGCGGCGCACCCACCTTCGTCACCGAGGCGCCGGGGAGCGGTATCAAGGACGACTCCTCGCACCTGGAGGCCTTCAAGGACTACGTGCGCAATATCGCCGACTGGCTCACCCCATCCGGTGGACGTCGTTGACCGCTGCGGCGAACGGTGCGGGCGCTTCCTGCGGGACGTTGTGGCCGATACCGTCGAGTACCCGGTGCACGTAGCGGCCGGTGTACTGCGCGCGGTAGCCGGTCCCGTCCTTGGCGGGTCCGTCGAAGTCGCTGCTGATGGTGATGGTCGGGACGGTGATCGGCGGCTTGGCGGCCAGCCGCCGTTCGTCCTCGTCGAAGCGGGCCTCCCCCGGGGCGAGGCTCTGGCGCCACCGGTAGTTGTGGATCACGATGGCCACGTGGTCGGGGTTGTCGAACGCCGCGGCCGACAGGTCGTAGGTGCTGTCGTCGAAATGCCAGTGCGGTGAGGCGTTCTGCCAGATCAGCCGGTTGAAGTCCTTGGTGTTCTGCCGGTAGCCGAGTTCACCGCGCGGGGTAGCGAAGTAGTACTGGTACCACCAGCCGTATTCGGCCTTGGGCGGCAACGGCTGCACGTTGGCCGCCAGGTTGACGATGAGGTAACCGCTGACGGCGACCAACCCGGTCACCCGCTGTGGCCACAGAGCGGCAACGACATTGGCGGTGCGACCACCCCAGTCGTAGCCACCGAGGATGGCGCTGGGGATGTGCAGCGCATCCATCAGGTCGATCACATCGTGAGCAAGGGCCGATTGTTGTCCGTTGCGCACGGTGCCGGCTGACCGGAACCGGGTGGAA
>NZ_JACKUC010000007.1:0-964 GCF_025822555.1 Mycobacterium hackensackense
AGGCTCTCGGTGTCGGTCATGTCATCTGCGATTCTGCCTGGTCTCGCGCGGGTCCTAGCGGTTGGCCGCGAGCAACGCCAGTTCGGTGCGGGACCGGCAGCCCGTGCTGTCGAGGGCGCGGCTCACATACTTCTTCACGGTGTCCTCGGTGAGTACGAGTTCCGCGGCGATCCGCGCGTTGGTCAGTCCACGGGAGAGCAGAACGACCACCTCGCGCTGCCGGTTGGTCAGTGCGGCAAGGGGATCCGGCTGGCATCCGGGCAGGGTGCGGGACACCACGCGTAGTCGCCGGCACAACAGGCGCATGGTCGACGCGTCGCGTGGGCCGACGGCGACGGGATCCGGGTCGAACAGGCCGACCAGGCCGTGCCGGTGCGAGCCCATCGAGAACGTGAAGGCATTGCAGGACTGCAGACCGGCCCGGTGCAGGAACTGTTCGACGTAGCGGGCGGCGGGCTCCGGTGGCGGCGGCAGCTCGTCCAGACAGACCCCGCCGGTGTCCTGCAGCCGTTGCAGGGCGGCCGGGGTGGCGAACACGTCGGAGGTGTTCCAGGACCGCAGATAGTCGTCGAGAATCTCTCCGCTGGGATCGCCGGTGGTCGCGGGCGCAGCGTCACGGAACGCGTCGGCCACGCTGTCACCGGTGAAGAAGGTGACGCCCTGGACACCGAAGGCGTGCTGCACGGCGTCGACCACGGCACGGCGGAATTCGCCGAGATCGGCGGCGTCTTCGCAGGCTTCCAGCACGGCGAAGACGCGTTCGTAGTCCCGGGCGCCGAGCCCGGCGGGGCCGGTCACGCCACCAGTAAAGCAGGCGCGTCGGTCGCGGAATGTCCTCTTTCGTGCACTGGGCCGGGCGCGGCAGGCTGGTTAGGTTCGACGTATGCGTGCGGTGATGGCCCGGCGAGGTGTGGTGGCGATCGAAGACGTCGAGGATCCTGTCCCGGAAGCCGGTCAGGTGCTG
>NZ_JACKUC010000008.1:0-888 GCF_025822555.1 Mycobacterium hackensackense
CCCTGATCGCGCGCGGGGACAAGCGCCCGGTGATCACCGATCCCGCCGCGAAATATTGGGGCATCGATATCGACGACGACACCCTGGTTCCCGACGGGGCCGCGACATTCTTCGAGACCCGGTTCGCGGACTGGATTCTCGAACAAGCGGCGACTCACTGACCGGGGCGACCGTGGCAGACGTCCTCTCGCCCCCAGGCGATCTCAGCCTTTTCTGCGGCATGTCGATCGGCTTCGAAGACGAATCCACGACCATGACCCGCACCGGCCGGGCGCCGTTGCACGAGTCCGTCACCTTCGTCGACGGCTGATACCGCCGCTAGCATTCCAGATCGAACCAACAGATGCGGTGGGAGCTATGTCGACTCAGGCTGGGCAGTCGAAGCCGGAACTGCACGGCCGCGGCCCGGAATGCGCACGACTCGCGGACCTGATCGCCACGGCGCGGTCCGGAACCGGGCAGGCCATGGTGCTGCGCGGCAAGGCCGGGGTCGGCAAGACCGCATTGCTGGACTGCGCGACCGCGGCCGCCACCGACTTCCGCACCGTCCAGGTGTCCGGGGTGCAGTCCGACATGGAACTCGCGTATGCCGGCCTGCAGCAGATGTGCGCCCCGTTGATGGGCTACCTCGACACCTTGGCCGCGCCGCAGCGCGAAGCGCTGTCGGTGGCCTTCGGCTACGGCGCCGGCCCGACCCCGGACCGCTTCCTGGTCGGACTGGCGGTCCTGAGTCTGCTCGCGGCCGCCGCCGACGACCAGCCGTTGCTCTGCGTGATCGATGACGCACAATGGCTCGACCAGGTGTCGGTGCAGACGCTGGCGTTCGTTGCGCGCCGCCTGCTCGCGGAGAAGGTCGCCATGGTGTTCGCGATCCGCGACGGTTTCTCC
>NZ_JACKUC010000009.1:0-726 GCF_025822555.1 Mycobacterium hackensackense
GCGATGAAATAGCCGAAGCGCAAGCGGGTCATACGATCTCCTGGGTGTCGGGGGTCAGCAGGATCTTGCAGTGTTCGTCGGGTAGCGACAGCGCACCGAACGCCTCTGCCGCCGCCGACAGGGGCAGGGTCGCGGTGATCATCGCTGCGACATTCACCGTGCCGTCGGCGATCCACCGCAGCGACGTCTCGAATTCCTCCGGCCGGTAGGCGAAGACGAAGCGCAGGGCGAGTTCTTTGGTCGTGCCGATCGCGGGGACGATGGTGTCGGGCTGGGTGCACACCCCGACCACGACGATCCTGCTGTGCGGCAGCGCGGATTCCATGACCGCTGCCAGGACGCCGGGGCGGCCCACGCATTCGAAGATCACCGTGTTGGCGCGAACGGGTCCAGCCATCAGCGGCGAGATCGGCAACGCCGGGCCGGCCAGCTCGGTCCATCGGGTGTAGGGGCTGTGCTCCGCGGGATCGACCACGACATCGGCGCCGATCGTCCCCGCCAGCCCGCGCCGGGTCGCCGAGAAGTCGGCAGCCACCACCGGTCCGTGCCCGGCCGCCTTGAGCGCGGCGACGACCGCCAGCCCCACCGGACCGCAGCCGAGCACCAGCGCCACGTCACCGGGTTCCATACCCGCGGCCGCGACGGCGTGGACCCCGACCGCCAGCGGTTCGGTCACCGCGGCGTGTGCAGCGGGCACCCCCTCCGGCACCGCCAGCAGACGGCTCT
>NZ_JACKUC010000010.1:0-714 GCF_025822555.1 Mycobacterium hackensackense
CCGTAGGCTTCGCCGTGGTTGCGGACGGACCCGCGACGAGCAGACCTCTCAAACTGGTCGGGATCGCCGACGTCGTCGATGTGTTCGCCACACTTGACGAAGCTCTCAGCGCGCTGACGACATAAAACGGACGACGATCGGGTAGCCAGCAGTCGATATGACAGACCCAGCGCAGTCAGGTGCCCGCTTTACGCGAATCGGCGTAACGGCGGTGCCCGAGCGCGCGGCCGTTGTGCGCCAAGAGTTCTCGGACTGGTTGCACCAACAGCTCAGGGTGGACGCCACGAAAGCGAGCGATATCGTGCTCGCCGTCAACGAGGCCTTGGCCAACGCCGCGGAATTCGCCTACCTCGACGCCACCCCCGGAGTGATGCACCTCGAGGCGGACCACGATCGACGACTGGAGACACTGACCGTGGCGATCTCCGATGAGGGTTCGTGGCGGATCAAAGATCCCAGCATCGTCAATCCTGCTCGCGGACGCGGCATCCCGTTGATGCACGCGCTGGCCGACCGGGCCGATATCGATCCGGATCCAGCCGGGACCCGGGTGCGCTTGCAGTGGGACCACATCGGCGCATTGACCGGCGGCCGGTCCGATGTCACAACTGCGGCAGCCGGACCACCTGAACGAAGAACTCATCGATCTGCCGAACCGCATTCATGAACTGATCGAGATCAACAGGTTTGGTGACATAGGCATTGGCGTGCAGC
>NZ_JACKUC010000011.1:0-408 GCF_025822555.1 Mycobacterium hackensackense
GTCGAATGCGCATGGCACGGTGACCGGTGCTGCCGGTGGTGTGCTGCTGCGTCCGTTCGCTCGGCTGATCGCCAAGGAGGGTGACTCGGTCACCACCTACGGCGAGCCCTGGAACATGAACTGACGTTTCGGCGATAAACGGCGCGGGGGTGCCGTCTGGGCTTCGGCTCCGGACGGCACCACCTGCGTATTTAGGCCACCACACACACAGGTAAGGGAGAACATGAAGGCATTCAGTCGGGTGCTGCTCGCGATGGTGGCGGCTTTTGCCGCGCTGTTCGTGGGTACGGGCACTTCTCACGCAGGTCTGGACAACGAGTTGAGTCTCGTTGACGGCAAGGACCGGACCCTCACCATCCAGCAGTGGGACACGTTCCTCAATGGTGTGTTCCCGTTGGACCGCAACCG
>NZ_JACKUC010000012.1:0-394 GCF_025822555.1 Mycobacterium hackensackense
CGACGTCCCAGTTGTAGTCGGCGAAATGGTGGAAGGTCGATTCGGCCACGGCGCGGCCCAGGTTTGCTTCCTCCAGTGCCACCGCAAGATTGAACAGACGACCGGTTGACGTGCTGCGGCCCTGCGCGACCACTCGGGCGCCCGGAACATCGGCGGACACCAGACCCTCATGCGGATGGGCCGGGAACCACTCGATGCGGCCGCTGGCGGTTCGCCCGGTGTGCAACAGCTCGTGTACCTCACCGTCCACCAGCACCGGCTGATAGTCACCGTTGGCACCGGAATGATAGTTGGGCCAGGAGATCTCGGGATTGTCGACATCGTCGCACATCGTCACCGGATCGACGGTGGCGTCGTGGAAGCGGTTCACCACCCCGAGCGAGCCCAACTGGAG
>NZ_JACKUC010000013.1:0-383 GCF_025822555.1 Mycobacterium hackensackense
CAGCGCGTTCGACCGTTCGCCCGCTGCCGTCGAATGCGCCCGGCTCAACGCACTCGAAGCAGGTGTCGACATCGATGTCTTCGAGGGTGCATGGACGCATGCGATCTCGACCGGTCCCTACGACGTCGTCGTGTGCAACCCGCCGTATGTGCCCGAGCCACCGCAGACCTATCCGGTCGCCACGCCCGGGCCCAGCGCGTTCGACCGTTCGCCCGCTGCCGTCGAATGCGCCCGGCTCAACGCACTCGAAGCAGGTGTCGACATCGATGTCTTCGAGGGTGCATGGACGCATGCGATCTCGACCGGTCCCTACGACGTCGTCGTGTGCAACCCGCCGTATGTGCCCGAGCCACCGCAGACCTATCCGGTCGCCACGCCCGGGC
>NZ_JACKUC010000014.1:0-364 GCF_025822555.1 Mycobacterium hackensackense
TTTCTTAATTTTGAGGTACGGTGAAGCTTCGCAGGTGCCAGCACGGGTGAGCATTCTCCCCCGTGATCAGCGGAAGGAACCGATATGCACGACAGCCGGATCGCATTGGTCACCGGAGCGTCCCGCGGCATCGGCGCCGAAGTCGCCCGCCAGCTGGCCGACCCGGACACCCACGTCATCGTCAACTACCGCGAGAAGGTCAAACGGGCGCAGACCGTCGCCGACGATATCCGTGCCCTCGGCGGCCGGGCCTCGACAGTGGGGGCCGACATCTCCGACGAGACGGCCGTGGCCGCCATGATCACCGAGATCGGCGAACGTTTCGGCCGGCTCGACATGCTGGTGCTCAACGCCTCGGGCGGCC
>NZ_JACKUC010000015.1:0-305 GCF_025822555.1 Mycobacterium hackensackense
AAAAGTCCGAGTCCGATATCCGCAAGATCGTGATGGAGAAGCTCGAGCTGGTGGGTATGCCCAATGATGGGCATAAGTTCCCCGGTGAGATTTCTGGTGGTATGCGCAAGCGTGCCGGCCTGGCGCGGGCGCTGGTGTTGGATCCGCAGATCATCTTGTGCGATGAGCCGGACTCCGGTCTGGATCCGGTCCGTACCGCGTATCTGTCGCAGTTGTTGATCGATATCAATGCCCAGATCGATGCGACGGTGTTGATCGTGACGCACAACATCAATATTGCGCGGACGGTGCCGGACAACATCGGG
>NZ_JACKUC010000016.1:0-2097 GCF_025822555.1 Mycobacterium hackensackense
CTCGCCGCCGGAATAGATTCGTGGGCGTTCCCGCCATCGCGACACCGGCCGCGGCCGGTAGCCGTCGGTCTGAAACCACCGTCCGTCGAAGGTGGACGGTCCGCCGGCCAGAAGCGCGCGCACCACCGTGATCCATTCGCGCCCATAGGCATAGCGTTCGTCGTGCGCACCGAAGGTCAGCCCGAGCCGGCGTGCCTCTGTGGTGAACCAGCCGTTCACCAGGTTGATCGCGAAACGGCCGCCACTGATCTCCTCGATCTGCAACGCCATCTTGGCCAGCACCGCGGGTGGGAAGGTGTAGGGCTTGACCGCGGCGATGATCTCGATCCGGTCGGTCAGCGCGGCCAGCGCCGCCGCCAGGGTCCACGCTTCACCCTGGTCATAGTCCTCACCGTAGGGACTGATGAACAGCTGCGCGATGAGCGTGCTGTCGTAGCCCAGTTGCTCGGCGAGCAGCACTTGAGCACGCACACGTTCCCAGCGGGCGTCGTGCGGGTCCTCCGGGTGATGAGGTGACCCGAACGTGCCCTCCTCCAGCGCCCACACCCCGAACCGCGGCGCCATGCTATTTGACGATGAGCTTGCGCTGCGAGGCCATGGTGAAGACGGCCGCCACGATGATCACCAGACCCTTGATGATGGTCTGCGTGTAGTCGGCCGCGCCGATCTGGTTCAGCCCATTGGACAGCACGGTGAGGATCAGCACGCCGAGCACGGTGCGGCCCACGCCACCGACGCCGCCCGACAGGGCGGTGCCACCGATCACGATGGCGGCCACCGAGTCGAGCAGGATCTGTGAACCCAATGTCGGTCCCGCCGCGCCCAGTTGGGCGGTCAGCAGCAGGCCGGCCAGTCCGGCGGTGATCCCGGAGACCACCAGGATGAGCACCTTGACCCGGCGGGTCTTCACACCGGCGAGTTCGACGACCTTCTCGTTTCCTCCGATGGCGTACACGTACAGCCCGAACCGGGTGCGCCGCGCGAAGAACCACACCACTGCCAGCGCCAGCAACGCGATCAGCGCGGCATTCTGGATGTTCGGGATGAACTGCCCGATCGCCAGATCCCGGATGCCCTGGTTGGTGAAGTTGATGGTGCTGCCCTGCAGGATGGTCAGGCCGATCCCGGCGAACAGCGACAGGGTGCCCAGGGTGGCGATGAACGACGGCACCCGGCCGTAGGCGAACACCACGCCGTTGAGCAGGCCGATGGCCGCACCGACGGCAACGGCGATGAGCAGCACCAGGAACGGGTTGCCGAATCCGTCGTTGATCAGTGAGGCCACCACCGCCCCGGTGAGCAGGGCGATGGACCCGACCGACAGGTCGACGCTGCCGGCCACGACCACCAGGGTCGCGCCCAGCGAGGCCAGCAGAAGGATGCCTGCCTGCCCGCTGATCAAGGTGAGGTTGGCCGCCGTCAGGAACGCCTCGGCACGAACCGAGAAGAACACCACCAGGGCCAGCAGCGCCGCCAGCGGCAGCACATCCCGCACCAGGTTCACCCGGGCGAACAGTCCAGATGGTGAACTATTGGGCGTGGCAACGGGTTCGGTTGAGATGGACTCTTGGGCGGGGGCGGTGAGCTCAGTGGTCATTGGTCATCCGATGGTGGTAGGGACGGCGGTGGCGCCGGGGATCATCAGGGCTACGAGATCGTGTTCGTCGGGTTTGGCATCCGCCGGTGCGTCCACGACGGCCACCAGTCGGCCTTCGGTGATGACCGCGACCCGGTGGGACAACCCGATCAACTCCGGCAGGTCGTCGCTGACCAGGACTATCGTGGTGCCGGCTGCGGCCACCGTGCGCAGCAGGTCGTAGATGCCTTCGCGGGCGCCGGTGTCCACGCCCTGGGTGGGCTCGTCGAGGACCAGGATGTCCGGTTGGCGGAGCAGCCATTTGGCGATGAGCACCTTCTGCGCATTTCCGCCCGACAGGGAGGACACCGGGGCGTCGATGCTCTCGGCGACGATGCCCAGTTCCTCGACGTACTGCTGGGCCACCTTGCGGGCACGGCCCACCGCCCACAACCCGACCCGGCGGGTGGCGAACCGGTCGTGCAGGGAGGCCAACTGGATGTTGTCGGCGATGGACTGCG
>NZ_JACKUC010000017.1:0-2526 GCF_025822555.1 Mycobacterium hackensackense
GCCGAACGGAACACTCAGAATCTGGCCGACCTCCCGACCACCACCGCCTACGTGCAGTATCTCGATCCCAGCGGCGCCACCGTGCACCGCGAACCCGCCCGGTGGACCTATACGTCCTGGGGTACGTTCTATCGGGCCCTGCTCGCCGATTTCGGCACCGAGCATTACCACTACGGCGAATTCGCCTGCGGCTTCAGCCAGGACGCCGACACGAACCCGCCCGGTGGACCTATACGTCCTGGGGTACGTTCTATCGGGCCCTGCTCGCCGATTTCGGCACCGAGCATTACCACTACGGCGAATTCGCCTGCGGCTTCAGCCAGGACGCCGACACCGCGACCGTCCGATTCGTCAGCGGCAGAACCGCAACGGCCGACCTCGTCGTCTTCGCCGACGGCATCACCTCCCCGGCCCGCGAATACTTCGACCCCGAAGCCAAGCTGACGTACGCCGGCTATGTGGGTTGGCGGGGCACCGTCGCATGGGCGAACCTCACCGCCGAGAGCCGCGAGGTGCTGGGCGACGCGATCACCTACACCGTGATCCCGAACTCGCACATCACCATGTACCCGATCCCTGGGGAGCAGAGTCTCGACCAGGCCGACCGCCTGATGAACTACGTCTGGTATCGCAATGTGCCCGCCGGCCCCGAACTCAGTGAGTTGCTGATCGACAAAAGAGGATTCACCGGGTCGGTGTCCGTGCATCCGGGGCAGGTTCAGGATCGCTTCGTCGCCGAGCTACGCGAGGCCGCCGCTGCACAGTTGGCCCCCGCCGTGGCCGAGGTGGTCGAAAAGACCTCACAGCCTTATCTTCAAGTGCTCTCCGACGTGCGGTCCACGCGGATGGCGCTCGGCCGGGCCGCACTGATCGGTGATGCCGCGTGTGCGTCGCGGCCACACGCCGCGGCCGGAACCGCCAAAGCCGCGGCCGACGCGTGGGCCTTGGCCGACGCCCTGTCCACCTCGGCGGGTGACATCGCCTCCGCGCTGTCCAAGTGGGAGCCGGCGCAGCTGCAGCTCAGCGACGCCCTCCTGCGCCGCGTGGTGGATATGGGTGAGCGATCGCAGTTTCACAACACCTGGATGCCAGGGGATCCAGACCTGCGCTTCGGCCTCTACGGGCCTGGGCACTGAACACCTTCACGAGGAGAGGAACTCGACAATGACCGACAACAACTACCTGACCGATCTGCCGCTCGCGGGTGAACTGGTGGCCACCGACTTCGAGAGCTGGCCGGACTGGCTCAAGGCCGAGTTCGCCGAGCACGCCTTCGATGGAAACGTCGGATCCCGGCTGCTGAGCGAAGATTCCCGCGTCAGGGTCTGGGAGATCCGGCTGGCGCCCGGGGAACGCTGGCATGCCCACCGGCATGTCCTGGACTACTTCTGGACCGCGATCAACGCCGGTAGCAGCCGCCAGCACACCCATGACGGTACGGTGCGCGAGGTCTCCTACGATGCCGGGGAGACCCGCCACTTCCATTTCGGGCCGGGCGAATTCCTGCTCCATGACATCGAGAACATCGGAGACACCGAGTTGATCTTCACCACCGTCGAGCACCTGGACAGCGACAACACCGCTCTGGACATCGCACGATGACGGCCATTGCTCAGCCGGGCGGTGTCATCGATGTCCACGCCCACTGGCTTCCTCGCTCGCTGTTCGGGCTGCCACCCGGCGCGCCGTACGGACCGATGCACGACCGGGACGGCCAGCTGTATCTCGGTGATCTGCCGTTGTCGATCGCCACCGAGTCCATGAGCGATGAGGCGGCCATCATCGAGGACATGGACCGTGCGGGGGTTGCGGTGCGGGTGCTCTCCGCACCCCCGTTCGCGTTCCCGCTCAGCGGCGAGGCGGGCGGCGCGGACTACGCCCGGGCCTTCAACACCGCCCTGGCCGATGTCGTTTCCCGGACCGAGGGAAAGCTGCTGGGCCTGGGTGCCGTGAGCTTGGGCGCCCCCGAGGAGATCACCGCTCAGTTGACGGTGTTGCGCGATACCGAGGGCATTGTCGGGGTGGCCATCCCGCCGGTGGTCGCGGGCGAGTCCCTGCACCGAGGCGCGTTGCGGCACATCGTCTTCGAGGCCGCGCGCCTGGACTTTGCCGTACTGGTCCATCCCATGCAGATCGGGCGTCCGGAGTGGGCGGACTACTACCTGGCCAATCTCATCGGCAATCCTGTCGAAACCGCCACCGCGGTCGCGAGTCTGGTCCTGAGCGGTGTGAAGGATGAGCTTCCCGCGCTGCGCATCTGCTTCCTGCACGGCGGCGGCTGCGCCCCGGGACTGCTCGGCAGGTGGGACCATGGCTGGGGTGCCCGCGCCGACGCCAGGGGCGGGTGCGCGCGAGTGCCGTCCGAGGTCTTCGCCGATCTGTATTTCGACACGGTCACCCACGGCGCGCCCCAGCTCGAACTGCTCTGCAAGATCGCCGGGGTGGACAAGGTGGTGTGCGGCAGCGACTATCCGTTCGATATGGCCGAAGCGGATCCGGTGCGGTTCGCGGTGAAACACGGTCCCG
>NZ_JACKUC010000018.1:0-3432 GCF_025822555.1 Mycobacterium hackensackense
ACTTCCAGTCGCTCCCGGGCCGCATCGGGGACGAGCACGCCGCAGAAGTCGAAGCCCAACTTCCAGTCGCTCCCGGGCCGCATCGGGGACGAGCACGCCGCAGAAGTCGAAGCCCAGCAGCGTCCTGGCCGTGTCCGCGACCAGGCAGAGCACCTCGGGCAGGTCGGTCTCGGCACCGGCCCGCGCGCTGAGGGTACGCAAGGCGGCCAGCCACGTCACGAGTTCCGCGCCCGGCCGCTCGTGGCCCGTCGATATCGTCACCCGATCAGTGTCCCGCAGATATGTATGTCTGTGAATACATAAAAGGCGATCAAGTATGTCTGGTCAGACATTGAAGGCGAATGCCGTTGTGACGACACTCATATCCATGACCCAAGTCTCACCGGCCACCGCACCCCCGGCCCCGGCATCGTTGCCCGGTCAGTTCCGCGACATTCTCAACCCGGCCACCGGCGAAGTGCTCACCACGATCCCTGAACAGGGCGAGAGCGAAGTCGATGCCGCGGTCGCGACAGCGCGCGCGGCGTTCGAGGACGGACCGTGGCCGAACATGGTTCGCAGTGAGCGCGCCAAACTCCTGCTGCGCATCGCGGATGCCATCGAGGACTCCAGTGAGCAGCTCTACACCCTCGAGGCGCGTAACAACGGGCGGCCGATCACCGAGACCCGCGCCCAGCTGTCCCGCGTTCCGGAATGGTTCCGCTACAACGCCGGTCTCCTGGCCGCCCAACGCCAGGCCGTACTGCCCGGCGATGGTCCATACCTGACCTATCAGCAGCGGCTGCCGCTCGGCGTGTGCGGCATCATCACGCCGTTCAACCACCCCATGCTCATCCTGGCGCGCAGCCTGTCCGCCGCCCTCGCCAACGGAAACACCGTGGTGGTCAAGCCGTCCGAACTGACCCCACTGACCACACTCGCACTCGCTGACATCCTCACCCGCGCCGGACTGCCCGAGGGTGTGTTCAACGTCGTGACCGGCGCACGGGACGCAGGGCGACGGCTCACCAACCACCCCGACGTTGCCAAGATCACCCTCACCGGTGGTACCGAAGCGGGCCGATCCGCTGCCATCGCGACCGCGTCCCGATTTGCGCGGATCACCGCCGAACTCGGCGGTAAGACACCGGTGCTGCTCTTCGACGATATCGACCCCAGCGTCGCGGCGGAGGGTGCGGCGTTCGCCGCCTTCGTCGCCGCCGGTCAATCCTGTGTCGCCGGATCGCGACTCCTGGTGCAGCGCGGCATCTACGACGAATTCGTCGCGGCGCTCACCGCGCGAGCGCAGGCGATTCGGCTCGGCGATCCGGGGCTGCCGAGCACGCAGATGGGACCGCTCATCAGTGCCCGCCAGCGTGAGAAGGTCGTCGCGCTGATCCAGACCGGTCTGGACGAGGGAGCGACCTTGACCGCCGGCGGACAGGCACCGGCGCTACCGGACCCGTTCGACAAGGGCTTCTTCCTCTCACCCACCGTGCTGTCGGACGCCACCATGGAGATGACGGTCGCCCGCGAAGAGATCTTCGGGCCGGTGGCCGTGGTGATCCCCTTCGACGACGAGCACGACGCCGTGCAGATGGCCAACGACAACCCGTACGGGCTGGGCGCCGGGGTATGGACCACCGATGTGAGCCGTGCCCACCGCGTCGCGGCGCGCATCGAGGCAGGCATGGTGTGGGTCAACGATCACCACCGGCTCGAACCTTCCCTCCCGTGGGGCGGCATCAAAGAATCTGGGTCTGGAAAAGACGCCGGCACAGAGTCTTTCGACGACTTCTCCTGGATCAAGACGATCGTCGTGCGGACCGCGGCCGACCACGTCGACTGGTACGGCGACCAGTCGCAGCGCCGACTGAACTGACCCGCATCCCCATACCCCGAAAGGCACCACCATGTCCGCAGGACGTTGGCATCACGACATCACCCGAACGCAATGGCTCGTGCTGGCAGGGACCACCTTGGGCTGGGGTCTGGACGGCTTCGCCGGCAGTCTCTACGTCCTGGTGCTCGGGCCCGCCATGACCGAACTGCTTCCGCACAGCGGTATCGGCGTCGACGGCGCTGCGATCGGCTTCTACGGAGGTATGACCGTCGCGCTGTTCCTCGCCGGATGGGCCACCGGCGGAATCCTGTTCGGCATGCTCGCCGACTACTTCGGCCGCACCCGGGTGCTCTCGATCGGCATTCTCACCTATGCGGTGTTCAGTGCCCTGGCGGTCTTCGCCGATACCTGGTGGCAGCTGGGCCTGCTGAGGTTCATCGCCGGCCTCGGGTCAGGTGTCGAGGCGCCGGTGGGTGCGGCGCTGATCGCCGAAACCTGGCGCAACCGTTTCCGGGCGCGCGCAGGCGGGGTGATGATGGCCGGATATGCGGGCGGGTTCTTCATGGCGGCCGCGGCCTACGCACTACTGGGCGATCACGGGTGGCGCGCCATGATGCTGCTCGCCGGTATCCCCGCCCTGGTGGTCTGGTTCATCCGCCGCTACGTGCCAGAGCCGCCGGAGATCGGCGCGCACCTGGAAGCACGCAAGGAGCGAAAGGCACTCGGCCACAACCACGATCAGGACCGATTCGTGCTGCGTCGGCTGTTCAGCCCGCCGCTGCTGCATCCCATGCTGGTCTGCACCGCCCTGGCCACCGGAGCGCTCATCGCCTTCTGGAGTGTGTCGACGTGGTACCCGCAGATCATCAGGCAGATGACCACAGCCGAGGGCCTCGCCCGGGCGGTGGCCGATCATCGGGTCGCAGTCGCCGCGATGCTGTTCAACGCGGGCGGCATCATCGGTTACGCCGCATGGGGTTTCGTCGCCGATGCCATCGGCCGCAAACGAGCCTTCCTCATCAGTTTCGGCGTTTCGGCGGTCACCATCGGATGGTCATTCCCGTTCGAACGCAGTTATCCCGAGATGTTGATCGCGATGCCGCTTCTGGGTTTCGGATTGTTCGGCGCATTGTCGGGCACTTTCATCTACGGCCCCGAGCTGTTCCCGCCCAGTGTGCGAGCCACCGCATTGGCGGTGTGCAACAGCGTCGGTCGCTACGTCACCGCCCTGGGACCCCTGACCGCCGGTGTGATCGCCGCATCCTGGTTCGACGGAAACCTCGGCATCGCCACGGCATCGGTATCGGCGATCGGCCTGATCGCCGTGATCGGCCTGGCCTTCGCGCGTGAAACACGCGGTACGCCCATGCCCGTCGACGACCCCGCTGACCACATCATCCCGCTGAGCGAAAAGAGCGCGTCATGACCGAATACTCCACCGCCTCGGCGATCGTCGTCGGGGGATCGATCGGAGGATTGACCACCGCGCTGCTGTTGCGCGACTTGGGTTTCCAGGTCGATATCTACGAGCGCACCCCGGTGCCGCTCGATGGTCGCGGCAGCGGAATCGTCCTGCAACCGGACACCGTACGCTGGTTCGCCGAACGGAG
>NZ_JACKUC010000019.1:0-2591 GCF_025822555.1 Mycobacterium hackensackense
CCCGCGATGGCCGCGGCCACCCAACATCTGGGCTTCGGCATCACCGCCGCCACCTCGTTCGAACACCCGTACTCCTTCGCCCGGCGGATGTCGACGCTGGATCACCTCACCAAGGGTCGGGTCGGCTGGAACATCGTCACCGGCTATCTGGAGAGCGCCGCCCGCAACCACGGCCTGGACACCATCACCCCGCACGCCGACCGCTACGACATCGCCGACGAGTACACCGAGGTGCTCTACAAGCTGTGGGAGGGCTCTTGGGAGGACGACGCCGTCGGCGCCGAACCCGGACGCGCGCACTACGCCGATCCGGCCAAGGTCCATCCGATCGAACACCTGGGCAAGCACTTCCGGGTCCCGGGCATCCACCTGTGCGAGCCGTCGATCCAGCGCACCCCGGTGCTGTACCAGGCCGGCGCCTCGCACCGCGGCAAGCAGTTCGGCGCGGAGAACGCCGAGGTGATCTTCATCGGTGCGCCCACCAAGGAGGTACTGCGCGAGGCCGTCGCCGATATCCGCACCAGGGCCTCCGACGCCGGGCGGGACCCCTACGACGTGAAGATCGTCAACGGACACGTCGCCGTGACGGGGGCCTCGCCGCAGGCCGCGCGTGATCGGTACGAGGATTTCCGGCGTTACACCGATCCCGAGGGCGCACTGGCCCTCTGGTCGGGCTGGCTGGGCAGCGACCTGTCCCGGTTCGACCTGGACGACCCCGTCGCCGTCACCGACAACGAATACCTGAAGTCATCGGTGCAGATGTTCGGCCAGGGTCAGTGGACCCTGCGCGACTTCATCGACGCCCACGCCATCGACGCCGAGGGTGGTTTCAGTGTCGGCGGACCCACCGAGGTGGCCGACGATCTGCAGTCCTGGGTGGAAGAGACCGATGTGGACGGGTTCAACCTGACCAACGTCATCACCCCGGGGTCGTTCGCCGACTTCATCGACCACGTCGTTCCGGAGTTGCAGCGACGTGGTGTCTACAAGACCGCATACGAGGAAGGTTCGTTGCGGCACAAATTGTTCGGGCGAGGTGCGCGCCTGCCGGAATCACATCGCGCGGCGCGTTACCGCCGCGTCACCGAGGAGGTAACACGATGACCACCACCACCGAACCCCTGACCTTCGGCTCCGAGCGCCTGGCCGCGCTCATCGCGGCAGTCGGCGAGGGCGCGCTGGAACGTGAGCGCCACAACGAACGCCCGTTCGCCGTCATCGACCTCATCCGCGAGTCGGGACTGGGTGCGCTGCGAATCCCGCGCGAGCACGGGGGCGGCGGGGCGAGCCTGCGCGAACTGTTCGCCACGGTGATTGCGCTGGCCGCCGCCGATGTGAACGTGGCGCACATCCTGCGCGGGCACTTCGCCCACGTGGAGGAGCGACTGAGGCTCGACGAGGTACAACGTCAACGGGTGACCGCACTCGCGTTGTCGGGGGCCATCGTGGGCAATGCCTCCACCGAGCTGGGCTCCGAGCCGGCCGGCGGCTTTGTCTGGCAGACCAGGCTCACCCCCGACGGCGACGCCTACCGGCTCAACGGCAAGAAGTTCTTCACCACCGGGACGCTCTATGCCGACTACGCCGAGGTCCTGGCCAGCGACCCCGCCGACGCCACCGTGATCGCCCTTGTTCCCACCGATCGGGCCGGTGTCACCGTGCTCGACGACTGGGACGGTTTCGGGCAGCGCGCCACCGGCACCGGGACCGCGATCTTCGCCGATGTCGCGGTCACCGCCGATGAGCTGCTGCAGTTCTCCCCGCCGGAGAGCGATGCCGAACGGCCGCCGCTGTACCACTCCGGCGCGTTCTTCCAGCTGTATGTGACCGCGCTGGAAGTCGGTGTGCTGCATGCGCTGCGCGCCGATGCGGTCGCTCACGTGCACCAGCGGGCGCGCAGCTTCACCTGGGCGCCCAACCCGTCGGCACCGGATGACCCGCTGCTGCAGCGCGAGATCGGTGAGATCGCCGCCGCGGCCTACGTCGGCGAGGCCACCGTACTGGCCGCCGCCGATGCGCTGGCCATCGCCTACGAGGCCGACGTCGACAAAACCGATCCGAATCTCGAACTCGCTCACGAGGCGTCCCTGCAGGCCGCCGCCGCCAAAGTCGTCATCGACGGCTTGGCGCAGAAGGCGGCATCGCAGATCTTCGATGTCGGCGGTGCGTCGGTGGTGCGCCAGTCGCATCTGTTGGACCGGCACTGGCGCAACATCCGGACGTTGGCCTCGCACAACCCGACGTCGTACAAGGCGCAGGCCATCGGCGCCTACTACACCCGCGGTACCAAACTGCCCGGCAGCGGCTACTTCTGACGCATCACGAGAAAGCCCCGCGGTAGCGGGCCGCGGGGTGCCGCTCGTTGATCAGGTCGGCACCGAACAGCTTGGCGCGCACGCTGCCGGGGGCGTAGTCGCGCTGAGCCAGCCCACGCTGCTGCAGCACGGGTGTGACGTGCTCGACGAAATCCTCGTAGCTGCCCGGGATGGTGGCGTTGACGACGTTGATTCCGTCCACACCCGCATCGCGCCAGCGCTGCAACTGATCGGCGATGGACTCCGGGGTACCCACCACCCGCGAGTTCCGGCCCT
>NZ_JACKUC010000020.1:0-116195 GCF_025822555.1 Mycobacterium hackensackense
TTCAAGAACACCGACTTACCGGTACCCGAAGGGCCCAGCAACACGCTGACCTCACCCTCGGGAACCTTCAGCGTGACGTCTTCCCAAATCTTCGACGACCCGAACGACTTACTCAGTCCAGTCACGTCGATTGCGACACCCATACGAAATCCTCTCGTGTTCTTGTCAATTCGGAGGCCCGAGCCTCAGATACAACCGCTGACGCACGGATCGGCGGGAGGCACCGCAACCCCGGGATCCCCCGCAGGAAGTTGTGTGGTCAGATCGACGTCCCCATCGAGATCCGGGGCCATCGGGACGAAGTGGCACAGCAGCGAGACCGCCATGCTGCACGGCGAGTCATTCGGAGCGGCATGTGCGGGCCAGGCCAGCGCCAGGGCAACCAGACATCCGAAGATCGCAAGGGATGACACCTTCACCGGCCGAACCACGTTTCTCTCCTTCGTTGCGTGCACTAGGCGATGGTGGCCGCCAGGTCACCGGACATGACGGCCAGTTGCGGACCCCAGCTACCCCAGTCATGCTGACCTCCGGTCGGGAAGTCGAAGTGCCCGTTACGACCTCCCCTGGCGCGGTAATGCGAATAGAAACTGCGGTTGCTGCCCTGGGCCTGATCGCAATACCCGACCATCGCCGCGGGATCACTACACGTCAGCGTCTGCGGGCTGAACACCCACAACCGGGTGTTGTTGTCCACCAACAACTGTCCATGCACGTCGGGGTCATGCCACTTCCACCGACCGAGCTGCGCCGCACCCCACATCGCCTGGGTGTTCACCCCACCGAACTGCGCCATACCCGCGGTGAGCGCACCATTGAGAAACGTGTTCGAGGGGGTCAGGAAACCAGACAGCGACCCCGCGTAGCGGAATCGCTCCGGGTGGAACTCCGCCAGTGTGAGCGCCGCCGTACCGCCCTGAGCCGCGCCCACGATCCCATGTCCCGTGGGCGCCAGGCCCTTGTTCGCGGCCAACCAGTCCGGCAGCTCCTGAGACAGGAACGTCTCCCACTGCAAGCTGACGTCCGCCTCCCAGTTCGTGTAGAGGCTGAACGCAGCACCGGCCGGGGCCGCCACCGAAATACCCTTACCGGCCAAGGTGCTGAACGCACCGGCACCGACCCAGTTGCTCACCTCCGGACCCGCGTTGAACGCATCCAGCAGATACACCGCGTGCGGTCCACCTGCCTGGAATGCCACCGGGATGTCACGACCCATAGCCGCCGACGGCACCATGAGGTACTCGATCCCGTCTGCTTTCGCCTGCCCAGGAGAACACAGACAGACGCCCACCATCAACGCGAACAGGTTCCGCAGCAGCCGACTGGCCGTGCTCATCGCCGCCCCCGTTCCCACCGCGGCACAGACGGTGCGTATTTCGCCTCCGGCATCGAGCAGCGCTCAGACAGGGGGGTACGCCGGCGGCGGGTACACACCGCGAAGCGCCCACGGCAACCAGCTGAAGAAATACTCAAGTTCATCACTCGCGTCGTAGTCGGGACTTGGATCCACGGCTATGTCTCCGATTCGAGGCGCCGCAACGCACGGAATGCACATGGCGTCACCACGGCGATGAGCACGAAGAACATGACGAACACTGCCCAGAAGTTCAGGGCGCCATGCCATGCGAAGGGACCGGTACGCGCGAAGGGAATGAAGACGAGCGGCACGTAGACCGCGGCAGTCAGGAAGCAGATATAGCCGACCCAGCGCGGAAACAGTGGCCGGTCACGTCGATCCATCAAGATCGCGATACCCAAAGCCACGCTCTGCAGGAAGGAGAACATCCACGTCAGATCGAAGAACAACCAGCCGAGGTCGTACAACGTCTGGATGGTTTCGGCAGACCTCGTTTCGACCCGGAAGGCCGCCGTCTGCCACACGATCGCCGGAACCACGGTCACCACACCCGTCATCAATCCGCCGATGAGCTCCGTCATCGACAGGGGCCCCATCGGACCCTCCATCCGGCCGACGAGCTTCGACAGGACGATGCTCCAGGTGTAGTAGCACGGGGCACCAACCGCCATGAGCACCATGCCGATTCGGATCGAGGTCTGGTGCTCGTGGAAGTACGCGGCGATGCCGGCCGCGTCCAGGTCTTCACTCGGTGGCGGCCAGAAGCCCGCGAACACCGCGAATCCCAGCAGCCCCAGGCCGACATAGACACAGACCGACCACAGCCCGACGCGAAGCAGTCGATAGTCGGCCCGCTCGGTGGAAGCCCGATCGTTGACCGCCGGATTCAGCGTGGATGTCACAGTTCCTCCTCATGGTTCTGCCGTGACTTCTTCGGGCGCGGGGCCGAAGAATGACAGCTCGACACACGGACCATAATCGAATCTTGGATAGAAAAAGTGCAGAACGGTCGTTTGACGCGTTCGTCAAATCAAGAAGCCCCGGACAGTGGCCATGTCATCGAGCCTGCGCGCATGTGAATCCGCAACAGGATCAGCCAGCACACAGGTGACCCCGGCGGCGTGTAGCGCCGCGATCCGGTCCCGCACCTGAGCCCGATCGCCGATCAGCGATATGGCGCGCGCGAACGATTCCGGGACAGCCTCAGCTGCTGCCGATTTCGATCCGTTCAGGAACTGCCTTTGGATCTCAGCGGCTTCCTTCTCATACCCATACCGCGCGAAGAGCGTGTTGTAGTAGTTCTTGC
Organism: Mycobacterium hackensackense; assembly: GCF_025822555.1. NCBI lineage: Bacteria > Bacillati > Actinomycetota > Actinomycetes > Mycobacteriales > Mycobacteriaceae > Mycobacterium > Mycobacterium hackensackense. The sequence continues at coordinate 2,664 of NZ_JACKUC010000020.1, forward strand.
CGGCGGCGCCCATTCCGCCGACGTACAGCGCGACATTCGCACGGACGGCGTTCAACGCACGCGCTGCATGGTCGGGATCGTCGGAGATCAGCAGCGGGCACTGGACGCTGATGCCGAGATCACCGAGTTCGTCGTCACGACCGTTTCGCCCTGCCCGCAGGGCGTCACCGAATGCGCGGTCCGCGCGTTCGGGGTGGAACAGAATGGGCTGCCACTCGTCGAAGATCTCAGCCGCCAGTTCGACATTCTTCGGCCCTATCGCCGCCAGCGACATCGGGATCCGGTCCCGCACCGGTGTCCCGATGATCTTCAACGGCTTTCCCAGGCCGGACCCGCCCGATGCCTCGTCCAACGGCAGCGTGTAGTGCTTACCGCGATACTCGCTGGGCTCCCGCCGCCAGATCCCGCGGCAGATCGCCACGTGTTCGCGGGCACGTTCGACCGGCGCGTCGTATCTGACCCCGTGAAAGCCCTCGATGACCTGGGGGCCTGACGCACCGATTCCCAAGACGCACCGTCCACCACTGACATAGTCGATACCGGCGGCGGTCATGGCCAGGTTGGTCGGCGTCCGCGAAAACATCGGCAGGACACCGAAGGCCAATTCGGCGTGACGGGTCTTGGCCGCGACGTAGCCCATCTGACTGACCGCGTCCACGCTGTACGCCTCGGCGATCATCACCCGCTGCAGACCCGCCTGCTCGAATTCGGGCAGCCGATCGACGACGGCCGCGAAATCATTTCCGTAGTACCGCAGGGGCATACCCAGCCTCACCGCACCCTCTCCTTCGTCGTCGTCAACCGGGTGCACCTTCGAGAATGGTCAGCAGATCTCGAAAGATGGCCTCCAGACCCTCAAGGTCCGGCGCCACGGCCGCCTGCTCATAGCCGATGAGCAGATACAGTGCCGCGTCCGCGAAGCGGTGTGCCCGCAGGTCGTCGTCGGCGATCTGGCGGGCGGAATCGAAGACGACTTGTCGCCGCAACATATCGACTTCTGCCTGCACTCGACGCACATCGGGGTCGACTCGGCTCCAGGCGCGAATGGCACTCTCGGCGGTGTGGTCCAACCGCAGCGCCACGTCCACCAGTCGCTCGATGCGCCGGTACGGATCGGGCTCACCGCGCAGAAGCTGCAGTTGGGTGAGTGTCGCCTCGTTCTTCCAGTGGTCGATCACCTGAGCGCGGTATTGCGCCCAACCCTCGAAGAAGTGGTAGAACGAACCGCTGGTCACCCCCAGCCGACTGCACACCTCTGCGAGCTTGAGTTCGAGGTGTCCCCCGTCGGCGAGTACCTCCAATCCGACAACCATGTAGTCCTCACGCGTCGCGGACTTGTGCGCACGCCCCCGCTCGGATGCCACCGTTGCCATGATCGTATTCTAATCTACAGTAAATAATTCGCGGCGCTTTCGACGCGGACGAGCCTCGATGGACGGCGGCCGCGGCGCACCCAGCCGCTTGGACGCCACCACAGAAGGGCTGACGGTATGGTTCTGCACGAGAGCACTCCGCCGATATCGGCGCCCGGTATGTGGACAGACCCTCCGGCCACTGCGGAGTGGCTGGAGCGGCACGTTGCCGAGATCACCTCGCCGGTGACGATCCAGAGGGTGGGAATCGGGCAGTCGAATATCACCACACTCGTGACTGACAACGTCGGACGCCAGTGGGTGATGCGTGAACCGCCGCCCGGCGATACCGCGGGTAAAGCGCATGACGTGGTCCGCGAGGCGCGCATCCTGGCAGCCCTGGCGGATACCGACGTGCCGGTCCCCCGGGTCGTCGGTACCGGCACGACCCCGTCCGGGTCACCGTTTCTGGTGATGGAGCGGGTGGCCGGCGCACCGCTGGAAAGCGAGGCAGATGCCAGGGCATTGGCTCCCGGTCAGCGCCGAGACCTCGGCGTGGCCGTTGCGGAGACCTTGGGCCACCTGCACCGTCTCGACCCCGCGAGATTGGGCATCGCAGCATCGAGCAGCCCCTACCTGGTCCGTCAGCTGCGCCGCGTGTCTGCAGCATGGGAGCGGGTGGGCGCCGCGAGCCGCCACGATCGAGACTGGCAGTCCGTCTGTCGTGGTTTATCGCAACGGCTACCTCAGCGGTCACCGGAGGTCATCATGCACGGGGACTACCGGCTGTCCAATCTGCTGGTCTCCGGCGGGCGCATCACCGCAGTGCTGGACTGGGAGCTGTGCACCGTCGGCGATCCCTTCGCCGATCTCGCGTGGCTGCTCGACGATTGGCGACCGGCTGAGGAAGCGGCGATCGTGATGCCGTCACCGACACGTGCGGGAGGCTTCCCCGATCGCGACGACATGGTGGCGGTGTACCGGGATATCACCGGGTTTGCGGTCGATGACCTCGACTACTACCGCGCATTCTCACAATGGCGGGCCGCCAGTCTGCTCGAAGGTGTGCGAGCCCGGCGGCTCGCCGGGGTGATGGGATCCCACGCGGCCGTTGACCCGACGGCCCTCGAACACTCGATCGGCGTCCTCTTGACCTCCGCGGCGGGGCACCTCGCCGGTAACGCCTGCGCGGGAAGCTAAGCGGGAGAGGTCTCTGCAAGCCCGTGACGAATGACTGACTGCGCGTTGGCCACCACCGCTTCCACCGAGCCACGTCGCGGATTCCACCACTCCACAGCCCAATTCAGCGCACCGAGCACCAACATCTGCGCGATGTAGAGATCCAACTCCGGCCGTAGCAGCCCTTCGCGGGCCACGTCGTTGATCAACCTGCGCCAGATCTCGCCATATCGCTCCTCTTCGAGGACCTGGCGCTTTCGAATGGCTTGGGGAACCTGCCCGGCGTTGCGAATCGCAGCGGTGGTGTAGTGCGAGATCTCAAGTTCGTGCCTCAGGTGCGCCTCGACGGCGATCAGGAGCTTCTCCAGCGGAGCGGTCCCGTCCGGGACCTCCTCGAGGATGGCCGCGACGTGAGCCCGCATATCGGCGATGCCCGCCCACATGACCTCTTCGATGAGTTCGTCGCGGGACGGGAAGTAGTAGTAGATCGCCGGTGCCTGTAGCTCAGCCTCGGCCGCCACATCGGTGAGCCGCAAGCCGGCGTAGCCGTGCTCGGAAAGGACACGAGCGGCGGCGTCCAAGATCCGCGAGCGCGTCAACGCCGATTTAGATTCCGGGACCGGTTGACCGGAAACCGCCTCGTCGGCGTCAACGGGCAGCCGGGAGCTTTGCCTGGGCATCCGCTCATGATACGGCGGAAACGACGAGCTCACGGACGTCGGCCAGGATTCGGACAGCGTGCCCCGCCACGGACTGCCCAGGGCGCCGTCGCGCACCGGTTTCCAAGCGTTGTTGCCACAGACATGGAAGAACTTAATTTCTAGTAGAAAATGCTTGACCTCAGCACATCCGTTGCGCACAGTTGACGCGTGATCTCCACAACAGAGTCCGGTGTGGGCATGGCGGCTCACGCGCCCATGGCGCGCTGTCGAGCACTGCACCGGCGTACGTCGGCTCGACTTGCCGTGACTCTCGCCGGCGCCGCCCTCGGCGGAGCGGCGGTCTGGGGCTCACCCGTCGTCGCGCACGCCGACGCGGTGGCGTATCTGGTCAACGTCACGGTGCGACCGGGCTACGGGTTCCCCGACGCCCAGGCGGCCTTGGCCTACGGCAACGGTGTGTGCGACCAGCTGCGGTCCGGCACCGGATACCCGTCGATCATGGCAGGCGTCAAACGCGATCTCGGGACGTCAGACGAATATCAAGCGTCCTACCTCATCACTCAGGCAGCCAATGAACTGTGCCCCGCCGCCATCTGGCAGCTGAGACACTCGGCCGCCGGCTACCACCTTGAATCGGAGTAGGTCAGTGCCGTCATCACCCCATTCGCTCAACGCACACGGCCGGTACCGCGCCGCCGGCACGCCCCGCCGCGCAGCGACCGCGATCGGGTTGGCGATGGCCGTGGCTACCGCTGCCGCAGCACCGGCACACGCCGACAATCGTCGGTTCAACAACAGCGTCATCGCCGATGTGTACACCGTGCAGCACCAGGCCGGGTGTACGAACAATGTGGTGGCGAACCCTCAGTTGCAACTGGCCGCGCAATGGCATGCCCGCGACGTCCTCAACAACCGCGAACTCGGCGGTGATCTCGGGACCGACGGCTCCACACCCCAAACACGTGCAGACGCAGCGGGATACCACGGCGTGGTACAGCAGACGGTCGCCATCAACCCGGCCTTGGCCATGAGCGGTATCGAGTTGATCAACCAGTGGTACTACGACCCGGGCGCCCTGGCCATCATGCAGAACTGTGCCAACACTCAGATGGGGGTCTGGTCGGAGAACAGCCTGGACCGCACGGTGGTTGTCGCACTCTACGGCCATCCCGCCTGACGGTCAGCCGTGAAGATCAACCGAGTTGCCGCGCTCCGCGACGAACGCACCGCGCTGTTGACGCTGTGCGAAAGCTTCACCGAAGAGCACTGGCGCACCCCGAGCCGGGCAGCCGGATGGACCGTGCAGGACGTCCTCGCCCACATGGGATCTGGCTGTCACGCCATGTTCACCGCTGCCGCTCCACGAATGCTCTTCAGCCGTGACATCGAGTCCACCAACGACGAAATGGTGGACGCGCGCCGCGGTTGGTCTCCCGCGCAGGTGCTCGACGAGTACCGCATCTGGAGCGCACGTGTCATCCAGGTGGCAGGCGCATTGTCCCGCACCCCAATCACATTCGTGCCGATCAGGCTTGCGGAGCTGGGTCGCTTCCCCCTCCGGATCCTGCCGGCGGGGGCCCTCACATTCGACCACCACGCCCACCTTCGGCACGACATCCTGCCTGCCCTGGACTTACCGGATCCCGGTACGGATGCCAACCGGATGGACGTCGTCATCGAGTGGATGTTGGCGGTGCTGTCCAATCAGATCCGAACGTCGGCTCCGTGGATGGACAAGCCGGTCACACTGACACTGCGGGGTATCGGCGGTGGTGTCTGGACGGTGCGGCCATGCGGAACCATCGTGCGGGGTCATGAACACGCCGAGGTGATCGTCGAGGCCACGGCGATCGAGTTCCCGGAATGGGGAACCACGCGGGTTCCCTGGCGCGAACGCGACGTGTCGATCATCGGCGATCACGACTACGGCAGCCGATTCCTGGACCAGCTGAACGTGGTATGACAGGCTGCTAAACGGCGTCGAGTTCGTCGCCCGTGCGCCTGGTGACAGGTGGGATCCGCGCGGTCACCGTGGATACCGTGCACAGTTCACCCCGACCGCCGCGCCCCGACACCTCGACCACCGCCGAGGACCGTCCGATGTGGTGGAGTCGGGCGACTGCGACGAAGGGCGCATCGGCCACGACGGGCCGTAAGTAGTTGGTGTGCACGTGTGCCGTTGCCAGAGCGGGGTTTCGGGCGCCGACCGCCGCGGCCGCCGCCAGTTCGGTGACACAGGCCGACACCCCGCCGTGCATGATCCCGAATCCGTTGACCCAGTTTCCGGGATCGGCCAGCGAGATCTGTACGCCCTCGGCGAGGTGGTGAACGTCGATACCGAGCACCGCCTCGATACTGACCGCACCCGTGCCGACACTCGACGCAGCCTCCGTCACGACCACGGGATCCTGTGCGGTGGCCGCGAAGAACACCGTGCGCGTCGTTCCCACCGCGACCAGATCCCCGGCACCGGTGGTGATTCGGCACTGCACGAATGCCTCCGCCCCCTGGACGACCTCGACCGCCTCCGCGAACAGATGACCGCCGACGGGAAGTTCACCGATCAGATCCAGCGTCAGCTCGGCGGTCAAGGACCAGGTGTCGGGCGGGCGGCGCACGTACGGCAGCTCGCCGAGGATATGGTCGGCCAACACCATCAGCGCGCCGGCCAACGGCCGCCCCTGGGCGTCACACGCCCAGGAAGGGACGACGTAAGCACAGCGGTTTCCCGACGCGGTCGGCGCACAGTCGCGAAGTCCGAAGCGCGCTTCGACCGATCCCGGATCGTCGATCGTGCACCACTGCGTGCGAGCCTCGACACTGGTTGGCAGGTGGCGGTGATCGGCCAAGGGGCATCCTCAATGAAGGGTGATAGGTGCTGAGATACCACAGAATTGCGTGCAATACCGGCCGGCGGCTACACCGACTCTTCGAGAAGACGCCGGGCGGCACGCTCACCGCTGACCACGGCGGTCTCCACACCCAGGTGCGCCAGGTAGTCCCCGGCAATGCCGACGCGTGCCGGCATCTTGTTCCGGAGTTCTTGCATGGCGCGATAGTGCCCCGGCGGACAGATCGCCAGCGCACGCTCGATTCCGAAGACCTCTGCGACCGGTTCCGGGAATCCCGTGCCGAGGGTTTCGCTGACATGGCGCAGCGCAGTCTCGATCAACTCGTCGTCGGTGAGTTCTCGGGTGGCCGCGCTGGAAAAGTACGAGTTCGTCATACACCCGCCGGCCGGTACCAATTGCGATGTTGCCGAAGTCTTCACGACGGTCCCCAACAACGGACGAGGTCCGGCGCCGATCGGCAGTAGCATCTCGAATTCGTTTGCGGGCCAGGGATTTTTCACCCACCGCAGATTGACATGGGCCATCGACGCATACGGGGCAGATCTGAGCGCCTGCACCTCCGTCGCCCCCAGACCGGACTCGAGGAGACCGGCCGCACGCGCCGCGTCCGTGGCGACGACCACCCCGTCGACCCGCGACGTCTCGCCCTGCGCGGTGGATACCACCACCTCGGCACCGTCGAGATCCACCGCCACCACGTCGACCCCGAGACGTACGTCGACATTTCTTGTCAGTGCGGCACACACACTGCCCATACCGTCACGCGGCAGGAAGAACTTGGCGCGGTGCGCCCGCTTCATGATGCCCTGCAGGTATGGCACGGAAAGGTCGCGGCAGTCGGTGCCGAACGACGGCTCGATCAACGGACGAACGAAGTATTCGAACGCGTTGTCGCCCAGCCTGGCCCGCGCCCACGTCTCCATGTCCTCGCCGCGGTCGAAGTCCGCAAGGCTGTCGGTTTCGAAGGGATCTGGCGCAGGCCCGGCAATCGCCAGGACTGCTCGCAGCGCTAGGCGCGTCTTGTCGCGGACCGACAACATCGGAAGCTTGAAAAACGACGGTACGTAGTCATATCGGATGGGATGGAGGGTGTCGCCGTCCCACAGACCGGCAAGGGGTGACCAGGGTTTCAGCAGATCCTTGGTTCCACTGTGCGCCAGCAGTTCGATACACCGCGCATACGAGTTGAGCATGTAAATCGCGCCCAGTTCGACTCCGAAACCGTCGCGCTGCACGGTCCGGGTGCGGCCGCCGAGATCGTCCGAAGCCTCGAAGAGAACGACATCATGCCCGGCCCGCGTCAGCACAAACGCCGCTGCGCTGCCCGCGGCTCCCCCGCCCACTACCGCAAACATGCATTTCCTCTCAACTCCGAATATGTCGTGATATGTCGTGCCGGCAGAATCGCGTCCGTCAGCGGATTACGCCAACAGATACAGACCGATCAACACCGCACCCACCACCACGTTCCACACGCCGAAGACCGCCTTCAGCGCAACCGGCGCTTCGCGGATCTCCATGAAGTACCTACCCACGAAATGCACCTTGGTGAAGGCGATCACGATGATGCTGATGGCCGCGTAACGCTGCGGCAGTTCGTGCCCGACACCCAGAACCCAGGACGCCAGCGTCGCTGCGATCAGAGCGAACCACACCGCGGTGATACGGTCGCGCAGAAGTGTTGTCAGCATCATTTCACCAGGTACAGGAGTGGGAAGATGACGATCCACAGCAGATCGACCATATGCCAGAAGCACGCCGCGCCTTCGAGATAATCCCGTTCGCGGCCCACCAGGACCGGCTTCCGCGTCAGCTTGACCATGAACCCGAGGAGCGCCAGACCGATGGCGACGTGGAACAGGTGCAACCCGGTCATCACGTAGAAGTACATGAAGAATTGATTGGTCGTGGGCACCAGATCGTGGGAGATCTTGACGCCGTACTCGACGGCCTTGTTGACCACGAAGATCCCACCACAGGCCATGGCACCGAAGATCAGCCGGCGGGCAAGTTGATGGGCGTTGTGGCGTACCGCGCGGACCGCGGTGACCACCAGCAGCGAGCTGGTCAACAGCACCAAGGTGTTGACCACGCCGAAAGTCTGATTGAGCGCGAGCTGGGAGTCGTTGTAAAGCCCGGGATCTTGGCCGCGGTAACACAGGAACACGCCGAAGAGCACCGCGAACACCGTCATGTCGCCGAAAAGGAAGACCCAGACGCCCTCCTCGGCCGGAAGCCGGCGCTCGGGTTTCTCCACTTCTGCCGTGGCGTCGGTGGGCTGCATTCGCGCCGATGTCATCGCACCCGGGCCAATACCACTGCGCTTCGGTCAGCCTCGTCGTTGTCGCTGCCGGTGGCAGGCGTCCAGGTTTTCACTGTCGGGCACCCCTTCGTCGTCGATGCGGGCCGATCGGCAATAATTTAACATGAAATAAAAACGAGGGTAAGGTGCGTGCCATGCTCAATCAGCTCAATGACGAAGAGGCTTATCTGGTTGCGACGGTGCGGTCTTTCATCGATCGTGAGGTCAGGCCGTCGGTGCTGGAGGTGGAGCACGCGAACACCTATCCCGAGCGCTGGATCGAGCAGATGAAGCAGATCGGGATCTATGGGTTGGCGGTGCCGGAGGCCTATGGGGGCAGTCCGGTGTCGATGCCGTGCTATGCGCAGGTGACCCAGGAGTTGGCGCGGGGGTGGATGAGTCTGGCCGGGGCGATGGGCGGGCACACCGTGGTGGCCAAGCTGCTGGTGTTGTTCGGTACCGAGGAGCAGAAGCAGACGTATCTGCCGAGGATGGCGATGGCGTTGACCGAGCCGGGCGGGGGTTCGGATCTGCAGGCCATGACCACGGTGGCGCGCGCTGATGGCGATGATCTGGTGATCAGCGGGGCCAAGACCTGGATTTCGAATGCGCGGCGCTCAGATCTGATCGCGTTGTTGTGTAAGACCGATCCGTCCGCGCAGCCGAAGCATCGGGGCGTCTCGATTGTGTTGGTCGAGCATGGGCCGGGTTTGACGGTGTCGCGGGATCTGCCCAAGCTGGGCTATAAGGGTGTGGAGTCGTGTGAGCTGGCTTTTGATGAGTACCGGATCAGCTCATCGGCGATTCTGGGCGGCGCACCGGGTAAGGGTTTTGCGCAGATGATGAAGGGGTTGGAGACCGGGCGTATCCAGGTGGCCTCGCGGGCGTTGGGGGTGGCCACGGCGGCGTTGGAGGATTCGTTGGCTTATGCCCAGGCGCGGGAGAGTTTCGGTCAGCCGATCTGGAAGCATCAGTCGATCGGTAATTATCTGGCCGATATGGCCACCAAGTTGACCGCGGCGCGGCAGCTGACCTGGTATGCCGCGCGCATGTATGACAGTGGGCAGCGCTGCGATATGGAGGCCGGGATGGCCAAGCTGTTCGCCTCCGAGGTCGCGATGGAGATCGCGTTGAACGCAGTGCGCATTCATGGCGGGTACGGGTATTCCACCGAATACGACGTCGAGCGCTACTTCCGGGACGCCCCGTTGATGATCGTCGGGGAAGGCACCAACGAGATCCAACGCAACGTCATCGCCGCACAACTGGTCTCCCGCGGCGGACTCTGACGACGCCGTGACCGACAAGACGATCGAACGCAGCACCGACGCTCGCTGGGACGGGCTGGAGGCTCCCTGGCCGACGCTGTTCGCCTCGGTGGAACGTACGACCGGTGGTCGCATCCTGGAATGGAAACGGCAGGCCCGCTGGCGACCGGCGTGGTTTCTCACCGTGGAGATCGATGGCGAGCTGCGCCGGCTCTACGCACGCTGTCAACGCGAAGAAGCCATGCCCTGGACTCGGACGCTCTCACTTCGACGGGAGTACGACATCATGCGGGTGTTGTACGACGAAGGCGTCGCGGTGCCCGCTCCCCTGGCGTTCTGCGAGGAACCCGAGGCGATTCTGATGGCCTCGGTCGATGGGCGGGATCGATTCGACGAACGCGACAACCCACGGGTCCGCGACCTGGTCATCGCCGACTACGTCCGCCGGCTCGTTGCCGCTCATCGGCTCGACACCGGTCCGTTCGAGGCGATCGGCCTGTCCAAGCCGTCAACACCTCAGGACATCGGATACATGGGGTTCGGGCTATCCGAGAAGTGGTACCGCGAAGTCAAGCCCGCCCCCGACCCTGTCATCGAATTCATCGTCGCCTGGCTCCATCGCCACGTTCCGGCGCACCGGCATGAGGTGTCCTGGATCCATTTCGACGCAGGCCAGTTCCTCCATGCCGACGAACACGTCACCGCGTTGATGGATGTTGAATTCTCTTGTCTGGGCGATCCGATGGCCGACCTCGGTGCGATGCGGATACGCGATACCGCCCAACCCATCGGCGACCTGACCCATGCCTACACGGTCTACGCGAACGAGAGCGGCCAGCCGATCGATCGCGCTGTGGTGAACTTCCACGCGGTCCGCTTCGCGTTGCTCACCGCGATGCTCTCGGCGGGCACCCGCGCAGACCCGCCGGCCGAGTTCGATCTCGCCCAGTGGCAGGCGTGGTCGTTGATGTCACTGACGCTGTGTCTGGAGATCATCGCCGAAGAGAGCGGCTTTGAGCTCGACCCGCCTCCGGCGCTGACGTATCCGACCATCCGCAACGATCCGGCTCACCTCGCCGTCCAGCGAATCGTCGACGACATCTTGGCCGACGAGAACCTCGACGACCACGCGGGATTCCGCCTCCGGGTGGTCAGAGACCTGCTCCCCGGGCTACAGCGCAGCGCGCAGGCGATGTCCTACGTGGACGCACTGGACCAAGTCGAGGCCGACGAACTGCTCGGCTTCGCGCCGCGCGACTGGCGACAGACCGATGAGGAACTGGAGGACTTCGTTCGACAGCACGGGGCCACCCGTGAGACCGAGGTCGCCCGCTTGCTGGTCCGGCGTCTACGCCGGCAGATCGACCTCATCGAGCCCGGGATGCGCGACGTCCGCGAATTCGGGGTGCAGCGCATCGATTGGGCGGCGATACCGACGAAATGAGACACCACCTCCCGCGCCGTAGGACATGACGGGGTGGCGCTCCTATCATCGAGCCATGCCCGCGAAACTGCCAGCACCCGAGTCCAGCGACACCAAAGCGCAACGGACGCGCACGCGCATCCTCAACGCCGCCGCCCAGGTGCTCAGCGTCAAGGGCTACGCGGGCACCCGGCTGACCGATATCGCCGACCAAGCCGAACTCCGTGCCCCCGCGATCTATTACTACTTCAAATCGCGCGAAGACCTCATCGAAGAGGTCATGTTCTGCGGGATCAGCGACCTGCGCACCTATCTCCAGGACGCGCTTGACGCGCTGCCGCCGGACACGGCACCCATGGACCGCATCATGACTGCGGTCGAATCACATCTGCGCCATGAGCTCGAGTTGTCCGACTATGCGCGGGCATCGATCCGCAATTCCGGGCAGATCCCCGTGCACCTGAAGACTCGACAGAAGAAGGAAGAGGCCGCCTACGACCGGATCTGGCGCGGGTTGATGAAAGACGCCGCAGCCGAAGGCCAGATCCGTGACGACCTGAACCCTCCACTCGCCCAGGCCTTGGTTCTGGGCGCCCTCAACTGGACTGCCGAGTGGTGGCATCCGCGGCGCGGCTCGGTCGAGACAATGGTGTCCAACGCACAGGTTTTCGTGAAACACAGCCTGAGCCCGGTTCCCAAGAAGCAACGCACCACACGGCGCCGCTGAGCTGTCCCCTGGCACCACAGCCCGGCGCGGAATCCGGTTTACAGTATTTTTGATTCTATGTTAAATTATTTTCCATGACTGAGGCTTATATCGTTGACGCAACTCGAACCGCAGTGGGCCGTCGCAAGGGCGGTTTCGCGGGGTCACATCCGGCCGATATGGCCGCGCATGTGATCAAGACTGTGGTCAACCGTCACGACATCGATCCGGCCGCCATCGACGACGTCATCCTGGGGTGTCTGGACAACATCGGATCCCAGGCCGGCGATATCGCACGCACCGCCGCCCTGGCTGCCGGGCTTCCGGAATCGGTACCCGGTGTGACCATCGATCGCCAGTGCGGATCCGCCCAGCAGGCAGTGCATTTCGCGGCCCAAGCGGTCATGAGCGGCACCTCCGATCTCATCGTGGCCGGTGGCGTCCAGAAGATGAGTCAGTACCCGATCCTGAGCGCTTTCGGCGCCGGCGAGCCGTTCGGATCGACCGATCCGTGGACGGGTTGCGAAGGCTGGCGGGCCCGCTACGGCGACCAGGAGATCTCCCAGTTCCGCGGCGCCGAGATGATCGCGGAGCAGTGGAAGCTCAGCCGTGAAGACAACGAGCGTTTTGCGCTGGCCAGTCACCAGCGCGCGCTCGCCGCGATCGCGGAGGGCCGCTTCACCCGCGAGATCACCGAGTTCGCCGGGATCAGCGTGGACGAGGGACCGCGTGCCGACACTTCGTTGGAGAAGATGGCGGGGCTGCCCACCCTCGTCGAAGGGGGCGTCCTGACGGCCGCTGTCGCCAGCCAGATCTCCGACGGCGCCGCAGCACTACTGGTGGCCTCGAAGGCCGCCGTCGACCGGTTCGGCTTGACCCCTCGCGCTCGCATCCATCACATCTCGGTCCGTGGCGCGGATCCGGTGATGATGCTGACGGCGCCGATCCCGGCGACCCAGCACGCGCTCAAGCGCGCCGGCATGTCCATCGACGATATCGACACCGTCGAGATCAACGAGGCTTTCGCTCCCGTGGTGTTGGCCTGGCTGGCCGAACTGGGGGCCGACCCTGCGAAGGTCAATCCCAATGGCGGGGCGATTGCCCTGGGGCACCCGATCGGCTGCACCGGCGCGCGACTGATGACGTCCATGCTGCACGAGTTGGAGCGCACCGGGGGCCGGTTCGGCCTGCAGACCATGTGCGAAGGCGGCGGCCAGGCCAACGTCACGATCATCGAACGGCTGTAGGCGATGAAGCGTTCCCTCTACGAGGCCGACCACGAGGCCTACCGCGAGACCGTTCGCGAGTTCCTGGCCAGAGAAGTCGTTCCCCATCAGCATGATTGGGATCGCGACCGCTGGATCGACCGTTCGGTCTTCGCCCGCGCTGCCAAGTCCGGTATCTACGCGCTGCAGATCCCCGAGGAGTACGGCGGGGCCAGCGAGGCCGACTACCGATACCGCATGGTGGTCTGCGAGGAGATCGCCAGGATCAACGCACTGTCGTTCGGCCTGACGGTCAGCCTCCAGGATGACCTGGTCCTGCACTATCTGCTCGATCTGACCAACGACGAGCAGAAGGCACGCTGGCTGCCCGGTTTCGCCGCAGGCGAGCTGATCGGCGCGCTGGCCATGACCGAACCCGGCGCGGGCAGCGATCTGCGAGGCATCCGCACCACGGCGCGCCTCGACGGTGACAACTGGATCCTCAACGGCCAGAAGACGTTCATCTCCAGCGGAATCATGTCCGATGTCGTCGTGGTGGCCGCGCGGACCAATCCGGACGGCGGGTCCAACGCGCTGAGCCTGTTCGTCGTCGAACGCGATACCCCGGGCTTCGAGCGTGGCCGCAAGCTCGACAAGGTCGGACTCCCCGCCCAGGACACCTCCGAACTGTACTTCCGCGATGCGGTGGTGCCCGCGCAGAATCTGCTGGGCGAGGCAGGTAAGGGGCTGCAGTACCTGATGAGCCACCTGCCGCGGGAACGACTCGGGGTCACCGCGAAAGCGATGGCCACCACCCGGGCGATCTTCAACATGACCGTCGAGTACTGCCAGAGTCGTCAGGCGTTCGGCGGCCCGCTGACGGACAAGCAGCATGTCAGGTTCGAACTGGCCGAGATGTCCACCGAGATCGATATCGCCGAGGCCTACACGGACCGGAGTGTGCTTGCCTACAACGCCGGCGAGCTCACGCCCGTTGATGCCGCCAAGGGCAAGTGGTATCTGAGCGAATTGCAGAAGCGGGTCATCGACCGGTGCTTACAGCTGCACGGCGGTTACGGGTACATGCTCGAGTATCCGGTGGCACGTGCCTATCTCGATACCCGCATCCAGACGATCTACGGCGGCACGACCGAGATCATGAAGGAGATCATCGGCCGCGATATCGCCGCGTCCTGAAATCGTGACCAGCTGCGCGGGCCGAGGTGTCACTCGGTCCGCGCAGCTGCGTTCAGGGCTCCGCGCCGGCCCGACTTCGTCAACTTCCCCACCCGACAGCATTTTCGAATCTACAATAGAAATATCTCAACCATTCGACATGAGGAGTGGACGGTGTCCAGCAGCCCAACGGATTCGGTGACGCAACAGGCAGCCGACACGCCGCCCACCGATACCCCAGATCGACCATTCGACCCCGTCGACATCTCTCCGAAGGCGTTCTGGGCGCTCTCCGCCGAGGAACGCGACGTCTCGTTCGCCGAACTCCGTCAGCGCGCGCCCGTGAGCTGGCAACCGCCCGCCGAAAGCGACCTGGCACCGCCGGGAATCCCCGGCTTCTGGGCGGTCACCACACACGAGTTGATCCGTGAGGTCAGTACTCACCCCGAGCTGTTCTGCTCAGGTCAGGGCATCCAGCTGGAGGATGTGCCCGACGAATTCCTCGAGGCGGCATCGTCATTCCTGGCCATGGACGGTCCGCGGCATCTCACCTTCCGCCGGTTGATGAGTGCGTCGTTCACCCCCAAACAGGTCAAACGTATCGAGGAGCAGATCCGCGAGCGCGCCGCCACGATCGTCGACGAGTTCTTGGCCAAGGGCGAGGGCGACTGGGTCGAGAATGTCAGCAAGCAGATGCCGATGCACACCTTCTACGACATGGTGGGGCTGCCGCAGGACCGCCGGGAAGAGGCGGCCCACTACGCCGATGAGCTTGCCGGCTGGAACGATCCCGATATCGCCGCCGGCCGCACGGCGGCCGAGGTGATGAACGACGCGTTGGTGGGCAACCTCAGCATCGGCCTGGACTTCGCCGAAGCCACCCGTGCCTGCCCGCGCGACGACATCTGGTCCAACCTGGTGTCGGCGCAGGTGGACGGTCGCGACCTCACCGACGACGAACTGGCCTCGATGTTCGTGCTGATGTCCTTCGCCGGCAACGACACCACACGCACGACCCTGTCGCTGGGTGTGAAGGCGTTCGTCGACAACCCCGACCAGGTGGCCTACCTGCTGGAGGACTTCGATGGCCGCATCGACGCGGCCATCGACGAGGTACTGCGGTGGGTGACACCGGTGATGACCTTCCGCCGCACCGCCACGCAGGACACCGTCTTGGGCGGCCGGCAGATCCGCAAGGGTGAATGGGTGGTGATGATCTACTCATCGGGCAACCGCGACGACACTGCCTTCACCGACCCGTGGACATTCGACATCTCCCGTAAGCCCAACCAGCATGTGGCCTTCGGCGGTGGGGGTCCGCACTACTGCCTGGGCGCATTTTTGGCCAGGATGCAGATCCGGCACATGCTGGACCAGATCCTGCACCGGCTCCCCGATCTCCGACTGGACGCCCCCGACATGTTGGTGAGCAACTTCGCGGCCGCCGTCAAGCGCATGCACGCCGGCGCAGGCTGCCCCGTCCAGCACTGACGGAAAACCTGCGCCTGCCACCGATGCGATATCGGTGGCAGGCGCAGGTATTGTCTTGGCGCACTGGGCGGATGGCCAGATCAGGCCGCGAGCTGGAAGAGCCCCTCGATGAGGCGGCGCCGTTCCGACCACCCGGCCGAACGCAGATCGACGTGGCCGGCCTCGGTGACGATCACCTCCACATCGTGGGCAGGCGTCGACGCCGGCCGACTCAGCGCCTCGACAAGCGTTGAGCGGCCGTTGAATTGCGCCGGAACAGCGATGATGGACAATCCCGATCGGTTCATCCGAGCGGCCGTGCAGTAGTCGGGGTGTCCCCCGATACCGCCCACCACCTTGTTGCCGACGCCCTCGACGTTGACTTGACCGAACGGGTCGATCTCGATCGCGGTGTTGACCGCGACGAACGGCGCACCCCGGGACAGCCGGGTGACGTCGTGGCTGTGTTCGATGCCCCGCAGGATCGGCCGACCATCGGCCCATCGGTACAGCTCGGCGCTTCCGAACAGGTAGGTCGCCGCCGGCTCACCGATGAGCAGCCCCCGCCGTTCCAGGTCCATCACCGCATCGGTGAGCAGTCCGGTGTCGATGGCCAGTGCTTTGGTGCAGCGCTGCAGCAGCGCGGTACCGAGCTGACCGGGTCCGCACTGGAGTCGGGCGCCTTCGGGGATGAGGTCCAGCACCCGGTCGGCCAGGGCTTCGTGGATGGCCTCCGCCGGCCGCGACGGCAGATCTGCGGGGCCATCGCCGGTGCGGCCGATGATCGTCACCGCCTCCGGTGCCACCGGCTTTCCGGCGCAGGCCGACGGCGCCCCTTCGTCGAGTACGGCCCACACCGGTACGCCGATGTCGACAAGCGTCTGCTGCCACGACACCTCGGTGCAGAACTGAAAGCCGCCGTCACGTCGGGTCATCCGGGTGAGCAGCACGTCCGGACGCAGATGAGAACCCAGTAGTGCGGGGATGGCGGCCATGCTGGTCGGCACCGCACTGGTGACCGGGCTGGGAAGCAACGTCCGCACACCCCAACCCGGCATGAGGGTGACGATGCGGGTGAAAGCCTCCGGGGTGATCCCCAGCGGCGCCACCGGGCTCCAGCCCAACACCAAGGTGAGGCCACGGCCGCCGGCCGCGTACGTGCTCAGCACCTCGCCGACGGTGGAGCCGTCGTCGAGCATGTTCGCCGCGCCCACACCATCACCGAGGGCGATGACGAGATCTCGATCACCGGCGCGACGCAGCAGGGCGGGCAGTTCCGTCGTTGACACCTCGGCGATTCCTAGGAGACCACGGCGGCTGCGGTGAGCAGGGCCCTGCGGTCGACGACCTTGACCCGGGGTCGCGAGGCCGCCGCACCCAGCTGTCGCTCGGCGGCATCGATACGGCGCCAGCCGGCCAGGTCCACCACGGTCACACCGTGCGCCGCGAAGTCCGAGGCATCCGGCCCGGTCTGCGAAGCCGGGTCCGGCAAGGTACCGGCCCGGGCATCGGCCAGGAGGTTGGTGACGGTCTCCCGCGCGCACAACCGGTTGGTGCCGATGACACCTCGGGGACCGCGTTTGATCCAACCGGTGACGTACACCCCCGGTACCGGGACACCGTCGTGGATCACCCTGCCGCCCTCGTTGGGAACGACACCGGCGGCCTCGTCGAAGGGCAGCCCCTCGATCGGCGTGCCGCGATATCCGATGGACTTCAGCACCAGCGCCGTGTCGATCGAGACGACGCCCGCGCCGCCCTCCACTTCCAGGGCCCGTACACGATCGTCGCCGACGATGCGCACCGGCCGGGTACCGAAGCGCAGCACGATCCGCTTGTTGCCCGCGGTGCTCGACCGCTGCGCATACTCACCGACGATATCGAATTTCAGGGCACGCTCGTGATCGTCGGGCCGCTCTCCGACCTCTCCCTCGACCACCACATCCACACCCGGTAGCCCACCGAGCGCCAACAACTCCCCCACCGAGAACGCGCCGTCTGCCGCACCGCGGCGGCCCAACAAGACGACTTCACGCACGTCACCGGCGGCCAGCTGGTGCAAAGCGTGTTCGGCGATATCGGTGGCCGCCAACTGATCCGGGTCCATCACCAATACCCGCGCCACATCCAGCGCCACGTTGCCGTTGCCGACGATCACCACGCGCGGACCGGCCAGATCGAATCGTCGCTCGGCATGGTCGGGGTGTCCGTTGTACCAGTTCACGAACTCGGCGGCCCCGATGGTGCCCGGCAGCTCCTCCCCGGGGATGTCCAGCTCGCGGGTCGTGGAGGCGCCCACCGCATAGATCACCGCATCATGGTTGGCCATCAGCTGGTCGTGGGTGACGTCTTGACCGACGGCGACGTTGAAGAAGCACGTCACGTTGGGGCTGGCGAGCGCCGTCTCGAAGACCTGCACGACGTCCTTGGTGCGTTGGTGATCGGGCGCCACGCCGAAACGCACCAGGCCGAACGGCGTTGGCAGCCTGTCGAAGACGTCCACCTGAACTCCGGTGGTGCGCGCCAGATCGGCCACGGCATAGCACGCCGCCGGGCCGGCGCCCACCACCGCCACCCGCAGCGTGTCTCGTCCGACCGGAGCCGGGGTCCAGTTCGCCGGGATGGGACGGATGGCCAACGGCTCGGTGGCGAAGAAGTCGGCATTGATCGTCTTGAATCGTTGCTGAGATTCCGGCAGTTCGTCCTCGTGGTAGATCGCGCCGACGGGACACACCGCGACGCACGCCCCACAGTCCACACACGACGCCGGATCGATGTACAGCATCGGTGCGGCCGCGCCGGCTTGATCGGGCACGGGCCGGATGCAGTCCACAGGACATACGGGGACGCAACTGGCGTCGGTGCAACAGTTCTGGGTGATGACGAAGGCCATTGCCTTGTGCAACCTCTCCTGTGGTCTTCGAAGGAATGCGGGAACGGCACACCGACGGTGTGCCGGACGTCGGTCAGCCGTCGATCGAGATGGCACCGGTCGGACAGTTCGCCACGGCTTCTTGCGCCATCGCGACATCGCCTTCCGCGCCGCCGATCACGTGTGCCTGTCCGTCGTCCCCGACCTCGAACACGGTAGGTGCCGTCATCTCACACATTCCGATTCCGGAGCATTTGGTTCCGTCCACGCGGATATTCATCAGAACAGCCTTCTCATGAGTTTCACTGCCCGGTCCGTGTAAGGCGGGTAGACGAGCGTCAGGTCCGGCCATGCGGTTTTGGCCAACACGGCACGGCGGTGGCTCAACGCCTCGAACCCCCAACGACCGTGGTACTGCCCCATCCCGCTGGCACCGACACCGCCGAACGGAAGCTGCGGAACCAGGCAGTGCATGGCGATGTGGTTGATCACGGCGCCACCGGAGGGGATGGCGTCGATCAGCTCGCGGCCCAGCCGCTGCGAGCCGGTGAAGACATACAGCGCGAGCGGCTTGGGTCGTGAGTTCACGAACTGGACGGCGGCCTGGGTGGATTCCACGCTCATGATGGGCAGCAGCGGGCCGAAGATCTCATCCGCCATCACAGCGTCGGTAGGCGCCGGATCCCGGATGACGGTCGGTTCGATGGTCAGTGCGTCGGCATCTGCACGACCGCCGGTGACGATCGTGCCGGTGGTCGTGTCGATCAACCCGGCAAGCCGGTCGAACTGCCGCCGGTTGACGATCCGCAGACCGCTGGTGTGTTCCTGAGCCCGAAACGCCGCAACGGCGGCGATGACCTTATCGGTGAAGCTGTCCGCAACGGCCTCTTCGACCAGCACGTAATCCGGCGCGATGCAGGTCTGGCCGGAGTTCATGAGTTTGACCCACGCGACGCGGCGCGCCGCGACATCCAGGTCGGCGTCGGCAGTGACCAGCACCGGACTCTTACCGCCCAGTTCGAGTGTCACGGGCGTCAGTGTGGGGGCCGCGGCCGCCATGATCTTGCGGCCGATCTCGGTGCCGCCGGTGAACAACACGTGATCGAACCCTTGCGCGATCAAGTTCTGCGTGGTGCCACCGTCACCCTCGATGACCCTGATTGCTTGATTGTCAAGGTATTTGGGAATGAGTTCGGTCAGCAGTTCAGAAGTGGCCGGTGCGAGTTCCGACGGCTTGAGCACGGCACAGTTGCCGGCCGAGATCGCGGCGACCAGCGGGGCGACACTGAGATAGAACGGGTAGTTCCACGGCCCGATGACGAGCACCACACCCAGTGGGTCGTACTGCACCCAGCCGCGGCCCGGCAATTGCGCCAGCGGAAGTGGCTGCCGGTCGCGGCGCATCCACTTCTTGAGATGCTTTCGCGCATAGGCGGCTTCGCCTTTGGTGGAGGCGATGTCGCCCAGCCAGGCTTCCACCGGCGGGCGGCCCAGGTCATGGGCCAGGGCCTCGGCGATCGCCGGCTCCTGCTCGTCGCATAGTGCTTCGATGGCCGCCAACTGGTCCAGGCGCCACCGTAGCGGCTTGGTGCGGCCGGTCGCGAACGCGCGCCGCAGATCGGGCAGCGCGGTGCATTCGTGCGCGGCGCCCGAAGTGTCGGTTACTGCTTTCAGCGTCATCGAGGCCTCAGAATTCCGGCTTCGGGACCACGCCGGTGCTGACGGCACCGGTGAGGCCGCCGTCGACCGCCAGGGCCTGCCCGTTCACCCACCGCGCGGCGTCGGAAGCCAGGAAGAGCACCACCGAGGCGATATCGGCGGGGTCTGCGTGCCGGCCGAGGAGTTCCTTGACCCCGTCCAGGGTGTCCTTGCCCATCGACTCCTCGAAGTCGACCAGGATCGGAGTCTCCACCGGGCCCGGGAGAACCGCGTTGATCCGCAATCCCATCTGGGCCAGGGCCAGCCCCATCGACTGGGTGTACACGGTGCTGACTTCTTTGGAGAAGTTGTAGGCGTTGCCCTGCTGCGGGTTGGCCTTGAACCAGGCGGCGCCCTCCTCGAAGGTGTCGGTTGCCAGCACGTCGCGTATCGCCTCGAGCCGCTCGGGCCAGCCGAAGCCGGCGGTCGAGGACACGATGGTGATCGACCCTCCGGGCACGAGCCGTTCGAAGAACGCTTCGCTGAGATGGCGCACAGCCAGGCTGTTGACCGCGAAGACGAGATCCGCCGGCGCCGTCCCCGGAATACCGGCGACGTTCATCAGTCCGTCGTAGGGCCCCTCGAGGGTCTCCAGGGCCGCGTCGATACTGCGCGGGTTGGCGAGGTCGACCTCGATATGGCGAGTGACCTTGGCCTGCGGCTGATTTCGGTCCAGGCTGGTCACTTCGGCTCCGGCAGCCAACAGCTGCTCGGCGACGGCGTGGCCGATCCCGGAGGCGGCCCCGGTGACGACGTAGTGCTTTCCCGAGTACTCGGTCATGGTGGTTCTCCGGTCAGTCGAGGGTGTAGGGCAGGGATTTGACGGCGTGCACGAAGTTTCCGGTCAAGAACTCGGGGTCACCGACCCGTAGGGTGGGCGCGCGGTGGACCAGTTCCCGGAAGATGGCCTCCAGCTGCATCTTGGCCAGGAAGGCGCCCATGCAGAAGTGCGGTCCCCCGCCGCCGAAACCGACGTGCGCGTTCGGCTCTCGGGTGATATCGAACTCGTGAGGATTGGCGAAGGCCCGTTCGTCCCGATTGCCCGATGAGTACATCATCAGCACCCACTCCCCTTCGCGTACCAATTGGCCGCACAGTTCGGTGTCCTGGGTGGCGGTCCTGCGGAACGTCATGACCGGACTTGCCCAGCGCACGAACTCCTCGATACCGCGCTTGATGTGGCCGTCGAAGTCCCGTTCCAGCAACGCGCGCTGATGCGGAAACTGTTGCAGGGCCATCGTGGTCAGCGTCACGGTGTTCCGGGTGGTGTCGTTGCCGGCCACCGAGAGCAGCACGAAGAACGCACCGAGTTCCTCGTCGGTGAGTCGGCGACCGTCGATCTCGGCCTGCACCAACAACGACATCAGGTCCGATGTGGGATGAGCGCGACGCTGCTCGGCGAGTTCGAGCCCCGTCGTGAGCAGCCCGACCAGGGATTCGTTGAGGACCTCGCCCGATTCGCGTCCGGCGGCCACATCGGCATCCGCCCAGGACACCATGCCGTCTGCGTTGTGCGCCGCCTCATCGCGGTATTCCGCAGGCAGCCCGATCATCTCGTAGATGGTCCACATGGGCAGCCGCTTGGACACCTGCTCGACGAAGTCACCGCTGCGCGTCTTGAGCAGGTCGGTCACGATCGTCGCGGCCTGGACCTTGATCTGGTCCTGGATCTTGGCCACCTGGCGTGGCGTGAACACCGAGCTGATCAGTCGGCGCAGGATGGAATGCTGGCTGCCGTCCATCGCCAGGAAGGACTGTGCGGCGTCCAGAATGTCTTCCGGCACCGCCTCGATCATCACGCCTTGGCCCGAGCAGAACAATTGCGGGTTCTTGCTGATGTAGGCGATGTCCTCATTGCGGGTCACCGCCCAGAGGCCGTCGATCTCGGCTTCCATCAACGCGCCTTCGATCGGCGCGTGCCAGCTGAGCGGCCGTTCGTCGCGCAGGATCTTGAACGACTGCTCGCGTTCGTCGGCGGTCTTGGCCCAGAAGCTCAGCGGGGAGATGCTGACGGGATCGTATTCCCTGGCGGTGGTGAGCATTTGGGTATTCATCAGTGTGCCTCCGCGTAGCGTTGTTGGAGCTTGCGTTTGGCCAGCTTTCCGGTCGCCAGCCGTGGGAGTTCGTCGACGAAGTCGACGCTGCGCGGCGCCTTGTAGTGCGCGATCCGTTCACGCACATAGTCGATCAGCTCCGCGGCCAGCTCGTCGGTGCCCGACCAGCCGTCCCGCAGTTCGATGACGGCCTTGACCTGTTCACCCATCTCGGGGTGCGGAACACCGATGACGGCGACATCGGAGACCTTCGGGTGCAGCGCCAGCACGTTCTCGATCTCCTGGGGGTAGATGTTCACCCCGCCGGAGATGATCATGAACGCTTTACGGTCGGTCAGGAACAGGTACCCGTCTTCGTCCAGGTATCCCACGTCACCCACGGTCGACCAGTTGTCGTGGCCGGGATGTCGTGCACTGGAGGTCTTTTCCGGGTCGTTGTGGTACTCGAACGGGGCCTGTTCGCGCTCGAAGTAGACGGTTCCGACGTCGCCGGGGCCGAGTTCGACGCCCTCGTCGTCACAGATGTGCAGGGTGCCCAGCGCCGCCCGGCCCACCGACCCACGCTTGTTCAGCCATTCAGGGGTGGTCACGACGGTGACGCCGTGGCCCTCGGTGGCGCCGTAGTACTCGACGAGAATCGGTCCCCACCAGTCGATCATCGCCTGCTTGACATCGGGTGGGCACGGCGCGGCGGCGTGCACCGCCAGCCGCAGCGTCGACGTGTCGAAGGAGTGCCGCACGTCCTCGGGCAGCTGCAACATCCGGATGAACATGGTGGGCACCATCTGGGTCACGGTGATGCGGTGGGCCTGGATGGCGGTCAAGGCGGCGGTCGCGTCGAACTTCTCCATCAAGACCACGGTGCCGCCCAGGGCGTGCACACCGCCGCACCACTTCAGGGGTGCGGCGTGGTAGACGGGCGCCGGGGACAGGTAGCGGTCGCCGGCACTGATACCGAACGCGTGCGCCAGCATGCCCACCAGAGGATCACCGGGTTCGTCGACCTGAATGTCCAAGAGGACGGGTTTGATCCCCTTCGGCCGTCCGGTCGTCCCCGAGGAGTAGAGCATCTCGGTCCCGCGAGGCTGGTCCCGCAGAGCCTCGAAACGATCGTCGATGAGAACGTCGTAGGGCTGATGACCGGCGATCTGGCCACCGTAGGAGTACCGATACCCGACCTGGGGTGTCAGCGCGACGATCTCTTCGGCCAGGCCCCGCACCCCCGCCGAGGCGAACAGCACACGCGCGCCGCAATCACTGACGATATAGGCCGCCTCGTCCGCGGCCAGGTGCCAGTTCACCGCGGTGATGTACAGACCTGAACGAATGGCAGCCCAATAGACCTCGAAGGCTTCCACCGTGTTGTCCGATAACAGCGCGACCACGTCGCCGCGGCGCAGACCCATACCGTGCAGAGCGCTGGCGATGGACGCCGAACTCCGCTCCAGCTCGCCGTAGGTCAACGTCCGGCCCGACTCGGCCATGATCACGGCCGGACGTTCCGGATCCGATGTTGCGTGGATTCCCGGGAACATCGGTCAGGCCAGCAGGTCGTCGCGGCCGTCGGCCTTGAGACGTTCGATGTAGGACGGGTAGAGCTTCTTGCCGAGCGGCGCCAATTTGAGCAGGCTAGCCACGTTTCCGTCGACCTTGATCTTCTTCTTGGCCATCGCTAACGGCAGATTCACTTTGCCCTGCCAGTAGGCGCTACCCGTGTCGGCGGTCATCGACATGGTGGCCATCGGCTCCGGGCCCCCGTCGAGGCCTTCGTGGACCACCTTGTTGGCCATATCGATCAGGACCACGGCCTCGGGATCGGTGAAATCGAACGCGACCACGAGGCCGGTGGCTTCGAGCTTGGGGCCGATCTCGGGATCCACAAAGGCGGCCTCGAAAATGCCGCCGATGTACTTCGTGACCTCGGCCGAACTGGCGAACCCCATCGTTCTCCTTAATTTACGTTTGATTCAAAACTTAGGTTGGCCCACACTCTCCCCTGGGCTGAGACCATGGTCACACCAACTTTGCCATAAGTCAACTTATGGCGGGCGTGAGCCACGCTGCCGGGACCGCGTCCGCAGGCCACCCCCAAGAAAGATCCGCCACGCCGAAACCACGTTGCCGCACAGATCCTTTGAGCACATTCCCTAGGGATACGCCGCCCTCAGGCGGGCACCGCCCTACTCGGCGATTCTTCCGGGTCGACGTCCTTCAAAGCCGCCGCCCGCAGGACCAGGCCCATGCCGACGAGGAAAACGGCATAGGTGGTCAGCGCCAGCCAGAAGATGAACACACCTCGCCACGAGAACGGCCCGCTGTGGAAGAAGAAGGCCAGCGGGTCGGGGATGAACGACGCGGCAATCCAGAAGTTCATGTAGCCCACCCAGCGGGGCAGCGTTGCACGCGGATCGCGCAGAATCGCCGTACCGATGGCGATGTTCTGGATGATGAACGGCGCAATGGGCGTGATGAACAACAACCAGGAGATGTCGTTGAGCGTGACCGTCAGCTCCGGGTTGCGGTCCGGACGAAACGCGATGACGGCCATCAGCAGCATCGGCAACAGGAGCAGGACACCGGTGGCCGCACCCGTGACCAGCTGGATGAAGGTGAGGATCGGGTGTCGCCCCTCGATCCGCAGCATGCGGTAGCCGATCAGCCCGATCAACGGAAACACCAGGCAGATGCCGAGTTGCGCGATCACCAGGCCACACAGCACCCGGGTGTCGTTCGCGTAGAAGCTCACCACCTGCTCGGTCGTACTGGAGGACCCCAGCGGGATCGGCAGGACGCCGGCGATGAGCCAGCCGCACAGCGCAACGATCACGGTTGCGGGCCCACACCAGGCACAGATGAGCTGGATACGACGTGACATGACAAACACCCATCTGCCGAGAATTTTTATTCTTTGTTAGAAGATAGGGCTCGTGAGCGCGCACACACAAGGGCCGGAGACAACTCGGGCGTCGCCGCCGCCAATCGATACCCGATACCGGTGACAGCGAGAAGAGAATTGACTTGCGAATAGAAAACACCGATCCCTGGTCTTGACGCACGTCGCGATGGCCACCTACCGTCGGTGACGCGTGCGTGATCCGTGTCACGCCGGCCGAGCAGGGTCATGCCACCACACCCGCCTGGCGCGAATCCCTCATCCTCCGCCACCGGATGATCCGTTGAACACGAAGGAATCTGCCATGTCGTCGATCCCGTACACGATCGCGGAGGTCACCCCGGAAGCCGTGACCGAGCTGTTGTCGCAGCGCACGGGATGGACAGATCTCTCTATCGCCTCGCTCGAATCCGCTCCGGTCGGCACCGGCCAGATGGCGAACAGCTACCGGTTGACACTGGAGTACACGATCCGACCAGATGGCGCCCCGGACACGGTGATCGCCAAGATGTCGAGCACCGATCCCGACAGCCGCCAGATGGGTGCGGCGACGGGCGCCTACCAGCGCGAAGTGCTGTTCTACCAACACCTCGCCGACCTGACCGACGTGCGGGCACCCGACTGCTTCTCGGCCCAGATCACCGATGACCACCACGACTTCCTGCTGCTGTTGGAAGACATGGGCCCGGCCCGGACCGTGGAACAGATCGGTGGCTGCACCCCGGATCAGGCGGACTCGGCGCTGGGCCAGGCCGCCGCTCTGCACGCCGGATCCTGGGGTCACGCCACATTGACCGAGCAGTCCTGGCTGCCTGTCGAGCACGTGTGGAACGCACTGGCCGGCGCGCTACCGGAGATTGTCGACCCGTGGCTGCAGCGATTCGGCAGCTACCTCGAGCTCGAACACGTGGATGTGTTGCATCGCCTCGGCCGCGAGATACCGGCCTGGCTCGCGACGCTGAGCGAGCACCGGACGTTGTGGCACGGCGATTTTCGGCTCGACAATCTGTTGTTCGACGCCCAGGACGGACGGACCCGGATCGCCGTCGTCGACTGGCAGAGCGTCGCCGTCGCCCCGGGTGTGATCGACGTGTCCTACCTCCTGGGCACGTCGTTGACCGAGGCCGATCGCGTGGCGCACGAGCGCGCCCTCGTCGGTGAGTACCATCGGCGGTTGCTTTCCGCCGGCGTCACCGGCTACGACGCCGACCGCTGCTGGCTCGAATACCGGGCACACGCCCTCTACGGTCTGGTGCTGACGGTCCCCGTCTCGCTGGGTGTGGCGAGTACCGAACGAGGTGATGCCATGTTCGGTGCGATGGCCCGCCGGGTGGCACAGCAGATCGTGGACAACGACAGCTTCACCGCACTCACCGCAGTGACCGGGTGACCGAGCCCGACCGGGGCGGTCCGGCCCAACAGAAAGAACGATCGATGTCAGATTCCCGTTCGGCGCCGCTCGACGGTGTGAAAGTCCTCGAGATCGGCGGGATGGGCCCAGGCCCCTATGCCGGTATGACGTTGGCCGGTATGGGAGCCGATGTCATCAGGATCGAACGGCCCGGAGGGTTGGGGGTCTTCCCGGGCGAACCGACCCGGGATCTCCTGAATCGCGGGAAGCGGTCGGTGTGCCTCGATCTCACGCACGACAGTGCCGTCGAAGCCGTACTGAAGATGGTCGAACGTGCGGACATCCTCATCGAGGGTCATCGACCTGGCGTCGCCGAACGGCTCGGGATCGGGCCGCAACAGTGTCAGCAACGCAATCCGGCACTCGTCTACGGCCGCATGACCGGGTGGGGACAGGACGGTCCGCTGGCGCGAGTTGCCGGCCACGACATCGGCTACATCGCGCTGACCGGTGCGCTGCACGCGATCGGGGATGCCGGCGGCCCACCGCAGATCCCGGTCAACCTGGTCGGCGATTTCGGCGGCGGCGGCGCCTACCTCGTGATGGGTGTGCTCGCCGCGCTCTGGGATGCCGCCCGTACCGGCCGGGGGCGCGTCGTCGACGCCGCGATCGTCGACGGTGCCGCGCACCTCCTCACCGGGACGCACGCCATGCTGAATGCCGGGGCGTGGCGCGACGAGCGTGGGGTGAACATGCTCGACGGCGGCGCTCCGTACTACGCCATCTACCGCACCGGCGATGATCGGCACATGGCGGTCGGGGCCATCGAGGCCAAGTTCTACGCACTCCTGTTGTCGGGTCTGGGCTTGACCGACGTCGCGGTCGGCCAGCAGAACGACCGCGCCACCTGGCCGGCGACCCGGGCACGCATCGCGGCGGCGTTCGCCACCCGTACTCAGCGCGAGTGGACCGAGATCTTCGGCACGAGTGATGCCTGCGTCTCCCCCGTGCTGAGCATGCAGAAAGCCAAGGACCACCCACACATCGCGGCGCGCGGCACTCTCACGGCCGGCAACGGCGTGCTCCAGGCCGCACCGGCGCCGCGGTTCGACGGCCTGACCGTCCCACCGCAGTCCAGCCCGCCGCAGCCTGGTCAGCACACCGCGGCCGTCCTGTCGGAATGGGGTATCGATCCGGCCCCACTCCTGGCCGACGGCGCAGCGTCAGCGGCGCAGTAACAGGCGGGCACGCAGCCCACCGGAATCACTGAGCCGTCGGCTGGGCAATCATGCCGGCCCGCAACAGTATCCGCTCCGCACGGGCAAGCACCGGCTTGTCGACCATCTTCCCGTCCACGACGCGCACCTCACCGCCGGCCGCCTCGTCGATGACCTTGCGTGCCCAGGCCAGTTCTTCGGGTGAGGGCGAGAACCGCTGGTTGACGACGGCCACCTGGCGCGGGTGGATACACAGCTTCCCACCGAAGCCCAAGCGAACCGCGTGGGAGATGTCGTCGGCGAGCATGCCCATATCGCCGAGTTCGGTGGTGACCCCGTCCAGCGGGGCGGCCCGTCCCGCGGCCGCCGAACCGAGTACCACGGCACTACGGGCGTACTGCAACGCTTGATGCACGTCGGGGTCCACACCGAGTTCAGCGCCGAGGTCGATGCTGCCGAACGCGGCGCGCACCACGGTGTCCACCGCACAGATCGCCTCGGTGGCATTGACTCCCGCCGCCGTCTCGATGAGCACGACCAGCGGTGTCCCCGGCGCCAGCTGCTCGGCGATGCTCTGTAACTGAGAAGCGCTGTGCGCCTTGGGAACCATCACCGCGCACTTCCACTGCGCCAGCATCTGCAGATCATCGGCGCACCACGAGGTATCGGTACCGTTGACCCGCACGAGCACCTGGACGCCGGTGCTCAGAAAGTCTCCCACCGCCACACGCGCAGCGTCCTTGTCGCCGACGGCGACGGCGTCCTCGAGATCCAACACCGCGATATCCGCACCGCTGGCGAGGGCCTTGGCGAAGCGGTCGGGCCGGTCGCCGGGGACGAACAGGACGCTGCGCGCGGAGGCGATGCGCTCGGCCAGTTTGCTCAGCGCAGCACCGCCGGTTTGTGGGCGGCGACGATCTTGTCCACCACCAGCTTTGCCGTCTCCGCACAAGCGGTGGTCCCGCCGTTGGCGTACTCCTTGACCCCGTCGCCGACGTTCCACAGGTTGCGGAACGGAGTGTCGTGGGTCAGGTCGTACCCGGCGACCGCACGCTGCGGGGGCCAGTCATCGCGGGTGATCGCGATATTCAGGATGCGCGCACGACGATCGAAGTCGTCGATGTTATCCCGCAGGTCCTGCAGCAGGAATTCGGTCTCCGCCGCCTCGTCGAAGTCACCGGTGGGATTCTTGGGCACGGCGGTACCCGCGTAGAGATTCCAGCCCTCCGGCGCCATCTCGGGACAGACATCGGTGAAGTTGGCGATATAGGCCAGTCGGCGTGATTTCGCGAAGCTGAGCATGCCCGGTACGTCGATGAGACGTTCCTGGCTGGCGAAGTTCACCGTGATCATCGATGTCGGGCGATCGGCGGCCTTGACGAGATCCTGATAGTCCGGCGGAACGTTCTCCTCACCGATCAGCTTGACGGTGCCGGCCGGGCCGATATCGCTGACCACCACGGGCGCGTCGATGCGCACCGTCTCGCCGTCTCGCGTGACGTCGATCCCGGTCACGACGTCACCGTCACCCTTGTGGATCTTCGTCACCGGCGTCGACAGCCAGATCTGTCCACCGTTGGCCACCACGGCCTCGGCCAGCGCGCGCCAGATGCCGATGGTGCCCTCGGGATGGAAACCGAACCTTTTGAACGCACTCTTACGCGTGAAGTAGGTGAGGAAGACCCGCGCCGGCAGATCCTCGGAGCCCACCGCGAACACCGAGGCGCACATGTTCCGGAAGATGCCGTGCACGCCTTCGTTCTTGGTGTACTTGGACACCCAGTCCGCGGTGGACAATTCGTCCTCGGGCAGACCGGAGTCGTTGCGGGCGGCGCCGATTCCCTTGACCAGCTTGGCACCCTGGCGGGTGAGCTTGCCGAGCAGGAAACCCCAGCCGCCGCCGGTGACATCGACATCCTTGCCCGCGATGCGGTACAGGATCGGCGGTTGCGGCTCGCGGATGTCGAAGCGGGCCCCCACCTCATTGCAGGTCTCTTGGGTGACACCGCCGACCTCGATGACGATGGCACCGTTGTTGACCTTGAAGCCGTCGATATCGTCGGTGGAGGCACGACCTCCGACCTTGTCGAAACGCTCCACCACCAGCGTGCGGTAGCCGAGTTTGGTCAGGCGAGCAGCCGTGAAAAGGCCACCCGCGCCGGCGCCGATCACCACGGCGTCAAATGCGTGTTCTGCTGACGTCATCGTCATTCTCCTTCGGTCACGTGTCAGGGTTCAGGGGTCAGTACGAGCGGGGCAGGCCGAGCGACGTCTGTGCGACGAAGTTGAGCACCATCTCCCGGCTGACCGGGGCGGTGCGCATCAGCCGGGTCACGAACC
This sequence comes from Mycobacterium hackensackense, assembly GCF_025822555.1. Taxonomy (NCBI): domain Bacteria; kingdom Bacillati; phylum Actinomycetota; class Actinomycetes; order Mycobacteriales; family Mycobacteriaceae; genus Mycobacterium; species Mycobacterium hackensackense. The sequence continues at coordinate 32,684 of NZ_JACKUC010000020.1, forward strand.
ACAGTTCGGAGAGCCCGTACTCGTGCGAGAGGCCATTTCCGCCATGGGTTTGGATCGCCTGATCCAGCGCCTTGAGGGCCGCTTCGGATGCCGAGAACTTCGCGATGTTCGCCGCTTCGCCGGCGGGATCACCCGCGTCGAACTGCTGCGCGGACAGCGCGGTGGCCAGGCGGCTCAACTCGACGGCGATGTGGCTCTCGGCCAGCGGATGGGCGATGCCCTGATGCGCGCCGATCGCGGTCGACCACACCTTACGTTCCTTGGCATAGGCGACGGCCTTCTCGATCGCATACCGCCCGACACCACCACAGATGGCGCCGACGAGGATCCGCTCGGGGTTCAACCCGTCGAACACCTGCCTCAGCCCGTTTCCGGCCTGTCCGATCAACGCCTCCGCACCGACCTCGACCTCGTCGAGGAAGACGGTGAACTGCTTGTCCGGCGAGACGATCGAGGTGTCGATCTCCTGATAGGACAACCCCTTCGAGTCGGTCGGCACCACGAACAGCGACAACTTGGACTTCTCCGGTGTGGACAGATCGCCGTCGCGCGCCACCACCAGAAGAGCGTCGCATTGATCGATGGCCGAGATGTAGTACTTCGAACCCGAGAGCACCCAGCCGGTGCCGGTCTTGCGCGCCGTTGTCTTGACATTGTGGCTGTTGGAGCCCGCGTCGGGCTCGGTGAGACCGAACGCCACCTTCTGACTGCCGTCGGCGATCCCGGGCAGCCACCGCTGCTTCATCTCCCCGGAGCCATGGATGGCGATGATGCTGCCGCAGATGGCCGGGGAGATCACCCAGATGAGCATCGGCATCCCATGGGCGGCAAGTTCTTCGACCACCACGACCGCCTCGGCCATACCCCCGCCGCCGCCGCCGTAGGCCTCGGGCAGATGAACCCCGAGAAGGCCGGCGGCGCCGAGGTCCTTCCAGAGTTCCTCGATGCCCTCGCCCGCCCGGCCCCGCTCCAGAAAGTACTGCTGCCCATAGCGACTGGCGATACCCGCCACGCTCTCCCGGATCGCCTTGTGCTCGTCGGTGTCCTGAATAAGCCCTGCCATGGTCATCGCCCTTCGAAAGTCGGTGTCCGCTTCTCGGCGAACGCGGTGAACGCACCCGCCGCATCGCGGGTGATTCCTGTCTTCTTGGTGCCGCGCAATTCCGCGGCGAGTTGTCCGGTGAGGTCGTTGCCCCAGCTTTCCCGCAACAACGCCCGCATCGTCGCGAACGCGACAGTCGGTCCTTCGGCCAGCTCCCGAGCCAACGCCGTGGCACGCGCATGGAGTTCGTCGGCGGGCACGATCTCGTTCACCAGGCCCCAATCGAGGGCCTCCTCGACACTGATCGGCGTATTCCGCAGATACGCCTGGGCAGCCCGGCGCGGTCCGATCAGCCGTGGGAGGTGATAGGTACCGCCGCCGTCGCCCGACAGCCCGATGGCGGCGAAGGCCGGAACGAACCGGGTGCCCGTCGCGGCAAGCACGAGGTCGGCAGCGTAGACGAACCCCATGCCACCACCGGCCACCGCGCCGTGTGCGGCCGCCACGATGGGCGCTTCGAGCCGACTCAGGATGTCGAAGGCCTCGTGGAACGGCCAGATCATCCGCTCGAACAGCCGGTCGTAGCCTTCACCCCCGCCCTCCAAGAAGTACGAGATGTCACCGCCCACGGTCAGCGCCGGGCCGTTGCCACTGATCAGGACCGCGCGCACCGAGGGATCAGCGGCGATACGCCGTGCCACCTCCAAGAACTCCTGGGCCATCCGCAGATTGATGGCGTTGCGCTGCGCAGGGCGATTCAGACAGATCGTCGCCACCCCGTCTTCGACCCGGAAGTCGATGGTCTGCAGACGGCCGTCGCCCTCGAGTGCGGCATGCCAGGCAGCGGTGTCGGTCAGCTGGTTCAGGGACGCGATGTGACCGTCGCCGTCGAACGACAGGACGTGGACGAAGGCGGCCTCGAGTTCGCCCCCCGAGCGACGAGCGCTGCCACGATAGGTGCCGGTCACCACCAGCCGGCCGTCCTCCAGTGTCTGGAAATCCTCCGCCACCGCGCGTGCCTTGAAATGCTCACCGATACGCCACCACAACTTTGTGCGCATCGCATCCGGTCCGACGTGCGTGCCCCCCATGCCCAGCGGCAGACCCTGCGCGGCGTGGCCGACGAAGTCCGCCGCCAGAAGCTGATCCAGTGTGTCCACGTCACCGTCGGCCAGCGCCTGGTAGAGGCGTTCCGCTGTGGCGACTTTCGTGTCCCTGGTGAGCTCAACCGACATAGCGGACAATCGATTCGATCACGGCGGCAGGCTTGGCGGCCCCTTCCACCTCGACGGTGGTCACCAGGGTGGCCTGCACCGCCGCATCGAGCTTGTCGATCTGTGTGATGCGCGACGAGGCCCGAAGCTTGGCGCCCACGGGCACAGGTGTGATGAAGCGGACCTTGTTGAAGCCGTAGTTGATGGCCATGGTGACGTTGTCCACCCGGTACAGATCGTGCATGAACCGCGGCAGCAGCGACAATGTCAGAAGCCCGTGCGCGATGGTGCCGCCGAACGGCCCGGATGCGGCCCGTTCGGGGTCGACATGGATCCACTGATGATCGTCGGTGGCATCTGCGAACACGTTGACGCGCTGCTGGTCCACTTCGACCCAGTCGGTCGGGCCGAGTTCGGCCCCTTGCGCTGTCTCGAACTCCGCGAGATCCTGAAAAACCTTCATGCCGTGAGGGATCCTTTCTTTAGACGTGCTTTCCGACGGGTTGTCCGTCGTGTATCTGGTCGAGGTACTCGGCCATTCCGTACAGTTCGCCATCACCGTCGCGATGCCAACGGATGGCGGATTCGACGATGCGGGTACTCGCCGATCCATCGGCACTGCGATGTCTGAGTGGGACCGAGGACAGCGCCTCACCGCGCAGTCGCCAACGCCGCTCCCCGGCAACGAGGGTGACGTCGATGCGCTGCTGAAAACCGTCCTGGTCGCGCGCGGTGGTGATGGTGACGTCGTCGCAGCGGTGCACGTCGGCACCGTCGAAGACAAATCCCCCGCACCGGCTACTGCCATCTTCATCGCCGAAATACGCAGCCATGAAACCGAATTCGGTGGTGCACCCATGCAGCCAGCGGTAGAACCAGGGGGCTTGCCACGACCGCGGCCCCCAGGAGTGATCGCGCAGGCCATGCCCCTGCACCTCGTAGGTGTGTGCCCCGATCTCCAGACGACCGGTCACCGCACAGAGTTGTTCGTAGTGGTTCGGGGCGAAGGACTGACCTGCGGACTCGAATGTCTGCTCATGCGGTGCGGCGATGGCGCGGTATCGCAGCTGAATCTGCGCTGACACCAGCGGGCTTGAGCTCAACGCCGACTTCGGATCGCGCATCACCCGCGGGTCGGCCAACACGGAGACCTCACCGGTGAACCGAATTCCAATCTCCGCCATGGGCTGCACCACCTCGACCACCAGGCCACCGGCGTTCATCGCGGCATTGGTGGTCACGGCCGGGCGATCGAATCCGAAGCCGACCGCCCCACCCGGAAGGTAGAGGCAAACCGTGCGCTCCCCGATGCCTTCGTTCGGCCGATTCGCGAGTCGCAGAAACCCACCGAGACCGGTCGCCGGATCGTGGAACTCGAAGTACATCGACTCGTTGAAATCGTGCTCCGGCCCGACCACGTGGGTGTAATCGTCCTGCGCCACTACCACGTTGGTCTCCTCAACAGCGAAGCAGCCTCGATGAGGCTGAAGGTGATCTCCTCGTCGACGTTTCCCAGCAGCTGACGCGACGCATCGGCGCGGCGCCGGGTTTCGGCCGCCTGCAGAAGCGTCGCCGAGGTCCAGTAGGCCAGTGCCCGATAGAAGGTCACCTCGTGCAGGTCGATGTCGGTCCGGTCGGCATAGAATCCGGCCAGTTCCTCTCGTGACGAGAATCCGCCGATCCGCGTGGGACTGAGCGGGCAGCCGATCGGCTCACGCGGTGCACGCCAGCTGTTGAGCAGCCACGCCAGATCCATCAGCGGATTCCCGGCCGTGCAACGCTCCCAGTCCACAACCGTGAGGACCTGCGCGTCCTCTCGGGTCACGATGTTGGCGAGCCGGTAGTCGCCGTGCACCACCCGGGCCCGGGACTCCCGCATCGGCCTGCGGGTGAGCAGTCTGGTGCGCAGGGCGCACCAGGCCGAATCGTGCACACTGCTGGTGCCCGAGGACATCCAGACATCCGATACCGCGGCGATCTGTCGATCCAGGTGCGACGAGCCGAACACCGGCAGTCCGATGACCCGCGGATCCACGGTGTGCAAGCCGGCCAGCGTGTCGATGATGCTCTCGCCCAGCCGCCGACGCTGAGCCGCGTTCAGACGCGACGCCTGGATCTCGTCGTCGATGACCACACCGGGCACGAAACGCAGCACCATGAAGTGCCTGCCGCGTTGTTGGCCGTGGCCGACGACCTCCGGAACCGGCCGGCCGGCGGCCCGCAACCGCGTCAGCAACGTCGCTTCGCGGTCGAAGGAGCGCGGGTCGGGATTGATCCGCTCACGCAACACCCACTGCCGCCTGGCTTGATCGGTGACCAGCCACGTCGCGTTCGTGCAGCCGAGACCCATCTGGGTCACCGTGACGGGCCCCTGCGGCGCCTCGCCGTTGTCGGCCAGCCAACTCGCCAACACGCGTGGCCGCCCCGAGACCGGCCGATCGTATGCCGACACACGCGGCCGGTGCGGCGATCTGATGACCATCGCTGCCGCCCTCCTGCGCGCTGACAATATTTTTTCGAATGCGGCCTAGACCGCCCATAGCGGGGTTCATCACGCCTATATCGCCACGCTAACATACTTTTCTAGTTGCTGTTAAATTTTATACAGCACAGCAGAACGGGAGCAACGCACATGTCACAGTCATCCGCCGAGATGAGCACGAGCATGGAGAAGGTCACCGATAGCGTCACGTGTGTCGCGTTGCCACTGCCCCTACCCGACCTACAGGTGGTGAATTCCTATGCCGTGCAATCGCCAGACGGGGTGACCCTGATCGATCCGGGGTGGGCCTATCCGCAATCCGAGACGATCCTCCTCGGCGCACTGGACAGCCTCGGATATTGCGCGCGGGACGTACGGCGCATCGTGGCGACCCATCAGCACTGGGATCACTACTCACTCGGTGTGAAGTGGCGCGATCAATACGGCATCGAACTGCTGCTGGGCCGCGAGGAGCAACACAGCATCGCGGCCTTCTTGGCGCAGCCCGACGTCGTCCACCCCCATCAGGTGGGCATACTAAGAGAAGCCGGCGCACCCGATCTCGCCGCCGAAATCGACTCTCTGGACTGGGAACCCTACGAACGGGATGTGGCGTTCGCCCCGCCGGATCGCTGGCTCGACGACGGTGACGTGATCGACTGCGGCATCACGCAGATCGTCGTGCGTGCAACACCCGGTCATACTCGGGGGCACATCGTCTTCGAGGACACCCACCAGGGTGTGATCTTCACCGGAGACCATCTCCTGCCCCGCATCACGCCATCGATCGCGTTCGAACGAGCGCCCGGGAAACTCCCGCTGCGCTCCTATATCGACTCACTGAACCTGGTGTTGCGACTGCCCGATGCCCGGATGTTGCCCGCGCATGGCACGACCGCACGGACCACGCATGCCCGTGCGCAGGAGCTGCTCGAGCACCACGAGACCCGACTGCGCCAGATCGGCGATCTGGTCGTGGCCGGAAGTTCGACGGCGCTGCAGGTGGCCTCGGAGATGCGGTGGACCCGGCGCGAACGGACGCTCGACGAGTTGGAAATCGTGCACCGCATGACCGCCGTGCTTGAGGTGCAATCTCATCTGGACTTGCTCGAGGTGCGCAATGTGGTGACGTGTTCAGTGGTGGACGGCGTCCGTCACTTCGCCGTGCGTTAGCGTCGCGCCGTACCCGCCTGCAGGGTGGTCAACTGTTGCACCAGGCGGTACTTCTGCACCTTGCCCGTGGGTGTGGTGGGTAGGTCCTGCGCGCGGTAGAACACGACGCGTTTCGGGACTTTGAACCGCGCCAGCTTCTCCCGGCACAGAGCGAGCACATCCTGCTCGGTGAGCTGCCAGCCGGGAGCCGGAACCACCACGGCACAGCCGATCTCGCCCCACCGTTCATCGCAGAGTCCCACGGCGAAGACCTGGCTGATGCCGGGGTGCCCGGCCAGCAGGTCTTCGATCTCCTTGGGCATGACCAGTTCGCCACCACTTTTGTAGAGCTCTTTGCTCCGGCCGGTGACCTGGAGGTAGCCGTCGGCGTCGACACATCCCAGGTCACCCGAGTGCAGCCACCCGTCGCGAAGGGTGCGTGCGGTGTCCTCCGGGCGATTCCAGTACCCGAGCATGGTGGTCGGCCCGGAGGAGAGCAGCTCACCTTCGATCCCGGCCGGCATCGTCTCGCCGGTCTCGGGATCGACCGCGCGATAGATCACGAGCGCGTCGGACCCGGGCACACCGGCCGCACCAGCCAGCTTCGGCGTGCCCACCGTCCCGCAGAGCACGTCGAGCGAATCCTCGGGCAGGGTGAGTGTCATGGCCCCGCCACATTCGGTCATGCCGTAGCCGGTGACGATCTCGGTGACACCGAAATCTCGCGTGACCTGTGGCCACAGCCATCGTGGAGCGGGCGCGGACCCGCACAGGACGGCCTGGAGTGAGCTCAGGTCGTAGTCCCCGCGTAGCGGGCTTTCCACCATGGCGACCGCCATGGTCGGCACACAGAGAAGATCGGTGGCGCGATGCTCGGAGATACCCCGGAAGTAGCCCTCTGCGCTGAACGTCGGCTGCAGGATCACCGCTCCCCCGACGAACATCACCGACAACAAGCCTTCGACATAACCGAACATGTGGTAGCAGGGCAGCGAATACAGGATTCGACGTCCGTCTTCATACGCGCGGGTGAGGGCGGATGCGTAGGCGGTGCGCAGCACCGCATCGTGGGTCACCACGACGCCTTTCGGGGCGCCGGTGGTACCCGAGGTGTAGAGCATGTCACCGGCAGACAGCGGGTCCACGGCCTGGATCGGCGATGCGGCGTGGCAGTCACCTCCGAGATCCGCCAGCGACCGCACCGACAGCGCACCGCGCCGAGGTTCACCCCCGGTATCGAGAACGACGACCCGGCGCAGCTCCGGCAGACCGTCCGCCCCGGCATCCCGGTCGGCGAATCCCGGCGAGTGCCAGCCGGGCACGATGGTGTCGAGCATGTGCTGATATTCCAATGACCCGAACTCCGTCATGGTGACCAGCACGCGGCAGCCGGAATCAGCCAGTACGAAGGCCAATTCGTTCTCACGGTAGAGGTAGTTGAACGGTACGGCGATCGCCCCGACGCGTGCGATCGCGAACTTCACACTCACGAACTCGGGATAGTTGGCCATCAGCATGCCCACCCGGTCGCCGGCCCGCACACCCAGCGCGGACAAACCGGCGGCGAGTCTGCGGGATTCCTCGGCGACCTCGCGATAGGTCATCGTTGCCGAGTCGGCAAGCACAAACGGCCGCGACGGGTACCGATCGGCGCACGCGTCGAGCCAACCGGCCAGACTCACCGGCTGCCATGCGGGAAACCTGTGGCGCAGCACCTGACGACGTGCCCCGATCGACGGCCGCACGGTCACAGCTCGTGCAGTTCGTGCTCGAGAATGGCGTCACGCAAGGCAAACCGCTGCACCTTACCCGTCGGCGTCCGCGGGAAATCGTCGGCAAGGAACCACCGGGCCGGCACCTTGTAGGAGGGCATCCGGGCGCGGACATGATCGACCAGGCGATCCCGCAGACCTTCTCGGTTCCCCGGGGCCACCCGGCATGCCACCGCGACGATCTCACCCATCCGCTCATCGGGAAGTCCCACGGCAACCACGTCGATGATCTCGTCGTGGTCGGCGATGATGGACTCCACGTCGGCGGGTGAGATGTTCTCACCACCGCGGATGATCAGCTCCTTCAGCCTGCCCGTCACGGTGAGGTAACCACGATGGTCCATGGCACCCAGGTCACCGGTGCGCACGAACCCGTCCGGGTCGAGGGCACGTGCGGTCGCCTCCGGATCGTGCAGGTACTCGACGAACTGCTGATACCCGCGCGCACAGATCTCCCCTACCTCGCCGACCCCGACGGTGGCACCGGTGTCGGGATCGATGATCTTGCAGTCCAGGTGGGGTAGTTGCCGCCCCACCGTGTTCAGCTGATCCTGCGGACTGTCCCCCGGACGGGTGAGCGACAGCACCGGCGCGAGTTCGGTCTGGCCGAACAGGTTGTACACGTGCGCCCCGAAGACCGAGGCGGCACCGTCGATCAGATCGGCGGCGACATTCGAGGCCCCACCCATGATGACGCTCAACTGCGGTGCGGGCGTGCCGATCTCACGCTGCCGCCGCAACAGGGCGTGCAGCACCGTCGGCACGTAGAAGAGCACCGAGACGTTCTCCCGGCGCATCGCTTCCAGCGCCTCGTCGGCGGCGAAACGCTCGCACAATACCGAGGTGCCCGCCAACCAGAGCGGCCCCAGGGTGGCGATGACACACCCCGCCGTGTGGAACAACGGCAACGGGTTGAAACACCGCGCCTTGGGGGGCGCCCCCGTGGCTTCCATCGTCAGTTTGGCCACGTTGACCAGGGCCCGGTGGGTCAACAGCACACCCTTGGGGCGACCGGTGGTACCCGAGGTGTACTGCAGCATGACCGGCGAGTCAGCACTGATCTCGGGTGCCGAGGCTGCTGCCGCCGGGGCCAGCCACACCTCACGTTCTGACAGCGAGATCCGCCGCAGACCAGGGATATCCGCGCACACCCGCGCTGCGACTTCACCCATCGCGTACCCGCGGCTGACATCGGCGTGCAGCAACACACGCGCGCGGCTGTGCCGCAACGCGTAGTCGAGTTCGTCATCGCGCAGCACCGGGTTGAGCGCGACCAGTACGACGCCGGCCAGCGCGGCGCCGTACTGGATCACGGTCCATTCGATGACGTTGGGGGCCCACAAGGCCACGTACTGACCGGGCTCCACCAACGTCGACAGCGCCGCTGCCACTCGACACGCTTCGCCGAAAAGGGCGGCATACGTGAGTCGTTCGATATCACCGGTACCGTGCCGGACGCCGATCACGGCTTCGGTGTCCGGGTGATCTGCGGCTCGCGCCGCGAGCAGCCCACCCACCGAATCGTCGATGAGCGGCACCGAGCGATCGCCCTCCCGGTACGCCGGCGCAGATCTCATGGCGTCGCTCAGACGGGGTTGCTGCCGAGCTTGGCGTCGGACATATCGCTGATCTGCGACCACTTCGCCGTGATCTCCGCCAGGCTGGGCTGGGCGGTGAAGGTGACGCCGTCGTTCTGGAACTGCGCCACGCGCTGCACCAGGCCGCCGCCGACGACGAACACCGATGCGGTGTCCTCGTTCTCGGCGGATACCAGATAGCCGACCGCCGGAGCGACGAGTTCGGGATTCAGCTTGTCCAACAACTCCTGCGGGGCGATGTCGGCAGTCATCCGGGTCGCTGCCATGGGCGCAATGGCGTTCGCGGTGATGGAGTACTTCGCGCCTTCGATCGCCAACGTGTTGATCAGACCGACCAGACCGGCCTTGGCTGCCGCGTAGTTCGCCTGGCCGAAGTTGCCGTACAGGCCGCTGGTGGAAGTCGCGACGACGATCCGGCCGAACTTCTGCTCGCGGAAGTGCGGCCACGCGGCACGGATCACGTTGAAACCACCGTAGAGGTGCACCTTCTGCACGGCGTCCCAGCTGTCTGCCGTCATCTTGTGGAAGGCACCATCGCGCAGGATGCCGGCGTTGCTCACCACGCCGTGCACCGCGCCGAACTCGTTGAGCGCGGTATCGATGATCGCCGCCGCACCACTTTCATCGGCCACGGAATCGTAGCTCGCCACTGCCTTTCCGCCGGCGCTGCGGATCTCCTCGACCACGGTGTCGGCGGCCTGGGTTCCCGCGCCGGAGCCGTCCCGAGCGCCACCGAGGTCATTGACGACGACGAGTGCGCCGTTGGCCGCCAGGAACCGGGCGTACGAGCGCCCCAAGCCGTTTCCCGCACCCGTGACAACAACAACCTTGTCTTGAACACCCGACACTTGAGCTCCTCCGTTAACTGTGCTTTGCGATTGAATCTAGGTTAGAAAAAAGTCTCGCGTCAAGGCAGCCGCAGCGCGCCGGCCACTACTGGAGCCGGCGTGGCTCCCGTGACACCACCGAGACGAACGACACGCACCCACCGGGCCGCCCGCCCAGATTGTGCGTCAGCGCGGTGTGTGGATCGGCCAGCTGTCGTTCGCCGGCTTGTCCACGGAATTGCAGCCACGCCTCGTAGAGCATGCGCAATCCACTGGCGCCCACCGGGTGACCGAACGACTTCAACCCGCCGTCGGGATTGACCGGCAGCCGTCCACCCGCGTCGAATTCGCCAGCCAGCACGTCCTTCCAGGCCTGCCCGGTGTCGGAGAACCCGAGATCCTCCATCAACACGATCTCGGTCGGTGTGAAGCAGTCGTGCACCTCGGCCAGCGACAACTGCTCGGCCGGACGCTCGATTCCCGCCTGGGCGTAGGCATCTTTGGCCGCCTTCACCACCTCGGGAAACGTCGTGTAGTCGTACGCCGAGTCCATCGATCCACGCGTCGATCCCGCGATCAGCGACAGCGCCTCGACGTACATGGGTGTGTCGGTGAACTCGTGCGCCCGCTCGGCGGAGACGATCAGGGCGCAGGCCGCCCCGTCGGACACGCCGGAACAGTCGAACACCCCGAGGCGGCCGGCCACCTTCGGGGCACCGTCAATGGTCTCGCGGGCCACTGGGGAACGGAACTGGGCCTTCGGGTTTCGCGTGCCGTTGTCGTGGTTCTTCCAGGCGACGTGTGTCATCGCGGCCCGCATCTCGTCGGGGTGCACCCCGTAGCGGTCGCAATAGGCGGGATCGAGCAGCGAGAAAGCGGCCGGCGCGGTCATCGAGATCTCCGGCGCGGTACCGTCGCCCGGCGGGTCCTGCCGTAACAGCCCCGAATAGCCCGAGTCCTTGAGCTTCTCCACACCCACTGCCATCACGATGTCGTAGGCGCCCGCGGCGACGGCGTAGCACGCGTTGCGGAATGCCTCCGAACCGGTGGCGCAGAAGTTCTCGACACGGGTGACCGGTTTGTCGTCACTACCGATCGCGCGGCTCAGGGTCAGACCGCCCAGCCCCGAGCTCAGCGTGCCGAGCCAGTAGGCGTCCACATCCGCACGACCGACTTGGGGCACACCGGCAAGGCACTCCTGGTAGGCCTCGAGGATGAGGTCATCGGTGGAGGCGTCCCAGCGTTCGCCGAACTTGCTGCAGCCCATGGACACGACCGCGACCTTGCCTGCGATTCCGTTACTCGGCACTGTCCTGCACCGCCTTCCAGAAGTAGTCGTGCACACCGCCGGCGGTGAACAGCCGCCGGAAGGAGAACCGAACCCGGCTGCCGACCTTCAACTCCGAGGGTCGGGCGTCGGCCACCTCCAGGGTGCACCGTCCGCCGCCGTCGATGTCGATCACGGCTTGCACCATCGGCGGCGACGGCGAGAACGCCAGCCTGTCCACCGTGTAGGTGACGACCGTACCGGCCAGCTGCCCGGCCGCGACGTCAACCATATCGTCCACCGCGGCACACGATCGGCACACCCGCGTCGGCGGCAGATGACTGAAACCGCAGTGCGTGCAGCGTGATCCGGTGAATCCGAACTTCCACCGCTGCGATCGTGCGGCCGGTGGCGCAGCAGCCCGATCAGGTTCGGGCCTGCGAGGCGATTCCCGTTCGACGAGTCCGCGCCACGACAGGTAGGTCAGGTGCGGCACCGGGAGTCCGCCACCGCGCTGCGCGCTGAGCGCTGTGCGCTGACGAGCCCCGGTGAGCGTGGCAGTGGTGCGGAAGACGACGGCGTCACAGCCGTCCACGGCCGACAGAAGCAAGATGCTCTCGCCCGGTTCGGCGGTGTCGAGGGCGCCGGCCAGGGCGATGAGCGGATCGGCGGCACCGGTGTGCCCGACGGGCGAGGTGATGACCGATTTCTGGCCTTTGACCAAGGTGGCGGCGCGCTTGACCACAGCCGTGTTCGGGCAGGCGAGGACGACGTGATCGGCATCGGCCAGGCCGGCCGCATCCAGCGCCTCGCGCGCGGTCGACCGGATCAACGCGCTGTAGCGCTCGGCCCCGAACCGTTCCTCCCACTGGTACCCGGTGGGAGACGCCGGATCCCGCCACCGGTCCAGGAACTCGTCGGTCTGCGAACGGGCTACGAGAATCTCGGCGATGGGGTCACCGTCGCCGAACCACAGGGCCGCCGCGCCATCGCCGCCGGTCTTCTCGTCGGCCGACCCCGGTTTGCCGACGCGCACGTCGGCGGCGATGACCAGTCCCCCACCCCGCGCGCAGGCAAGCAATCCGGCGATGGCACTGCGGGCCGTACCGCCCAGATCGGCGGCCAACACGTCGGTGGGCAGACCGAGTGCCGCGTGCACCGCACTCGCGTTCGTCTTGTCGGCGTAGGCGGGCGTGGTGGTGGCCAGGTAGAGCGCCCCCGGGTGCGCACCTGGCTCCACCACCAGGCCGGCAGCGCTGACGGCCATGGTGGTCGAGTCTTCGTCGTACGAGGCGACCACCCGGTCGCCCCTGCGCAGGCCGATATCGGCTGCACTCAGTCGATGACGGGGTAGGTAGCTGCCGTACCGCAGCAATCCGAACGTCACGATGCCCCCCTGAACACGGCAGCGATCCCCTGCCCGCCGCCGATGCACATCGTCTCCAGGGCCAGCCCCCCACCGCGGCGCCGAAGTTCGTGGAGCATGGTGGCCAGGATGCGCACGCCGGTCGCCCCGATCGGGTGGCCGAGCGAGATGCCCGAACCGTTCACGTTCAATCGGTCCTCGACATCGGCCGGCTTGAGCCCCCACCCGGACAGCACCGCCAGCACCTGGACGGCGAAGGCCTCGTTGATCTCGATCAACGCGAGGTCATCAAAGGTCAAACCCGTTCGGCTGAAAAGCTTCTCGACCGCGCCGACCGGCCCGATACCCATCCGGGAGGGCTCGCAACCAACGGCGGCCCAGCCTTCCAGGAAACCGATCGGTTCCAGGCCCAGCGACTCCAGCCGATCCTCGGCCACGACGAGACACGCGGCGGCGGCATCGTTCTGTTGGGCGGCGTTCCCCGCGGTGACCGTGCCACCCGGCTGGACCGTGCGCAGTCGCGCCAGGGTGTCGATGGTGGTGTCGGGCCGCACGCCCTCGTCGGCGACCACCACGATCGGATCACCGCGCCGCTGAGGCACCTCCACGCTGACGAGTTCGTCGTCGAAGCGGCCGTTGTCCTGTGCTGCGACGGCGCGTCGATGGCTTCGCACCGCGAACTCGTCCGCAGTCGACCTGTCGATACCGTAATCGGTGGCGAGATTCTCCGCGGTTTCGATCATTCCGCAGATGGGACCGAACCGCCATACCGGCTGCGACATTTCACGTCCGCGGTCCAGGCGGTCATAGAGCATCTGGTTACCGGACCGCGAGCCCCACCGGGCGGTGGTGGTGTAGTGCTCGATATTGCTCATCGATTCCACACCACCGGCCAGGACGACATCGGCGGCACCGGTCTGCACCGTCATCGCTGCCGTGATGACGGCTTGCAGTCCACCACCACAGCGGCGGTCGATCTGCAGGCCGGAGACGGTGATCGGCAATCCGGCGTGCAGGGCCGCCCACCGACCGATACATGGGGCCTCGGAGTTGGCATAGGACTGCGCCATGACGACGTCTTCGATGACCTCGGGATCGATACCGCTCTGGGCGACCACGGACTTGATGACATGCGCCGCGAGGTCTTCGGCCCGCAGCGGTCGCAGGCTGCCGCCGAAGGTGCCCACCGGTGTGCGCAGCGGCGCGACGATGGCGGCGCGCCTCATTTGTCGCCCCGCCAGCGATCGGCCGACGGGTCGAGCAGGCTGTTGAGCCGCTCGTCGGGTAACCACACGATGGTCTCGAGTTCGAGTGCATCGAGGAAACGCACCCGGCCCGTGCGCAGGTCCACCAACTTCAGGCGTGGAGAATTGGCCTGGTCATCGATGCTCACGGCGACTTCGGCGAACTCGCTGCCGATGACAGCACCCACCCCCGGAATCGTCACCGGTGCCGACTCGTCGAACTGGATTCCCATGAATGCTCCTTAGATGAGGAAGCTCAGTGACGGCACCGGCTGGTCGGCGTCGACCAGCTGCACCTTCTTGTACGCCAGCCGCATCTCCCCATCGACGAGGCGCAGTCGGTAGGTGACCCGACCGCCCCAGATGTGGTTGCCGCGCGGGCGCGATTCGACGACCAGGAAGTTCGCCCCGACCTCAAGATCGAGGGAGCCTTCGGGATTCGGTCGCCCGCCGAGGAATTCGATGTTGGAGATCAGCCGGCGCAGATGTGACGGCGGAGCCTGGGCGTACCGGCGCCCGGTGCGCACCTGTTTGAGCCTGGTCGAGATTCGGCTGCGGTTGTCGTAGATGATCGACATCTGACGCGTGGGGTCGGATCCGCCTGAATCGGCAGGCACCCAGTACAACGCATCATCGGTCCACAGGGACTCCCACGCGTCGTAGTTGTTCTCGTCCGCGTAGCGCGCCTCCCGGTAGAGGAACTGTTCGACGGCGAATCGATCGAACTCCTCGGGCGCCGCCTCGAGCACGTCCGAGCCGTGCAGTGACGTGGTCACGGTGCTCAGTCCCTTTCCATCAGCGTCTTGTAGTGGGACCAGAAGCCGCGCATCCCCGTCTCATCGGTATTGGTACCGATCTTGAATCCGTTCTCGTCGACGGTTTCGCGGTTCATCCCCCGGCGCACATCGAGCCACTCGGGTGTCAGGGCGGCGATGCCCTGCTGATTGCGCTCATACATCTCGGTGTCGTCGGCGAGCAGCATGCCGGCCGGTCCCACCGAGCCGATGCACTGAGAAACCATGCGGCGATTTAGTTCTGGCGCACCGGCCAGTTGGACTGCGGTGGCATACTGCACGCACTGGTCCACCGCGACCGGCTGGATGTTGAAGACCTGAATTTCGGCAATGAACAGGTTCGGGAAGATCATCACGTGCGGCGCGCCTTCGATGAGGATCTGCTCGGCGGCCTCCCTATACTTGGCCCGCATCGCGGCAACGTAGTGGGGCACCCGCGATTCGGTGGTTCCGAACCAGCGCATCGGCTCGGCGTACTTGCGGAACTCCGGCCGCAGGTCGTTCTCGCTGTGTCCGCCGCCGAGGTCTCGGGTCACCGCGGTCGAGGAGTCACTGTAGAGCGGGCCGATGGTGCTGCCGGTGACGCCGAAGATGGATCCATGCACGAACTGGGGGTGGTAGCCATCGGTCTCGTTCTCGGCCAGCAACTTCCAGTTGGCCTGCGCCTTGTGCTGAAGCCAGCCGGCGGTGAGTTCCACCCGGCCCTCCGGCGACAGCCGGGTCAGCCGGTCGATCTCGCCGGCGGCGGCACCCAGATGCTCGACCAGCGACGGCCCGTCGGGTGCAAAGCTGCCGAAGACGAAGCCGCCGTAGGAGTCGACGCGCGGTACCCGCCCCATCGCGAGGTCCAGCTTGCGGTCGCCGTAACCCTTGAAGAACGGAAATCCGATGAGCTCGCCGTCATTTCGGAAGGTCCAGCCGTGGTAGGGGCAACGGAAGGTGCTGGAGTTGCCCTTGGCGTCATCACACACCTGGTTGCCACGATGAGCGCACCGATTGAGCAGCAGGTGCACCTCGCCGTCCCGGTCCCTGGTCATGATGACGTCCTGGGGTCCGAGCTTCTTGCGCACGTAGTCGTTGGGCTGGGCGACCTCACTCTCGTGGCCGACGAAAACCCAGGTGCGGTACCAGATCTTGGCCAGTTCTTCGGCGTAGATCGAGGCGTCGGTGTAGAGCGTGCCGTGCACCTTCTCCGGCCGGATTAGCCGGTCGTACCGGCTGCCGGTGTCCGCGGAGGGATCGATGACAGAGGTCATGAGTGAACTCCTTGTCGTGGGCCGAACGAGGGTCGCCGCTTCTCGCCGAAGGCGGCGACGCCTTCGGCGAAGTCGTCGCTGCCGAACAGTCGTGCCTGATGCGCGGCTTCATGATCGAGAACCTCGATCGGGGGCAAGGTGGGACTGATGGCCAGCAGGGCCTTGATGACGCCATAGGCCTGCGCAGGTCCCGCGGCGAGCCGGTGCGCGTCGGTGCGCGCGGCCGCCAGGGCTCCGCCGGGTTCGGTGGTGGCGTCGACCAGCCCCCAACTCTCGGCAAGCCGTGCGTCGATCGGGTGCGGGAGCATCAGCATCTGCCGGGCACGGGCCGTGCCGACCCGACGTGGCAGCGACGCGAATGCGCCCATGTCGCCGGCGAGCCCGACGTTGGTGAAGGTCGTCGCGAAACGGGCGTCGCTGCCGGCGACGACGCGGTCGCAGGCCGCTGCCAGCGCGGCACCGGCACCGAATGCGGCGCCTTCGACCGCGGCGATGACCGGTTTCGGGGTGTTCCAGATGGCCCGGATCACGCGCTGTGCCAGTTGCGCGCGGTCCATGGCTTCGGTTTCGGACATGAGCTTCATCGTGGAGATGTCACCGCCCGAGCAGAATGTGCTGCCCGCACCGGTGAGGATGATCGCCCGCACCCCGGTGTCGGCATCCGCCGATTCCAGGGCATCGGCCAGTTCCAGCCGCAGCGGGATGTCGATCGCGTTGCGCACCTGCGGGCGATTGAGGGTGAGGGTGCGCACGGCACCGTCATCCTCGATGAGGACGTTCATCGCCCGGTGAACTTCGGTGCTCGCCGTTCGATGACGGCGCGAAGCCCCTCCAGGGCATCGGCTGTGCCGGACAACTCCGAGACGGTGCGCGATTCCTCCGGGAGCCGCTCCTCGATCGAGGCACCGACACCCGACCACACCAGCCGTTTGGTGGCCGACAGTGCCTTGGTGGGCATCGCGGCCAGCTCGGCGGCAATGGTCTCGGCGCGATCGGTGAGCTCGGCGTCGTCGACGACCTCGGTGATCAGTCCGATCGCCGCGGCCTCGGTCGCAGTCAACGTGGGGTTGGTGAGCAGGATGCGCAACGCCTGACGCAACCCCACCAGCTGCGTGAGAGTGACCGAGGACCCGCCATCGGGTGCCATCCCGACCCGCACGGCCCCGGAGAAGAACTTGGCCGACTGCGCGGCGATGACGATATCGGAGGCGCAGACCAGTCCGAGTCCGCCGCCACCGGCCGCGAACCCCTGTACGGCGGTGACCACCGGTACCCGCAGTTGGATGAGGGCTGCGGTTGCCAGCTGTAGCCAGGCGGTGGCTTCGCGCAGGTAATCCGGCAGAGCCTCACCTTTGGATTCGAAGGTGTGAATGTCACCGCCGGCGCAGAAATTACGGCCTGCTCCGGTGAGCAGCACCACTGTGACCGCAGGGTCGGCGTGGCAGGCGAGCACCGCCTCGTGCAGTGCCTTGAGGGTTTCGACGTTGAGACCGTTCGACGTGCCAGGGCGGTTCAGCCGGATACTGGCGACACCGTTGGGCGCGACCTCTCGTAATACTGCGGCGTCGATCGCTGTGGTCATGCCTTGACCTCTCTGTTCTTGAATGCCGATACCCCGGCTTGGCCGGCCTGACCGCCGATGCGCCAGACGACGGCATCGGTCTCGTCGGAGTTTGCGATGTCGAAATCCTTGTTGAGACCGTCGATCACCAGCCGCTTGATGGTGGTGAGGGCCGAGCGGTCACGTCCGGCCAGTTTCGCCAGGAACGTTTCGACGGATTCGTCGAAGGTTTCCGCAGGAAAGCCCTTGTAGGCCAAGCCCAATTGGACGGCAGCCGAACCGGTGATCTTGTCGCCGGACAACAGCAGCCCCAGGGCCTGCTGCCGGCCGAGCAGGCGCGGCAGGCGTGCGGTGCTACCCCCGCCGGGAATCATGCCGAAGTTGATGTGGTTGTCCGCGATCCGTGCCTCGTCGGCGACCAGCACGAGGTCGGCGGCCTGCATCAGCTCGAAACCACCGGCCATGGCCACACCTTCGATGGCTGCCACGACCGGCACCTTCGCGCGGGTGATCGCCTCACAAGCGGCTTTGAACGAGGTGAACAACGTCCGCAACTCGGCGGAGCCTTCGGCGCGCAACCTCTGTACTTCGTCGAAATCGCCTCCGGCGCAGAAATTCCCGCCGGCCCCGCGGATCACGATGACATTGACGTCCTGACGGTCGCCGAGCTGGTCGATCGCGCTCTCCAGCGCATGGGCGAGCGCGACGTTGATCGCGTTCATCCGATCCGGCCGATTCAGCGTGACGCGCCCGATACCGCCTTCGATATCGCTGAGAACAGATTTCACATGTACCTCCCGCCACCCACTTCGATCACCGTTCCGGTGATGTAGCTGGACAGTTCTGAGCCCAGGAACACGACGGCGCCGGCCACCTCGCCTGGTTCGCCGGCACGCTTCATCGGCACATCGGCTTCGCGTTGAGCGAAGACATCCGGAGGCATGGCCGCGGTCATCGGCGTGCGGATCAGGCCGGGTTGCACCGCATTGATCCGCACGTTGTGGTGGGCCACCTCTTTGGCGGCCGCCTTCGTCAGGCCCACGATTCCGGCCTTGGCGGCGCTGTAGTTGGTCTGGCCGGGGTTACCCGACTTGCCCGACAGCGACGAGATGTTGACGATGCTGCCGGACTTCTGCTCCCGCATCACCGCCGAAGCCTCACGGATGCCGAGCCAGGTACCGCGCAAGTGCACCGTGATGACCGCATCGAAGTCGGCGACCTGCATCTTCTTCAGGGAGGCGTCACGCGTGATACCGGCGTTGTTGACGAACACGTCCAGGCGCCCGAAGTCGCGACACGTGTTCGCCACCAGCGTCTGCACCTGGTCTTCTGCCGTCACATCGCACACCGCGCCGACGCAGTCGAGATCCGGGGTGGCGATGTCGCGTGCCGCACGGGCCGTGGCGTCCCCGTCGAGATCGGCCAGCACCACCTGCGCTCCGTGCTGGTGCAACGTGCGCGCGATCTCGAGGCCGATCCCCTGGGCGGCGCCGGTGACCACCGCAACCTTGCCCTGCAGCAGTTTCTCCATACCCGTCTCCCGTCGACACCTCCGGCATAGACAAATCTAGCCGATATTTCTAATCTAGGTTAAATCAAGTGGCTACGGTGATTCAACAGGCCACGTCGAGGAAGAAGGACCACCATGGATCTGGGATTGTCAGGAGCACGGGTCGTCGTGACCGGTGGCGCCTCCAACATTGGCCGGGGAATCGTGCACGCGTACGCCGCCGAAGGCGCCCGAATCGTGTTGAACGACATCGACGAACCCCAGGCCAAGAAGGTGCGGGACGAGGCCCTCGACCTCGGAGCCGCAGCAGTGGAACTGGCCATCAACGATCTGACGACCCCCGGGGGCGCGGAGGACACCATCGGCCTGGCGGTCACCACCTGGGGTGGTGTCGACGTGGTGGTCAACAACGCCGGCTGGAGTGTGCCCGGTTTCGTCGCCACCGATACCGATCGCGACAAATGGCAGCGCACCATCGAGGTGAACTTCTACAGTGCGGTGGCCACCACACAGGCGGCCATCGGCCCGATGAAGAACGACGGCGGTGGCGCGTTGGTGTTCATCGCCAGCGACGCGGCGTTCGGTCAGATACGCCAGGGCATCTACGGCGCTTCGAAGGCCGCCATGGTCGCGTTCGCGCGTACCACCGCACGCGAACACGGCCGCCATGGAATCCGCTCCAACATCGTCTGTCCGGGCCTGGTGATGCCGGAGAGTGCCGACGCCGTGGGCGCCTCCAGCCTGTGGGCCGTGGGCGAAGATGAAGTGTTCAACCCCAACCAGATCGAGTTCATGCTCAAAGACACTCCGATGCGCCGGTTGACGACCGCCGAGGATGTCGCTCGGGCGGTGCTGTGGTTCTCCTCGCCGCTGGCTGCACGCCAGGTGACCGGGCAGATGATCTCGGTGAGCGGCGGCTACACGATGCCGTGATCCGGTCAGATGGGCTCGAAGGAGGAGATCAACCACTGCCCATCGACCTTGTCCAGACCGACCCGCACCGATGAGGCGGTGTCGATGGGCGCATCGGTACCGACGATCGACGTCTGGTTGACGAAGACCAAGACCTCTGCGTGGCCGACGGATGCCGAAATCGAGCCCGCTGCAGGGACGTTCGCGATCGCCGAGATCTTCTTCTCCCGAGCGCCGGGGATCACCACATCATGGATCAGCTTTGCGTAGGAGTCACGGAATGCGCCCGTCAGCCGTGCCTGAGCGGCGCCGAGCGTCTGCTCGACGGTATCCGGCTGGTAGGAAAGCAGCGCGACGGTGCCCTCGAGCGCGGCCTGCACCGACGCGGTGGCGGCCGCCCGGGCATCCCGCGAGGATCCGTCCACCCACTTCAACCATCCGGTGACGCCACCGAGTACGACCACAAGCAGCGGCACCACGATATAGGCGACCACCTGCCGCCATGACATACGGTTCTTTGCAGCCGAATTCGTCGAGGTCGCCGGCTCGCTCTCCTTGTCGATGAGGTCGGCAGATGAGGTCGGCGCGCTGGTCATGCTAGGGGCGGTCACGTGAATCCTTCTCGCGGTTCGGAACTGATGATGAAGTGCCTAGGGCACGAAGGCGACGTTGGATACCTTGACCTCGTTACCCAGTCTCTGTACCGAGATCCGCATCCGCCACGACCGAGGCCGTTGTTCTGTCCCGTCTGCGACAGTCGTCTTGACGCTCACCGCGACCAATACCTGCGCGTCCTGATCGGTCTCGGACTCGACACCGGCCGAGACCACCGTTCCCACGGACTTGGACTGCGTCTTCTTCACCACCTCGATGAAAGGCTGTGCGCGATTGTTGAAGTCGTCGTAGAACGCGCCGGTTGCCGAGTCCAGAATGCGCTTCACATCGCCTTCGACCTCGCGGTGATCGATCGTGGTGAGATCGGTCGCGGCTTGCCGCGCCACGTCGACAAACGTTGTCTGCCGTTGGTCGAGCTGCCGGGACTGATGGGCCCGCACGCCGATCCAACCCCCCAGCGATGCCACGCCGATGACGGCGACGAGACCGCCCACCAAGGCGATCTTTGTCGGGTCGCGGCGCCATGCGCGTGATGCGCCGTCCTGGTCCGACAGGTACTCCGCGGTGTCCGCGGTTGCTGTCGTCACTTCGGGTTCGGCGGCATCATCATCGACTGCCATGTCTGCTCCTGAGCATTGTGGGCCAGGTTGGCCTGGGTGTAGACGTGGCCGTCCGGACCGAGGTAACTACCCGTGGCCGGGTCGTACTGCGCCACGGCGATCGGCGGAGCAACCGGGCCCGGCGGCGCGGTCCCCGGTGTACCGGTAGGAGCCGGCCCCGCCGCGGGCGGCAGCTGCGGAATCGGCTGCCCGGACAACGTGGCGTTGGGGTCGCCCTTCCAGTTGAAGCCGTCGTTGAGGGGGACATAGTTCTCGTCGCTCTCACACATCTTCACCGTCGGCGCGCGCTTACCCGGACGTGTTTCGCACGGATAGTTGCGCGCACCCCGCACGTTGAATTGCGAGTCCTGTGGTACCCGGCAATAGAATTCACCGGCCGGGCGGTCCGGATAGTCGGTGAGACTGGTCGTCCGGGCCTGCTGTGGCGGGAGATAGCCGGTCAGGCATGGTGGCGGCAGGTTGAGGTTCAGGTTGAAGCTCAAGAAGGCACCTTTGTACGCCTGCTTGGTATTGCGGTTGGTGACGCCTGCACCCTGTACCACCTCGACGGCTGACGGGGCGAGAACCAGCAGCTGTTCGATATTCGGCTGATAGGTCACCGCCACATTGCCGATCGTGACCAGGTTCGCCAGGACCACCGGCAGGGTGGGCTGCAACCGGTCGAACAACTGCCGGACCTGATCTGCTGCTTCCGGCCCGTCTTTGAGGATCCCCCGGACCGACGTGTCCTCGCGCTTCAGTTGCGATGTCACCGACGCCAGGTTGGCGGCCCAGGTCTCGATCGAGCCGGCGGTCGCGGTCTGCGAATCGAGGATGGGTCTGGAGTTGTCGATCAGATTGGTGAGTGAGTCGAGATTCTTGCGTGCGTCGATCGCCAGTGTGGTGGAGCCCTTGACCAGTCTGGCCAGATCCGGTCCCAGTCCCCCGACCGCGGTGGCCGCCTCACTGACCGCCGTCTGCAGGTTGTCCCCGGGGATGGCGTCCAGACCCTTGTCCGTCGCCGCCAGCAGCGTGCTGATATCAGGAGGAACCGAGGTGCGATCCCTCGGGATGACATCGCCTGCCTTCAGCGGACTTCCATCCCCGTGCGGCAGCAGGGCGACATACTGCTCACCGATCGATGACGCACTGTGCACTTCGGCCGTCAGGTCACTGGGAATCGGGATTCCGGATTTCAGCGCAAGATCGGCGACCACCCCGTTGTCGTCGAGACGGACATCGGTCACCTTGCCGACCTCGGTGCCCCGGTAGGTGACGTTGGCGTTCTTGTAGAGACCTGCCGCCGCGGGCAACTCGACGGAGACCTTGTACTGACCGACGCCGAACAGCAGGCCGGGCAGACCCATGTAATTGAAGATCATGATGGTCCCGCCTACCAGCGTGATCACGGCGAAGAACGCCAGCTGGATGAGGACTCGTCTGCTGAGAACCATCTAGGGCCCCTGATTCAGGTGGTACGGAATGATCAATGGATTGCCTGAGGTGTAAGGACTCGGCAATTGACCGATGGTGCGGCCCCATTGCATTTCGAGTTCGGTCAGGTTGCCCTCCCACCGCGTGCCGGTGAGGAAGGACGAGTCGAGCCGGCTCAGTGTCAGATCGATGATCGCGGTCAGGTTCGCATAGTCACCGCGGAACCACTTGCTCAGCGTCTCCTTCGCGAAGGGGTACACCGAGAAGAAGCTCAGGGAACGGGTGAGTGCAGGCCCGGAGTCGGCCAGCGACTTCAGCACAGGGCCGATGTCCTTGAGTTCCTGGACCAGTGCGTCTTTGGTCTGGTTGGCCGAATCTGCGGCCAGCGCACTGAATTTGCCGAGCTGATCGAGGGTGTCGGCCAGCTTGGTGCGTTCATCTTTGATGACTGCCAACGCATCCGGGATGGTATCCAGAGCCTTGTCCACCACGGGCCTCTGCTCGGCGAACCCGGAGACCAGATTGTTGAGGCTGTCGGTGGCGGCGATGATGTCGTCGGTCTGAGCATTGGTGTTCCGCACGAACGTGTCGAGTTGTGTGATCAGACTTCTCAGATCTTTCTCGCGTCCGGCGAACGCCGTGCCGAATGCCGTGGTGATGTCTTGTATCTGACCGATACCGCCACCGTTGAGCAGCAGCGACACCGCGGCCAACGTCTGTTCCGTCGACGGGTACCCACCCCCGGATGCCAACGGGATCAACGACCCCTCGTGCAGTCTGCCCTCGGCCGGTTCGGCGACCGGTGGAGCCAGCTCGATGTGCAGTGAACCGAGCAGGCTGGTCTGACCGATCGTCGCGGTCGCGTTGGCGGGCAGTTTCACGTCACCGTTGAGGCGCATCGTCAGCAGAGCGTGCCAGCCCTGGCGTTCGATATTGGTCACCGTGCCCACGTTGACGTCCCCGACCCGGACGCGGGAGTTCTGCTGAATGTTGTTCACGTCCGGCATCTGCGCCTGGATGGTGAAGGCTCCGGGCCCGTCGCCCTCGGTACCCGGCATGGGGACGGAGTTCAAACCGTGCCATCCCCCGCAGCCGCTGAGCAGCATGGACAGCACGGTCACCGCGATCACCACCGTGCCGAAACGCCTGGACGCCGTCATGAGCCTGCTCCGGCGGGGACCATCATTCCCGGAAGTCCTGCCGCGGGATCCGATTGAGCCGCCTCGGCCGGCAGCGGCGCTGCGGCGGCTGGGGCTGGGGCTGCCGGTGCCGGCGGGACATAGTCGGGACGCATCCAGTCCTCGCTGTAGGTCACTTCGTTCGGCCGCGCGGTGGCGCCGACGATGGGGTTGCCACCGATCGGGAAGAAGTTCATCTGGCGGTTCTTCACAATCGGGGCCAGGTACTGCACGCACAGCTTCGACGATTGCTCGGCGTTGAGTCGTGACGCGGCCTGGACCGCACCACAGATGAAGCTGATCGGATCGCTGAAGTTGTTCGTCGACAGGGCGCCGGACAACGTTCCCTGCGCGGGCTGATAGATGTTGATGAAGTTCTGCAAGACGGTCGGCGAGATGTGCAGCAACTGCTTGACATCGTCGATGCTCTCGGTGACCGTCTGCGACACCGCAGCCAGTTTGTCGGAGGTGGTGCCCAGTGATTCCTTGTTGTCTGCCACGAATTTCGACACTGATCGCGAGACATCGCTGACATTGCGCACGGCGTTGCTCACCTCAGCCGGGTCGTCGGCGAGAGCCCCGCTGACCGACGCGAGATTCTGGTTGAGTTGCTTCATCAGACCCGAGCTGTCCTGCAGCGCCGAGACCAGCAGTGACAGATTCCGCAGCGTGCTGAACAGGTCGCTGCTGTGGTCACCGAGCGCCGAGGTCGCCTGGGACAACTTGACCAGGGTGTCGTGGATGCTCGCCCCACGACCGCGCAGGTTGTCCGCGGCGGTGTTGACCAGAGACCCGAGTGTGCTGGTACCGCCGGGTTCGGTGGGCTGCAGCATCTCGGTCAAACGCTGCAGCTGGGTACGGACATCGTCCCATTCGACCGGGACGGCGGTCCGCTCCCGCGGGATGACGGCCCCGTCGGCCAACGTCGGTCCCGCGGTGTAGGCGGGCGTGAGCTGAATGGCCCGGGCGGTGACCAGCGAGGGCGCGAGGATGACCGCCTTGGCGTCGGCCGGCACCTTGTACTTGTCCTGCACCCAGAAGCTGACCTTCGCCCGCTGCGGCTCGACGTCGATCCGGTCGATCTCGCCGACCGGGACGCCGAGGATGCGGACTTCGTCACCGACGAAGAGTCCGTTCGTGTTGTCGAAGTAGGCGACGACCTGGGTGCGCGAGATGTTCGTCGTCGCCGGGATGACCACGACGAGCCCGGCGATCAGCAGTAGCGCGAAGAGGGCCACCACGGCAATGCGGATGCGCGGTTGTGTCATTGGTGTTCTCCTGCAACGGGAGTGCCGTCGGGACCGATTTCACCGGGCGCGGGCTGGTAGACGGCGCTCGGAGTCGGCTCGGGCACGGACACGTGGCCTGGGGATTCGGGCGCCGGTGGACCGGGCGGGGGTCCGCCGGGCGCCGCCGGTGGACCGGGGTCGCGGTAGGGATAGCACCCGGGGCCGGGCAGCGGGATGCCCGGCGGCCCGCATTGCTGATCGCCGGGATTGCCGGTGATAGCGTCCGGGATGGTCATCCTGGGCTCGCCGCTCTGCCCGGTCCGCGGGAACGGAACGGGAAGTGCCGGGGTGCCGGGCTGGCCGGTCTGGGGGTCGGTGCGCTGGGAGGGCGCGAGCACGTGTGGGTCCAGGCCGAGGTCCGAGAAGGCGGCGTCGATGAACGGCTGAACGAACTGCCCCGGCAACAGGTTGGACAGGTAGGCCTTGAAGAACGGACCCGATGCCACCGACTCGCCGAGTGCGAAGGCGTACGACGTGAAGCCCTTGATCGACTGCTGGACTTCGGCTTTCCGATTGGCGACGATGGTCAGCGCGCCGTTCAGCTTGTCCAGAGCCGGTTTGAGCGTGTCACGGTTGTCACCGATGAACCCGTTGATCTGGGCCGCCAGCGCCGAGATGTTGTTCGAGATCTGATCCAGCGCGGCGCGCTGACCCTCCAGTGCTATCAGCAACGCGTTGGAATCACGTACGAGTTGGACGATCTTGTCACTGCGCTCGGCGAGAACGCTGGTCGCCTTGTTCGCGTTGGCCAGCAGGTTGCGTAGTTGGTCGTCACGGCGGTTGAGGGTGTCCGAGAAGCGACCGACACCGTCCACGGCGAGCCGGAGGTCTTCCGGGGTGTTGCGAAAGGTGTCGGCCAGTGTGGACAGCGAGGCGGACAGCTGATCGGTGTTCAATCCGCTGATCTGAGCCGTGATGTCGCCGAGCGCATCCGGCAGCTGATATGCCGACGTGGTGCGCTCCAGCGGGATGACGTCCTTCTGCTCTCCGTCACCGCGTGGGGTGATGTCCAGAATCTTGGACCCCAGCAGGCTTTTCGTCTTGACCGCGGCTTCGGTGCGATCACCCAGGTGCACATCGTCGTCGACCTGGAACCGGACGAGAACCTTTGCGCCGTCTAGGGAGATGCTCTCGACCTTGCCGATCTTGAATCCGGAGACCTGCACCTCGGCACCGGACGTGAGACCACCCGCTTCGGCGAAATAGGCGGCGTAGCTGGTCTGCGCGGACACCAGGGGCAGCTTGTCGTAGTTGAGGACACCGACGCCGATCGCCGTCACCGCGACGACTCCGACGGCACCGATGACGAACGGGTTTCGTTCTTGGAATGCCTTCATCGCGGAGTGCACCTACCCGAATCCTGGCCTGCCATCTTGACGTAGACGGGCTGTCCACCTTTACCGTTGAGCTTCAACACCAAGTCGCAGATGTAGAACGAGAAGTAGTCGCCGTTGAGGCCCTGCCGTCCCAGAATTCGGTACGACTCGGGCAGGGTGGCCAAGAGATTGTCGACGTAGTCGTGGTCGGCGACCACGATGCCGGCTGTCCGGTCGGTCTCCTTGACCATGGTGGCCAGCGGCGGCCGCGCCTGGGCCAAGAGATCGGCGA
Source organism: Mycobacterium hackensackense (assembly GCF_025822555.1). Taxonomy (NCBI): domain Bacteria; kingdom Bacillati; phylum Actinomycetota; class Actinomycetes; order Mycobacteriales; family Mycobacteriaceae; genus Mycobacterium; species Mycobacterium hackensackense. The sequence continues at coordinate 59,404 of NZ_JACKUC010000020.1, forward strand.
TGCTGCCGGCCGCGGCATTCGTATACGCCACGGCATTGCTCAGATCGCCTTTTCGCGATTCGAGGGTGTGCACGATCTCCGACAGTGAATCGACTGCGGTGCCGAACTTCTCCTTCTGATCGCCGAGGGAACCGAGCACGGTGTTGAGATTGGTCACGACCTGGCCCACCAGCTGGTCGCGGTCGGCCAGGGTGTTGGTCAGTGCCGCGGTCTGCGAGAGAAACGAGCCGACCGTCGCGCCCTGACCTTGTAATGCCGAAAGTAGTTGTCCGCTCAGCGCATTCACCTGGTTGGGATCCAAGGCGCGGAACAACGGCCGGAAGCCACCGATCAGGGCGTCCAGGTCCAGGGCGGGTGAGGTGCGGTCGACGGGGATGGTGGCGCCGGGCTGCAGCAGCCTGGGTGACCCGGTGCCCTCTTCGAGGGCCAGGTAGCGACCGCCGATGACGTTGTCGTAGCGGATCGCTGCGCGGCTACCTTCGGTCAGCACGACCGAGTCCTGCGCGGTGAACTCGACGGTCACGGTGCTGTCCTTGTTCAGCGCGATGCGCTTGACCTTGCCGACTTCGACACCGGCGATGCGCACGAAGTTTCCGTTCTCCAGTCCGGTCACATTCGTGAACACCGCGCGAAACGTCCGCGCCTCATCGAAACGGAACTGCGCGAAAATCGTGAGCAGTGCGAACATTCCCAGTGCTGCCACGATCACGAACACGGTGAGCCGCCAGGCTGCGCCTGACAGGTTGTCTCTCACGTCGTCGGCCTCTCACTGTTCGTCTGATGGGGTCGTGTCATGCCTGTGCTCATCCCGGTGGCTGCGTCGACGGATCCGGCGCCGGGCCGCCGATCCCCGGAGGGATGGGCGCCTGGGCGTCCGGCGGCGCGGGTGGCACTCCGGGGAAGAGCGGCGTCCCGCCGGGTCCGTATTGCGCAGCGCCGTAGGGCGGTTCCCATGGCGGGGTGGGACCTGGGGCCGGACCACCCTGGTAGCGGATGCTCGGAGGTTCCGGGACGGCCCGGGTCACCGGGAAGAAGTTGGCCCACCCCGGGAAACCGATTCCCGGATTGGGTCGGTTGTCCAGTCCGGTACCGAACCCGGTGTTGGTGACGAGGGTGCGTACCGGCCAGTTCTTGGCGACATCCGGCAACGATCCACAGCCCGGTTTACCGCCGGGACCGCCCTTGGCCCCGTTGATCGGGAGATTGTCGGGATATCGGTAGGGATCATCACCGAGGAGCAGCGCGGCGTCGACGATCAGTGATTTGCCGTTGGCGCCACCGGTGTAGTCCGCCTGGCCGAAATCGATCGCGTTCTTTCCGCCGAGGAACAGACAGGTCAACTCGGGGTTGTACTTGTTGAACAGGCCTGTGGTGGGGCGCAGGACGTTGATCGCGTCGACGAGGTTGTCCTTGTTCGGACCGAGAAGTTGGGTGCCGCTCTGGGAGAACCCGATGACGTTGACCAACAACGAATCCAGTTGGTGCGCCTGGGACGCCACCGTGGTGCTCGTGGTGCTGGCACCGTCGAGGATCCGGATGAGGTCCGGTGCCGCGGCCGCATAGGTGTCGTTGAAATCTCTGAACGCGCGCCAGTCCTGCCCGATGGTCTCCGACCGCGCGTTCAGGGCGGTCAGCACTTCATTGGCCGACGTCGTGGCCTCGCCCATCCGCGGACCCTGACCACGCACACCCTCGGCAACCGCCGAGAGCACCGAATTCAGCTTCGCGGGATCGATCTTCTTGATGACGCCGACGAGGTCCTGGAACACGGTGTTCACCTCGGTGCTCACGTTCTGTGATTGCAGCACCGCACCGGCCGCCAGCGCTTTACCCGACGGGTTCTCGGGGTAGATCAAGTCGACATACTTGGCCCCGAAGACCGTGGTCGACGCGATCCGCGCCACCACGTTGGAGGGCACATAGCGGACCTTGTCAGGGTCCAGCTCCAGTCGCAGGCTCACCGGATCTCGCCCCCCGGCGATCGACCCGACACGCCCCACCTGCACACCGCGCAGCTTGACTTTCGCGCCGACCTCCATCACCAGGCCGGCCCGATCGGAGGTGAGGGTGACCGGAACATACCGCCGGAACGAACCGTTGAACAGCGCCCAGGTGAGGGCGATGCATCCGACCGTGAAGACGATGAGAATCGCTGTCCACCAATCGGCGTGGATCCGAGGTTCGCCTGCTCGACGCGCCATCCGCTCAGCCCGCCAGGTTGAAGTTGCCGGACTGCCCGTAGATGGACAGCGTGACCAACAGGGTGACGAACACGGCGACGACCAGTGAGGTCCGCGTGGCCCGACCGACCGCTTCACCCACCCCGGCGGGGCCCCCGGACGCGGTGAAACCGTAGTACGTGTGGACAAGCATGATGACGACCGCGGTGACCACGGCTTGGACGAACGACCAGATCAGGTCGGTGGGAATGAGGAAGGTGCGGAAGTAGTGGTCATAGACGCCGGTGGACTGGCCGTAGATCACGGTGGTACCGATACGGGCGGCCAGGAAGGACATGATCACCGCGACGCAGTACAGCGGTATCACCACAACGACACCGGCGAGCACGCGCGTCGTGGCCAGATAGGCCAGCGAACGAACCCCCATCACCTCCAAGGCGTCGATCTCCTCGTTGATGCGCATGGCGCCGAGTTGCGCAGTCGAGCCGGCACCGATGGTGGCGGCCATCGCGATGGCCGCCGTCAGCGGCGCGATGAGTCGCACGTTGAAATACGCTGATGCGAAACCCGTCAACGCCTCCACACCGACCTGGGCGAACTGGTTGTAGCCCTGTACGGCAACCAGCGCACCCGTCGAGACGGTGAGAAAACCGACGATGACGACCGTGCCACCGATGACGGCGAGCGCGCCGGTTCCCAGACTCATCTGCGCGATCAACCTGACCAGTTCGGTCTTGTAATGCACGAACACATCCACCGCCGAGCCCAGCGTGCGTCCGTAGAACTGGGTCTGCTCCCCGACCCTGGTCCAGCTCGCATGCCATGCCCGCGACTGCCGCGACAGGCGCGGGAATTGCTGTCGGATAGTGGTTTTGACGCTCACAGGTTCACCTTGATTCCCACTGCGGTCATGAAGATGTTGATGATGAACAGCGCGAGGAACGAGAACACCACGGTCTCGTTGACCGCATTGCCGACACCGGCCGGGCCACCGCCGACGGTGGTGCCCATGTAGCAGGCGATCAAACCGGCCGTCATCCCGAACAACGTGGCCTTGATGAGGGAGACGACGACGTCTCCGACACCGGTGACCAGGGTGAGTCCGGCCACGAACGCACCAGGCGTCACGTGCTGAAAGAACACGGAGAAGGCGAATCCGCCTGCGAGGCCGACCAGAATGACCAGTGAGGACAACAGCAGCGCCACCACGGTGGCGGCGAGCACCCGTGGGACCACCAGGGCCCGGATCGGATCGATCCCCATCACGCGTTGGGCGTCCAGTTCCTCGCGGATGGTGCGTGCTCCGAGGTCCGCACACATCGCCGTGGCGCCGGCACCGGCGACGACCAGCACGGTGACGATGGGACCGATCTGGGTGACCGCGCCCAGCGCTGCGCCGGTACCCGAGAAGTCTGCTGCGCCGAATTCGGCCAACAGCACGTTGAAGGTGAACACCGTCAGCACGGTGAACGGGATCGACAGCATCAGCGTCGGCAACAGTGACACCCGCGCCACAAACCATGACTGGAGGACGAATTCACGCCACGGGAACGGCGGCCGGAAGATGGCGACAGCCGTATCCAATGCCATGGCGAAGAATCCGCCGATGGCCCGTACAGGTTTCGCCGCGGTACTGGTCTTGAACACCAAGCTCCTCACAAGTTCCCGTCTGAACTGGCGGTCACGGGTACGCCGCGCCCGCTCGACCCCGGCCGGCAGTTCGCTGAAGCAAGCACAGCGCGCATCTCCTTCGCCCTCCGGCCGTGGGTCACATCGATAGCCATCGAGTGACGCGGCTCACGGATCGAATCAAACTTAGACTAAAAACGTCAAGTCTGAACGAGGGCCGCACGCAGTCCGATTTCCACGGCCGGGTCATCCACGCAGGCTGACCCCCTTTTGACGCAATCGTCAGAGATTTAGCTGCGCAGCCCTGGCGGTATCACTGGTTAACAGCACTAAATTGATTCCCGAGCCGCCACGGCGCCATCGCCATCCACAGGGCGACGCCGGCCCCGAGCACATCCGAGCGGAAAGTCGCCAAACGACTGACACTGTTTTCGAATCAGTGATAAATTTTTTTGATGGCCAGTACCACTCCCCACCCCGCCGCGGACGATTTCGCCGAGGCCTACGGTCGGGCGTGGACCGACGATCCCGATTTGCTTTGCACGTACTTCGCCGAGCGCGGCACGTACGCGGATGTGGCAATGGGCGGAACCTATGTGGGCCGGGAGGAGATTCGGCGCTTTCACCGGTGGATGCTGAGATTCTCGCCCGATTCGCTGATCGTGTTCTCCCATCCCGCCGTGCAGGACGACCGTGCCTACTACGAGTGGACGTGGAGCGGCTCGATCAACGGCCCCCTCCTCCTCCCCAGCGGCGACCGCGTCGACGCGGTCGGCCGCCACTTCTCGGTCACCGGTATCGCCACCTGCCGGTTCGACCAGGAGGGAAAGTTGACCAGCCATCACGACTACTGGGACGTCGGGCTCCTGGTCGAGCAGGTCGGGCAGTCGCTGGTCGCGAAGCCTCGCCCCTGAGGCTCACCTCCAGCCGACACTCACGAAAGGAGGCGTCGGCATGACCGCGCGCAATGCCGTGGCGACGATCGCCATCGCTGGGCGGATCGCCACCTCGGTCGCCAGGGAGAGGTTCCTTCCTCAGCCACCACTGCTCGACCCGGCGGTGGTGCCCCCGTCGGCGGAAGCCCTCACCCCCGAGTGGCTGACCGCGGTGCTGTGCTCCCAGGTCGCCGGTGCGCGAGTCGTCGACGTCACGGTGTCGCGGGGTGACAACGGCACAAGTGCACGACGAGCACTTGTAGTGGACTACAACGACATCGGCAGACAGGCCGGCCTGCCGGCAACGCTGTTCACCAAGTCCACGGCGACCATCGGCTCACGCATACTGCTCGGGGTGACGGGCATCGCCGAAGGCGAATCGGTCTTCTACAACAACGTCCGCCCCGGGCTCACGTTGCGCAGTCCGCGCGCGTACTACTCGGGATACGATCCGAAGTCGCACCGCTCGTTGGTGATCCTTGAGGATCTCAACGAACGCGGGTGGACGTTCCCGGACCCGATGGCCAACGTCCTCCAGCGCAGCGATGCGGAGGATATGGTGTCCGAACTGGCGGTCTACCACGGCGCGTTCTGGGACAGCCCCCGCTTCGGCGGCGACCTGTCCCGGCTACGCCCGGCATATGACTGGCAGGAGAATCTGAACCGGAAGGTGGGATTCGAGAAGCGAACGCTGACCGGCTTGGACCGCGCCAAAGATGTGGTCGACGGCGAACTCTACGGCCGGCGCGAGAAGCTGTATCCCGCGTTCATGAGGTCACTACTGCTGCATCGCAGCACCGCGTCAACACTGTTGCACCAGGACCTTCACCTGGGGAACTGGTTGCGCGACGAGAACGGCCGGATGGGGCTCTACGACTGGCAGTGTGTGGCGAAAGGCAACTGGGCGTTGGACTATTCGTATGCCCTGGGCGCCACGCTACCCACCGAAGACCGCCGAAACTGGCAGGAAGATCTCCTCCGGCTGTACTTGGCGCGCCTCAAAGAGGCCGGCGTAGCCACCCCGCCGACCTTCGACGAAGCGTGGCTGGCCTACCGCCAACAGCCGATGCATGCACTCGCTTTCGGTCTGTTCACCCTCGGGGGCAGTCGTTTAGAGCCGGAGCTGCAGCCCAGGGACTACACCTTGGCGTCGATCGAACGCCTCGCCCGGCACGTCTGCGATCTCGGCTCGATCGACGCGCTGACCGGCTGAGCGAGCGCCCGATTGCGCGAAGGACCGGTCAGAACATCAATACGGTGAAGCGCCAGTCGAGCACCTGACGATCGGCTTCCCCCTCGGCACCGACGGCATAGACCTGCGACCGGAGATTCAGTCGTCCCCCACGGCCGTCCGACAGCGGGACGGCGTCCTCGACGTGGAGGTCACTGTACAAAGTGTCCCCTTCATGGACCGGCCCGGTGTGATCGCAGGACGCCCAACTCAAGATGCTCGCCACATTGGGCAGCAGTCGCGTCGCCTGCGCCATCGCGATTCCGATGGTGTGGCCGCCGTATACCAGCCGCTGACCACCACTTCGCCAGTCATGGTGAGTGGCAGCAATGTTCAGACTCAACCTGGCCAGTTCCGGCGCACTGCTCACCACGTCACCGGTGCTGCGCATCCGCACGCCCGCCAGGTCGACGGTGAAGTGCGGCCCGGGAACTCGTGATCGGAACGCCTCTGCGTCCCAGTCGCGTGCCGGGTCTGTGACCACCTCATCCACGCCGATCGACGACAAGTCGTCGGCCCGGCCCGTCTCGACGACACCCGGCGACAGGGGCAGCATCGCGCACCGGTGGAAATCGAGCACGAGGCGGTCGCGCTGGTCGACTGTCGTCATCCGCAGCGCCACCAGGCCGGTCGGCGCGCGCCCCTCCCGTACCGAGTTCTGCTTCATCCCGACGACTTCGGTGCGGGTGAACAGCGAATCCCCCAGCTCGACAAAGCGATGAAATGCCAGACCACGATAGAAGAGGTTGGCTTTCACGCGCTGGGTCGCCAACGTACTCTGTCCGATCGCGATATCGGTGACCAGGCACGGATGCGCAAGCGGCCGTGCACTTCCCGTCACCGCGGCGGACAGCGTCGCATCGAGCGACAGCCGCATCCGGTCACCCAGGACAGCCTGGTGCAGCGCGGCCGCCCCTTCGGTCAGCGTCATCCGCGGGGCACTGTCGAAAACCTGTCCCACCCGTAGATCATCGAAGAACGGCCCACCCGACACCTGGGCTTGTACATTGTTCATCGGCTACCTTCTCTCCGGCCGCGGCACAAAATTTTAATATAGATTAATGCGCCGCGCGAGAGAGGGGGTGCCCCCACCGCCGAGCTATCCGGTCACATCGCGACCGATGAGACGTCGTGCGATGATCCACTGCTGCAGTTCGTTGGCACCTTCGAAGATCTCCAGGATCTTGGCGTCGCGATACATCTCCTCCAGCCGCACGGATTCACCCGTCTCCCCGACCTGGCGAGCGAAGCCCAGCGCCCCGTAGATCTGGATCGCCTCGCGGACAAGATCATTGGCCAGCCTGGTGCCGTAAGCCTTGGCCATCGCCGCCTCCGGTTCGGCGGTGCGGTCACCGCGATCCACCAGAGTGGCCGCCTTCTGATAGAGCGTGCGTGCACACTCGATCTCGGTGGCGCGTTGCGCCATGACGAACTGCCAATGTTGCATCGCCCCCAGCGGGGCGCCGAACACCTCTCGCGTTCGCAACCGCTCGACCGCCAGATCCAGCGCCGCCTGCGCGACACCGACTCCGGCGGCGCCGATGCCGATGCGCCCGCGCACGAGTGCCGAGAGCGCCACATTCATCCCGCCACCGTGCGCACCCAGCAGGTTCTCCCGGGGGACCAGCACGTCGGTGAACTCGATATCCGCGGTGATCTGTCCGCGATGACCCATTTTCAGATCGGGAGTTCCGACCCGTACACCCGGCGACGTGAGGTCGACCAGGAGCATGGTTGCCCGGTCACCGTGGGCACCGGCGCGTACCAGCACCGATACCCAGCCGGCCGCCACGCTGTTGGTGATCCAGCGCTTTCGGCCGTTCACCACGAACCCGTCCGCCGTTTCTTCGGCGACCGTCTGCAGCCGCACTGCGGTGAGGTCGGAACTGGTGTCCGGCTCCGTGGTGGCGAAGGCGAAGGCCACCCGGCCGCTCACCAGCTCCGGAATGAGACGGGCCCGCAGTTCATCCGTGGCGAAGGTCAGGGTCTGCGGAACCAGAATGCACTGCCCGTCGTACACACCGGCCAGCGAGGACGAGTGGTAGGCGATCTCCTCGGCGACCGTGCAGGTGCCGAGCATCGGATGGTTCAAGCCCCGGCCGAACTCGGCCCCGAACGGGACCGCGAACATGCCCTCGTCGGCAAGGCCGCGGAACGCCACCCACGGGAAGCTGTCTGCGGATTCCTCGCGCTGCCCGATCTCGCGCGCGTAAGGGGCGACGCTGCGTTGCACCGCGTCCCGCGCCTCGGCGCGCAACGCGATGATCTCGTCGGGCAACCAGAGATCGTGGGTCATCCGGTCCTGAGTACGGGGAGGTGAAACGGTCACGAGGTCACATTAGCAGTCAGGCTTGACTGTTAATAGAGTCAGGCCAGCGCCGCTCTGGCCAGCTTCTGCCACAGTGCGAGATGCACATCCGCATCGGCGTCGCGGTCGTCGATCGCATACGTGAGCGCCACCCCACGCATGCTGGTGAACAGCAGCTCGCGGAGGTCGGCGAACCCCGCATGACTGCTGTGCACCGGACCGAACATCGTCGCGATGACGTGCTCGATCGCGCGCCCCAGTCGCCGCTCGGATGCGGCCAGCTCCGCCCGCAGTGCGGGGTCCGTGCGCGCAGCCAGCCAGAGTTCCATCGCCGCCCAGAAATAGGGTTGCTGAAATGTCCGCCACAACAACACCACTGCGTAGTCGATCCGCTGCGGACTCGCGACCGAGTGCTCGGGCGCGGCGTCGAACCACTGTTCCATCTCCGAGATGCGCTCGACGGCCAGATGCTGCGCGGCGGCAACCAGTAGCTCCTCCCGCGACGGGAAATAATGCAACAGCCGTCCCCGCGAGACACCCGCAAGCCGCTGGATCACCACGGTCGTCGCTCCGCCGTATCCGTACTCGACCAAGGCCCGCACTGCCGCATCGAGGATGACGGCCCGGCTGTCGGCACGCCGCACGACATGAGGCCTGCGTTCCGCCCGAGGCACGACATCCATGGCAGCAGCCTACTCATTGCGGTCATACTTGACTGTGACATGCCGATAGCCGGCCGACGGGTTGCTGCCCGCTCCCCACCGAGGGCCGAGTTCGCCACGCCGGGCGTCTGACCTGGCGTTCCAGCGAGAGCGCGGTAAAGGGTCAGTAGCTCGGCTACACTTTGACTGAATCGTTAGCTGGATCAGATATTGAGGGGCACGTCGTGCAGAAGTCGAAGCGCCGCTACGCTGCGGCGACGCTGGCCGCCTTCACCCCGTTGGCCGCTGTTTCCGTGATCACTGCCGCCCCGAGTTCTGCCGCGTGCGGTGAGGGCAAGATCGACTTCAACGGCAACTGCGTTGCCGAGACCTGCAACAAGGGTTCCGTCCGCACCGACAGCGGCCTCTGCAGCAGCGCACTCTCCGAGGCGCTGCGCAAGGCGCAGCCGCCCGCCATCTCGAAGGTGACGCCCGAGCAGTGGGCCAACTCCTACGCCACCCTGGACTCGGTACGTCGGTTGCCGGGAACGCTCAACGACGTCAACAGCGTGGTCAACCTGGCGATCGACATCCCCACCAGCATCACGGGCGGTGTGAGCGATATCGGCAGCACGTTCTACCTCCTGAGCCAGATCGGCGGCGGTGGAAGCAGCTTCTTCTCGAAGAGCGCGCTCTCGACGGCCGCCAACGTGGCCCAGGCGGTCCCGTCGGTGGGCGTGCCCAAGGTTGGTGTTCCGAAGCTCAGCATGCCCAAGCTCTTCCAGAACTGCCTGCCCGTCAAGCTCGTGTTCTTCCGCCCCTGCATCTAGATAGACCAGACGAAGACGGGCGGTGCCGGGATCGCGTCCCGGCACCGCCCGTCTTCTGTCAGGTGATCAGGAATTGCCGGTCAGCTTGTCCTTGACCGCCTCGACGCCGTCCTTGACCTTGTCCGCCACATCGGCGATGTGGTCCTTCACCGCTGCGACGGCCTGGTCGACCTGACCTTCGGCCTGAAGATCGGAATTGTCGGTGGCCGAACCGACCGCTTCCTTGGCCTGTCCCTTGAGGTCCTGGGCCTTGTTCTTCGCGCTGTCGGCGATTCCCATGTCGGGTGTTTCCTTTCGTTGTGGGTAGCGCATCAAAGATGTTCTGCCCGTTGTTATTTCGACCCGACGCAGACCCCTCGTACCATCTGCGCCGGACGTTTGTGTCAGGTCAGCGCGGGCCGCACCTTATCCGCGGATACCCGTTTGACCAGGAGTTGAAACTCCACATCGTCACCAGCGGCGCGGCGCACCTCCGCCCCGCACCTGCGCGCCAGACGACAGATCTGCGCGCTGGACGTCAGCGCTGCGACGCCGACGGTGATCCGCACGACGGACTTGCCCCCTGCGGTGCGGGTGGCCGCCTTGGCCGATTGCACGGCCGGGTGCCGGCCCAGGTCCGCGGCGGCCGCGTCGGCGAGCCGGTCCAGGTCGACCGACCCGATCCCGGTGGTGACGGCTCGAACCGCCCGGGGCCGGAAGTGCAGCAACACCCACCAGGCACCGACGAGAACCGCGACCACACCGACCGCCGCCGAGACGGTGGTCCACCACGGCCACTCGGGGAGCCGGCCGATGAAGTCCGCGTCGATCCTGGCCGCCGCGTCCCGCGCAAGGCGGTTGCCGGCGCCGTAGCCGATGGTCCACGCGGCCCCGCCGAGCAGCAGCACCGCCACGACGCCGGTCAGCAGCCTGTCGAGGATCCGCACAGCCGGTGTCATGAGTCTTCTCCCGTCAAACCCGTTGTCGTCGAGGCCGAATCGTCGACCTGCCAGTCGTTGACGAGCCCCCGGGGAACCCACACCCCGTCCCCCACCGGGACATGCGTGCGGCGACGTGGTTTCACCGCGGCCACCAGTAGCACCAGGCCCGCGAGCGCAGCGACGACCGCCGCCGGCCATAGCCACCACTGCCAATGGACATCGCCCAGCCAGCACAGTGCCGTGCCGATCCACTCGGTATCGGAGGTCACCGCATCGCGGATCGCCACCGCGCCGACCGCCGTCAGAGCGAGGGCAATCAGTACCCCGGTGACGGTGGAGGCCGCGATACTGCGCGGAGCCAGACGGCGGGAAGCGTTTCCCGGCACCGCAGGCATATCGTCCGGCGCGGCGTAGGCGTCAGCCACTTGCGCCGGGCTGCGGTCGGCTTCCAGACGAGTGATCCGCACGTCGATGCCGGCCGGGTGCTCACCGAGTGCGGTGGCCAGCTCGGCCCCGACCGCGGCGCGCACCCCCTCGATGACCTCGCCGCTGACGACCGGCCACCCGGCGGCGATCTCGATGTTCACCCGGGGCTCATGTCGTTGTCCGCCGATGACGACGGCCGGCAGGGTCCGGCCGGGAACGATGGTGCGGCGCGGCACCACGCCCGGCACGGACAGCACCGCCCGTTCGACCAGACGCTGGCGCACCCGGTCGTTGATCATCGTGCGACCACGGCCGGTCCTCACCGGTGCCGGCACGACCGCTGGTGTTGCCACGGTCAGCTCCTGGGCCGGCGGCCGAGCGCGGTCAGGTCGATGGTTCCGTCCAGGTGAGCGCCGATCGCCGCCCCCGCGCCGCCCAGTACGAGCGCCAGCAGAATCCCGACCAGGCCGCCGCCGATCGCGGCGAGGGCCAGCAGCAGGCCCGCAAAAAGGCCTGGCAGCAGATACTTTCCGTTCATCATTGCCTCCTACTGAATCTCGACACGGGTGCGGCGACGTCGCCGACCACCACATCGACGGGTACGCCGGCGGCGGCGCTGGCCGCTGCTCTGACCTTCTCGGCCGTGGCGAGCAGCGGGCCGCGCAGCTCCAGGACCACGTGGACCTTGCCGTTCTGATGCCCCAGGCGCACCCCGGCCACAGTCCGTCCGGGCAGATGGGTTGCGGGTACGCCGGGGCCGGAATGCAGGCCGACCACGCCGTCCACGGCGGTCACCGCCGCGACGACCCGGTCGACCCGCTCCGCGGCGCTCGCCTCGGTCACTGGACGCGGGGTTGGCTGTCGCCGGCCGATTCGGCGCGGTCGTCCTCGTCGGCGAAGTGGACGTCATGGACGGTGATGTTGACCTCGGTCACCTCCAGGCCCGTCATGTTCTCCACCGCCGAGATGACATTGCTGCGGATCCCGTCGGCGAGGTCGTGGATGGCGACGCCGTACTCGGCGACGATGCCGATGTCCACGGCGGTTTGCCGCTCACCCACCTCGACGCTGACGCCCTGGGTCAGATCGCGCGCACCCGGGAGCGTCTCACGCAGCTTCCCGACCACTCGAGCGGCCTGACCGCCGAGGTCGTACACCCCGTCCACCTCGCGGGTGGCGATTCCGGCAATCTTGGACACCACGACATCGGCGATGGTGGTGACGCCGTGATCGGTCGCCAGCGTCTCCAACTCCTTACCCGCCTGAGCAACTGGACGGGTCTCGCGTGCCTGCGTCGGTGCGGTCATCGATGTCTCCTTCGTTGTTGGCAAACTCGGCCGTGTGTCCGGCACAATCGTTTAGTCGCGCACCGGCACGCCGCGCGCACGCACAAGAGACGTAGAACACACTTTGTTTCGAACGTGGCGGGAGGGACGGCGGCGTGCAGGTCGACGATGTGCTGAGTTCGCTGCCGGACGAAACCCTGGCCCGCCGCGCCCAACGTGGCGACGCGGCGGCCTTCGACGCGCTGGTCGTGCGGCATGCGCCGGCATTGCATCGTTTCGTCACCCACACCTACAGCGAATCCGGCGATTGCGACGACATCGTCCAGGAAACCTTCATCGCCGCGTGGAAGGCGTTGCCTACGTTCAGCTTCCGGTCACAGTTCCGCACCTGGCTGTACGCGCTGGCATCCCGGAAGACTGTGGACGCGCTCCGGCGCCGCCGCCCGCAGAACGATCTGGATTCGGTGGCCGAGGCCGCAGATCTGCGGCCGGGACCCGGACAGCAAGCCGAACACAGCGCGTTCATGGCGGCGCTGCACCGCGAGCTGGCGCGATTGCCGTATCCGGCCCGCGCAGCATGGTGGCTGCGCGAGGTCTACGACCTGCCCCTGGCCGAGATCGCCACGGTGCTGCACACCACCGAGGGCTCGGTGCGGGGTCTGTTGCAGCGCACCCGAAAACGCCTGGCTGTCGCGCTGGAAGGGTTCAAGCCATGAGGCCATCACATGACGCGGCGGTATCCGGCCGGCTGTACAGCCGCGGCCACGTGCGTAACACTGGAGAACGACGCCACCCTGGAGAAGTGATGAGCACGGCAGCCGAGGACGACTACGAATCCACCGCGCTAGCGACGGCCTGGATCGCCGATGCCACGCGCCAATTCGCCGGTCTCAGCGCGACGGACCCCGTCGAGGACGATCGATGGTCGCAGACCGGTACCGCCCTGAGCCAGCTGCGCGCCGGTATCGCACAACGGATTTCGGTTCTCCCGCGACAGGGCAAGCAGGTCCGGACCTCGCAGCCGGGTATCACCGTCAGCCATTTCGCGCTTGCCAAACTGCTCACCTGGGCGCTGGCCGAACCCGCGGCCGCTGTCACGGCGGCCATCGCCGATGTCGAGGTGCACGTGGAGGGGCAGCAGTTGGCGGCGGTCCACATCCACCTGATCGGCATCGGCACCGAGGAACGAGACCGAACCTATCTGCAAGACGGTGATGCCCTGCGGCGGGAAGCAGCCCGCGTGTTACGCGCCGCCCTCGGCGAAGACTCCGCCGAGATCACCGCCAGCTGGGATGACGTGGTGGTGGAACGCCGCTAGCGGCGATGCTGGAGCGAGTGACGGGATTCGAACCCGTGTAAACGGCTTTGCAGGCCGCCCGGTACGCGGCCGGCGAAATCGAATCAACTGGTAGCTGGGCCGTCCACGGCGGGAGGGTGTGGAGGCGTACCCCGCCCGTACCTCCAGACCGGCACAGGCCCTGCGTCGGCGGACGTCTCTACGATCACAGCCATGACCGAATCGTCGCCGCTCGAAACAGCCGGCCCACCTGTCGACTGGACATGGTTGGCCCAGCCAATTGCTACGGTGCTGGCTGCATGCATCGCGATAAGTGCAGCGTGGCTCGCCTACAACGGCGTGAAGAGGTCCATAGCAAACGCGCGCGAGGAGCGCGATCACACGCGTGTGGAAAGCCGCCGCGCCGAGAAGGTGGCTCTACTTACGGAGGCCTTGTCTGCCTCTCACCTTCTCTTTGCAGAGTGCAAACAGATCGCGAACCGAACTGGCGAAGACCGGCTCGATATCGAACGCTGGCGCGAACTCACTGACGCAAACACGCTCGTACTGATGCGCGCACTTTTGTTTGGCTATGACGGTCCCGTCAAGTGCGCAATCACGCTGAGCACTGAAGCATCGGAAATCTACAAGAAGGCGCGCGAAGATCCCGAGTCCGAACTGTCAATGGACGAGATTTCCAAGGCATACGGGCAACTACTCACGTCGTTGCAGGCAGAGTTTCGTGCTCTTAAGTAAGTAGCGATCGCAGGCACATGCCCAACCCCCATCGTCCAACTGGAGCAGCCCCGGTTCAGAAGAACCGGGGCTGCCCGTTACTCAGTGCGGGTGAATCACCCGCACTGCTTAGCGCGGCTTCTTCACCGTGATCTTCGTAGTGAAGCCAGGCATCTTGACAGTCTTCGACTGCCCCGGCTTCACGATCACTGTCTTGCGGACAGTAGCCACAGGAACCACCTCCTTCCGCGCCGGAACGCGTTAAACCGGATGATCGACACGCGCCTGGTGCGCGCCGACCAAGGAGGGGTACGGTTGCCTCGCGCCTTCCCCGTCAAGTTGTGCGCAACAACAGCCCCACACCGGTCGCCCCGGGTGGGGCTGTTTCACTCTCGGCGTGATTGACACTACACCTGGGTACCGACAAGACATGGGACACAACATGTTGTGTTCCAGCGTGTCGCGGCGGCTAAATGCAAAATGCCTGGTAACCGCACCAATACAGGCGGTCTTCGCCATTGGCAGATCGGCGTGTCGAGCTGGTGTGTCGGGGATATGTAGTGGGAACATACGTTCGTCAATCAGCCCCGGAGACGCACAACGTTGCTGCCCTGGACCGGTGAGAAACCCATCGCTGCCGAGGGCATCCATCGTGTCGGAATGGTCGCTCTCGAATAGGTGCGCGTAGATACCCAGCGTTGTGGTGACCTTCGAGTGTCCGACGAAGCGGAAGATCTCCATCGCCGAGATTCCCAGGGCACCGTGAGGCTGACATACGAGTGACGGAGTGAGTGGAAGACCGTCTCTGGGTCCAGCCTCGCCGTCGGTGTGAGCCTGTTTGCCCGAAGAATCGCCGGTCGATAGACGGCCTAGTAGAACGTCATGTGTCTCAACACAATCGCCCAGTCCAGCACCGGCCGCGCCTTGACGTCGTGAACGCTCAACTTTGCGAGGGCGGTGGCGTGGCAGTCGGCAATGAATTGCCAGGACCCGGGTTCAATTCCCTGCAGCTCCACCAATATCACCAGTTCAGCATCCACATTTTATGGGGGCTGACCTCTTCAACAGGATTTTTCAACATATGGTGTCGGTACGGCATCCACTCGCCCTGACAAACTCAAGGACGGCACCCCCGCCACCCGCGTCCTGTTCCGAGCGAACGGCAAGCAACGGTCGAAGACGTTCGGCGATCACGCGGTCGCATTGCGGTTCAAGGACCTGGTCGAACAGATCGGCCGCGAGCGCGCCGAGGAGATCGCCCAGATCGAGTCGAAGAAGCGCAAGTCGCTCACGGTGTCGGACTGGGTGAACCACCTACATCGACCACCACACCGGCGTCGACCAGAGGACAGTCCAGGAGTAACGCGGGTACTTCCGCACCACGATCAAGCCTGTCATCGGCGCGCTGCCACTGGCTGGCTGTCACGGGAAGAAGTGTCGCGGTGGGTCCTGCAGATGCGTGCGGCCGGGGCGAAGCAGACGACGATCGCCAACAAGCATGCCCTGCCGTCCGCCGCCCTCACTTCGGCGGTGACCGCCGGCCACATTCCCGCCAATCCGGCTGCAGGAACCAAGATCCCACGGGATGTCCGGCGGGAGATGGTTTGCCTTGGGGACGAGCAGTTCGCCGCATTGCTCGCTGCGGTGACGGAACCTCACCGGCCGCTCGTGGAGTTTCTCGTGGCGTCCGGCTGTCCGTAGTCAGGAAGCGACCGCGCTGACCCCCGCAGGCGTTGACCGCGTCCGCGGCACGGTGCGCATCACCAGGGTGTGGAAGCGGGGCGGCAGCTACCGCATCGCGCCGACCAAGACCGTCCGGTCGGTGCGCACCATCGACGTCCCGAAGTCAGTGCTGGACAAGCTGGACTGCACCGGCGACTGGCTGTTCACCAACCCCGCCCGCGGCCGGCGCGCTGAGGGAGGCCCAGTGCGAGCGCCGAACTTCCGCGTCAACGCGTAGAACCCCGCCGTCACCCGAGCCGAGTTACCGGTGAAGCCCCGCGTCCACGATCTGCGGCACACCGCGGCATCATGGTGGATTCAGGCTGGCATTCCGCTGCCCGTGATCCAGCGACAGCGCGGCCACGAATCGATCATTACGACGGTCAACACCTACGGGGCATCGACCGGCGGTCAGCCCAGGCCGCCGCTAACGTCATCGCGAGAATTTTGGATCCCCGCAAGATGGCTCCTTAAGGCTCTTCGAAAACCCAGTCGGCGACTGCTTGGTATCTCTCCGACGGCGGCTCATGCGGGAAGGCGACAGTCAGATATGAGCGCTGCTTGAACCCGGGCACTGGATTCTCGCCCTCTCCGTTCCAAGCCAGTAGCAACCTCGCGAGGTCGCGGAAGTCCTTGGCGAATGGAGAGACGACAGCCCACATGGCAACTGCGGCAGCTTTATCCGGGAATGCAAGGGAGCTGCGGTGTTTGGAGCAATCGTCGAATGACCGAGTTAGGGCAATCTGGTATTCGACCATCACTCCGACATGCGAAGGAAAGTGGATGTTGGTCAAATCAATTGCCTTGTCCAGGGCCGCATGCCCAGGCCAGGGTTCATCCGAACCCGACGCCATGCTGGCAGTGTGAGCGTAGAAGGAGTTCTCCGCAGCCAGCAGTGCGTGGGCTACGCTCGCCCCGCCGCTGCTTCTTCCGATTTATCTGCTCGTCGAAGCGCCCGGTCCGTACCGATTTGGTGGCGCAAGAAGAGGTAGGCGAGTAGCAGGCCGACAAGCGTGGCTACCAAGGGAATTCCTGTGTTCGCCATCCATTCTGTCGATGCCAACCGACGCAATAAGTCCGTACCGTAGCCGACATGCACGCACCGCTCACACAGCGTCGAATCCATGCGCGCAGCGTAGGGCAAGTCTCAGGGCGCAAGCCTGATACGCAAGATCCGATCACGACAGTCGCGTTGTACGCCAAGGCTGACTCCCAATCGGCCAAATGATTGAGACGCTGGTAGTACCGGATGGGAGTCAGGCCGAGCGCGCGGATCGCTTCGTCCTTGCTGCCCGAGATGGCCCACCACTTGCGCTCCAGATCGAGGTATTCGGCTAGTTCTCGCGGCTGCCGCGACCACCGCAGGCCATCGGTGAGGGCGGGCAGGGCGATAAGGCGTCGGGAAGCGATCTCGTCGACGATCTTCTCTTCACGATCGGCCGCGGTTGGATCTTAGGCACGGGGCCGTGTTCGCGGTGGACGAGCTCGTGAGTGAGGGTGCAGCGCGGCTCTGCCTGGGTAAAACCCCTCGCGAGCCAGATCCGCCGACCGACCTGCAGACCCGTGACGCGGCCAGGGAGCCGGTATCGGCAGGACAACCTGAACATCATCACGATGATGTTCAGGTGTCCGCCACGGATGGAAGAGGATGTCGATGCCCATGACGACGGACGCTAGGGCAGGGGTCTGACCGAATTAGTCCTGACCTGGAACCAAAAAGCGTGTAACTATCGTGCTGCGTGCCGCGGCTCGTGCGCTTCTTCGCTGACTGCGAACCCGAAGGGCTGCACGCGGGCGTTCTTGAAGTAGGCATCGGGATCAGACTTCAGCAGTTTGATCGCCTCTGGGTCGACAGTGTCAAAGACACGGTTTGAGCGGCGTGTCATTGTTTTCTCCTGTTGGCTCACGCGCGGCACCATCCGCGCAACTTTGAGGATACCCACAAAATCGCTAGATGCGAGGACGTGAATATTTTTCACATTCGTACGTGACGGCCATCAATCGAGTGAGAACG
Source organism: Mycobacterium hackensackense (assembly GCF_025822555.1). NCBI lineage: Bacteria > Bacillati > Actinomycetota > Actinomycetes > Mycobacteriales > Mycobacteriaceae > Mycobacterium > Mycobacterium hackensackense. Next base: position 77,537 of record NZ_JACKUC010000020.1, read on the forward strand.
AGCATCATCGGCAAGTCGTCCTCCTCCACTAGATCGCCTTTTCGCGGGCAATCGACAACCAACACACCGTGGATTCGGTTGGGGACATGGATGGAGTACGTGATGCACGTCTCGAAGTCCAGTCCGGCCCCGCCTCCTGGGAGGTCCTTGGGTTCACCCGCGAAGAAACCTTGGCGGTCAAGCATTGCCTGGTAAATGGGGTGATCCGGGCCGAACACGCGCTCCCATGGTTCACCACCCGAGGACCCCCCGGGCTCGAGGCTGAGGGTCTGCTGCTCGGCGTCGTATCTATATAGGTGGGCTTGGGTTCCGTGCCGTGACTTTGGGCCGACGAGGTTGGCCGCGGCGGCGAGGATCGCTGCGCGGGCCGAGTGCGCGAGCTTTTTTCGTTCTGTCAGGTTTGCTGTCGAGGCAGCTTCGGCTACGAGCACCAGCAACCCATTTAAGTTCCGGCCGAGAAGCTCGCGAAGAGTCTTACGGTGGTTTTCCTCAGCAGCGTCGATCCACTGTTCTTGACGCCTACGCTCGTCGTCACGAGCGATCGCGATGGCGCCCGCGAGAAGAACGAGCCCGGCGGTGATGGCGAACCACAAGAGGCGCGCGTTGTCCGTGTAGATGCTCGTGAAAAGACCAGTGAATCCTGCCAGCAGAGTGATGAAGACTGTCACCCAGTCCGGGCACGTCCGCATCCACTCCGGCATACGAGCACCCGCGAAGACGATCCCGGCGGCCTTCTTCGCGTGTGCTCCGCTCGTTGGTTTCCAGCGCCAAACGAGCACTGCCGCAACCACAAAGAGTAGGGCGGCGACCCACAAAACGACCGTCCAGGCGAGCCTCGTCGACAGCGCCTGTTTGCATTGCTTGCCGAGATCCTCAGGCTCGCTGGACTTTTCGTTCGCGCCACCCTGGGCAACCGCTTTCAGCGCCTGTGGGGCAGCTTCAAGTTCACTCCCTTCCTGCATACGCCGGTATTCGTCGAGAGCCTCCTGATCTCGGTTGAACACCGACCCGCATCTCAGCGCCGTTCCGGTCTCGGCGGCGCTTTCCCTCGTAACGACCACCAGGCACAGGATCAAACCTACGCCGACCGCTGTGGCAGCCAGTGTGCTGAAGATTACTGCGACTAGCCACCTCACTCGCGGGCCTGGGTCTCGTCACCGCCGGCATCCCTCTGAAGGAATCTCACCCCGGAGTGTTTGGTGAGAACTAGTTTTCCAGGAGTAGGGCGCAACTCTCCATGGGAATCGAACCGATCGAGGTATCTCGCCCTCAACGCCGTAACGAAAGTGCTGTCGACCCCACCCGGAGGAAGATCGGATGGCGCTGTCACCGTGGGCATTTCGCCGACTCCATCCCACGACAACATTCGTGTCCCCAGGGTCAGCATCGCCGACTGACAAGGCTCCAACACCTTGCGCGCTACTCCGACGTGGTAGGCCACGTCAGGGTTGACTTTGTCACCGCCTTGCACACAGGCCATCCACCCGCCTTCGAGCGCCTGCGCAAGCAGCACTACCTGCGAAAGATCACGAGCATCGCCAGGCGGCAAGGACTGTTCGGCGGTCTTGATCGCCGCTGCCAGTCGATCCCGGTACGGCCAAACTCGCGAGCGCCATTCAGGTGCCTTTTTGTCGTACGTGAATGTGCCTTCAGCGGCTTCGATGAGCACGGCACCCAACGTGCTGACGACTTTCTGTTTCTGTTCCGTGCGCCGCACTCTGGCCGCTGCCTCCTCGGCGGGATCCGGGCGACGCAGCCTCAAGACCCAACCCACGACACCAAAAATTGCGGCCACAATGCCGATGATCGCGCCAATAAGCTGCACCCAGTCCTGTAGAGACTGAGGCGGCGAAATCAACCCGTCATCTGAACTCGGAGGCGCCTGAGTCGGCGGTACCTGACTCGGCGCCGGGGTTGTCGTTGCCTCGCTCCCCGGAGGAACTGTCGCAGCGGCTGTTTCACCGGTCGGTGACGGCGATACAGTCGACATGGGCGTCGGCTCGGACTCTGCAGCCGCCGCACTCCCCAACGCGAGAATTATCGCGATAAGAGGGATAGACAGGACTCGCAGGGATGTCATCTATCGGTCGCTCCGGTCGTCCTGATTGACTTCGCCGCCCGCGTCGCCTTGTTCGGCCTGCCCAATAAGGTAACTGGCCGGCGCTCAGGCCTCAAAATTGCGGGCTCAATTCTCGGCAGCTTCACCAGAGATGCAGGTTGAGGAAGATAATTCCCGACCTGCATCTGCATCTGCATCAACATCGGCGGGCTCTACACTCGGATCAGGGTTGGTGCCGTCTCATTCCAGCAAGCCAGAAACTCGTCTCTTTCCAGAAGTCGGCACGACTGTCGTCAGTCGGTCGTGTGCAGCTCAGTATCGACTGCGCCGTGATCCCGAGATTCTTCGTCAGAAGGAAAGGCCTCCGCTGGAGAGCCGAGCGTCTCTCCAGCGCCTGCTGAATCTTTCGGCTTGATGGCCGATGTGGCGATTGAGAGTTGGCCATGAGCAGCAATGTCTGGCAGTAGATCCGCCCGGCGCCGCGCAATGAGGTCACGATACATTGGTGACGCAACTAACTCCACGGCTGTAAGGCTTTTCCGCTCCACGAGTTCATTTATCTGCCGTACGGACATATCGTCGTCATCAAGTAGAACCGCGCGCGCATGCGCGTACTTGAGATCGATTCCGCTCGAGTCCCACTCGCGCACCTCTTTCTGAACTGACTCGACGTCTCCGAGTTCACGGCGGGCGACCCAGGACATAGTCCGCAACGCGAGTTCAATCTCTCGACGCAACCTGCCGCGAGATCTCTCTAAGACGGTGCTGGAGATCGTACGAACTGCGCGGAAATGCTCCAGTTCGAGTAATTGTTCAGTCCGAGAAACAATCCATCGCTCCGCCTTTTTGGAATTACGTTTTCGGAGCTGAAGCCACGTGCCTGCCACGAGCAAGACACCGCAGGAAAGAAGATGTTCGCTAGACGCGTCTAGATACGTGTCATCCAGCTTCAGATTCGTGCCAAGCTCGGGTAGCTCTGTGTCTCGCAGGCCAGCTGAACGGAGAACGCTCAAATACTGTTCGGTGACTCGTCCGCCGGCATGCACTACGACGTTCCGGCGAGCAAATATCTCGATAAATGACGGCCATTCGTCTGGGATGTCTTTTAGATTGACGCCGATACGGTCGAACCACGTGGCCCACTCATCCATGCTTTTACGTAGTAGGTCATCGACCTTGCGGTCCACGATTACACGCTTGGCTTCTTCTACATTGGCGATCTGTTCGAGCTCCGTCAATGATATGGACGCATCACCCAAACCTGCCTTGCCCGGCTGATCCAGCAAGACCGCTCGCATGACTTCGCCGACCAGAAGTTCGAAATCACTTACCGCAAGTAGGAGAACGGCCCGTTTTAACAGGAGTTTCCGGGAGGGCATCCGGAACTGATGGAACGTTCTAACGAACATGCGACCGATTGCACGCTCGACCGCCGGATCGCCGGGATCGAAGTTGACCGAAAATTCTTTCGATTCACCCGCGTCGGCCGCATCAGCTGCGCTCTTAAGGGCGGTGGCAACCGAGACCATACCTTCCCGAACAGCCGCGCGCTGAGATTGCGACAGACCTTCGCGGGCTGTTTCGACGTCGAGCCGTCTTTCGTCGGCATCTGTAGCGAACTGGCGGAGATCACGAATTGCGCCAGCTTGCGAAACGAACATGTCACCGTGGTTTGCGAGCTGCCCTTCGAACTCATCTGGCGGCATCGGGCCCTTAACCCCCGCCGCCTTGAACGTCGCCATAGATTGACACTCTTGCACGGCGTGAGACGTGATTGCGGAGAAGGCCGTCATGACCGGCGCGGGAGTCCGAGGGGATCGACTAATGCGATGTCCTGCGCAGGCGGCGAGAACGCTGGCCCCAATGTGTGCAAGATCCCCCAGTCGGGAGTAATTGGTCGAAGGTGGCAAACACGAGGGCCACCCAAGGCATGTGTTGATGAGATCAACACATGCCGCGTTCAGCTGGGGATTTCGGCGTAATTGACGTGCTTTGCCGACGAACTCAAGTCGATTTTGCGCACGTCAGCACCCAATACTGATCGTGGTTCAATTCCCGGCACATGCAGAATCTCGCTCGGGCCGTCCTCGTTCTTCACGCCAGTCGGACGCGGAACGGTCAGACGTAGCCTCGGGAACAACGGTGCGGTCGGCTCATTCCGGCGCGGGTGAATCTCCAGATAGTCGCGCAGCAACGCAGTCGCCACAGCAGTCAGCGGGACCCGCCGTCATGAGTTTGTGGTCTTTGGCGTCGCGTATCCCAACTCGCCGTCGATCCGCTAGACAGTGCGCTCCACATTGAGCACCAGGCTTCGCCCAAGCGTTCGGGTTCAAGGAAGGTGCGGGTTGAGCCACATCGCGGATCTGAAGACCAGTCCGAGATGCCTTCACTGGTGATCTGGTTCAGCGGATAGCCACCGAAGGTCGCATCAATGCCAAGCTCACGCATGTCACGTCGGCGCTCGTCGGCGGCTGCGAGCGTCTCGCGATATCCGACCATCGTGCGCGGCTTGAGGTGGTGGCGGGATTCTAGGAACAGCTGAGCCGCATCCCACAGCAGCATCTCTCCAGCCTTGTGGTCCCGCTTTTTCTCGCCGTAGTCCGCTTTAGCCCGCCGGAGTCCGCAGCGGCCAGTTGCGGCCCGAAACGAGACCGGGCCGATAAGGGCTGGTAGATCGGCACTTCCGGACAAAGAAAAAGCCCCTACCGGGGCTTTTTCGCTGGAGCGAGTGACGGGATTCGAACCCGTGTAAACGGCTTTGCAGGCCGGTGCCTAGCCACTCAGCCACACCCGCAGCGCCAGCAACATTGCCACTGGAGCCGACCTGCGCCAACCGTTGCGCTCACCGTGATCACTATTCGTGCGGCATACCCGCGGCCAGTCCGCTCTGCGGCCAGCCCGGCGGGGAATCCTCCCAGGGTTCCTGCCGGCCGAACGGGGTGAGATCCAGGAACGGATACCCGACCGCGGTGTGGTCCAGCCCGCGGGCGTACGTCGAATACGTGTGGAACACCGCGTCACCGCGGCGCAGGAAGACGCTCGCCCCGGGCCAGTCGCCGCGCAGGTCACGGTCGGTCCAGCCGTCGGCGCGCAGTTCGTCGAGCGATTTGTAGTTGTACTGCACCACAGCACGTTCCGGGTCGAGCGTGACGCCGAGGTCGTAGGTGAAGTCCCCGTCGCGCGAGGAGTACCAGGGGAAGGTCCACCTGTGGGCGTCGCGGTAGCGGGCGATGCTGGCGTACGGCGCCCGCGACACGCAGACGAACGTCACCCCTTTCGCGGTCAGCAGAGCCCGGTCTGATTCGGTGAACGTCAGGTCGGCGGCGGCGGTGCAGCTGGGGCAGCCCTGGTCGATATCGTCGAGCCACATGAAGTGATGGATGTAGAGCTGTTGCCGTCCCTCGAACAAGTCAAGGAGGCGGACCTCGCCGTACGGGCCGTCGAAGCGGTACTCCTTGTCGACCAACACCATCGGCAGCCTGCGCCGCTCGGCGTTCACCGCATCACGCAGGTGGGTGGCCTCGCGTTCGCGTGCCAGCAGCTTCTTTCGCGCCGCGAGCCACTGCTCGCGGGACACCACGTCGGGATAGACGGTGCTCAATGACATCGGTTCGACCTCCTGTGAGTCGTGTCCCAGTACCGACCCGCCCGGGCACCGAAACTCATCACGGCAGGCCACACACGGTTTAGGTTGTTCGCATGATTGAGTGGCTGGCCGATCCCCCACTGTTCGGCGGTCCCGGCCAGGGCACCCGCCAGATCGTCGAATTGTTCGCCGCATTCGGCTTGACCGCGCTGATCGGCTTGGAACGCGAGATCCAGGGCAAGGCCGCCGGCCTGCGCACCCAGACCATCGTCGGCACCGCCGCCGCGTTGATCATGCTGATCAGTAAGTACGGCTTCACCGATGTGCTGGTCGCCGGAACCGTGATGGTCGACCCGTCCCGGGTCGCGGCCCAGATCGTCTCGGGCATCGGCTTTCTGGGCGCCGGCATCATCATCACCCGGCGCGGGGCCGTCCACGGTTTGACCACAGCCGCGGCGGTCTGGGAGTCCGCCGCCATCGGTATGGCCGCGGGTGCGGGGCTGCTGCTGCTGGCCGTCACGGTGACCGCCATCCACTTCCTGATCATCGTCGGGTTCATGCCGCTGGCGCGCCGGCTGGCCGCCCGACTGGCGGGGACGGTCCGCATGCACATCACCTACGAGGAGGATCGCGGGGTGATGACCCAACTGCTGGCGGCCTGCGACCGGCGCCAGTGGCAGCTCACGGAGTTGGCCGCCGACCCCGGCGGGAAGCCGCTGGACGCACCCGCCCATCTGGCCGGCGCGATGCTCACGCTGGCCGGTAACGGTGTCACCCAGGCGCCCCTGCTGTTGGCCGGCATTCCCGGGGTGACGGCAATCCGTCAGCTCGACGAAGATCCCGACTGAACACCGGCTCTGGTGGCCCGGTATGAAGCCACCGCGGTGAGCGCCGCCAGCGCGGCGAACACCGCGAACATCCACCGCGCCGCCGCGGCGTCGTCGTTCGGGTTGGCGTTGACGATGACACCGGCCAGCCCCGCGCCGAAGGCCCCGCAGATCAGCTGAACCGTGTTGATCGCCGCGGCCGCCGTTGCTCCTTCGGCCGCGTCGTCCACCGAGCCCATCGCCCACGCCGACAGATGCGGCCAGGCCATCCCGATCCCCGTGCCGGTGACCACCAGCGCTGCCGCCCAGCCGATCGTGACCGCGGCGGACGCGTCGGCCCGCACACTCAGCGCGACGGATCCGAGGCCGATCGCCATCACCAGCGGCGCGACGGCCACGATGCGGGTGACCGCCTGCCTGCGCTCCACCGACGCGCTGGTGATCTCCCCCGTCGTCCATCCGACGGCCAGCGTGACCCCGAGGAACCCCGCCACCAACGGTTCGAGGTGAGCCAGCCGCTGCCCGAACAGCGGCACGTACATGTCGACCATGGTCGCCGCCATCAACAGCCCCAGGGTCAGGTAGATCCATTTCAGCGGCCCGGGCCGGAATGCCGTGGGCGGCAACACCGACGCTCGTGCCGTCCCGGCGAGCCGTCTGTCCACCACGAGGAACGCCGCGACCAGACCCAGTCCCGCGACCAGCAGGACCGAGGTGAGCACCGGATCACGAGGGATACCGGCCACGCTGATCGCCAGGGCGGCCGTGCCGAGCAGCAGCAGCGACCAGACCGGGATCCGGAGTGCACCCGCCTCGGCCGGCTTGTCCGCCGGCGCACGGCCGGGCAGCGCCAGGGGCACCAACACGGCCATCGCCACGGTCAGGATCACCAGCACCCCGAATGCCCAACGCCACGAACCGAACTGGGCGAACAGTCCACCGCCGGCCGGTCCGAGCAGCGTACCCACGCCCCACATCGCCGACACGAGCGCCGATGCGCGCACCCACAACGACTGCGGCAGAGCCGCATTGATGACGGCGTAGCCCAGGCCGGCCAGCAGGCCACCCGCCGCGCCCTGCACGGTGCGGCCCACCAGCAGCAGTTCCATGGTCGGCGCGGTGGCGCACAACAGGCTGCCGGTGCCGAACACCGCCAGCCCGGACAGATACGACCAACGGGGCCCAAGGCGGCTGAGCACCGCACCGACGGTCGTCGCGGCGACGACCGAGGCCACCAGGTAGACCGTCGTCACCCAGGCATAGAACCGGTGCCCGCCGATCTCGGCGACGGCGCTCGGCAACAGGCTGATGGTGAGGAATTCATTGGTCGCATACAGTGCGACACCGCCGGCCAGAACCGTCGACGCACCAAGGTTTTTCGGGCCGAGGAGCTCCCGCCAGCTGCCTGCGGTCACGGATTCGGCGTGTGTCTCGGTCACCGGGAAGACGCTAGATGCTCAACCACGGTTGAGGTCAAGGGAGACTCATTTCAGCCCGGCCGCGTCCATCCCGCGCAACTCCTTCTTCAGATCCTGAATCTCGTCGCGGATACGCGCGGCCAACTCGAACTGCAGATCCCGGGCCGCCGTCATCATCTGCTCGGTGAGGTCCTTGATCAGGTCGGCCAGCTCGGCCCGCGGCATATTCGCGGTGTCGCGGCCCTCGATGATGCCCGCGCTGACGGCGCGCCCGGGTTCGCCCTGCGCGCGGCGCCCACGGGAGGCGTTGCGGCCCGATCCGCCGACCTGCACCGACTCGGTGTCATCGGCTTCGCGGTACACCTGGTCGAGGATGTCGGCGATCTTCTTGCGCAGTGGCTGCGGATCGATCCCGTGGGCCTCGTTGTAGGCGATCTGCTTGGCCCGGCGCCGCTCGGTCTCCTCGATCGCCTGCTTCATCGAGTCGGTGATCTTGTCGGCGTACATGTGCACCTCGCCGGACACGTTGCGCGCCGCCCGGCCGATGGTCTGGATGAGGCTGCGCGGGGACCGCAGGAACCCTTCCTTGTCGGCGTCGAGGATGGCCACCAGCGACACCTCGGGCAGGTCCAGACCCTCGCGGAGCAGGTTGATACCCACCAGCACGTCGTACTCGCCGAGACGCAGCTGTCGCAACAGTTCGACCCGGCGCAACGTGTCCACCTCGGAGTGCAGGTACCGCACCCGGATGCCCATCTCCAGCAGATAGTCGGTGAGATCCTCGGCCATCTTCTTGGTCAGCGTGGTGACCAGCACCCGCTCATCGCGTTCGGTGCGCAGCCGGATCTCGCCGATCAGATCGTCGATCTGGCCCTTGGTGGGCTTGACGTGCACCTGCGGATCGACCAGCCCGGTCGGGCGGATGACCTGCTCGACGAACTCACCACCGGCCTGCGCCATCTCGTAGTTGCCCGGCGTCGCCGACAGGTAGACCGTCTGGCCGATGCGTTCGGCGAACTCCTCCCACGTCAGCGGGCGGTTGTCGACGGCCGAGGGCAGCCGGAACCCGAAGTCCACCAGATTGCGCTTACGCGACATATCGCCCTCGTACATGCCGCCGATCTGCGGCACCGTGACGTGCGATTCGTCGATGACCAGCAGGAAGTCCTCCGGGAAATAGTCGATCAGCGTGGCCGGCGCCGTTCCGGCGCCGCGGCCGTCGATGTGGCGGGAGTAATTCTCGATGCCGGAGCAGAAACCGACCTGCTTCATCATCTCCAGGTCGTAGTTGGTGCGCATGCGCAGCCGCTGGGCCTCCAGCAGCTTGCCCTGGCCCTCCAGTTCGGCCAGCCGGTCCTCGAGTTCGGCCTCGATGCTGGAGATCGCGGTGGCCATCCGATCCGGGCCCGCCACGTAGTGAGTGGCGGGGAAGATACGGACCGAGTCGACCTGGCGCACCACGTCACCGGTCAGCGGGTGCAGGTAGTACAGCGCTTCGACCTCGTCGCCGAAGAACTCGATGCGGATCGCGAGTTCCTCGTAAGCCGGGATGATCTCGACGGTGTCGCCGCGGACCCGGAAGGAGCCGCGGGTGAACGCGATGTCGTTGCGGTCGTACTGGACGTCCACCAGCAGCCGCAGCAGGCCGTCGCGGGGCACGTCGTCGCCGACCTTGAGCTCCACCGAGCGGTCCAGATAGGACTGCGGGGTACCCAGGCCGTAGATGCAGGACACCGAGGCGACCACGACCACATCGCGGCGCGAGAGCAGGCTCGACGTCGCCGAGTGCCGCAGCCGCTCGACATCGTCGTTGATCGAACTGTCCTTCTCGATGTAGGTGTCCGTCTGCGCGATATACGCTTCGGGCTGGTAGTAGTCGTAGTACGACACGAAGTACTCGACAGCATTGTGCGGCAACATCTCCCGCAGTTCATTGGCCAGCTGGGCGGCCAGGGTCTTGTTCGGCGCCATCACCAGGGTGGGCCGCTGCAGCCGTTCGATGAGCCACGCCGTGGTCGCCGATTTGCCGGTACCGGTGGCGCCGAGCAGAACGACGTCACGCTCCCCCGCCCTGACTCTGCGCTCCAGGTCGTCGATGGCGGCCGGCTGGTCACCGGCCGGCTGGTACTCGCTGACCACCTCGAACGCACCGCCGGCGCGCACGATGCCATCCACGGCGTCGGCGGCAGGCCGGTACTCCGAATGCGCCAGTACGGGATGTTCGGTAGCGAAAGCCATGGTCACCAGGTTAAGCGCGAACACCGACAACTTCATTCCCCACCTGAGCCGCGCTGGGTTACCGTGACGCGGTGCAGGCCATCCACCCGCCCAAACGCGAGATCTTCGACCTACTCGCCCGCACCAACACCGATCCCAAGGGAATCGTCCGGGCGGTGGACGTCTACACGGTGCAGCCGTGGGGTCTCTACATGGCCCGGCCCACGCCCGGCCGGGCACAGTTCCACTATCTGGAGTCCTGGCTGCTGCCGGCCCTCGGGCTGCGGGCGACGATCTTCCACTTCAACGCGGGCTTCGAGCGCGACCAGGACTTCTACCTCGATGTCGGCCGGTACACCGCCGGTGCGGATGTCTGGGAGGCCGAGGACCACTACCTGGATGTCGTGGTGCGCACCGGCAAGGACGCCGCCGTGGCGGATATCGACGAGTTGGTGGCCGCCGTCGCGCACGGACTGCTGGACGCGCACGCCGCCGAGCAGGCCATCCGGACCGCGCTGACGGCGGTGGACGCACTGGCCCGCCACGATTACGACCTGGAGCGCTGGCTGACCGGTCGAGATATGCCGCTGACCTGGCGGGCGTAATGTCTGGCGTTATGAGTGTTACCAGGCGCGCAGGACTGGCGGCGGCCCTCTCGGCCGCATTGCTGTGTGCAGGGCAGCTGATACCGGCCGTCGCGGCCGCCGACCCGGAGCCCGCACCGCCGTCCCCGATTCCCACGCAGGCGACGGACCCGGCCGCGGCCCCCGGGCTGCTGCACAACATCACCTACAAGGCCAGGGCCGACGGCACGTCACGCGGCGCGACCGTGGCCTACAAGGCCGACGACCACAACATCAACAGTGAGCAGCCGACGCTGCTGCCCGGGCAGACGTTCGAGATCAACACCGTGATGTCGGATCCGAAGCTGGCCGGGATGGAGCTGACCATCCAGTGGCCGTACGGGTCCAATCTGCACTGCGAGATCCTGGTCGACGACCAGACCGTCGCGCAGGCCGATCAGTTCATCGCGCCGCGGGTGTTCCGCGTCAAAGACGATCCGCTGTACGGCACGCTGCAGTGCGGTGCGCCGCTGGACGTCCCGGCCGCCGGTCAGCTCCCGGCGCCGACACCCACGACGGTCCCGGCTCCGCCCGAATAGGCCCGGGTCAGGACCGCCAGCCGGTGCTGTCGGCCCACAGCCGGGCCCGCCGGTAGTTGTCCAGGAACCACGGCTCCTTGGCGTGTGCGTAGTCGGCGGTGGCCTGCGCGGCACGCTTGGCCGCCAGGTAGTCGGCCCGCACCCCGGGGTTGGCCTTGAGCCAGTCCACGAACAGCAGCGCGAACTGCTGGTTGGGACGGCCCTGCACCCGGATGTGCACATTGGTGGGTCGCCCGGGGTCCGCGGAGACGTGAAACCGCTTGTGCCACAACGCGGGATCATCGGAATGCGCGGTGTCCGCGGTAACCGACGCGACCTGCGGATAACCGGCTGCCAGTAGTGGTTCGATCAGTTCATCGGCCACTTCCGGCGCGGCGATGGTGATCTGGACGTCGATCACGTCCTTGCCGTCCATCCCCGGTACCGCGGTGGAGCCGATGTGATCGATCCGCACCGCCCGGTGTCCACACGCCGTGCGCAGCCGGGCCGTGATCCGCTGCGCCTGCTCCGGCCAGGTGGGGTCATAGGGCACGACGGCGTGGTCGCGGGCTGCGGGTGAGCCGGCCTTCAGGTTGTGCGCGAACGGCAGGATGCGCTCATACCAAAGCCCCCTTGCCTTTTCGACCAACTCGCCCGACGACCCGGAGTTGTCCAGCCACACATCGGCGACGGCCCGGCGCTGCTCCTCGGTGGCCTGGGCGGCGATCCGGGCCCGTGCGTCGGCCTCGGTGAAACCGCGGTACTCGATGAGCCGTGCGACGCGGAGTTCAGGGTCGGCGTTCACCACGATCACCAGCGGGAACATCGGCGCCATCTGGGACTCCACCAACAGCGGGATGTCCTCGACGATCACGGCGTCTTCGGAGGCGGCGGCGATCAGTTCGGAGCGGCGGTGCGCCACCAGCGGATGCACGATGCCATTCAGGGTTTGGCGCTTCTCGTCGTCGCTGAACGCCACCGCCGCCAGGGCGGGCCGGTTCAGCGCGCCGTCCGGTTGCAGAATGTCCTCGCCGAACGCCTCGACCAGCCGCGCCAGTCCGTCGGTGCCCGGTTCGACGACCTCCCGGGCGATGACGTCGCCGTCCACGACGATCCCGCCGAGTTCACTGAATGTCGAGGACACCGTCGACTTGCCGGCACCGATTCCCCCGGTCAATCCAATCCTTAGCACCGCCCCAGTCTGTCAGGGCGCGATCGGGGCTCAGCCGCCGACGCCGGTCAACTCCACCGTTGGATGGGCCACCTGCGTCTGCGCCACCGTCGCACCGTCGGACAGGTCGATCGCCACCAGACGCTGGGCTGCCGGGTCACTGACGTAGGCGACACCGTCCTGGATGTGCAGATTGGGCATGGGCGACTGCCACTCGTCGGGCTCTGCCCAGGCGTCGATGGCGGCGAGGTGCGCGGTGCGCTGCGCCGTCACCGGATCGAAGACGTGCAGGTGCCCGTCGGTGCCCAGGATGACCGCCTCGCCCTTGGGTCCGCGGTCCAGGGACCGGAAGCTGTAGCTGGCGTCGATGGGCACCACCCGCAGGGCCCCGGTCGCGGTGTCGGTGAGGGTGAACCGGCGTGGCCGCTCGAGGTCGGCGTCCGGGTCGGTCTTGTAGTCGCCGAGCACCACCGGTGACACGTCGCTGCCGGCCTGGTTGCCGATACGGCCATAGGGGTCGGGGCTGGCCACCTTGCGGATATCGTTGCCCCGCACGATGAGGATGCCGTCCTGGCAGCCGAAGGTCAGCGTCCCGCCGGCGGCGGCCGCCTCGCCGTGTAGCCCCGGGCAGGTCTCATTGGTGGCGACGGGGACACCGGTGCCGTCGAGAATGACAGCGCCGGAACGGGTTTCACTGTCTCCGACACTGACCACGGTGGAGCCGTCGGCGCGTGCCACGGCGACGCCGTGATGCGGCGCGGTCACGGTGGCGCTGCGCGCAGCGGTGTCCCCCTTGAGCAGTTTCGCCGGGTCCACCACGTCGACGGCTCCGGTGCCGTCGCTGAACAGGGTGAGCATGCCGTCATGCGCGACCACATGGCCAGGCTCGGCACCGCCGAAGCGGATATCCGTCAGCGCGGGAGGTGCCGTGTAGTGATGCCCGTGGTCGCCGTGGCGGGCGGTCCAGGTGCCCATGTCCAGAACGGCGAAACCGTCGGACTGCGAGACCAGGACGTGGCGGCCGTTGGCGGCCGAGTTCAGCCGGACGAAACCGTCGACCGGGATATCGGCGATCTGCTGCAGCGATTCGGCGTCCAGCACCAGCAGGCCGCCGTCATAGCTCAACGCCAGACGCGGTGTGGGTGAGGCTTGTTCGGTCGGCTTGACCGCCGTGGCTGTGGTGGTCGCCGCCTCGCTGGATACGGCGTCGGTGCCGGACGCGCCGCAGCCGGCGGTGAGCACGGACACGGACAGCACGGCAAGAACTCGCTTCGTCGTCGACATGCCGGCGAGTCAAACAGTTGTTGAAAATGATTGTCAAGAAGCGATACGTGCATGTGCCGCAACGAAAAAACTCCCCGGCTCGAGGTGAGCCGGGGAGTTCTTCTCAGACGATCTGTTACGCGTTGCCCGCGAGCTTCTCACGAAGCGCGGCGAGCTGAGCGTCGCTGGCCAGCGAGCCACCGGTGGATTCCTCCGAGCGCGACGAGCTGCTCGAGGTGGACGGACGTGCCGCCTCCTCGGCCTCGGCGGCCGCGAACTTCTCCATCTGCGCGGTGTGCATCTTGTGCCGGCGCTCGGCCTCGGCGTACCGGGCTTCCCACTCGGTGCGCTGCTTGTCGAAGCCGTCGAGCCACTCGTTGGTGTCGGCATCGAAGCCCTCGGGGAAGATGTAGTTCCCCTGCTCGTCGTAGCTGTCGGCCATACCGTACTTCGAGGGGTCGAACTCCTCGGTGTAGTCCTCGTTGGCCTGCTTGAGGCTCAGCGAGATCCGGCGACGCTCCAGGTCGATGTCGATGACCTTGACCATCGCGTCGTCGCCGACCTGGACCACCTGGTCCGGGACCTCGACGTGGCGCTCGGACAGCTCCGAGATGTGCACCAGACCCTCGATGCCCTCTTCGACGCGGACGAACGCACCGAACGGCACCAGCTTGGTGACCTTGCCCGGCACGATCTGGCCGATGGCGTGCGTACGGGCGAAGTGGCGCCACGGATCTTCCTGAGTCGCCTTGAGCGACAGCGAAACCCGCTCGCGATCCATGTCGACGTCGAGGACCTCGACGGTGACCTCGTCGCCCACGGTGACGACCTCGGACGGGTGATCGATGTGCTTCCAGGACAGCTCGGAGACGTGCACCAGGCCGTCGACGCCGCCGAGGTCGACGAACGCGCCGAAGTTGACGATCGAGGACACGACACCCTTGCGGATGGCGCCCTTGGTGAGCTGGTTGAGGAACTCGCTGCGCACCTCGGACTGGGTCTGCTCCAGCCAGGCGCGGCGGCTCAGCACCACATTGTTACGGTTCTTGTCCAGCTCGATGATCTTGGCCTCGATCTCCTTGCCGATGTACGGCTGCAGATCGCGGACACGACGCATTTCGACCAGGGAGGCGGGCAGGAAGCCACGCAGGCCGATGTCGAGGATCAGGCCGCCCTTGACGACCTCGATGACGGTGCCCTTGACGGCCTCGTCCTTCTCCTTGAGCTCCTCGATGGTGCCCCAAGCGCGCTCGTACTGAGCCCGCTTCTTGGACAGGATCAGGCGGCCTTCCTTGTCCTCCTTGGTGAGAACGAGGGCTTCGACCTCATCACCCACGGAAACGACCTCATTGGGGTCGACGTCGTGCTTGATGGAAAGTTCGCGAGAAGGAATGACACCTTCGGTCTTGTAGCCGATGTCGAGCAGAACCTCATCGCGGTCCACCTTGACGATGGTCCCTTCGACGATGTCGCCATCGTTGAAGTACTTGATGGTCTTGTCGATCGCGGCGAGAAAGTCCTCGGCCGAGCCAATGTCGTTGATGGCTACTTGCGGCGAGGTGATGGAGGGACTTGGCATGTGGTGGGTTGCTCCGGACAGGTTTACTAGAAGGGACAGAACGATTATTTTTTGCGTACCCGCCGCATCCGCCGAACCCACAGGACACACAGGTACGTTCAAAGGGTACTAGACCGGGTGCACGCAGGCCAAACCCGGTTAACCTGCTGTCGTGCATCCCGCAGCGCAGCCGCCTCACCTTCACCACCCGCCCGTGCCGCCTTGGCCCCGCCGGGCCCGCAAAGTCGGTGCGCCGCTGGCCGTGTTGATCGGCCTGGGCGCCGTGACCGGGCTGTTGATCATCCTGCTCACGCTGACCAATCCGGTCGGCGCCGCGATCGGATTCGCGCTGTCCACGGTGGCCATCGCCGTCGTGGTGCTGAGTTACCTGTGGCTGGACCGCTGGGAACCGGAGCCACCGCGACTGCTGCACCTGGCCTTCATCTGGGGTGCGTCGCTGGCGATCGTGGTGTCGCTGATCGTCGAGCTGTGGTTCGACTCGGCATTCGCCCCCGTCGCGGGCCTGCCGGAGGGCTTCGAATCCACCGCGATCCGTGCGCCACTCATCGAAGAGGCAGCCAAAGGCCTGTTCCTGCTGGTCATGATGACCGGGCGGCGCCGCAACGAGCTCAACTCGCTGACCGACTGCCTGGTGTACGCCGGGCTGGTGGGCGCGGGTTTCGCGTGGCTGGAAGACATCCTCTACATCGCCAACGGCGAATCGGTCGCGGGATCGCTGCTGACCGCCGCGTTACGCCTGGTGATGGCCCCGTTCGCGCATTCGCTGTTCACCACGTTCACCGGTATCGGTGTGTACTTCGCCCTCAAACAGCGCACCGCGATCGCCAAAGTGGCGTGTATCGGCCTCGGCTACGTCGCCGCCGTCCTCATGCATATGTTGTGGAACGGCTCATCCCTGCTGGGTATCGGGACGTACTTCGCGGTGTACGCGCTGTGGATGGTGCCGATCTTCACGCTGGCGATCGCGCTGGGCGTGTACAGCCGCAAGCGGGAGCAGCGGATCGTCGCCGAGAAGTTGCCCGGGATGGTGTCCGCAGGGCTGATCACCGCGAACGAGGCGAGCTGGCTGGGCTCGATCCGCACCCGCAAGCAGGCCATCGCCGAAGTCACCCGGCACAGCGGCAAGCAGGACGGCAAGGCGGTACGGGACTTCGCGGCCCAGGTGGTCGAGCTGGCCTTCGTCCGGGATCGGATCGACCGCGGGTTCGGCGATGCCAGGGTGCAGGCGCTGCTCCACGAGGAGGCCTACTGGGTGCATGCCGCGCGGGCTTCCGCGCCGGCGCTGGGTTGGCTGACGCACTACCGGGTGCACTGACCAATGCGTCGCTAGTGCGCCGCTGGGCCGACGCGCGGCGCTAGTGCGCCGCGGTGTCCCAACTGCGCCCGTACCCGACCGACACCTCCAGCGGCACATCGAGCGGGTAGGCATTACCCATGTGCTCGCGCACCAGCGCTTCGAGAGTGTCGCGCTCCCCCTCGGCCACCTCGAACAGCAACTCGTCGTGCACCTGCAGCAGCATCCGGGAGCGCAGGCCGGCGGATTTGATCGCCTCGTCGACGTTGATCATCGCCACCTTGATGATGTCGGCGGCGCTGCCCTGGATCGGGGCGTTGAGCGCGGCCCGTTCGGCGGCCTCGCGGACGTTGCGGTTGCTGCTGTCCAGTTCGGGCAGGTACCGACGGCGGCCGAGAACCGTTGAGGTGTAACCGTCTTTGCGGGCCTGGTCGACGACGTCGCGCAGGTAGTCCCGGATCCCGCCGAAGCGGTCGAAGTACTGCTCCATCTGATTCTTGGCCTCTTCGGTGCTGATCTTCAGCTGGGCCGACAGACCGTAGGCGCTCAGCCCGTAGGCCAAGCCGTAGGACATCGCCTTCACCCGGCGCCGCAGCTCGGGGTTGACCTCGCCGATCGGCACGTCGAACGCTCGGGACGCCACGAACGAGTGCAGGTCCTCGCCGGTGTTGAACGCCTCGATGAGGCCCTCGTCGCGGGACAGGTGCGCCATGATGCGCATCTCGATCTGGCTGTAGTCGGCGGTCATCAGCTCGGCATAGCCTGCGCCCACGACGAAACCGTCGCGGATGCGCCGGCCGGCCTCGGTGCGGATCGGGATGTTCTGCAGGTTGGGTTCGGTCGAGGAGAGCCGGCCCGTCGCCGCGATGGTCTGGTTGAACGTGGTGTGAATCCGGCCGTCCGCGGCCGTCGCTGCCAATAGGCCGTCGACGGTGACCTTCAGCCGGGTGGCGTCCCGGTGGGCCAGCAGGTGCTGCAGGAAAGGGTGACCGGTCTTGTCGAAGAGCGTCTGCAGCGCGTCGGCGTCGGTGGTGTAGCCGGTCTTGGTCTTCTTGGTCTTCGGCATCTCCAGCTCGTCGAACAGGACGACCTGCAGCTGTTTGGGCGAGCCGAGATTGATCTGCTTGCCGATGACGCCGTAGGCGGCCTCGGCGGCGTTGCGGATCTGGTCGCCGAACTCACTCTGCAGCTCCTGCAGATGGGCGGTGTCGACGGCGATGCCGGTGGACTCCAACTCCGCCAGCACCCGCTGCACCGGTAATTCCATCCGGTCCAGCAGCGACGACGAGTCGATGCGGGCCAGCTCCTCATCGAGCGCGTCGGCGAGGTCCATCACCGCGCCCGCCCGCAGCAGCACGGCCTGGACCGCCTGTTCGTCGACACCGTCATTGTCGTCGAGCAGCGAAAGTTGCTGCTGTCCAGTGTCTTCCGCGCGCAGCTCGCGCTTCAAATACCGCAACGACAGATCATCGAGTGAGAAGCTGCGCTGGCCGGGCCGCACCAGATAGGCCGCCAGCGCGGTGTCGGAGGTGACGCCGGCGAGCTTCCAGCCGCGCCCCGCCAGGTCGTGCATGGCCAGTTTGGCCTCGTGTAGCGCCTTGGGCGGGCCGGGGTCGGCGAGCCACGAAGCCAGGGCAGCCTCGTCGTCGGGGTGCAGCGTGGTGGTGTCGATATAGCGCCCGTCGCCGTCGTTGGCCACGATGGCCAGTGCCGTCGCGTCCGAGTCGAAGGCCTTATGCGTGCCGACCACCGCCAGGCCGAACCGATCGCCGAGACTGTGCTCGGACAGCCAGGCCGCGAGCTCACCCGGCACCAGCGCACCCCCGCGGACATCGAAGCCCTGATCGACCTCGGGATCGGCCGATGCGAGGGTGTCGAACAACCGG
Organism: Mycobacterium hackensackense; assembly: GCF_025822555.1. Classification (NCBI taxonomy): domain Bacteria; kingdom Bacillati; phylum Actinomycetota; class Actinomycetes; order Mycobacteriales; family Mycobacteriaceae; genus Mycobacterium; species Mycobacterium hackensackense. The sequence continues at coordinate 95,978 of NZ_JACKUC010000020.1, forward strand.
TCGCGCAGCACCCGGAATTCCAGGTCGTCGAACAGGCGGTGGATGTGGTCGCGGTCCCACGGCAGCATCCGCAAGGTGTCGGGCGTGTGCGGCAGCGGCACATTCTTGACCAGTTCGGTCAGTTCACGGTTGAGGATGACGTGGGACAGATTGGCCCGCAACGCATCACCGACTTTGCCCTTGACCTGGTCGACATTGTCGACAAGCGTCTGCAGGGAGCCGTGCTCGACGATCCACTTGGTGGCGGTCTTCTCGCCCACCCCGGGGATGCCGGGCAGGTTATCGCTCGGGTCGCCCCGCAATGCGGCGAAGTCGGGGTACTGGGCGGGCGTGAGACCGTACTTGGCCTGGACGGCATCCGGGGTGAACCGGGTCAGCTCGCTGACACCCTTGACGGGGTAGAGCACCGTGACGTCCTCGCTGACCAACTGCAGCGAGTCCCGGTCTCCGGTGACCACCAGCACCCGGTAGCCGGCATCCTGGGCCTGGGTGGCCAGGGTCGCGATGATGTCGTCGGCCTCGAAACCTTCCTCGGCCAGCACCGTGATGCCGAGCGCGTTCAGCACCTCTTTGGTGATGTCGATCTGCCCCCGGAACTCGTCGGGGGTCGCCGAGCGGCCCTCTTTGTACTCCGGGTACTTCTCCTTACGGAAGGTCTGGCGCGACACATCGAACGCGGCGGCCACGTGGCTGGGCTGCTCATCGCGCAGCAGGTTGATCAGCATCGCGGTGAACCCGTACACGGCGTTGGTGGTGAGCCCGCCCTGGGTCTTGAAGTTCTCGGCGGGCAGCGCATAGAACGCGCGGAACGCCAGTGAGTTGCCGTCCAGCAGCATCAAGGTGGGTTTGGTGTCCGTCGCGGTTGAGCTCACGGCGTTCACTCTATTCACCGCCACCGACGCGCAGCTGTTCCCGGGCCATCTGCACGAGGGCCCGGGCCGCCGGGCTGACCGGACCCTCGGCCCGCCAGGTCAACACCAGGCGCCCGCGGAGCTGCGGCACGATCGCCATGGCGTGCACATCGCCGCGGGCCCGCGCCAGCGAGTGGGGCACGATCGCCACACCCAGCCCGCGGGCGGCCAGATCCGCCAGCGCCTCGGGGGTGGCCGCCTCGAATGCCACCCGGGGCGTCACCCCCGCCGCCGCGCAGGCGCGGTCGAACTGGCGCCGGATGCCCGCACCCCTCGGCAGCGAGATCAGGGGCCGGTCCGCCAAGGCCGCCAAGCCGACCTCGCGGCGCCGGGCCCACGGGTCGTCGGCGCTCACCAGGGCGACGAGAGCTTCCTCGGTGGTGGGCAGGACCGCCAGCCCGTCGGGTGTCTCGTCCGCACCGACCGACGCGATCGCCACATCCAGGCGACCGGTACGCACGCCGTCGATCACCGCATCCGACGTGTCGGTGGACAGCAGGATCTCCACCCCGGGATGGGCCCGGTGATAGTCGGCGAGCAGTCGCGGCATGTCGACATTGTGCGAGGTGACGGTGCCGATCGTGACGACGCCGTGGACAAGCTGGGTCAGCTCGTCCACGGCGGTGCGCGCCTCGCGGACCGCACGCAGGGCGGCGCGGGCGAAGGGCAGCACCGCGGCCCCCGCAGCGGTCGGTCGGACCTCCCGGCGGGACCGATCCAGCAGCGTCTGCCCGAGCTCGCGTTCCAGCCGGGCGATCTGGGCGCTGACGGCCGGCTGCGCGACCAGCATCCGCTGCGCAGCCCTGGTGAAGTTGGCCTCCTCGACAACCGCGACGAAATACTCCAGCTGCCGAAGTTCCATAAGCAATGATTATAGTTTCTGTAGCGAGATGGTATTGGACGAATAGCACCAGGTCCGCGCACCCTTGAGAGATGGATATCCTCATCGCAGGCGCAGGAATTCGGAGGGCTCAGCACGGCACTGGCCCTGCACTCGCACGGCATCCACGCGACCCTCCTCGAGTCGGCCGCCGAGCTGCGCGCCCTCGGCGTCGGCATCAATCTGCTCCCCCACGCGGTGCGCGAGCTTCACGAACTCGGACTCGGCGACGAACTGCGTGCCATCGCGGCCACCCCGGCCGCCATCGACTTCTACACCCACGACGGCACGCTGCTCTTCCGGGAACCCCGGGGCATTGAGGGCGGCTACGGCTACCCGCAGTGCTCGGTGCACCGCGGACGGTTGCAGATGCTGCTGCTGGCCGCGGTCGTCGACCGGCTGGGCCCGGAAGCGGTGCGCACCGGAGCGGCCGTGGCCGGCTTCACCGAATCTGCCGACGGTGTCACGGTGTACACGGAAGCCGGCGAACTCGGCGCGGACATCCTGATCGGCGCCGACGGGATCCATTCGGCGGTGCGCTCCCGGTTGCACCCCGGTCCGGATCCGATGCGGTGGTCGGGAGCGCGGATGTTCCGCGGGGCGGCGCGCATGCCGGCGTTCCTGGACGCCCGCACCATGGCGATCGTCAAAGGCCCCGACGGGGTCGAGCTGATCACCTATCCGATCGGCGGCGGACTGGTGAACTGGGTGCTGCAAGTCGCCGAATCGGACTCCGCGACACTGCCCGGGGGAACCGGCTGGAACAGCCTTGCCGACCCCACCGAGGTGGCGTCCCTGATGAGCGGCTGGCGGCTGGACTGGCTGGACACCGAGAAGCTGGTGACCGCCTCCGATGCCGTGTTCCACTATCCGATGGTGGATCGTGATCCGTTGCCGCACTGGGGCACCCGCCGGGTGACCTTACTCGGTGACGCCGCGCACCCGATGTATCCGGTGGGCGCCAACGGGGGCTCACAGGCAATCCTCGATGCCCGCGCGCTGGCCGATGCGCTCACCCTCGGACATGGCCTCGCCGGCTATGAGGCGCGCCGGCTCCCGGAGACCGCCGCCGTGATACACGCCAACCGCGAGATGTACCGCAGCTCACCGGACGATCTGGCCCGGGTGACGGCGGACTATCGGCGAAAGACTTTCGCAGACAGGAGTTCCCGATGACCACCTTCGTACTGATCCCCGGCGCATGTCATGGCGGCTGGTGCTTCGACGACCTGGCGGGAGCCCTGCGCGAGCAGGGCCACCGGGTGCTGACACCCACACTGACCGGTGTCGCAGAACGGGCACACCTCCTGCACGCCGGTGTGAACCTGGAAACCCATATCAGCGACGTGCTGGCCGAACTCACCGCGCATCGGGTGTCCGATGCGGTCCTGGTCGGGCACAGCTACGGCGGCATGGTGATCACGGCGGTGGCGGATCGCGCTGCCGCACAGATCGATTCACTGGTATTCCTCGACGCGTTCGTACCGCGCGACGGCGAATCCTGCTGGACGCTGACGAATGACGAACAGCACCAGTGGTACACCGCCGTGGATGCCAGCGGATACGGTGTGCCCCCGCTGCCGTTCTTCGACGAGCGCGCGACTGCGCATCCCCTGGCCTCCCTGATGCAGCCGGTACGCCTGGAAGGTGACTTGTCGGGCTTCCGCAGGCGCGAATTCGTCTACGCGCAACGGTGGCCGACGGAGTCGCCGTTCGCACCGACCTTCGAGCGCTTACGTGCGGACCCCACGTGGCGGACGCATTCTCTGGACGGCGCGCACAACCTGATGCGGGACAACCACGACGATCTGGTGCGGATCCTGCTGGAGGTGGCGCGCAACTAGCCCAGGTCAGTAGCCGAGCAACGTGCGGAACTGCTGACCGACGGCCATCGACTGCCCCATCCGCTGCACCCAGCCGTCGAGCGCGGCCTTGGTGTCGGCCGGATCCCAGCCGCGTTCCCCGGACAGGGCGATCATGCCCGCTTCGTCTTTGATCCCACGCGCCTGCGCGTCCCGCGCGAGGTCGGCGTAATCCTGAAGCGAGATCCCGTTGATGGGGGCCCAAATCGGATCGTCGGCTGCGACCGACTTGGTGGACGGCCCACCGAAGATGGCCGGGTCGACCGGTCCGGCATTCTGCACGTGCACCCTGCCGTCTTGCTGCTGAGCCCAGCCCTGCTGCGCGGCGGCGGCGGCTTCCTTCGCCTTTTCCTTGGCTTTGTCGAAAAATCCCATCGTGGTGCTCCCCTTCGGCCGGGCCCCGGGCGTTCTCGCCGCGAAACGCTGTTCCCGGTCAGTACACGCCGCCGCGATCGCTACCGATCCCAATTCGACGAAGCGGGCCCCTGGGTGCATCGAACCCCGAACAGAACTGCAACACGTTTCAGTTTTGCGCCCGAACTGGGTAGTCTGACGCTCGTGCCAGCAGCATCCTCGGAGCCCGCCGTCGAAGGGTGGTTCGCCACCGACGACTCCGGTGCCACTCACCTGATCGGGGCCACGTGCCCGCAGTGCGCCACCTACGTCTTCCCGCCGCGGGCCAACAACTGCCCCAACCCGGCGTGCGACAGCGACGTGCTCGAGCAGGTTCCGCTGTCGCGGCGCGGCAAGGTCTGGAGCTACACCGAGAACCGCTACGCACCGCCGGCGCCGTACCCGGCCACCGATCCGTTCGAGCCGTTCGCGATTGCCGCGGTGGAACTCGCCGATGAGGGCCTCATCGTGCTGGGCAAAGTGGTCGAGGGCACCCTGGCCGCCGACCTGAAGGTCGGTATGGAGATGGAATTGACCACCATGGTCCTGTTCACCGACGCCGAAGGCGTCGAACGGATCACCCACGCCTGGAGAATCGCATGACCCCGGAACCCGTGTACATCCTCGGCGCCGGTATGCACCCGTGGGGTAAATGGGGCCACGACTTCACCGAGTACGGCGTCGTCGCGGCCCGCGCCGCGCTGGCCGAAGCCGGCCTGGACTGGCGTCAGATCCAGATGGTCGCCGGCGCGGACACCATCCGCAACGGCTACCCCGGCTTCATCGCCGGCTCGACGTTCGCGCAGAAGTTGGGCTGGAACGGGGTGCCCGTCTCCTCCAGCTACGCCGCCTGCGCCAGCGGCTCCCAAGCCCTGCAGAGCGCCCGCGCCCACATCCTGGCCGGATTCTGCGATGTCGCACTCGTGATCGGCGCCGACACCACCCCCAAGGGTGCGTTCGCCCCGGTCGGCGGTGAGCGCAAGAACGACCCCGACTGGCAGCGGTTCCACCTGATCGGCGCCTCCAACCCGGTGTACTTCGCGCTGCTGGCCCGGCGCCGGATGGACCTCTACGGCGCCACTTTGGAGGACTTCGCCCAGGTCAAGGTGAAGAACGCCAAACACGGCCTGAGCAACCCGAATGCCCGCTTCCGTAAGGAAGCCACCGTCGAGGATGTGCTCGCCAGCCCGGTCGTCGCCGACCCCCTGCGCCTGCTCGACATCTGCGCCACCTCCGACGGCGCGGCCGCACTGATCGTGGCCAGCAAGAGCTTCGCCGAAAAACACCTCGGCTCGGTCGCCGGTGTCCCCTCGGTCCGCGCGATCAGCACCGTCACCCCGCGCTACCCCCAGCACCTGCCCGAACTGCCCGATATCGCCACCGACTCGACGGCCGTGGTCGCCGCACCGGAACGCGTGTTCAAGGACCAGATCCTCGATGCCGCCTACGCCGAAGCCGGGATAGGCCCCAGCGACGTGGACCTGGCCGAGGTGTACGACCTGTCCACCGCACTGGAACTGGACTGGTACGAACACCTGGGCCTGTGTGCCAGAGGCGAAGCCGAGGCACTCCTGCGCAGCGGTGCCACCACCCTCGGCGGCCGGGTGCCGGTCAACGCCTCCGGCGGTCTGGCCTCCTTCGGTGAGGCCATCCCCGCTCAGGCCATCGCGCAGGTATGCGAGCTGAACTGGCAGCTCAAGGGCCAAGCCATCGGCAGGCAGGTCGAAGGGGCCAAGGTCGGCGTGACCGCCAACCAAGGGCTGTTCGGACACGGCTCCTCGGTGATCGTCGCGCGGTAACCAGTGATCACCGTCCTGGTCAAGCCGGGAAGCCGCAAGGGCCCGCTCGTCGAGGTCGACGCCGAGGGTGAGCTGACCATCTACGTCGCCGAACGCGCGGTGGACGGAAAAGCCAATGCGGCGGTGACCAAGCTGCTCGCGGCACATCTGGGCGTGCCGCGCAGCAGCCTGGAGTTGGTGTCGGGCGCGACGGCGCGGGTCAAGCGGTTCCGCGTCAACACCTGAGCGGCGACACCCCGAGCAGGTCCGGCTCCCCCGTCTCCGCATGCCGATCCCGGGCGTACTGGCGCATCGTCTCGGAGAGGCGGTAGCGCGTTCGCCCGCAACGGGTTTCGGCCGACAGCAGCGATTTGTCGACCAGCGACATGAGCAGGTCGACCACCTGGAAGGCACACACGTCCCCACCGACGGCGACCGTGCGGGCGGTGTGCATATCGAATCCGCCCGGAACCACCGAAACCCGCCGCAGAACAGCCTTCTCGTGTTCGTTGAGCAGCGTGTAGGACCAGTCGATACAAGCCTTCAGGGTCTGCTGGCGGCGTGCGACCGTGCGGCAGCCGCCGGTCAGCAGGCGGAACCGGTCGTGCAGGCTGCCGATGATCTCATCCAGCGTGAGCGCGCGAACCCGCGACGCCGCGAGTTCGATGGCCAAGGGCATGCCATCGAGGCGACGACAGATCTCCCGCACCACCTCGGTGGCGTGGGTGTCGAGGACGAACTCGGCGCGAGCGCGCTGCGCGCGTTCGGTGAACAGTGCGATCGCATCGTCATCGAGCGACATCGACGGCACCCGCCACACCTGCTCGCCGCCGACCGCCAGTGGCTCCCTGCTGGTGGCCAGCACGGTGACGTTCGGGCAGGACCGCAGGATCTCCCCGACCAGAGCCGCGCCGGCGTCCAGCAGGTGTTCACAGTTGTCCACGACCAAGAGCAGGCGCCGGTCACCGATGGTGCGCGTCAACATATCCGGGGTGGCGCAGCGGCCGCGCGGATCGGACAACCCGAGTGCCTGTGCCACGGCTTGCGGCACCATGTCCGGGTCCGTCACCACGGCAAGCTCCACGCACCGGACCCCGTCCTCGAACAGCTCCGCCGCGTGATCGGCCGCCTCCACGGCGAGCCGCGTCTTGCCGACGCCGCCGGCGCCGGTGAGGGTGAGCAGCCGGCACTCCGCCAAGAGCTTCGCGATCTCCACGAGTTCGCACGATCTGCCCACGAAGGAGGTCAATTGAACTGGGCGCCAGTGGAGTACGTCGTCTCGGTCGGTGCGCAGTGGCGGGACGTTGATGCTCAGGCTGGGATGGCACAGTTGCGACACCCGCTCTAGGCGGGCGATGTCGCGCAGCGGATGGCGGCCCAGGTCGATCAGCCAGGCGTCGTCGGGCAGCGACTCACACGCGAGGTCGGACGTCGTTCCGGACATCAGCGTTTGCCCACCCACCGCGATATCACGCAGCCGGGCGGCGCGGTTGATCGTCTGTCCCATGTAATTGCCTTGGTCGCGCAGCTGGATCTCCCCGCTGTGCAGACCTATCCGCAAGCGGATGGGCGCCAGCACCTCCTGCTGCAGCGCGAGCGCGCATGCCACCGCGTCGCTGGCGCGGGTGAAGGCGATGACGAAGCTGTCACCCTCGCCCTGCGCCGTCGGGCACACTCCGCGATGGGCGTCGACGAGTTCGGACAGTGAACGGTCCAGGCCCGACATGGCGGCCGCCATCGCTTCTGGCTGCACCTCCCACGACCGGGTGGACCCCTCGATATCGGCCATCAGCAACGTCACCGTGCCGGTCGGCAGAACGGTAGTCGACATTCGAACCCCCGTGGCTAGAACATTTTGCGAGCCAATTGCTTTCGATGCTGATTCCCCATCCTGCTGGACTCACGCCATGGTGGCTACCGTGCACGCAACACGATCGGCGGTGGTGTGTGCACCACTCACGTGGCGGGCACGGCAGAGGGGCCGGGAATGTCGACCGTGGCGACGATCCGGGTGCCACGCCCCGGTGCGGTATCGATGACGAGCTGACCGCCGATCGCCGAGAGCCGGTCGGCCATGTTGGTCAGACCGATCCCGGCCGTCGCGTGATCGAATCCCGGTCCGGTGTCGGCGATCACCAGCTGCAGGGTGCGCCCGTCCGCGCCACCGCTGATGGACACGGTGGTGCCGGGGCCGCCGTGTTTGGCCGCGTTCTGCAGCGCCTCGCTACAGCAGTAATACAGCGCGGCCTCGGTGGCCGACGGATAGCGCCCGATGTCCTGCAGATCCAGCCGGACGGGTATGGCAGCGTGCGCGCCCAGCGTGGGCAGCGCCTCGGTGAGCCCACCACTGAGCAGTAGCGGTGGATAGATACCGTGGGCGAGTCTGCGGATCTCGGCGATGGCCGTGTCCACCAGACCGGCGGCCTCGGTCAGCAACGGCTGATAGCCATCGCGATCGGCGTTGCGCGCCAACTGAATCAGCACCGACAACGCGACCAGATGTTGCTGGGCACCGTCGTGCAGGTCGCGTTCGATACGACGGCGTTCTTGGTCGGCCGCGGCGCTCAGCCGGGTGCGCGATGCCGCGAGTTCGACCGCGCGCTCGGCCAGGTGCACCTGGGAGGTGCGCAGCGCCGCCGCGTTGTGCCACACGATCGCCATCAGATTCAGGCCGGTGATGCCCAGCCCGACCACGACGAAGGAGGTCTCCACCCACTGCGTGGCGTGCCGGACCGCGTCATTGGGCGGGATGAAGCGGGCCAGTGCACCGGCGAGCATCAGACAGACTCCGGTCATTCCCGCGTACACCAGCCCGCGTTGCCATCGCAGGTACGGCTCGGCGAACGAGGCCGGCAGCAAGGCCATGATGGCCATCACCGCAAGCGTCGGCGGTGAGACATAGACGACGACCAGGACACCGATCCAGTTGCCGATGCACACCAGCGCGATCGACTGCTGGTACTTCTGCTGGGCCGCCAGCCGGATCGCGACGACGATCGCCACGGAGTGCAGGGCCGATATCCCGCCCAGGACCAGGAACCAGAACGACCGCTGCAGCCAGATGTACTGGAACATCGGGAGCAGGACGCCGGCGCCGAACCACATGGCGAAGTGGCCGACGAGAAAGACCTGAAAGCGTTCGTCCTGGAACCGCAGGATCAGGTCACGATCAAGGGGTGAGGCCGACCGTGTGATGCCGTGGATGAGGATCCTCGGCGCCTCCCACCGTGGCACCGACAGGGTTGCGGGTCCGAGGGTCAGCCGCCGGCTCGCCATATGCGCCTCAGCAGGTCCGGACTCAGCCGCTCCTTGTGCAGATAGGAGGCGGCGCCGCAGTCCGCGGCCGCGGCGGGAAGGTCTTCGATGTCATAGGTCGACATCAGGACGATGATCAAATCTGTTCGTACCGAACAGATTTGCCGGGCAGCCTCGATACCTCCCATGCCGGGCATGTGGATGTCCATCAGCACGATATCGCCATCACCGCTGCGCATCTGTTCGACGGCGGTTTCGCCCGTCTCGCATTCGCCTGCCATGACGAAGTCGTCCATCGCCGCCAGCGTCGCCGCGGTGGCACGGCGGAAGCTGGCTTGGTCGTCTACGACCCAGACACGTATCTGTTCTCCAGCCACCACGTCATCGTGCCCGAGAGCTTTGCTCGGCACGATGGTGTACACACCACTGCTTGCGGGATTCGCAGGCGGCACGATCAGCCGGTCCCACGGTGGTCGAGGAACATCAGCACGGCCTTCACCCGCCGGTCAACGCCATCATCGACGGTCAGTTCGAGCTTGGCGAAAATCGAGTTGATGTGCTTTTCCACCGCCCGCTGCGAGAGCACCAGGCGCTGCGCGACGATGCGGTTGCTGAAGCCCGTCGCCAGTTCACCGAGCACCTCGCGTTCGCGGGGTGTGAGCCTGCTCAGTGCGGGCGCGGACCGCGGTTGGGCCAGTAGCGCCTCGACCACCAGTGGGTCGAGCACCGTGCCACCAGTAGCCACTTGCCGCACGGCCTCGCCGAGTTCGTCGAAATGCGACACCCGATCCTTGAGCAGGTAACCCCGGCCCGCGGTGCCGCCTTCCAACAGGCCCGCCGCGTAACCGGGGTCCGCATAGTTCGACAACACGATCACCCCGACGTCCGGATGCGCCGTGCGCAGCCACCGCGCCAGCCGGATCCCCTCATCCGTCGAGGTTGGCGGCATGCGAACATCCGTCATCAGGATCGTCGGACGGTGTGAGGCGACGAGGTCTGCCGCGGAGTCATAGTCCTCGGCGACGCCGACGACATCGACCTCGGGCACGGTGGACAGCGATCGCGTGACACTGTCACGGACCAGCAGGGAATCCTCCGCGATCACGACCGAGATTCGATCACTCACCATCGGGAGTGTAACCGCGCTTTCGCGCGCAGACCTGCGCTCGCGTATCAGCTTATTTGCGAATTCACGTACACGAGCGCATGTTCCGCGGCCGGTCGACTAGGCGGGGAACCAGAAGGGACCCCACCAGAACCCCCATGAGTTGCGCACGTCGGACCAGAAGACGCGTGCGAACGGCGCCCACCACGGGGGTCCCGGCCGGTGCGACGCCCAGCCCGGGACGTTCCCCTGGCCCGGTCCCCAGTTCCAGTCGGGAGCCCAGTCCGGTGGCGCGGGCCGGTCGAACTGGCCGGGCGGAAGCGCCGGCGGCCGATCGGGATGCCAGCCGGGTGATCCATCCCGCGGGGGCCCGCCTGGTCCGCCAGGACCGCCAGGACCGCCAGGACCGCCAGGACCATTGTCATGCCAGCCGGGGCCACCGGGGCCGTTGTCATGTCCACCCGGACCACCCGGTCCGTTATTGCCCGGACCACCGGGGCCGCCCGGACCACCAGGACCGTTGTCACGCCCACCGGGACCACCAGGACCACCGGGACTACCGGGGCCGCCGCCCTGGCAGTTCTGTGCCCCAGGCGGGCACTGCGGCGCCGCGGTGGCAACTCCGGTGCCGAGCGCTCCGGCGGCCAGACCAACCAAGACGGCCGAGCTCGCCACCACTTTGATGCACCTGTTCATCGGTCTCGCGCTCCATTCACTAAGCCCCAACCGAAATCGAGTCTGCCGATTGGAATTCAGCGCAAGCCATGAGGAACCTGTGCGTGGTTATGAGATAACTGTGTGCAGCCTGCGGACAGGCCGACGACAGGCAGGGAGCGTCAGGCCACCCCGAGATACGCCGCCCGGATGCTGTCGTCCTTCAACAGTTCGGGGGCATTGCCGCTGCGGGTCACCGCCCCGGTCTCCAGGATGTACGCGCGATCGGACCTGCTGAGCGCCTGCTGCGCGTTCTGCTCGACCAACAGCACCGTGGTGCCCTGCTTGTTGATCTCGGTGATGATCCGGAAGATCTGCGAGATGATCATGGGCGCCAGACCCATCGACGGCTCGTCGAGCAGCAGCACCTTCGGCCGGGCCATCAACGCACGGCCGATCGCCAGCATCTGCTGTTCGCCGCCGGACAGGGTGCCACCCACCTGGGCGCGCCGCTCCGCCAGCCGGGGGAATGTCGTCATCACCCAGTCGAGGCGCTCGTCGTGGTCGCGCTTGGAGTCGAATTTCCTTCCGTAACAGCCCATTTCCAGGTTCTCGACCACGGTCATCCCGGGGAACACACCGCGGCCTTCGGGGGCCTGGATGAGCCCCTGCGTCACCCGGTGATGCGCTTTGACCTTGGAGATGTCCGTGCCGTCGAACCACACCGATCCCGACGTCAGCGGCCGCAGTCCCGAGATCGCCCGCATCATGGTGGTCTTGCCCGCTCCGTTGGAGCCCAGCAGCGTGACCAGTTCGCCTTCCCGCACCTCCAGCGAAACGCCATGCAGCGCTTGGATTCTGCCGTAATGAACGACGGCGTCACGCACCTCGAGCAGGACGGGACGCGGGTCCACAGGATCAGAGCTCGTCATCGGGAACTCCCAGGTAGGCGGCAATCACTTTCGGGTCCTCCCGGATCTCCGCAGGCAGCCCGTCGGCGATCTTGCGCCCGAACTCCAGCACCACGATGCGGTCGGTCACGCCCATGACCAGACGCATATCGTGCTCGATCAACAGCACGGTGTAACCGTCATCGCGGATTGCGCGGATCAGGTCGATGAGCGCGGCCTTCTCGCTCGGGTTGAACCCCGCGGCCGGCTCGTCCAGGCACAGCAGCTTGGGTTCGGTGGCCAGAGCGCGTGCGATCTCCAGGCGACGTTGGTCGCCGTAGGGCAGGTTCTTGGCCTTCTCCTCACCACGGTGCGCGATTCCGACGAACTGAAGCAGCGCCGCGGCCCGCTCGATGGCGTCCTTCTCCTCGCGCCGGTGCCGCGGCGTGCGCACGAGCGCGCCGGGCACCGAGGTCTTGTGCCGGGCGTCGGTGCCGACCACCACGTTCTCCAGAGCGGTCATCTCACCCCACAGCCGGATGTTCTGGAAGGTGCGGGCAATGCCGCGGCGGGTGATCTGATGGCGTTTGATCTTGCCCAGCGGTGCGCCGTCGAACGTGACGCTGCCGGCACTGGGCCGGTACACCCCGGTGATCGCGTTGAAGCAGGTGGTCTTGCCCGCCCCGTTGGGACCGATCAGACCCAGGATCTCGCCGCGCTTGATGTCGAAGGACACCGAGTCAAGCGCGGTGAGTCCGCCGAACTTGACGGTGAGATCCTTTGTCTCCAGCAGCTTCTCACCCTCGGCGGCGTTCACGTCGCGGTGCAGCGCAGCCAGTTCCTCATCGATGGCCGGTTCGGTCATGCTGCCGCCTTCGAGTCATCGGCCCGGCGAAGCAGAGTGCGCGCGGATTTGCCGTAGCTGAGCAGTTGCTGGCGCACCGGGAACAGGCCCTGTGGCCGGAAGATCATCAGCACCACCAGCGCCAGACCGAAGAACAGATATTTCAGATCGCCCAGGTTGATCCCGAGGAAGTGCACCCCGAGCAGCCGGTTGGGCAGGTAGACGATGATGAACGCCCCGAAGACCACTCCCAGCTTGTTGCCCTGGCCACCCAGGACCACGGCGCACAGGAACAGCATGGAGTTGATGATGTTGAACGTCGGCGGCGCCACGTACTGGACCTGGCCGGCGTACAGGGCACCGGAGAGCCCACCGATGGCCGCACCGATGACAAATGCCCACAGCTTGAACTTGAAGGTGTTGACGCCCATGACCTCCGCGGCGTCCTCGTCCTCGCGGATGGCCACCCAGGCCCGGCCGACCCGGCTGCGTTCCAGGTTTCCGACCAGAAGCAGCACGATGACGATGAGCACCAGGCCCAGCCAGAACCACCAGGTGCCGTAGTTGGCGTCCCCCGCCGAATTACCGCTGGAGAACACACCATTGGGCAGATGCTCGTTCTCCCCCAGCCTCGGATAGGCGATCTCGTTGAGCCCGCGCGGGCCGTTGGTGACATCGGTGAGGTTGTCCGCGAGCAGCCGGATGATCTCGCCGAACCCGAGGGTGACGATCGCCAGATAGTCGCCGCGCAGCCGCAGCGTCGGCGTACCCAGGATCAGCCCGGCCAGCGCCGTCACCGCCATGGCGATCGGGACACAGGACAACCAGGCCCAGTCCTTGCTGAAGAACCCGTCCGGGCCGACCTTGTTCCACGGACTGTCCGGGCTGGTGAGCAACGCGACCGTGTAGGCGCCGACGGCGTAGAAACCGACGTAGCCGAGATCGAGCAGGCCCGCCTGGCCCACGACGACGTTGAGGCCGATCGCAATGATCGCGATCATCGCGAACTGCGCCATGGTGCCACCGAAGCTGATTCCCGGGGTGTCCAGGAAGCCCGGGGTGTACAGCGGCAGCAGCCCGAGGAGCAGGAACAGCGCGGCCCCGAAGATCCACTTGCCCGGACGGCTGAGCTCAGACCACCACTGGCGCAGGCCGTCTCCCGGCGCGAGCACGGTGCGCCGCCAGCCGCTCGTCTGCTGATGAGTCATGCGCGTGCCTTCCCCAGGCTCTCACCGAGTATGCCCGTCGGCCGGATCAACAGCACCAGCACCAGCAGCACGAACGCCACCACATCCCGCCATTGGGTGCCGAACAGCGCCTGGCCGTAGTTCTCCATGACCCCGAGGATCAGACCACCGAGCAGGGCGCCACGCAGGTTACCGATACCGCCGAGCACCGCGGCCGAGAACGCCTTGATACCCAACAGGAATCCGCCCGAGTAGATGATCCCCTGCGGAAGTTTCAGGGTGTAGAGCAGAGCGGCCGCACCGGCGAGCAGACCGCCGATCAAGAACGTCGTCATGATGACCCGCTCCCGCGACACTCCCATCAGGGTGGCCGTGGTCGGGTCCTGGGCGACGGCGCGGATACCGCGGCCGAACTTGGTGCGGTTGATGGCGATATCGGTCAGCAGCGCCAACACGAGCGCGGCCACCACGATCACGATGGTCACGTTGGACACCGTCGCGCCGAAGATCGTGAACTGAGTCTTGGGTTGCACCAAGATGATCGGCTGTTGGGCGTTACTGCCGCCATAGCCCTTGATCAACTTGGGCAAGACGAAGTGCACGAACTCCTGCAGCACGAACGACATGCCGATGGCGGTGATCAGGAATGTCAGCGGCCGGGCGTTGCGCTTGCGCAACGGGCGGTACGCCACCATTTCCAGCCCGACCGCGGCCGACCCCGACACCGCCATGGCGACCAGCATCGCGATCGCCAGATACAACACCGTCAACGCGATGCCCTTGTTGTACGGCGTACCGCTCGGGGTGAAACCGAGGATGATGTCGAGCGCGAAATAGGCGCCGAACATGCCGAGCATGAAGATCTCGGAATGGGCGAAGTTGATCAACCGCAGCACGCCGAACACCAGGGTGTAGCCGACCGCGACGAGTGCGTAGATCGCTCCCCACGACAGACCGTCAATCGTCAACTGGCCGAACCCGTTCACCAGGTTGTCGACGTTGAAGTTGATATTGGCTGCGGTGCAGACGTACTGACCGATGCAATCGGGGGTCATCCGGTGGCGCGCTCCTGGTCGATAAGTGCGGCTGTCTGGAACGAGAACGCGTCCGGAACCGGGGTCCCGGACGCGTTCTGGCGTCAGCGAGTTACCTACTGGACCTTGAAGATCCAGATCAGGTTGGTGGTGAGCTCACCCTTGTCGGTCCACTGGTAGTTGCGGGCCACACCCTGGCCGTTGTACTTCTTCACGAAGTCCAGCAGCGCCGGCCGGGTGATGGCACCCGAGTCGATGCCCTTGAGCAGGATGGTGCCGAGGTCATAGCCCTCCGCACTGTAGGTACCCGCCTCGGTGTTGAACTTCTTCTTGTAGTCCTCGGCGAACGTGCCGGTGGCCGGGCCGCACGGGCAGGCCAGGATGGCGTCCTTGGAGGCCTCGCCTGCCTGCTTGACGAACTCGGGATCCTTGGTGCCGTCGGCCGAGGAGAAGACGCCGGTGTAACCACCGTCGCGGAGCTGTTGCACCAACGGGGCCGCTTCGGAGTAGTAGCCGCCGTAGAAGATGGCGTCCGGGCTAATCCCCTTGACCTGGGTGACCGCGGCGGAGAAGTCCTTGTCGCCCTTCTTCACCGAGATGTTGCAGCCGGAGTCGGCGACCGGGCCCAGGGTGTCGCGCACCGCGGTGGCCAGGCCCAGCCCGTAGTCGGTGCTGTCGTCGATCACGCAGATCTTCTTGTAGCCCAACGTGTTCTTCAGGTAGTTGGCCACCGACGGGCCCTGCACGGCGTCATTGGCGAGGCCACGGAAGAAGGTCTTCCAGCCGTTCTGGCTCAGCGTCGGGTTGGTGGCCGATGCCGTGGTAGCGACGAGTCCGGCCTGGTCGAACACCGTGCCGGTGGCTTTGGTCTCGCCGGAGAAGGCCGGGCCGACCAGACCGATCGTGTACTGGTCGTCCACGATCTGGGGGGCGATGGCCGTCGCCTTCTGCGGGTCACCCTCGGTGTCGAACGGCTTGAGCTGCACCTGGCAGCCGGGGTTGGCGGCGTTGTGCTTGTCGATCGCGAGCTGCACACCGTTCTTGATGTTGATGCCCAGCGCGGCGTCCGGGCCGTTGAGCGCACCGGCCATCGCAATGGACACGGGCGGGCAGGTGGCCTTGCCGTCGCCGGCGGGATCGGCCGGAGTGGCACCCGCGGATGCCTTGACCTCCGCGCCGTTCTCATCGATCTGGACCTGCTCGACGATCTTCAGGTCCGCCTTCGACGTGCTCTGCTCGGGCGAGGACTGGTTGCACCCGGCAATACCGAGTACCAGCAGACCAGCGCCGCCGAGCGCAAATGCATTCCGTGCCACGCGACTGCGCACGCTTCACCTCCGGGTCATGGATTCCAACGGCACCGACGATTAGCCGCAGGTCGGCCGTTCGCTGATGCTTCGGGTAGACACTAGCCAACCGGTCGCCGGGTTGCGCGATGTTGAACGATTGCCCGCGGCGCGTCGGTACCGCGAGCTGGTGTAGCGCAGGACCGGAAACGCAGTGTTAACCCAGGCCGTCCACAGGGATCAGGCAGAAGACGATTCGCCGCTTGGCGGGTCGAGTGTTTCCAGGACGACCTCGGCAACCCGTTTCATGGTGGTGCGCCGATCCATCGCCGCGCGCTGGATCCATTTGAACGCTTCGGGTTCGGTCATGCCCTGATTGGCCTGCAGCAAACCCTTGGCCCGCTCGACGAGCTTGCGTGTCTCGAGCCGGTCAGACAGGCTCGCCACCTCGTTCTCCAGCGCCGCGATCTCACTGAACCGACTCACCGCGACCTCGATGGCGGGGATCAGATCGGTGATGGAGAACGGCTTCACCAGGTAGGCCATCGCCCCGGCGTCACGGGCCCGTTCGACGAGCTCGCGCTGCGAGAAGGCGGTCAGGATGACGATGGGCGCGATGCGCTTGGCGGCGATCTCGGAGGCCGCGTCGATCCCGTCGCGGCGCGGCATCTTCACGTCCATGATCACCAGGTCGGGTTTGAGGCTCTCGGCCAGGTCGACAGCCTCCTGGCCGTCACCGGCCTGCCCCACGACCTCATAACCCTCCTCGCGCAGCATCTCTGCCAGGTCGAGTCGGATCAGTGCTTCGTCCTCGGCTATGAGGACACGGCGCGGCGTAGGAGCGTCGGTCATTCCGCCATTGTCTCGTGAAGGACGGCGATGAGCGACCTCGGGGTTAAATGGGCGCGTCGGCCCGGGATCTGGGACCTGTCCGGCCATCCTCTATGGTGGTAACCCGCACCAGTGCAGGCCCTCGTATCCCAACTGGCAGAGGAAACGGATTCAAAACCCGTGCAGTGTGAGTTCGAATCTCACCGAGGGCACCAGTACAGAGACGAAGAATGAGGGGCCGCGTCGCCGCGGCCCCTCATTTCCTCCCTTGTTTCCCTACTCGGAGCCGCCCGAACCCGAAGATGCGGACGCCCCGGCCTTCGTGCCCCCGTCGTCGGACTTGGACGCGGTAGCGGAGGTTGCACCCGCACCGTGGCGAGCCGGCTTGACCGGCTTGACCCCGTCGTTGTCCTTGACCCCACCCCTGGGCTTCGTACCGTGCTCAGGGTGACCGGCCTTCGATCCCTCGCGGGTGGCCTTTGCACCCTCGCCGTTCTTGTCGGCGCCGGCACTGCCGGACGCGGCAGCCGGCTTGGACGTGTCGCCGGCCTTGCCATCGGTTGTGCTGTCGGGCTTGGTATCGCCCTTGGCGTCATCCTTCGACGTGTCCGGCTTAGTGGTCCCCGACTCGGTGGTGTCGGGCTTCGTCGTGGTGTCGGGCTTCGTCGTCGCCTCGGGCTTGGTCGTCGTATCGGTACCGGTTGAGGGAGCTTCTGCTTCCTTCGTGGTGTCGACCTTTGTGGTGTCCACCTCCGTGGTGTCGACGGGTTCGACCGCGGTCCCGACCGGATCGGCCGCCGGTGTCGTGGTCGTCGACTCCTCGACCGTGTCGACCTCCTCGGCCTCCGTGGCGGTCACCTCGGTGGTGACGGCGGTCGGCTCGGTCACCTCGGTGGCGGTGGCCTCCACCTCAGTCGTGGCCGCCTCGGTTGTCGCCTCGGTGGTAGCCGCCTCGGTGGTGGCGTCGGATTCGCCGGACTTGGCCTCTTCACCAGCCGTCGAGACCTTGTCCCCGGCGAGAGCCGCCGACTCCACCGTCTCCGCGGAGACCCCCTCGACCGTGGCCGTGCGAGCAGCGCTCAGAGCCGTCGCGGTGGCCGTCTGCCCGCCGAATCCCTTGAAAATCTGGGTGATGGCGGTGACCACGGATGTCACTATCGCGCTGATCAGGTTCGGCACGAAGCTCAGCACATTGGTGATCAGCTGTCCGAGCAGCTGCAGCACCGATGTCACCGGGTTCGACGGGTTGGTAGGTGTGGTCGGCTGCAGCGACTTGATCAGCTCTTTGAGGACGAGAGCGATGGGTTTCGGTGTCCCGTCCTCGTAGAACAGCCCGAAGTGTGCCTCATTGTTGTTGAGATCCTCAGTGGGCCCCGCGGTGTCACGTGTCGTGTACAGGAAGATGGGCCCTGCTCCCGCCACGGTCTGCCAGAAGTTGATGAAATCCGTGATGAAGTCTTTCTGCGCTGTTTCGGAAACCAGATTCGTCGGAAGGCCGTACTCGCTAATCCACAACTTCAGTTGCTCTTGGCCCGGCGCGAGGTAGGAATCCATCAGTTCCCGCAGCTGCTGGGCCTGCGACAAAGCAACGTTTCCTTCGGAGAATTTCGCGTAGTAGTCGTAAGGGTGAAATGACAGCGCATCGAAATAGCCATTTGCTCCCGCGGCATACATCGCCGTGACGAAGTCGACGGGGTTCATCGTCAAATTGCCCCACGTCGAGCCGGCACCCACCACCGCTCCGATCACGGAGATGTCGATGTTGAGCTGACTGGCGGCCTGTTTGAGTGCGGTGTACGTCGCCTTCAACATCGTGGTGTAGTCGACCGGGTCCACCGGATTCCAGAAGATGAAGGCGTTCGGTTCGTTCCAGACCTCGTAGGCGCTGATCTTGTCGCCGTAGCGCAGAGCCACCTGCTTGGCGAAATCGGCGAAGTCGTTGACATCCGTCGGCTGACCGTTGATCGGCGTCGACTCCGTAGCCCACACCGGGGTCGAGTTGAGGACGCCAAGAATGCCCATACCCTTGGCATTCGCGGCATTGACGATCATGTCGAGCGCGTTCCAGTTCCGGGTGCTCTGCGGAAGACTGGGGTCCCTCTGTTCGATGTTGGCCCACGGCACCAGCACACGAACGTTCGTGACACCAATATCCAACATCGACTGGAGTCGCTGGTCGACATCCGCCCGGATTGCCTCGATCTCAGCTGCCGTGATGCCCGGTTTGGAGAGGGCGTCGTTCACCGCGTAATACCAGTCCGAGCCCTCGGAGATGCCGACCGTCGACGGGGAGTCGTCGATCGCGGCGACGTTGAGGATGTCGTACGACGCGACACGCTTCACCTCGGGCATGACGAAATGACTTCCGGTCGCCGCGATCATTGCTGTGGCGGTCAACCCTATTACCACACGCACCATCACACCGCGCACTGGTCGAGGAGCACGTCTCCACATTTCGACCACCTCGTTTCTCTGCAGATCGGGACACCTGTGCCTTGCCTGCACATTGCTCGCAAATTAACTGAAGCGACGGCAAATTGCACAACTTACCCAGCGGTAATAAATGCGTCAAAACGCTTAGCCGAAACCGCGAAATTAAGGCAAACAATTGACCCTGGCGGAAATATCCAAATGCGTTCCCATAATCCAAGTTATGGCAAAGGGGCACATGTGGCCGGCCGCCGTTCCCGAGAGCGACCTCGGCCCGCGGCGCGGAGCAACGTCGCAGGTTCAGGCTTTGCGCTCGCCACCTCGGGCCGAATGGCACCGACTTCGAGCACTCCAGCCGACCCATCCGAGGACCGGCTTGGCAAAGTTGAACGGGAGTTCGCTCCACCTCCACGCCCGGCGCTGCGATGACCCGAGGCAACGTTTGCCAACAGCGTCGTAGTACCGGCCGTTCGACGCGCCGGTCCTGACATGTGGGAGTGGGTGGATCCCGTTGCTGGCCGGCACCTCCCCGGACCGCCGCCGCAGGATGAGGTCCAAGCGCCACCGGTGATCGGCGAGTGACGTGTCCGAACGCCCGCCGGGGCGGGTCACGCGTTCCCGTCGAGGAGGGGCATGCGTCCTGTCGACCCCAAAACGAAGGGCCGCGAGTATGTCGCGGCCCTTCGTTCCTCCCCTGCTTCTCAATCGGCGGATCCGCCGCTTCCACTGTCCGAGGTTACGCTCGCTGTGTGGGCCGACTCCGAGGAATCCGACCCACCGGACGCCCCGGTGGTGGTCGTCGCCCGCGGCTTCGGCTTGGGCCAGCGGAGACCGGGGCGGGACTTGACACCCGTGGAGCCGGCCTCGGAACCGTCGGC
>NZ_JACKUC010000021.1:0-82912 GCF_025822555.1 Mycobacterium hackensackense
ATTGCGACGCCGGGGATGCCCGAGCGTAAGGGTGTGGCGCGTCGTCAGGCCCGGGTGCGCGAGATCCTGCACACCCTGCCCCCGGCCGCGCAGGCCGCGATCCTCGACGATCTCGACGGCACTGCGACCGCGGCGATCACGCTGTGATGCGGGCGGTCAGGCCCTATCTGGTGGCGAATCCACCTCGTGCCGACCGTACCCGAAACCGTCCGATGACTCGGAGTGCGGTGATGAACAGAGCTGACGAGAACGAATTTGCTTGGGCTCTCATGGGATCGGCGAAGCCGTTCCTCGCGGACACGGTGAATTCATGGCTGTGCGTCAAGATCGGCGCGGGCGAGCAGAACGTCGCCATCAGAGAACTTCTCGAACGATTCGTGGGCAACGGCGCGACGCTGCCTCCCGCCCTCGTGGCGTCGTTGTGGGCGTGGATAAATGGATTCGTCGGCAGTGATGAGGAGACCGCACTGCGCGATCTTGCCGTGCGAATACGAGTGGCGCAGACAAGTCATTCGAGTCCGCCTGTGCACCAGGACGATCCGGAAGTGGCGCAGTTGGTTCCGCGACGAAGCGAGCGAGCTGAGCGAAAGCACGTGCAGTTCGCAGCGGCTGTCGACGAGCGCCGCTGAGGAACCTCCGAGCGGGTGGCCGGGCCGTTGTCAAGGGTCGGTGAGGTCGGCTTCGAGCAGGTCCCGGTCGGGTTGGCAAGGTGAAAAGGTCCACATCGAAAGTCGGCCCTAGCTGCGGAAATTCGGTACTACCGTGGAATGCATGACGATGGAGACGATGGACTGGGACGGCGCCTACCGCGAGGATGGTTTCTTCGATGGCCCGCCGCCGTGGAACATCGGCGAGCCCCAACCTGTGATCGCCGACCTGATCCGCGCGGGTGCATTCCGTGGCGACGTGCTCGACGCGGGCTGCGGCCACGGTGAGGTGTCCCTCGCCCTGGCGGAGGCCGGCCATACGGTGGTCGGTCTGGAGCTGTCCGGTACCGCCGTCGCATGGGCACAGCGCACGGCCGCTGAACGCGGTCTGACGAACGCGACCTTCGTGCAGACCGACATCACCGCATTCACCGGTTACGACGAGCGCTTTCTCAGCGTGGTGGACTGCACCCTGTTCCACGCGCTGCCGGTGGACAGGCGCGATGCCTACCTGAAAGCAGTCCATCGTTCCGCCGCCGGAGGCGCCGACTATTACATCCTGGTCTTCGCCAAGGGCGCCTACCCCGCAGAGATGGCGTCCAAGCCCAACGAGGTCGATGCCTACGAACTACATGCCGCGGTCGGACGCTATTTCGACATCGACTTCATCCGCCCGGCACCGATCCTGGCCAAAGTCGGTTCCTTGCCCGGACTTCCAGATCTCACACTGCCCTTCGACCGAGACTCGCTCGGGCGGCTGCAGTTTCCCGGATACCTGCTGCACGCCCACAAGGCTGAGTCGGCGACCGCCTGAACCGACGCGACAGCAGGTTGCCCGGCGCTCACGATCCGGCGGCCGTCAACCATTCGCTGTAGAAGAGCGCGATTCCGAGACCACAGGAGATGGCCGTGATCAGCCAGAATCGAATGGTCAGTGTGCTTTCCGGCCAGTCCATCAGCTCGAAGTGGTGGTGCAGGGGAGTGAGGCGAAAGACCCGGCGGCCGGTGGTGCGGAATGCGATGACCTGGATGACGACAGATGTCACCTCAGCCACGAACAGCGCGCCGAGGATGATGGCCAAGACCTCGGTGCGACTGGTGATCGACAGACCAGCGATGATGCCGCCCAGCGCCAGCGATCCGGTGTCGCCCATGATGATCCGAGCGGGTGCGGAGTTCCACCACAGGAATCCGATGCAGGCGCCGGCAGTTGCGGCGGCCAGCAGGGCCAGATCGTGGGGATCCCGGACCTGGTAGCAACCGGGCCCGGGATTGATGGTGCAGGCGTTTCGGAACTGCCAGAAGGTGATGAGGACGTAGGCGGCGCTCACCATTGCCATGGCACCTGCGGCGAGCCCGTCCAGGCCGTCGGTCAGGTTGACGGCGTTCGACCACGCGGAGACGACGATGATGCAGAACAGCACGAACACCGTGGGCGCCAAGGTGAGCGCGGCGATATCGCGGACGTAGGACAGCGCCGTGCTGCCCGGGGTGAGACCGTCGGCATTGTGGAACTGCAGCGCGAGCACACCGAAAAGGACTGCCGCAACCAGTTGGCCTGCGGACTTGGCCCTCTTGTTCAAGCCGAGATTGCGCGAGCGCCGTAACTTGACGTAGTCGTCGGTGAAGCCCACCGCACCGAGTGCGGTGGCGAGCCCGAGGACGAGCAGCCCGGATGCCGACGGGCCGGAACCGCCGAGACCGAGCCCCACGAGGTTGGTGCCCAGGTAGCTTGCCCACATCGCGGTGAGGATCGCCAGACCGCC
The DNA here is from genome assembly GCF_025822555.1 of Mycobacterium hackensackense. Classification (NCBI taxonomy): domain Bacteria; kingdom Bacillati; phylum Actinomycetota; class Actinomycetes; order Mycobacteriales; family Mycobacteriaceae; genus Mycobacterium; species Mycobacterium hackensackense. Next base: position 2,414 of record NZ_JACKUC010000021.1, read on the forward strand.
CATGGTCGGCGTGCCTCGCTTGCGTTGGTGACTCCGGGGTGCGTCATCGCGGATCTCCTGACCGAAGCCCATGACGGTGAACGCACGGATCAACACGGGCGTGAGCAGAAGAGCGACGGCCAGCGCCATGCCGGCGGCGATGAGTATCAGAGCCATGAATGACGTACCCCCATGGGGTCAGTATGACTTCGACCGGTCGGGGGAGGTGAACGGCGCGAGCAGGAACTCGTCGACGAATCGGGCGAAGGTGTCGTCGACGAAGGCGGGGTCGGGTGCGGTGAAATACTCGATGATGAAGCCTTGGAACGCGGCCAGTGCTATGCGCGAACGGGTTTCGGCGACATGGTCGGGCATTCCGAGCGCTTGCAGGCGCGCCTTGGAATTGCGGGTGAGCAAGGACAGGGTGTCCCAGGTGTACTCACGATAGGGGCTGTCGAGTCCGCAGGAGGCGCCGAACACCTGCAGCACGACGCGCAGGCTGTTGCGCCGTTCTCCCTGCGTGCATTCGTACCAGTCGTCGAAGCACCATGCGCGATGAGCGGCAATCGAATCCGGGAGGTCCAGCTGCTCGGTCTCCGGTATTGCCGCGCGCTGTTGACGGGTCAGGACTTCCAGGATGAGTTGCTCTTTGCCGCCGAAGTAGTAGACCAGCATGCGGGCACTCGTGCCCATCTGGGCGGCAAGCTCGCGCAGCGATGTGTCGACCACCCCGGTGCGCGCCAAAATGGCCCCCGCAGTGGCCAATAGCTCTTCGCGCTTCGCGTGGTCGAACGGTCGCGGCACGCTTGACTGTAACAGTTGCTTCGGATACTGATGATGCGGTGGGGGAGAACACGGGGGCGGGGGATGCTCGGTGAGCCTGGTGCGCGACGACGCCGACTCGAAGGCGACCAGTGAGCCCGCTGAGCTGCGCATAGGAGAACCAGGTCGGCCGATGCGACTGACCAGGCTGGTCGCGGTCGTCGCGGGCCTGGTGGGATTCGTGGCGAGTCTGTTGGTTCCGGTGCTGCCGGTGGTGCAGACCACGGCGACGCTGCAGTGGCCCCAAGCCGGTCGGCTGGGCAGCGTGACCGCACCGCTGATCACGTTGACACCGGTCTCCTTGACGGCATCGGTGCCCTGCAACGTCATTCGGGACCTGCCCACCTCGGGCGGGCTGGTGTTGGGGACCGCCCCGGCGGCAGGCAAGCAGGCGATGCTCAACGGCCTGTTCGTCACGGCGACTCACCAGCGCGTCGATGTGATCGCTCGCAACGTGGTGATCCTCAGCGTGCCGCGCACCCTCATGGCCGGCTCGCAATGTCAACGGCTGGACGTGTCCTCCTCGGTGGAGGGCACGTTCGCTTCGGTTCGCGGAGTGTCCGATCCCGATACCGGTGCGGCACTGCGAGGTGGGTTCAGCGATCCGAACCTGCGACCCCAGATCGTCGGGGTATTCACCGACCTCACGGGACCCGCGCCGCCCGGACTGACGTTCGCGGCGACCATCGACACCCGCTACACCAGTTCCCCGTCACCGATGAAGACGGCGGCGATACTTGCCGGGATCTTCGGCGCGGTTGCCGGACTGCTGGCGCTGTGGCGACTGGATCGCCTCGATGCGCGCCGCAGTCGCCGGCTCGTCCCGACCCGCTGGCGCAACGTCACCGTGGTGGATGCGACGGTGATCGTCGCGTCGGTCTTCTGGTTCATCGCGGGTGCCGGATCTTCGGATGACGGCTACCAATTCGGGATGGCCAACACCTCCAGCCACGCCGGCTACATGGCCAACTACTTCCGCTGGTTCGGCAGTCCTGAGGACCCCTTCGGCTGGTATTACGACCTGATCGCCCTCATGACCCACGTGAGCCACGCCAGCCTGTGGCTGCGGCTGCCGGACCTGATCTGCGCGCTGCTGTGCTGGCTGCTGCTCTCCCGAGAGGTGCTGCCCCGGCTGGGCCCGGCCGTCGCGGCAAGCAACGCCGCGGTGTGGGCGGCGGCGTTGGTGTTCCTCGCCGCGTGGATGCCCTTCAACAACGGCCTGCGTCCGGAGGGACAGATCGCCACCGGCGCCCTGGTCACCTATGTGCTCGTCGAACGGGCCATCATCACCCGTCGCCCCACGTTGGTCGGACTGGCGATCGTCGTGGCGGCGTTCACTCTCGGTATCCAACCCACCGGGATCATCGCCGTGGCCGTGCTGCTGGCCGGTGGGCGTCCCATCGTGCGCATCATCGTCACCCGCGCCAAGAGGGTCGGAATCTGGCCGATCCTGCTGCCGCTGGCCGCAACCGGAGTCGTGGTGCTGACGGTGATCTTTGCCGACCAGACCCTGGCCACCGTGCGCGAAGCCACCGCGGTGCGCACGGCGATCGGCCCGGCTCAGCCCTGGTACACCGAGAACCTGCGTTACTACTACTTGTTCTTGCCGACCACCGATGGCGCGTTGTCGCGGCGGTTCGGGATCTTGATCACCATGACATGTCTGTTCGCGTCGATGCTGCTGTTGTTGCGCCGCAAGCGGATTCCCGGCATTGCGGTGGGCCCGGTGTGGCGACTGATGGGCGTCATCTTCGCCACGTTGTTCCTGCTCACCTTTGCCCCGACAAAGTGGATTCACCACTTCGGGCTGTTCGCCGCCGTCGGCGCGGCGATGGCGGCCGTGGCGACTGTGCTGTTCGGGCCGGCGGTGCTGCGGTCGGCGCGTAACCGAGTGGCGTTCCTTGCGGCCGTATTCCTGGTTCTTGCCCTGTGTTTCGCGTCGACCAACGGGTTTTGGTATGTCTCCAGCTATGGGGTGCCGTTCAACGACAGCAGTCCGCACTGGGGTCCTGTCACCGTGAGTGCGGTGTTCTTCGTACTGAGTGTGGCGGCCGCCGGTTACGCGGGGCGGCTGCACCTGGCCGGCGCCGCGAGTCGGCCCGAGGCGCGTCCGGTCGGCCTCCTGACGCGAGCGCCCGTGCCGGTGGCGGCGGGCGCCATGGTGGTGGTGTGCGCCGGATCGATGCTGGCCGGGGCCATCAAGGAGTACCCCAGCTACTCCAACGGATGGGCCAACCTTCGTGAGCTGGCCGGTGGGTGCGGCCTGGCCGATGACGTCCTCGTCGAACCCGAGGCCAACGACGGATTCCTGGCTCCACTGCCGGGCCGCTACGGCCCGCTGGGCCCGTTGGGCGGGGCCACCCCGGTCGGTTTCGATCCCAACGGGCTGCCGGAGCACACACTGGCCGAAGCGATCTGGCAGAGCCAAGCCAAATCCGGCACCGACTACGACTGGGAAGCCCCCACGGCATCGGATGCGGCCGGGATCAACGGATCCGGCGCGGTGTTGCCCTACGGCCTGGACCCCGCCAAGGTGCCGGTGGCCGGGAGCTTCACCGCCGGACCTCAACAGGTCAGCACGTTGACCTCGGCGTGGTATCGCCTCCCGGCCGCCGACGCGCAACATCCGCTCGTGGTGATCACCGCCGCCGGCACCATCACCGGTGACAGCGTCCTGTCCGGCCGCACCACAGCGCAGACCGTCGTCCTGGAGTACGGCACGGAGACCCCCGAAGGCACACTCGTGCCACGCGGGCGAGTCACCCCGTACGACATCGGTCCGCAGCCGGCATGGCGCAATCTGCGCTTCCCGCGCGCGGATATCGCCGCCGATGCGAGCTATATCCGTGTTGTCGCCGAAGACACTTCGCTCAATCCAGGTGACTGGGTCGCGGTCACCCCGCCGCGAGTGCCCGAGTTGCGGTCGGTGCAGGAGTACCTGGGCTCCACGCAGCCGATCCTGCTGGACTGGGCGGTGGGACTGGTGTTCCCCTGTCAGCAGCCCATGCTGCACGCCAATGGTGTCACCCAAGTCCCCACCTACCGGATCTCCCCGGACTATCCCGCCAAGATCGAAATGCCGGACACCTGGCAGTCCGGCGACAACGGCGGACCGTTGGGTATTACCGACTTACTGCTGAGGGCCCACGTCATGCCCACCTACCTGTCCCGGGACTGGGGCCGCGACTGGGGCTCGTTGCGCCGCTTCTATCCCGTCGTGGAAGCCCCCGAAGCGCACCTGAACCTCGCGACCGCCACCCGTAGCGGCCTCTGGAGTCCCGGGCCGGTGCGCATCGGCCCGTGAGTGCGCGATCGACCGTCCACATCGGCGTGCGCGAGCTCCAAGATTATTCCAAGGACCGCAACGACGATTACCGCCATGACAACAACACCTCAGCCCCAGCAAGACCCCACCTACGCACCCCAGCCGGCCTACGCCGGAGTGGACCCGCTGACCGGTCGACCCCTGTCCGACAAGAGCAAGGTGACCGCGGGTCTGTTGGGAATTCTCCTCGGCAGCTTCGGGCTCGGCCGCTTCTACCTCGGGTACACCAAGCTGGCCGTCGCGCAGATCGCGGTCACCTGGCTGACGCTGGGTATCGGCGGCATCTGGCCCTTCATCGATGGCATCCTGATTCTCCTCGGCAAGGTGCCCGACGTGGAGGGCCGCCCGCTGCGTAGTTGAGCGGTTGCTACGTCGCAGGCGTCACGTCCCTGCCGGAACCCTTGACCGAAGCTTTCGCGCGCTTCTCGGCGCGCACCTGCTTGCCGCCGCGGACGAACCCGGCGGGGGAGACCGACGCCGCCATCAACGCGTCCTCGCCGTTGACGAACGGGTGGAACGTGACGCCTGCGCCACCGCGCCCCTTCACCGGTATATCGGCGACTTCGGTGACTTTCCAACCCTTTTCGGAGATCGAAAGAATGGCCTCACCGTTCTCACAGGTGAGCGGCAGTGCGGCAATGACCTCGTCGCCGGGGTCACCGGCCGTCAGCTTCACCCCGGCCACACCATTGCCCGCCGCACCCTGCGGGTTCACGGCGGCGGGGTCGATGCGCAACACCTTTCCGCGCCGGGTCACCAGCGCCAGGTGATGCCCCGGTGTCAGCACACCTGAGCGCACCAGCCCGGTGATGTCCGGCGCGACGGGGATGTCGCGGATCTTGTAGGGCAGGCCGTTGCCGGTGGTGAACTTGACGCGCCCGTCGGTCCACACCGCCCACCCCAGACCTGAGGTGAGGAGGTCGCCATGGCTGTCGGAGAACACCCCGCGGTCATCAAGACGCCAGGAGGCATTGACCTTCCGCTCGCGCGCGCCGTCGTCATCGGAGCCCGCCACCGTCGGTGTGGCCTCGAAGTCCAGCACCGTGCGACGGTCGAACTCGGCCCCCTTGAACAGTTTCGCGGTCTCCACCAGTTCCTTGTCGATGACCGCGCGTCGGGCATCGGGGTTCGACACCAGTTCGGTCAGTTCGAGGAACTCGGCATCCAGCTTTTCGGCTTCGGCTTGCAGTTCGATGACGTCGAGTCGGGTCAACCGGCGAAGCTGCAGTCCCAGAACATAATCGGCCTGCTCGGCATCGATGGAGAAGCGCTCCTGCAAGCCCTGGCGAGCATCGTCGACGGTATCGGAACTGCGGATGACCGCCACCGCGGCATCGATATCGAGGTGGATGAGCATCAGGCCGGCCACGAGGTGACGACGGGCGGTGACCTTCTCCAGGCGATACTCGCTGCGGCGCACCACCACCGAGTCGCGCAGGTGTAGGAATGCCGAGATCAGTTCACGTACCGACCACCAGCGCGGTACCCGGTCCTCGTCGAGAGCGACGAGGCTGGCGGCGAAGGTGGACTCCAACGGTGTCAGTGCGAGCAACTGCTCACGGATCTGCTCGGCATCGTGACCACGTTTGGCGGTGACCACGATCCGCAGCCCGTTACGCCGGTCGGTCAGATCGGACATATCGGCCACACCGGCGAGTTCCCCGGACTCGACCAAGGCCCGGATCCGTTCCTGGACAGTGGAACTGGCGACACCGGGCGGAAGCTCGGTGATGATGACGTTCTTGCCCTCCACGGATACGGTGCCGCGCACGGTGAACGCGCCGCGTCCGGTGGTGAGGTATTCGCGCAACCCGGCGGTGCCGACCACGGTGGCGCCACAGCCCCAGTCGGGACCGGGAATGAGCTTGACCAACCTGTCGTCGGTCATCTTCGGCGTCGCCAGCAGCGCCCGGCAGGCGGCCATGATCTCGCGGGGGTTGTGCGCCGGCACCTTGGTGGCCCAGCCCTCGGCGATACCGACGGCGCCGTTGCACAGCAGCACCGGCCAGCGCGCCGGCAGCACCGTCGGCTCGATCCACTCTCCGTCGAACGTCGAGACCATCGGTACGGCGTGATCGTCGAGTTCGGCGGTCAGTGCCGCACCGGGCGCCGACAGCCGCATCTCGGTATAGCGGTCAGCCGCGGGAATGTCACCCTGAATACGCGGGAATGCGCCCTGCCCGTCAATGACTTTCACCCGTTGGAACTCGGCGGCCATCAGCGCCGCGGCGCCGTACATCGACGCGCCGCCGTGCGGGTGCAGATTGCCGGTGACGGCCGAGCAGACCTTGGACGATTTCTGCGGCTTGTTACCGGGCAGCAGCTTCGAATCGTGCATCTGATAGAGCAGGCGCCGTTGGCCGGGCTTGAGCCCGTCGAACGCGGACGGGATGGCGCGGTCGCTGACGCTGTAGAGCGCGAAGGTCAGCTGGTAGTGATTCCAATAGTCATCTGCGCTCTGGTCGAGCACCAGATCGGGGTTCTGCTCGGGAACGTCCAGGGTGGCGGTCACAATAAGTTCTCCTACGTCAGGTCAAGAGCAGAGGTGTCGACGCGGGAGGCGATATCGGCCATCCACGTACGCCTGCCTTCCGGCGGCCCGCCGAACAGAGTGTGGTGCAGCTTGGATTCGCCGTCATCGAGATGCACTCGAATGACGGTGCGCCGCTGCGGATCCAGCACGGTGTTCCAGAAGTCATCGGCATCCATCTCACCGAGACCCTTGTTTCGTTGCACTTCGACCTTGCGTTTGGAGGTGGCTTTCAGTTGGGCCACCGCGGCATCACGCTCGGATTCGTCCTGGCAGTAGATCCGTTGCGTGCCGTCCTTGACGACGAACAGCGGCGGCAGCGTCACGTAGACCATGCCCGCTTCGACGAGCGGGCGGTAGAAGTCCAGGAACATCGAGATGAGGCTGGAGTTGATATTGCCGCCGTCGGGGTCGGCGTCGGAGGCGAACAGGATGCGGTCGTAGCGGCACAGTTCCGGATCGCAGTGGTCACGCACGCCGCAGCCCAGGATGCGTTCGATGGAATCGAACTCGTCTTTGACCCGTGCCTTGCTCAGTGTGAACCCATAGACGTTGGGCGGCTTGCCTTTCAGGGGAAAGGCCGCCTGGAAGGTGGCGTCGCGCGCCGCCTTGATGGTGCCCAGGGCCGAATCGCCCTCGCACAAGAACAACTCGGCACCGGATCCGCGGCCGGTCTCCCTGCTGGGCAGCAGCTTCGGCGGCAGCGACAGGTTGGTGCCCAGTCCCTTGGCCTTCGATGCCGCGCGGGACCGGGCTTTGGCGCCTTCGGCGCTGCGCCGCGCCCGCGCCGACTCCAGCGCCAGTTTCGTCCACAACGACACGGTGTCGCTGTTGGCGGGGTTGGCCGCCCATACGGTGACGCTGCGCGCCACATCCGGGGCCATCGCCAGGTTCAGCGACCGCGAGGACACCGCCGTCTTGGCTTGGGAGTCCCATGCCACATCGGGGGCGCGGGTATCGACGGCCAGCGCGGTGACCGCCGCGAAATCCTGCGGCTCCGGACCGTCCTCGCCTTTGGCCAGGCCGAGGTCGCGGATCCGGGAAGCGCGATCGGCCAGGGCTTCGGACAGCCCCTTCACGGCGGCCGTCAGGTGGGACCCCCCACCCGGGGTGCGCACGGTATTGCAGAACGCGGCGACGGTGGCAGGTTCGGCCGGGCCCGCGGTCAGCGACCAGCGAAACGGGGTCGGTCCGCGGCCGGTGGTGTACTCACCGCGGCCCTCCACCACGGCGCGCACGCCGGGTACGGGAGTGCCGGCGGCGGTGCACATGAGGTCCAGCAGGGTGTCGGTGCCCCACGGGCCGGTGAAGGGCTCGATCAACTCGGGCCGGATCTCTCCGCCCGGCCACCCCTCGTCGACGACGGTGAGATGCACACCTGGCGACATCCGCGCCGCGGCGTGCGCCCGCAACAGCACCTCACCGACATCCACGCTGGAATCGGGCACCACGGCCGAGTCGAACAGGATGCGCACGGTGGTGCCGTGGGCATCCGGCTTGCGGTTACCCACGCCGCGCAGTTTCTGCGTGTCGGAGCGGGTGAACGGGGCGTTCGGGTCGAAGTCTTTACCTTCGAAGGTGCCGGGGTAGCCGCCGCCGAAACTCTGCAGGTAGGTCTTCCCGGCCCGGCGCACCGTCACGTCGGTGCGTGCGGAGATGAACACCGCCGCCGCGGCGCCGATCCCGTTGAGTCCGGCGCCGGTGCTGGTGGCATCGGAATGGGCGGAGAACTTGCCGCCGGCCCGCGCGGTGCCCAGGGTCTTGACGATGCCGTTCTTCCCGGTGACGGGGTCGGAGTCGACGGGCAGGCCACGGCCGTCATCGGCGACACTGACCGATCCGTCGGCGTGCAGGGTGATGGTGACGGTCGAGCCGCCGTGGCTGGGGTCTGCGACCTCTTCGACCGCGTTGTCCACCAGCTCGCGCAGGGCCGTGTTGAGAACATCCAGGCCGAGGTTCACCGCCGGCCGCAGGCGGGTGTGTTGGACATCGTCGAGCTCGGTGATGTCTGCGGCGTTGTAACTCACTGCTATCCCTTCCACCAGGGCCGATGCCGCGGCGCGGCCGGATCCCGTCGGTGCGTCACTGCCCAGCGAGCCTGCCCTCGCCGTGTCAGCCGCCCCCCGATCGGCGGGCGGCTTAAGCATTCTGCCTCGGGGAGGTGACACCACACCTCATCGCCAGGCCGAAGCAGTCTAAGAATTCGGTGATCGCGCACACATCGGCCGGCCGACTTGATGGCACCGCGGCCACGCCGGCCATGGCGACATCCTCTGTGAACAGATCGATCACACCGCATCGACCGGACTGGTCAGCAGACCACCAACCCTCTCGGTTGACAGTGGCAAATAACGCCCTCTCGGCCTTTGCCAGGTCGAGGCATTCTCGAGCAAAGCCACGGTGTTCGCCGGGGTGGGAAAGGGTTCGCCGATTGCCGCGGAAAGCTCACCCCGGTGCGCGCACCTTAGAAAATGGTGAGAAGATCCCTGCGTGACAGAAGATGCGGCGGTGAGCCAGGCGCGACAGCTACTGGCTGCTCTCTACGACCAAGTCGCCGACATCTCGCACAAACTGGAAATCGTCGATGCACGAAACCGCCGGGCACGTGCGCGTGGCAACGCGCGGGTCGATCCCCGCGCCGGCGATCTGCGGCGCGAGCTGTACGAGGCGCACCGGCTGATCGACGGGTTGCACCGGCGATTCCCCGAAACCTCGCCCCATAACCGCCCTTTCGCAGGCCGGCACGCCCGGCCCGGTCAACCCAGATTGGCCGCCAGGACCGAGAGCAGTTCGTAACCGACATGCGCTGCGGCGATGCCGGTGATCTCGGCATGGTCGTAGGCGGGTGCAACCTCGACGATGTCGGCCCCGACCACCTCCAGCCCGACCAGCCCACGCAACGTGTTCAGTAGTTCACGCGACGTCATGCCGCCAGCCTCGGGAGTACCCGTACCCGGCGCGTGCGCGGGGTCGAGCACGTCGATGTCGACCGAGACGTAGACCGGGCCGCCGGAGAGGCGCTTGCGCATCCGCTCGACGATCGATGCCACGCCGTCGAATTCGTAATCGTCGGAGCGGATCACCTGGAATCCGAGCACCGCGTCGTCCTCGAGGTCGTGCTTGCTGTAGAGCGGACCGCGAATGCCGATGTGCTGGGACCGTTCCATGTCGATCAGACCCTCCTCGCTGGCCCGGCGGAACGGCGTGCCGTGGGTGAACGGTGCCCCGAAGTAGGTGTCCCAGGTGTCCAGGTGGGCGTCGAAATGCAGCACGCCGATGGGGCCGTGGTCGCGGGCCAGGGACCGCAGGATGGGCAGGGCGATGGTGTGGTCGCCGCCGATGGTCAGCACCTTCGAGCCGTCCTTGCGCAGGTCGGTCACGGCGGCGTCGATGGTCTCGATCGCCTCGGCGATATCGAACGGATTCACCGCGATATCCCCGCAGTCGGCGACCTGCTGAACCGCGAACGGCTCGATCCCGACCGCGGGGTTGTACGGCCGCAACAGTTTCGACGAGGCGCGGACATGACCGGGTCCGAAGCGGGCCCCGGGCCGGTAGGACACCCCGCTGTCGAACGGGATACCCACGATGCTCACGTCGGCGCTGCCGACCTGGTCGATGCGCGGCAGTCGCGCAAAGGTGCCGGGTTCGGTGTAGCGGGGCTGGCGCGTGGCATCCACCGGACCGATCGGATCGGTCATTTCTCCTCCGTTTCAACGGTATTGGCGATCGCCACCGCATCGGCGGGATCGGCCAGGGATGGATCCTCGGCGATGAGGGCGAGCTCATGGGACAGGTTCAGCGACCGGGTCAGCGCGATGTACACCAGACCGGACACCGCCAGCCCGACGATGAAGGCGATATCGACATCGCCCATCGCGGCGGCGACCGGGCCGGTGTAGAACGGCAGTACCACGAACGGGATCTCTGCGGCGATGCCCGCGGCGAAGGCCACCAGCCCGCGCCAGGACCATGCGCCGTACACCCCCGCCGGGGTGAACAGGTCCGCGATGACGTAGTGCCCGCGGCGGACGAAGAAGAAGTCGGTGAGGTTCACCGCGGTCCACGGCACCAGCAGGTACAGCATGATCAGCAACGTGGTGTTCAGCGCCGCTGTCGCGTTGGACAACAGCAGGCTCATGGCCAGCCAGGCAACCGCGAGCACCACGATGGTGATCACCCGCAACTTCCGCGTGGGGCGTACCGAACGCACCGAATCCAACCCGGTGACCACCGTCAGCATCCCGCTGTAGGCGTTGAGGCCCATGGTCGCCACCAGCACGAGTGTCGCGACGACGGCCAGTACGCTGCCCAGCATCGGCACCGTGGCGTTGCCGGCGGTGTTGATTCCGGCCAGCGCGTCGGAGGCGCCCAAGTAGGTGGCCATCCAGGCGCCCAGCGGGATCAACCACACCGGGGATGCGGTGGCTCCCACGAACACCGACGCGATGATCGCCGACGGCCGGGTGCCCCGCGGTAGGTATCGGCTGTAGTCGGATACATAGGGTGCATAGGTGATGTTGTAGGACGCGGCCACCCCGAACTGGGCCAGGAACGCGACCCAAGTGAAAGAGCCTGTAGTCGAATCGGTTCCGTGTACCCCGCCGGACAGCACACCGTAGGTGAGCGCCAGCCACAACGGCAGGGATATCCAGAACAGCACGCGGAAAGCTCTGTGCAGCAAGTCATGTCCGAAGATGGCCAGACCGGCGGCCACCACGGTGATCACCACCGCCACCACGACCGAATTCCAGCCGAAGATCTCCTGGAGGCCGGATTTGAGGATGACGACATCGACGACGTTGAATCCGACGAAGGTGAACAACGTGCCGATCAGCGGCACCAGCACCCCGCGGAAGCCGAACTGTGCCCGCGACTGGATCATCTGGGGCAGCCCGAGCACGGGCCCCTGGGTGGCGTGGAAGGCCATGAACAGGGTGCCGAACGCGATGCCCGCGATTCCGGCGACCACCGTCCACCACAGCGAGAGGCCGAGGCTGGGGCCGACGAACCCGAGCGCGAGGGTGAACGGCTGAAAGTTGCCGACGAACCAGAACGGCCCCTGGTGGCCGACCTTGCCGTGCCGTTCGTCATCGGGCACGTAGTCGATGGAGCGGGTCTCGATCAACGTCGCCGTCCGGTCGGCGCTGGGCATGGCCATGTCTATCTCCCTGTGTGGCGGTGGTCATACTTTGGCCAAATCTGCTGTTGGACGCCATAGCGGTTTTGTTCAGTCTGACCATTACGATTGGACGATATGTACAAGACACCGGAGGGGCGATGATCACCGTCCGCGATGTCGCGACCGCTGCGTCACTGCAGCTGACAGTGGTGGCCGGCGCGGCGGGGCTGGAACGCGAGATCACCACCGCGCATGTCTCCGAACTCACCTCGCCCGGGGACTGGCTGCGCGGAGGCGAACTCCTGATGACCGTCGGCCTGCTGCTACCGATGAACGCCGCGGCGTGCCGCGCCTACGTCGCCGAATGCGCCGCGGCCGGTGTGGCCGCACTCGCGCTGGGGGTCGGCCACGGACTGCCCTACCGGGAATGTCCGGAACCGCTGCGGGCAGCCGCGGAGCAGGAGGGGATCGCCATGCTCGTGGTGCCCGACCAGACCCCGTTCATCGCCGTTACCAAATGGGTCTTCGAGACCATCGCACGGCAGGAACGTCGTGGACTTCAACAGGCCATGGAGAACAATCGGCGGCTCACCGCAGTGGCGACGAGCTCCGCACCGCTGCCGGCGCTGCTCGCGGCGTGGGCTTCGACGAGCGCCACCCCATGTGTGGTGTGTGACGGTGCCGGCGGTCTGGTAGCCGCCAGCCCGGGGACCCCGCAGGAGATCGTCGAACAGGCGCGCCGGGCCTGCGCCCAGATGGAGGGACGCAATTGGGCGGTGCTCAATGGGTTGGAGGTGCACACCATCGGCGCGCAGATACCCCTGGCGTTCGTGGCGTTCGGCGCCGATATGGACGCCACCGCCCGCGCCTCGTCGACCGTGCTGGTCTCGCTCATCGCCGTGGACCGCGAGCGGCGCGAACTCTCCGATGAGCCCGAGCGTCGGCGCAGGGAACAGGTATTCGGACAGCTTCTGCGCACCGGTATCAAACGCGAACGCGCCCAACAACTTGCGTCGAGCGTCGGCTTGACCGCCGAGCACTGCCACGTCGCAGTGGTGGACGAGGCGGGGGAGGAGCTCGCGTTCCGGCTGCGTTCCACCCTGGACGGAGCCTTGGTCCGGGTCCAGGGCCGCACAGTGGAGATCGCGCACTGGAATCTGAACGCACTCACCGAGACCCTGCAGTCGCATGCCGGCGGACTGCCCACCGGCATCGGCGCGGCGACCAGCCCTGAAACGCTGGGGGTTTCGGCCATGCAGGCGCGGTCCCTGGTCGCTGTCAGCCGACGACTCGGCCGCACCGTCAGCGCAGTCGAAGGCGAGACCGTGTCCTTGCTGCTGTCGCTGGGGGCGCCGGAGGCGGTCCGTGGATTCGCCGACGCGGTGCTGGCGCCACTGGAGGCGCTCGAACCGGGGGAACGGGCCGAGATGTTGCGGACGCTCGATCAATGGCTGCGGGTCAACGGTGCCTGGGATCCGGCAGCTGCCCGGTTGTCGGTGCACCGCAACACGGTTCGCAATCGCATCGACCGAATCGCGCAGCTCACCGGGCGCCGGCTCGATGACGGCGATGACCGGATGGAGCTGTGGCTGGCGCTCAAGGCCCGCACGGCGCTGCCGTGACTAGACTTCGCTGATGACCCGGATCGCGTGCGCACAGATCGCACCCCAGCTCGGAGCCCCCGACGCCAACAGCGGTGTGATCGTCGAGCAGATCCGAGCTGCGGTCATCGCCGGCGCCGATGTCCTCGTCCTTCCGGAGCTCGCCACCTCTGGGTACATGTTCGACGACGCTGACGAGGCCCGGGCGCACGCCCTGCCGGCCACCGCCACGTCGTTCGCGAGCTGGATCGCCGCGGCCGGTGACGCGATCGTCGTCGGCGGCTTCCCGGAGATCGGCTCAGACGGGCTGTTGTACAACAGCGCGGTCATGCTCGACGCCACCGGCGTGCTGGGGTTCTACCGCAAGTCACATCTGTGGGACCGGGAGAAACTGATCTTCACCCCGGGTGCCGCGGTCCCGCAGGTGCTGGCCACTCGGCACGGCGCCATCGCCGTGATGATCTGCTACGACCTGGAATTCCCCGAGCTGACCCGGCCGGTGGCCTTGGCCGGGGCCGAACTGATTGCCGCACCGGTCAACTGGCCGTTGTTTCCGCGACCCGAGGGTGAGCATCCGGGTGAGGTGATCAACGCCATGGCCACCGCGCGGGCCAGTAAGGTGGCCGTCGCCTGCTGTGACCGCACCGGCGTGGAACGTGGCCAGCCGTGGACCGAAGGCAGTGTGGTGGTCTCACCCGACGGGTGGGTACTCGACAGCGTGGGGTCCGGCGCGGGTATCGCCATCGCCGACGTCGATCTTTCGGTCACCCACGACAAATCGTTGACCGATCACGTCGATCTGTTCGGCGACCGGCGCCCCGAACTGTACTGAACCCGTCAGCGGGTGGACTTCACGATCTGCGCGAAGTTGAACTGCCAGCGCTCCACGATGTGGAACCCCATCCGTTCGGGCACCTGGTACGCCGGCGCCCGGCGCAACCGCGGGCCGGGATCCAGGCCCGCGCCGCTCTGGTGGTCCGGCACGGACCCGTCCCGTTGCGACACCGTCCACAGCACGGTGCACTTGCGGACCTGGTCGGCCACCCCCCAAATGCCCAGATGTGCGTCCCAGAGCCGGTTTCGGTCCGCGGCGCGCGTGCCACGGCCCGGGTCCACCAACGTGGCGTAGGCCGCAGGCCGGGCCGCGGTCAGGGGCCGGATCGGGCCTGGCAGCCAGGTGGTGGTGTTGTCCATGATCAGGCAGTCACCGGGTGCGGCGTGCGCGGTGACGATGTCGGCGACCTGGCTGAAATCCATCCCCTCCTTCGCGTACGGGCCGCGCTGGCCGACCAGGAAGTTCGGGGTGGCGGCGACGGCGAGCACTGCTACCGCGGCGGTGGCCCGCTCGCGGGTCCGCACGAGGGCCACGATGCACACACCGAGCAGCAGTGCCATGGCCGGGGCGGTGTAGGTCAGGTAGCGCGGGTAGTAGATCGGTTCGGCCACAGCGGAATACGCCAGCATGACGGCGGTCGGCAGTATCACCCACGCCAGCGCGAGCCGGATCAGGGCCTGTGCGCCGGGGTCGGTCGGCCGCAGTCGCCGGAACACCAGCGGGAGAGCCAGAATCGCTGCGGCGCACATGGCGAACGCCAGACTCTGATCGAAGTACTGCTTCTTGAGAATTTCGACGAATGTGCCGGCCGACAGCGGAGAGATCCAATGCACCTGCGCGATCTGGGTGCGGCAGAAGAACAAGAACGGCGCGACCGCGGTGACCGCTGCGCCGGTCGCGACCGCCCAGGCGACGGCCGGCCGGCGGGCTCTCAGCGTCGCCACATGGGCCGCGTGCACCAGCACCAGCAGCACCATGAAGACATTGAGCACGGTGGCCAGTGCCAGGCCGACGCCGTACCACGCCCATAAACCGGGACGCCGCCGGCGGGTGGATATGACCAGCAGCACCGTCAGCCACACGGCGACCGCGGCGGTCAGCGCGTAGGACCGCGCCTCGATCCCGGCCCAGGTCATCCTCGGCAGGATCGCGAACACCACACCCGCGGTGACCGCCGCGGTACGTCCGACGAATTGCCGGGCCAGCGCCACCACCCCGGCGGCGGCGATGCCGACGGCCAGGCAGCTGGAGAATCGGGTCCAGAACTCGGTGGCGGGGAACACCATGAACCACCCGTGCATCAGCAGGTAGTACGCGCCGTGCACCGCATCGATATTGCCCAGCAGACCCCACAGCTGGCCGACGGTGCGGGTCCCCGCGGAGATGGTGGCCGCCTCGTCGAACCACAGCGAGGGGCGGGCCGCGCCGGCCGCGCTCACGAATACGGCGAAGACCCCGACCAGGACACCGTCGAGTCCGCCGGTGCGCAACCGGGCAGCCGGATCACGCCGGCCCAGCGTGAGCTGTGACAGTTGCACCTGGCCGACCCCCGTTTTTCGCTGTAGGGCAGAACCGTAATACCCGGCCCGCGGTGCCGCTACCGCATGCCGGTGCGGGTCCGGTGTTCGTCGCCGCGACGGCACCGGCACACGTTCTCGGACAGTGTTTTTGCCGCCGACATGTCACCCCATGTCGGGCGGATGTCGATCCTCGACACGGCTGAGGTGCCAAACATCGGCGCAGTGAACGAAATTCGGTACCGTTGTGACCCTCGGCAGGGGCCGGACGGGCTTTGACGCACGTCACGTCCAGCCCATGTCCTGCATCACCAAAAGGCCTGATCCGGACGCCTGACCGATACCATCGGTATTCGAAAGGCGCCAACGGGACGGTGGTCGGCGCGCCGGGTGTCGCGAATCGCGCCCACGGCCGCCGAGCAAAGGGTTACTGTCTGCGTTGGCTTAGCTACTGACACTTGGAGGGCATGAATGAGCGCCTATCGGACCGTGGTCGTCGGCACGGACGGATCTGATTCGTCACTGCGTGCCGTGGAACGCGCCGGAGAGATCGCTGCTGGAGCGGGCGCGAAACTCATCGTCGCGACGGCATACTTCCCGCAGAGCGAAGACCACCACGCCGCCGACGTCCTGAAGGACGAGGGCTACAAGACGACCGGCAACGCCCCCATTTACGCGATCCTCAAGGAAGCGAGCGATCGCGCGAAGGTCGCGGGCGCGAAGGAGATCGAGGAGAAGGCCATCGTCGGGGCGCCCGTCGATGCCCTCGTCGACCTGGCCAATGATTCCGGAGCGGATCTGCTGGTGGTCGGCAACGTCGGTCTTTCGACCATCGCGGGCCGGCTCCTGGGCTCGGTGCCCGCGAACGTGGCACGTCGGTCGAAGGTCGACGTGCTCATCGTGCACACGTCCTGATATCACGTCCGAAGGCCCGGCACACTGCGGTGTGCCGGGCCTTTCGCATCTCCGGCCCTCGATGGACTTTACAAAATTGTGATGAAATGTCACGGTGTCCGAGTGGATGTGCCGTTATCCGATCAGAGCCGGGCGCTCCGGCGGGACCGTGAACCCGTGAGAATTCCGGCCGGGCAGGACATCTGGCTCTCCGGGCGGCCGGGTCCCTCGCCGACGTCGAGCGGAGTCCGATGAAATTCGCGTTCACGCACCCGATGCACAGCCATCCGTACAACCCCGAACTGGTCGGCGGGGCCGGGGTGGCGGCGGTGGCCGTGGCAGCGGAGAAGGCGGGTTTCGGTGGCTTCGGATTCACCGATCACCCGGCCCCCACCGAGAAATGGCTGCGGGCCGGCGGGCATGACGCCCTGGATCCCTTCGTGGCCATGGGGTTTGCCGCGGCGCACACCACGACCCTGCGGCTGATACCCAATGTGGTGGTGCTGCCGTACCGCAACCCCTTCGTGGTCGCCAAAGCCGGTGCGACGCTCGACCTGCTCTCGGGTGGGCGCTTCACCCTGGCTGTCGGCGTCGGTTACCTCAAGCGTGAATTCATGGCCCTGGGCGTCGATTTCGATGAGCGGGCAGGCCTGGTCGACGAGGCGCTGCAGGTGATCCGGGCCATCTGGACCACCGATGACTACAGCTTCGAAGGCAGGCATTTCACGGCCGCCGGGGTCACCGCTCATCCCCGCCCGGCTGCCGCGCCGCCCATCTGGGTCGGCGGTAACACCGGCGCCGCCAGGCGCCGCGCCGCGCTGTACGGCGACGGCTGGTGTCCGTTTCCCGCACCCGCGGTGCTGGCCCAGACCGCCCGGACGGCATCGCTGGAATCGCTGGCCGAACTCGAAGCGGGGATCGGCGATCTGCGGCGGCGTCTGGACGAGGCCGGCCGCGATCCGGCGACCGTCGACATCACCTTCAGCAACAACCAGGGCGGTGTACCCGGTGCGGACGGCTTCGACGCCGCCGCCTACCTGGACGGTGTCGCCGCGCTGGCCGACTGCGGTGTCACCTGGATCCAGGTGCAGGTGCCCGGTGACAGCCTGGCCCACGCTGTCGAGGCGGTCGAGCAGTTCGGCGAGCAGGTCATCGCCAAGCTCTGAAGACAAAATTGAGGTGACCCTGGCGTAGAAATTGCGGACAGACCACTTGTCGCGGTGCCACACTCGGCATTGACGGGAGGTCGACGATGACCGCAACACTGACCCATACCGGAATCCCACCCCGCAGGAACGGTGCCCCACCGCCCGACGTGCCGCTCGGCGATATCGACCTCGGCTCGCTGGCGTTCTGGGAATGGGACGACGACCTGCGCGACGGTGCTTTCGCCACCCTGCGCCGTGAATCGCCGATCACCTTCTTCGGGGTGCCGGAGTTCGCCGGGTTCCCGTCGGGGGCGGGGCACTGGGCGCTGACCACCTATGACGACGTGCGTCACGCCAGCCGGCACCCCGAGATCTTCAGTTCCAGCCCGACCAGCACCTCGCTGTCGGATGTGCCTGCCGAGATCTCCGAGTTCTTCGGCTCGATGATCACCCTCGACGATCCGCGCCACCTGCGGTTACGGGGCATCGTCAACCGGGCCTTCACCCCCAAGGTGGTGGCGCGCATCGAGGACAGTGTGCGCGAGCGGGCCCGCCGGCTGGTCGCGCAGATGGTCGAGCGGCACCCGGACGGCGAGGCGGAATTCGTGTCCGAGGTGGCCGGCCAACTGCCGCTGCAGATCATCTGCGATCTGATGGGCATCCCCGAGGAGGACGAGGCCGAGATCTTCCACTGGACGACGGTGCTGCTCGGCGCGGGCGATGACGAAGTGTCCGGCGATTACGACGAAATCCTAAAGGTGTCAACGAATCTCGCCAACTATGGGATGAATCTGGCCGAGCAACGGCGGGCCAAGCCGGCCGAGGACCTGACCACCAATCTGGTGCAGGCCGAGGTCGACGGCGAGCGGCTGAGCTCCGCGGAGATCGCCTCGTTCTTCATCCTGCTGTCGGCGGCGGGTAACGAGACGACACGCAACGCCATCAGCCACGGCATGGTGGCGCTGACCCGCTATCCCGAGCAGCGCGATATCTGGTGGCAGGATTTCGACCGGGTTGCTCCGACGGCGGTCGAGGAGATCGTCCGGTGGGGCTCACCGCTCATCTTCATGCGGCGCAACCTGACCGAAGACATCGAGATGCGCGGTATCCAGATGAAGGCCGGCGACAAGATCTCGATGTGGTACGCCTCGGCCAACCGCGACGAGCAGCGGTTCGCCGACCCCTACCGGTTCGACGTGACCCGCGACCCCAACCCGCAGATCGGCTACGGCGCCGGCGGCGCGCACTTCTGTCTGGGGGCCAACCTGGCCCGCCGCGAGGTCCGGGTGGTCTTCGACGAGCTGTACCGCCAGGTTCCCGACATCGTCGCGACCGGCGAGCCGGCGATCCTGCGGTCGGCCTTCATCCACGGGATCAAGCGGCTGCCCGTCGCATGGGACTGAGCCCGGCCCCGCGATTCACCAGCCCATCGATCCGGGGATGCCCTTGAAGGGACCGGTCACTCTTCCAGCGGGGCGGGGCCGGGCTTGTCGGGACGGGCCGGCTGCTCGTCGGGTCACCACCCGCGGGCGCGCCATTCGGCGAGATGGGGCCGCTCGGCACCGAGGGTCGTGTCATCGCCGTGGCCCGGATACACCACGGTCGAATCCGGATAGCGGTCGAACACCTTCGTGGCGACATCACCGAGCAGCCGCTCGAAGTCGCCGTCCTTCCACGTCTTACCGACCCCGCCGGGGAACAGGCAGTCCCCGGTGAACAGATGGGTGACGTCCCCCGCCCCGTCCCCGCCGCCGCGCAGCGCCAGGGCGACCGACCCCTCGGTGTGACCCTGCAGATGAATGACGTCGAAGGTGAGCTCGCCGATGCCGATGGTGTCACCGTCGGAGAGGATGCGGTACGGGGTGACGGGTAGCGGCTCGGCGTCCAGCGCGTGCGCGGCGGTTGGTGCACCCGTGGCCTCGGCCACAGCTTGCAGTGCCTGCCAATGGTCGAGATGCTGGTGGCTGGTGACGATGAGCGAGACCTCGGGGGCATACGTGTCGATCAGCTCGATGAGCCGGTCTGCGTCGTTGGCCGCGTCGATGAGCAGGGTTTTCCCGGTTGCGGAACAGGTGATCAGGTAGGCGTTGTTATCCATCGGGCCGACGGACGCCTTGATGATGGTGGCCGCGGGCAGCGTGCGCCGGGCCGCGGTTCCGGGGTCGACGTGACCGGTGTAGTCGTCGCTGACGAGGTTGTGTGGGCTGTTCACAATCCCACGCTAGCGGGCTTGTCGGTGCCGGCACCTAGCATGGGGCCTGGATTCTTGTGCCTTGCGCAGGAACGGAAAGGGTGGAGTGTGTCTGACCGTCTGATCGTCAAGGGTGCGCGCGAGCACAATCTGCGTGGCGTGGACCTTGACCTGCCCCGCGACGCGATGATCGTGTTCACCGGTTTGTCCGGGTCCGGCAAGTCGTCGCTGGCTTTCGACACGATCTTCGCCGAGGGACAGCGCCGCTACGTCGAGTCGTTGTCGGCCTACGCCCGGCAGTTCCTCGGGCAGATGGACAAGCCCGATGTCGACTTCATCGAAGGCCTCTCGCCGGCGGTGTCCATCGACCAGAAGTCCACGAACCGCAACCCGCGCTCGACCGTCGGCACCATCACCGAGGTGTACGACTACCTGCGTCTGCTGTACGCCCGGGCCGGCACGCCGCACTGCCCGGTGTGTGGGGAGCGCATCGCGCGGCAGACGCCGCAGCAGATCGTCGACCAGGTGCTGGCCATGGAGGACGGCACCAAGTTCCAGGTGCTCGCGCCGGTGGTGCGTACCCGCAAGGGCGAATTCGTGGATCTCTTCGACAAGCTGAACTCGCAGGGTTACAGCCGGGTGCGGGTAGACGGGGTGGTTCATCCACTGACCGATCCACCCAAGCTGAAGAAGCAGGAGAAGCACGATATCGAGGTGGTCGTCGACCGCCTCACCGTCAAGGCCAGCAGCAAACAGCGCCTGACCGACTCGGTCGAGACCGCGCTGGGCCTGGCCGACGGGATCGTCGTCCTCGATTTCGTCGACCGCGAAGACGACCACCCGCATCGCGAACAACGCTTCTCCGAGAAGCTGGCCTGCCCCAACGGGCATCCGCTGGCCGTCGACGACCTGGAACCGCGGTCGTTCTCGTTCAACTCGCCCTACGGCGCCTGCCCAGAATGCACCGGGTTGGGCATCAAGAAGGAGGTCGACCCGGAGCTCGTCGTCCCCGACCCGGAGTTGACCCTGGCGGAGGGAGCGGTGGCACCGTGGTCGATGGGCCACACCTCCGAGTACTTCACCCGGATGATGGCCGGCCTCGGCGAGGAGCTCGGCTTCGACGTCGACACCCCGTGGAAGCGGCTGCCGGCCAAGGCGCGTAAGGCGATTCTGGAGGGCTCCGACCACCAGGTTCACGTGCGGTACAAGAACCGCTACGGCCGCACCCGGTCCTACTACGCCGACTTCGAGGGCGTCCTCGCCTTCCTGCAGCGACGGATGGAACAGACCGAGTCCGAGCAGATGAAGGAACGCTACGAGGGTTTCATGCGCGACATTCCGTGCCCGGAATGCGCCGGGACCCGGCTCAAGCCCGAGATCCTCGCGGTGACCCTGGCGGCCGGGACCCACGGTGCCAAGTCCATCGCCGAGGTCGCCGAACTGTCCATCGCCGACTGCGCGGCCTTCCTCAACGCACTCACCCTGGGCACACGTGAGCAGGCGATCGCCGGGCAGGTGCTCAAGGAGATCCAGTCCCGGCTGGGCTTCCTGCTCGACGTCGGCCTGGAATACCTGTCGCTGTCGCGGGCCGCGGCGACGCTGTCCGGTGGCGAGGCGCAGCGGATCCGGCTGGCCACCCAGATCGGTTCCGGACTGGTGGGCGTGCTGTATGTGCTCGACGAGCCGTCCATCGGTCTGCACCAGCGGGACAACCGCAAGCTGATCGACACCCTGATGCGGTTGCGCAATCTGGGCAATACGTTGATCGTCGTCGAGCATGATCTGGACACCATCGCGCACGCCGACTGGGTGGTCGACATCGGCCCGTATGCCGGTGAGCACGGCGGGCGGATCGTGCACAGTGGGTCGTACGCGGACCTGCTGAAGAACCCGGAATCCCTTACCGGGGCCTATCTTTCGGGTAAGGAGAGCATCGAGGTCCCGGCCATTCGCCGGCCCGTGGACCGCAAACGTCAGCTCACCGTGGTGGGTGCGCGCGAGCACAACCTCAAAGAGGTCGACGTGGCCTTCCCCCTGGGGGTGCTGACCTCGGTCACCGGGGTGTCGGGGTCGGGGAAGTCCACCCTGGTCAACGACATCCTGGCGACGGTGCTGGCGAACAAGCTCAACGGCGCGCGTCAGGTCCCGGGCCGGCACACCCGGATCAACGGGATCGACCAGCTGGACAAGCTGGTCCGCGTCGACCAGTCGCCGATCGGTCGCACCCCGCGGTCCAACCCGGCCACCTACACCGGGGTGTTCGACAAGATCCGCACCCTGTTCGCCGCGACCACCGAGGCCAAGGTGCGCGGGTACCAGCCAGGCCGGTTCTCGTTCAACGTCAAAGGCGGCCGCTGCGAAGCATGTTCGGGCGACGGCACGCTGAAGATCGAGATGAACTTCCTGCCCGATGTGTATGTGCCGTGCGAGGTGTGCCACGGCGCCCGGTACAACCGGGAGACCCTCGAGGTGCACTACAAGGGCAAGACCATCTCCGAGGTGCTGGACATGCCGATCGAGGAGGCCACCGAGTTCTTCGAGCCGATCTCCTCGATCCACCGCTACCTCAAGACGCTGGTGGATGTCGGGCTCGGCTATGTGCGGCTGGGACAGCCGGCGCCCACGCTGTCCGGTGGTGAGGCGCAAAGGGTGAAGCTGGCGGCCGAATTGCAGAAGCGGTCCACCGGCCGCACCGTCTACATCCTCGACGAGCCCACCACCGGTCTGCATTTCGAGGACATCCGCAAGCTGCTCAAGGTGATCAACGGTCTTGTCGACAAGGGCAATTCGGTCATCGTGATCGAGCACAACCTGGATGTCATCAAGACCTCGGACTGGATCGTCGACATGGGCCCCGAAGGGGGCGCGGGTGGCGGCACCGTCGTCGCGCAGGGCACCCCTGAGGATGTGGCGGCCACGCCGGAGAGCTACACCGGGCAGTTCCTCGCGGAGATGCTCGGTATGCCCGTGCCGGTATCCGCGCCTGCCCCGAGCCGGAAGCGGCGCAAGGTCAGCGCGTAGCGGATTTCGTCAGCGGGGAGGGGAACCGCGGTTTCACCCGCACCCCGTCCAGCCAGGCGGTCAGCTCGTCGGCCTTGTGCTGCAGAGCTTTCCGTGCGCTCGTGGTGACATCTGCCGTCAACTGCAGGTGCACCCGGCCGTCCTCGTCGTGCACCCAGCCGCCCACCACGCGGCCATCCACCCAAGTGGTCGGCCCGGCATTGCCGTAGCGGTCGAACACCTGCTCGCGGTGACCGTCCAGGTACCAGTCTCGGTCGAACCAGCCCATGGTGGTGACATCCAGGCCGGGCAGCAACGCGCACCACGGTTCGACCGCAGGCTCGGGCTTCAGGTCATCGGGCAACACCACACCGGGGGTGCCGTGCAGATCCACCTGCACCGCACCAACCTCGGCCAGGGCGCGCCGCGTCCACGTCAGGGTGTGGCCGAACCACCACGCGATATCTGCGACGGTTGCCGGCCCGAAGGCGCGCAGCCAGGTGCGGACCAGCTCGGTTCCGGCCGAATCGGCGTCGGCGGACGCACCGTCACCCAGCCAGGCCGTCCGCGACGCCCACAGCGGCCGCGATGTCGTCCACGCGCCGGTGTTCGGGCCACGGACGATATCGCCGCGCACCGACAGCACCGTCAGCACCCGGGGTGACACCGGCGTCGCTCCGCCCCAGGGTTTTCCGGGTGCGGGGTCGTAGCTGCCCGCGAGCTCGGGCAGAGTAGTGCGCAGCTGGGCCGCACCGGTCGGTCCGTGTGTGTCCAGATATGCCAGCACCGCCGCGCACGCGGTGTCCAGCCACGCCGCGCCGTCCGCGGCGATCCCGCCCTTCTCGATATCGGCGATCAGCTTGCGTCGTT
This sequence comes from Mycobacterium hackensackense, assembly GCF_025822555.1. Lineage (NCBI taxonomy): Bacteria > Bacillati > Actinomycetota > Actinomycetes > Mycobacteriales > Mycobacteriaceae > Mycobacterium > Mycobacterium hackensackense. The sequence goes on from NZ_JACKUC010000021.1 coordinate 26,248, forward strand.
CGTTGGCCGCCACCCGGTCGCTGGCCGCCGCCTGCACCGCGGCCAGACTCTCGGAGCCGACCACCCACAGGGTGCGGCGCATCGCGAGATGTTTGACCAGGGACCGCCGCTCGTACAACGCACTGTCGAGATCGGCGACGGTGAATTCCGGCATCCGCGCCCACAACGACAGATAAGGGGTCGCCGGATCGCTGGAGTGCAGGCCGACCAGTGCCGAGGAGACGCTCTCCGCGCTGCCGCCGCGCGAGGCCAGGAAGTGCCGTCGGGCCAGCCGGGCGCGCCGCTCCTCGACCGTGAAGGATCTAATCGTCACCACCGGCACGGGGTTTCTCGGGCTGATCCATCGACTCCCGGATCTGGCGCAGGCGTTCGGCAGCGGCTTCCTGACGCTTCTCGTACTGCTCGGCCACCGAGCGGCCCTCGGGGGTCGCCTCGGCCAGTTCGGTGGCTCCGATCGCGGTGCCGAACCTGTTCTCGATCTTCTCCCGGACCGACTCGAAGGTCGGTACACCGCTGGGGTCGTACCCGGGATCCGGCGGGGTGGCGGGCAGCACCGGTGCCGGTGGCACGGGTTCCGACGGGACGGAAGACTGCTGCTCATCGGCCATATCGCCACGATACCCACCGCGAAGTTTGGGATCGGTAGCAATGACGCCCGGATGTACTTCTCCCACGCCGCGCCACCGGGGCGCCGGGCGAAACGAAGGGACTCTCACGAAATGACGAAGAATCGCGTTCTGGTTGCAGGCATCGGAATGGTCGCGGCCGCCGCGGTACTGGTCGGCTGCTCCGACGACAGCTCATCCAAGGGCAGCACGCCGTCGGCCAACAACGGCAGCACCCAGGTCAGCTCGGGTGGTAGCACCGAGGTCAAGGTCGAGGGCCAGGACCTGTCCGGCCTGGACGTCAAGACGGTGACCTGCGTCAAGCAGGGCGGCAAGATCAACATCGCCAGCGGTGCCATCGGCGGCCAGCAGGGCCTGGGCGTCGTGATGACCGACGAGGCAACTCCGAAGGTCGAGTCGCTGGGCCTGGTGGTGGACGGGAACGCCCTCGCCGTGGCCTCCATGGGCGGTGCGAACACCGGTTCGGCAGATGTGAAGGTGGACGGCAGCACCTACACCATCACCGGTGAGGCCGCCGGCGCCGACCTGAAGAACCCCATGGCCGGGATGATCAGCAAGAAGTTCGAGATCAAGGTCACCTGCAACTGATCGTCCACCGTCGGGGCGACCCGAAGATCCCCGGTGGCGGCGGGCGCGCCTGGCGCGCCCGCCGTCTTCGGTGGCCCACTTATGATGGCCCGATGTCGATACCCGACGATCTGGAGCGGGCCCGACGGCTGGCCTTCGCCTCCGATGAACTCGGGGCCAAAGAGCTGTTGCTCTCGCTGATGGCGCCGATCGAGGCGGCCGACCGGGACGACCTGATGCTGGAGGTTCTCGCTCAACTCGGCGAGATCTACCTGGTGCGGACGGCTTATGACGGAGTCACCGAAGCCATGAAACGTATCGACGACTGCCTGCAGACCTATCGCGGCATCCGGGCGGGTACGCGGCCCGAGGACGCAGCGCAGATCACCATGACCGCGGCCGAAATCGACCACATGATCTGCCGTTACACCCGGCGCGCCCGGTTTCTGCAGACTGGTTTGGCCGCCGCCCACGGTGAGCACGAGGCGGCCGCGGCCGCACTACACCAGCTGGCCGAGGATCCCGGCAGGTTCGACGACCTGACCGCCGAGCATGCGTACCTGGTGACCCATGCCCGCATCCTGTGCGCGGCCGCCCTGTGTGATGACGATCTTCACGTCCAGTCACTTCCCTTGTGGGAGAAAGTGTTCGATGCCCTGGACGGCCCGGGGGACGACACCGAATTCGACGATACCCTGCGTGTCCTGGCCGGCACCGGCTACGGACGTTTCTGTGTCGAGACGGGCCGCCTGACCGAGGCCGAACCCTGGCTGCGCCGGGCCGGGGCCCGCGCCCTTGCACGTGGGTGGGATCTCGCCACGGCCAGAACCGAATTGGAGCGCGCCACCGCGGCGTGGGCGGCGGGGGACCGGGCTCGCGCCCAAGATCTGGTGCACGGCGCCTATCCGGTCATCGCCGAACACGCCCGCGCCCACGATGTCTCGCGCAGCTGGCTGTACTTCGGCCTGATCAGCATCTCGGTGGGAGCCCTCGACGACGCCGACGAGCGTCTCAGCCATGCCGAACGGCACTGGCGTGAGATCGAAAAGCCACTTCACATCCACCGAATCCTGTTGCAGCGCAGCTGGGTCGACATCCTGCGCGGTGACTTCGCCGCCGCCGGCGATCGTGTCGCGGAGGCGCGTGAGCTACTCGACAGCTGGCCCAGGAGCAGCTGGCTGCAGTACGCGCGGCTCGACGACCATCTCGGATCGATCCTGCGTGCGGAGGCGCTCGCGGACACGGAGACCGCCGAGGAGAAGTTCGCGCGGGCCGCCGATCTCAAGGTACCGGCCGCGCTGGCCGTCGACACGGTGCGGCACACCATTGCCGACGCCGACGCCCGGATGAGATGGGCCACCCATGTCTCGGGCCGCCTGCTGGCCGGGGCATTCGCCGTCGCGTGGGAATGGGGTAACACCGGCCTGGTCAGCGAGCTCATCGAATACCATTGCGCGCGAGGCGCATTCAGCGTTCCGCAATCACCACTGACGATGGGTTGGGCGGACACCGCGACCGCGGCGGTGCCCGTCGACGACGCCGACGAATACGCGTTGGTCGCGTCCGGGCCGGGATCGACGGCCGGGGGAGCGCTCACCAGGCTCGGCCCGCTACCGCCGTTGCGGATGGACCCGGCCACGGGGCCGGTGCTGGCGCACTACCGCGAACTCGCGCAACAGCGGTACGGCAAGACCGTCACCTCTGCCGAAGCCGAGTGGTCCACCTGGCCATGAGCGAAACCACCCTGGTACTGCGCTACGCCGACGTCGGCGTGGCCACCTACGGCAGCCTTCGCGTCGTCGGGCAACCGGACCGAACCGTCACCTGGGTGCTCGACGAGCCCGCCCTCGGTGCGGTGCGCGACCGGCTCGGCGAGGCGCTGCCCGACCCGCGTCCGGGCGAGACGATCCGGACAGCGCTCGAACGTGCCCTCACCGCCGGGGCGTTCGCGGCGCCGACGGCCGAGCAGGAGATGGCCGAACTCCTCGGCGCGGGGCTGATCCCGGCCGCCGGCTGGGAGTTGATCGTCGCCGCCGCGGGGGACGTGCCGGCCACGCTCTTCGTCGCGCCGACCGCGGGGCTGGCTCAGGTGCCGTGGGTGGCGCTGGCGATGCCGGACGCACCGGGGCGACGGCTGATCGAACTCGCCGACATCCTGTTGGCCGCGCCGCCCAACATCGCCAACGCCCCGCGAAAGCCGGCGAGCTGGGCACAGCGGTGCGATAACGCGGCACTGCTGATCCTCGACCCGCGCGTGCCCGGCCAGCGACCGGACTCCGCGCTCGGCTCGGTGCTCGGCCGGCCCGACCCCACCGGTCCGCTGACCCGCCACTTCGCGCAGCGCCGGGCCCACCGCGACGTGCTACCCCAGGTGGAGTCGACGGTCGAGCTGTTCCGCAGCACGCAAGCCGACCGCAGGTGGTTCGCCGGTCAGCTCGCGGCGGCGCCGAGCCGATTGTTGTTCGTCGGCCATGCCACCGCCGCCGACGGTGAGGTCGGCCATGCCGACCGCGCAGCGGTGCATCTGGCCGACGCCAGTCCGCTGTCGGCCGCGGACCTGATGACCGCGCAGTTGCCGATCCCGCCGCGGGCGGCGCTGCTGGCCTGCTCCTCGGGTGGCGACTACCGGTTCGACGAGGCGACCGGACTGGTCGCGGCACTCATCCTCGGCGGTGCCGTGCTCGTCACGGCCACGCTGTGGTCATTGCCCACCGCCGCCGGCTACCGCCAGTTCAGTGGCACCGCAACGGAATCCATCGATCCGATGGCCGAAGTCGTCATCGCCGTCGACTCCGCGCACGAAGCGGACGACGCGGGCCGGGCGGTCAACGCATGGCAACGCGCCCAGCTGATCCGCTGGCGCGACGGTGACGGCGCCGCGAGCCCGCTGTACTGGGCCGCCCTCGCCACCTTCGCGGTGGACGGTGCGCGATGAGCCCTCAACGCGGGTCCGGGGCGGCGACCGCGACCGACGACTCGTCGCCGGGACGGTAGTAGGTGTCGACGATGCTGCCAGGAGTGAAGCTCGCCAACGACGCTTCGGGAATCATCGTCGTCTCGCGGGCCGCGAACTGTCCGCCGTCGGGACGGGTGACCATGATGTCGAGTTCGACCTCGTGGCAGTCCGCGCAGAAGTCGCCGGTGAGGCGCAACCCGACGATCACGCCGCGGGATCGCACCATGGCGGTCGTCGGGACCAGCAGGACCGCGGCCGTTCCGCCGAACAGGAAGCTGAAGAACACCAGGGTTGGCAGGCTGAGCATGCGTTCACCCTGGACGACCTGCACGGCTACCGAACCCAACTTCTATCCTGTTGCGATGAGCGCAGCCCCCGATACGCCGGTGGCCGTGCGGCAACCCCGCCGCGCGGTGATCGAACAGGCGTGGCGCGCCATCGGTGCCGGCGTCGAGGTGCTCAGCGCCGATGACGGCGGACCGTTGAGCCGGACGGTCAAACGGATCATCGATCCGTTGGTGCTGCGTCTGCGCTCCAACACCAGGTATTCGGCGCCGTTCGTGACACCGGACGTCGCCGCCGAGATCCACGACGCGATCGTCGGCCACGCCGATACGCTGCGCGCCACCGCACGGTGGTTCGACACGCTCAAGCGAGAGCGCCGCAGACAGCGCATCACCACGGGCAACGCCCAGGAACTCTATTTCCCGCTGTGTTTCGAACTCGCGGTCACCAAGGGTGCACCGTCGGACGAGGACCTCGTGGGCGCGGGAATTCTGCTGCGCGACATCCACTCCGACCGCGATCGCACGGCGATCGAGGTACTCAACCGCCACATCGGGGACGATGCCGTGGTCGCGGCGTTGACGGCCCAGCTGGCCCGCAGCTGGCGCGATGTCCGGGCGGGCAACGAGATCACCGGCCCCTTCCTGGCCGGGCTGGGCACCGTGCTCGGCAGTGTCGACGGGCACAACGCCGCGGTGGCCCGCCAGCGGGTGTGGTCGGCCTTGGTGGCCGACGCGACCCCGTACAACCTCGGGGCCGCGGCACATTCGGCCGGCGCCGAACTGCCCTGGTCGATCGTCGATCTGGGGCTGAGTTCCGCTGCACCGCAACAATGTCCGACCATCGCCGGCGGTGAGGGGGAACGCCCGCTGGACCGCAGCGTCGTCGACCGCGTGCGGGCGACGCTACGCCGGGCCCTGGCCCGCGACGAACTGCCCGATGTGCCGTTACTGTGCGCCGAAGAGGTCGATCGCGCCTGTTCACCGTGGGGCCTACTGGGCGAGGACAAGCAGGCGACGCTGATCGCCGGTATCGACATCGCCGTCGATCTTGCGCCGCTCGACGAGACGGCGCAGGCCCGTCATGACCTGTCGCGCCAGATCCAGGCCAGGCTCCGCAAAGAGGCGTATGTGCTGCACGCGCGGCGCTACCTGGCCGGCGACGCCCCGATCCATCCGCGCCAGCAGCTGATCGTCGACGAACTCGCCGCATTCTGCCGGCCGTATCTGAATCGGTTGTGGGCCCGCCTGCACGGCCGCGACGTCTGGCAGGAGTCGTGCTCCGACGTCGATGACGTCCGCGAGCTGCTGGAGGGCGTATCGCGTTCGGTCAGCCTGGATCACCGTCAGCGGATCAAAGCCATGCTCGAAGCGCAGGACCTGTCATGAGGTTCGTCGAGGAATCCGGATTGTGGTCCACCGGACCGGCACCCGCGCCGGTGCCGCTGACGGCCGTGCTGGAGGTCGCGGGCGCCGTGTTGTCCTGGCCGGTGGACCGCCCAGCCGCCGACGTGCACCTCGCCTTCACGGATCCGGCGCGCGCCGACTGGCTCTGGCGGGTGGTCGGCGAGCGTGGGCACGATGCGATCGCCCGCGCGCTCGAGGCGGCCGCCGGAGATCCCGTCGACATCGGGGACGTGACTTTCTACGCTGCGGCACTGGAACCGTTGCGGCGCTTGGCGCTGGGACACTGGCTGCGCCGATGGTGGCCGGCCAGCAGCCGCGACGGTATCGCCGAACTCGATCCGGCGATCCTCGCCGGTGAACTGGCGCTTCTGACGACGGCCGCCGAGGCGTATTTCGCCGACGACACCTTCGACTCGGACGTGGCCGAGCTGTTGCGCCCGCATGTTGCCGTGCTCGATGCGCAGGCAGCGCTCGGTGACCCGCGCATCGGCGAGATCGCCCGCGCCTGCGCTGAACTGGCCGAGGATATCGGGGCAGCCGGGGTGGTCCCGGTCGCCCCGGTGCGGGTGGGTCGCCGAGACGACTACGCGCTGGTCGCCGGCGCAGACCGAACCGGCCCTGCGGCGTCGGGTATCGCCGCAGGCGTGACGTCGGTGAGCTGGGCGGCCGTCCCGGCCGGCATCTTCGATGCGGCCGAGGACACGGTGGACTGGCGACTGGTATCCGACGGCGGCGTCGTCAGCGTGGTGGTGCGGGCGGAACTAGGCGGGCCGCACTCGCCCGCGGGTATCGCGGTCGGGGTGACGGCGGGCGAGATCGGTGGCTCGGGATCGCTGGACGGAACCGGCGCCGCGACGATTCCCTTGTTCGACAGCCTCGGCGTTCCGGTGTCCGAACCGGTCGCCTGGAACCGTGATTGGCGAGACACCACCGTGACGGTCGGGGGCGGCGCCACCGAGACGGCGCAGGAACGCGAAAGGGTCCGGGCCATGGTGCGCGACCGGCTGCGCCGGCCGGGTCCCGACGCCTTCCTGGCGGAGATCCTGGCTGCTGAAGCCGACTACTGAACCACGGCGGCCCGCGCATCGTGTATCCGGGAAGCAATTGTCGGCAGGCGCAGAAATCCTGTCGGTTTCTGTCAGAATGAGAGCCCCGGTGCAGGACAACGCGTGAATATGCGGGGCATGGGCGGCGCAACGCCGCCTCAGGAGGGAAGGCAAAAGCCGAGGATGGCTGGAGATGGCGTGGGTGGTCCACCCTCGGCGCAGTCGAGAATCGTCGCCGAGCTGACCGATGCCGGATTCGCTGACGCAGTGGAGGTCGGTCGCGGCGGCGCAGGCGTGGTCTACCGCTGTTTCCAGACGTCGCTGCGCCGAAGCGTGGCCGTCAAGGTGCTGGCGTCCGATCTCAACGAGGACAACCAGGAACGCTTCCTGCGCGAGGGCTATGCGATGGGCGGCCTGTCCGGGCATCCGAACATCATGAACATCCTCCAGGTCGGGGTGACCGAGAGCAGCAGACCCTACATCGTCATGCCGTACTACTCGGGCGGGTCCTTCGCCGAGCGGCTGCGACGGTCCGGGCGCATCGGATGGCCCGACGCCCTGCGCGTCGGGGTGAAATTGGCCGGGGCACTGGAAACCGCGCACCGGGCGTCCACGTTGCACCGAGATATCAAGCCCGGCAACGTGCTCGTCAACGAATACGGCGAACCCCAATTGAGCGACTTCGGGATCGCGCGGATCGCGGGTGGTTACGAAACCTCGACGGGATTCTTCACCGGCACCATCGCGTTCACCGCGCCCGAGGTGCTCGCGGGCGCACCGCCGACCGTGCAGTCCGACGTCTACTCGCTCGGGGCCACGCTGTACGCGCTCATCGCCGGCACCGCCGCCCACGAACGCAAACAGGGCGAAGAGGTGGTCGCCCATTTCCTGCGGATCAGTTCGACGCCGGTCCCGGACTTACGGCTGCAAGGTATTCCGGCTGCCGTGTGCGCCGCGATCGAGAAGGCGATGTCCCTCGAAGCCGCCGACCGGTACGCGTCGGCCGCGGAATTGGGCCAGGCACTGCAGGCGGTCCAACACCAGAACGGGTTGATCGCCGATTCGATGGCGCTGAACGAGACCCACGATGAGCCGGCACCGCCCACCGACGAGACCGCAGCGACGCCGCTGCGCGCGGGATTCACCGACTCGGTCCCTCCCATCTCGTTGCCGGCGGTCTCCCCGCCTGTGTTTCTCCCGCCCAGTACCCCACCCGTGTCTCTCCCGCCCCTCACCCCACCCGTGCCGCCCCCGGGATCCGAGGACCCGACCCGCAACATCGGTGCGCGCGGCAACCGCAAGGGGCTGCTGCTCGCGGCCGCGGCGATTCTCGGGATCGTCGTGCTCGTCGCCGGCGGGATCTTCTTGATCGGCGCTCGGGACAAGGGCAGCGCCACCGGCACCGGCACCACGAGCCCGGCCCGGCCGACCCCCCAAGCGCAGGGCGGCTGGGAACAGCTGACCAACGCCCGGGTCGCGCGCGCCGCGGCCGCCACCACCGAGGCCGACGGCACCATCTGGATCTTCGGCGGCGTCGGGGCCGACAACCGCGTCACCGGACGGCACGAGGGCTATGACCCCATCATCGACGGCTGGAAGGGCAGCGACGACCTACCGGTTCCCGTGCAGCACGCGATGGCCGTCACCTGGCAGGGCACACCGGTGGTCCTCGGGGGCTACCGGACCGAAGGCGCGGACACCGCGATCGCGACCAACCGGGTGTGGCGGGTGGTCAACGGCCGGTGGGTGGAGCTGCCGCCCCTGCTACAGCCGCGTGCGGCGGGCGCCGCCGCCGTGGTCGGCGACCGCATCGTGGTGACGGGCGGGGTCGACGCTGCGGGCCGATTGATCACCGGCACAGAGGTTTTCGACGGGACGGCCTGGACCCGGGCCGCTCCGATGCCGACGTCACGGCAATTGTTGAGTGCCGCGTCGGATGACTCGGTGGTGTATGCCGTCGGCGGCACCGACGGCACCGCCGACCTCGCGACGGTCGAGGCATTCGACCCGGCCGCCAATACATGGACCGCGTTGCCGCCACTCCCGCAGCCCCGCAGCGACCTGGGCGTCACTGTCGCCGACGCACGGCTGGTGGCGGTCGGTGGTACGTCCGGCGGGCAGGTTCTCGACAGCGTCGCCGCGCTGGATCTCACCACGCAGACGTGGGCGGGGTTGCCGGGGATGGGCACCGCTCGGCACGGCATGGCCGTCGCCGCGATCGGTGACAAGGTGTACGCGATCGGCGGTTCGACAGGTCCGGGTGACACCGAGGTGACGTCCTCCGCGGAGGCGCTGACCCTGATGGCCCGGCAAACCCAACCGAAACTGTGGCGGACGCTGCCAGATGCGCCGTCGGCGAGGTTGATGATGGCGTCGACGGTGCTCGACGGAAAGGTCTGGATCATCGGGGGCATCCGGCACGGCGCCACCCTGGACACCGTGGAAACCTATGATCCGCAGACCGGCCAGTGGCAGACCCAGCCGTCGCTGCCGATACCCCTGCACCATGCGACCGCGGCCACCTACCGCGGTCAGGTGGTCGTGATCGGGGGCGCCAGTGACGAGATCGGGCACGCATCCAACCGGGTGTTCGCGTTCACCGGGGGAAGCTGGTCGGAGCTCCCGGCACTTCAGCACGCGCGGGCCGGCGCGGCCGCCGCCGTCGTCGGTGAGCGGCTCGTGGTGGTCGGCGGCCAGAGCGCAAAGCAGCTCGTCCCCGCGACGGAGGTGTACGACGGGCAGTCCTGGAGCCAGGCCGCCGACCTGCCGACGCCGCGCGAACACCTCGCCGCGGTGTCCGACGGGACCTACGTCTACACCGTCGGCGGGAGGTTCCTGTCCGCCGACAAGAATTCGGCCGCGTTCGAGCGGTTCGACCCGGCGTCCGGGGATTGGGTTCGCCTGGTGGATATGCCGACGCCGCGGGGAAGCTACGGCGCCGTCTACCTGGACGGCCGGATCGTCGTCGTAGGCGGGGAGGAGCCCACGCAGGTGCTGGGCACCGTCGAGATGTACGACACCGCCGACGGGAAATGGAGCACCGTCAAACCCATGCCGACACCGCGGCACGCCCAGGCCGTGGTCGCGGTGGGCGAGACCGTGTACTGCATCGGTGGCGCGAACCGCCCGGCCCACGAAGGTGCCGTCGCGACGATCGAGGCCCTCGACTTCGCTTAGACCTGGCCGCGGAGCATGGCGAGGGTGACCGCGCCACGCCGCAACGCCTCATTGGCCAACCGGACGCGACGGTCACCATCGGCGGGGACCGCGAACTTGTCGTAGAGGTTCTGCAGGTGCTGCTTGACGGCCGCCTCGGTGACCACGAGCTCGGTGGCCAGCCGGCGGACCGAGGCGGGCTCCGGGAACGGGTCACCGGACACCAGCGGCCGGCACAACGCGAGCACGACGTCGAGTTCGCGCGGCGTCAGGCGGGGCGCCTGCGCAACCGGCTCGGCGGACACCGTCGCATCGGCGAGTGCGGTGTCACCCGTACTTCTGCTGTCCCAGAACACCAATCGGGAGTTGCCGACCCGGACCTCGTCGCCCGAGCGCAGCACGCGTTCGTGGCCGATCTTCTCACCGTTGACGAACGTCCCGTTCCGGCTGCCGACATCGCGCAGCGACCAGGCCGATCCGAGATTCTCCAGCACCGCGTGCAACCGCGAGACCGTCTGGTCGTGGGCGAGCGCCACCAGATTCGTCGGGGCCTTGCCGATTGTCACCCGTTCGTCGGCCAACGGGATCAGCTCCCGTCCGGACGGTGTCCAGACCTCCAGGTGCGACGACATGCCGGAATCCTATGCAGAACGGCCGTCGACCCGGCAAAACCGTCCCCAGCGGCGTCGGCGTGCCTCCTTGTCTGTAGACGGACCACGAGGGTCCGCTCACCGAAAGGACACCAATCCATGGATGACGAGCACCGCGATCTGGAGCTGCGCCGCCACAGCATCCGCACCCTGACCACCACCGAACTGAGCCTCGTCAACGGCGGCAGAGGCAACCAGGGCAGCAGCCCCACCTCTGGTCCGACCGACCGGACCCACCCGACCATGACGAGATGAGCGCCCCGTCACCGACACCTGTCGGCGACGGGGCGTTCGGCGTGAAAAGCGTCACCAACCGTCGCCTTCACCGCTCGTACAGGCAGCCAAGTCGATGAGCACGGAGGTGGGGACATGGCCGGTGTAGGTGACGGCGGTGACGAAGCGGTCCAGCACGAGTCGGTATTCCGGGCGCAATGGCGGGAGCGCCATTGCGAATCGGGCCGTCCCGGTGACCTGATCGCGCAGCCCGGGTGGATCGACAGCGGGTTGTGGACCCTGGGCCTGCTTGTCGCGGCGGGCGTTCTTGCGGCGGCGAGTGGGACGGTCGCCCGGACGGCGACGTTGCCCGCCGTCGCCCACGGCACCTGGGTGTCGGCCATCCGGTCCGGCGAGCCCGCCCCCCGGGTGGGCGACACCGCACAGTTCCGGGATTCGTCGGGCGGCACGCGAACCGCGGTCGTGGTCGAGGTGACCGCGACCGAGGTGCGTGCCGACCTGAACCGATCCGTCGACGCCGACGTATCGCCGGGCCGGCTCGAGATGCCGGCCGGCCGGCAACCGCTGATCACCGTGCTGCTGCCGAGGTTCTGGTGAAACGGCGCGGACGGGCGATCCCGTTCATCGCGCAGGCCGAGATGGCCGACTGCGGCGCCGCGGCGCTGGCGATGGCTCTGGGCTATCACGGTCGGCACGTCTCGCTGACCGAGATGCATGAGGCCACCGGCACCGGCCGTGACGGTATCGACGCATTGCGGCTGGCCGAGGCGGCATCCTCGTATGGGCTGCGCGCCCGCGGGGTGGCCACCGAGCTCGACGATCTGAAGTTCCTGCCACGGGGCACGATACTGCATTGGGGTGCAGCACATTTCGTTGTCCTGCACTCGGCGACGCGGCGCGGGGTGACCATCGTCGATCCCGCGGCCGGCCGCTACCGGCTGACCTGGTCGGCCGTCGGCGGTCTGTACAGCGGCGTCGCGGTCATGCTGGAGCCCACCACCGACTTCAGCGCGGGTGGACGCGCCGCGGCCGGGGCATGGCATCATGCGCGGCGGCTGCTGGGCCGCTCCAGTGGGATCGGGCGGGTGCTGGCCACCTCGGTGGTGGTGCGGGTGATGGCGCTGGCCGTGCCGATCCTGACCGGTGTGGTGGTCGATCAGGTGGTGCCCGGCGACGACGGGCATCTGCTGAAGGTGCTCGCGGCGGTGATGGCCGCCCTGATCGGCTATTCGGTGCTGGCCACCTACCTGCGCGCACATCTGTTGCTGCGACTGCGCAGCCGGCTCGACGTGTCGATGACGCTCGACTTCCTGGAACACCTCGTTGACCTGCCTTACGGGTTCTTCCTGAAACGTTCGTCGGGTGATCTGATGATGCGGCTGCGCAGCAACGCGACCGTCCGCGAGATCCTGACGACCGGCACCATCGCCGCACTTCTGGACGGCACGCTGGCCACCCTCTATCTCGCGGTGATCTTCGTGTTGTCGCCAGCGCTCGGCGTGCTGGTCACCGTGCTGGGGGCCGCCCAGGTAGCCGTGCTGCTCGCGGCCCGGCGCCGCAACCAGCACCTCATGGGTGAGGCACTGGCCACCGAAGCCCGGTCGCAGTCCTATGCCTACGAGATGTTCTCGGCGGTCGAGACCCTCAAGGCCGCCGGGGCGGAACGGCGCGCCGTGTCGCACTGGACCAACCACTTCGTCGACGAACTGAACGTGTCATTGCGGCGCGGCCGGCTGGAAGCTGCGGTGCAGACCGCGATCCACGGGCTGGCGCTACTGTCGCCGATCGCGGTGCTGCTGGTCGGTGCGCACCTGGTGGGCGCCGGTGCCCTGACACTCGGCTCGATGCTCGCGCTGGCCGCGCTGGCCACGGGTTTCCTTGAGCCACTGGGCATTCTGGTGGCGACCGCCTTGCAGGTGCAGCTGCTCGGAAGCTACCTGGCCCGCCTCGACGACGTCTTCGACACCCCGACCGAGACCCAGGGGCGCGAACTGCGGCACGCCCCGGCCCTCGTCGGTGCGGTGCGCGCCGAAGGACTCACCTTCCGGTATCACCCCCAGGGCCCGCCCATCGTGGACAGCGTCCACCTCGCCGTCGCGCCGGGCCAGGTGCTGGCCATCGTCGGACGGTCCGGTTCGGGCAAGTCGACACTGGGCAGGCTGCTTCTCGGGCTGTATCAACCCTCCGGCGGCAGAGTGGTCCTCGACGGTCTGGACCTGGACACCCTGCACCCGCGCAGCGTGCGCTCGCAGGTCGGAGTGGTGACCCAGGACCCGTACATCTTCGGGTTGTCGATCCGCGAGAACCTGGTGCTCGGAGATCCGAGCCTGACGCTGGACAGGCTGGAGCTCGCCGCCGAGTTGGCCGGGATCGCCGACGACATCCGCGCGATGCCGATGGGATGGGACACCCCGCTGGTCGACGCCGGTGCGTCGCTGTCCGGCGGCCAACGACAGCGCCTCGCGCTGGCACGAGCACTGGCCCCACAGCCGCGCATCCTGCTGCTCGACGAGGCCACCAGCAGTCTCGACACCGTCACCGAGGCGACCGTGCACGCCAACATCGCGCGGATGGGCTGCACCGTCATCGTCATCGCCCACCGCCTCGCCACCGTCATCGATGCCGACCAGATCGTCGTGATGGATTCCGGCCGGATCGTCGAATCGGGCGACCACCACAGCCTCATGGCCACTGACGGCCACTACGCACATCTCGTCGCCGGTCAATTGGTCTGCGACGCCTAGGAGTTGATCGACATGACCCGCACAGCAACCACGGCAGCCCTTCGCCCGAGCGGCTTCTTCGTGATGCGCGCACCCCTGCTGCCACTGGAGGAGTTGGACCGGCTGCGCACCGAACCCGGCTACTGGCGCACGCTGATCGAGCGCCCCGAGGTGCGCGAGGCACTGCATCTGGCCTCACCGGGACTCATGCGCCGGGTGGCCGACGGTGATCCCGATGACCGGGTGATCGCCTCCGTGACCGCCTATCTCGCGCGCATGTGCACCCGGTCGACCCCCTTCGGACTGTTCGCCGGATGTGCGCTGGGCACCGTCGGCGACGCGACGTCACTGGCGGTCGACGGTCCCGACGGCATCACCCGGCACACTCGCCCGGACACCGAGGTGTTGGCGACCCTGGTCGAACGGCTCCTCGCGGACCCGGCGACCCAGCAGGCGATGACCGTGGAACCCAACTCCAGCCGCTACCACGCCGCGGGGTCGCTGCGCCTGATCGAGAGCCGGGTGCGCGACGGCCGGCGGGCCCACCACCTGGTCGCCATCGAGGATGATGCGCCGTTGCGCTGCGCTCTGGAGGTCGCCACGGGAGGTGCCCGGGTGGCCGCGGTGGTCGACGCCGTCGCCGCACATACCGGAGCCGCACCGGCGCAGGCCCGCGATTACGTCGCGGCGCTCATCGACGCCAAGGTGCTGACACCGGTGGCCGAGCCGGCCGTGACCGGAGCCGAGCCGCTCGGACACGTGCTGTCCTGGCTCGGCGATGCTGATTTCGCGCCGACCGCCGATGCGCTGCATCGGGTGTCCGATGAGCTGGCCCGTCTCGACGCCGCAGGTATCGGGAACGCGCCCGAGGAGTACGCGGTGGTGACCGCCGAGCTGTTGCGGCTGGCCGGAGACGGCGACGAGGCCCGGGTGGTGCAGGTCGATCTGCACCGCAACGGCGCGGGATTGACGCTGGGGCCCGAGGTGATTCGGCTGCTCACCGACGGGGTGGCGCTGTTGCACCGGGTGTCCGCCGGCGGTGAGCATCCGGCGATGGCGCGGTTCAAGACCGAGTTCGCGGCGCGCTATGAGGACCGTGAGGTGCCACTGATGGAGGCGCTCGACGAGGAGATGGGAATCGGGTTCGACCGGTCGATGCACCCGGCGGCCGACGACTCGCCGCTGCTGAGGGGGATGGACCTCGGCGGCGTGGCCGTCGACGGGGTGTTCACGGCGCGCGACGCCGCACTGCTCGACCTGCTGATGCGCAGCCGCGAGAGTGGTTCGGCCAGTCTGGAACTCGACGCCGCTGCGGTCGAGCGCCTGGCCGGCGGCGTGCCCCTGCCGCTGCCGGACGCGCTGGCGGTCAACGCTCGTGTGCTCGAGGACGGCGTCGAGATCGACTGTGCTTACGGACCTTCCGGCGCCGAGCTGCTCGGCCGGTTCTGCCACGGCGACCCCCGCCTGCACGGGGCGGTGCGCGCCCATCTGCGCGCCGAGGAGGGCCACTCGCCCGGTGTGGTGTTCGCCGAGATCATCCACCTGCCGGAAGGGCGGGTCGGCAATGTGCTGGCCCGCCCCGTGCTGCGTGACCACGAGCTGATCCTGCTGGGCCGCTCGGGTGCACCCGCCGATCATCAACTCACCGTCGACGAGCTCACGGTGCGGCTGGAGGCAGGTCGGGTCGTGCTGCACAGCCCGCGTCTGCAGGCCGAGGTCCGGCCGCGGCTGACCACCGCCCACAACCCCGCCTGGCGCGGGTTCGGGGTGTACCGGTTCCTCGCGGCGCTCGCCGGAGATGGTGTGGCCGGTCACCTGGCGTGGGAGTGGGGTGCGCTGTCCGGCTCGCCGGCACTGCCGAGGGTCACATCCGGGCGGCTGGTACTGGCCCGGGCCCGATGGCGGTTTTCGGCCGACGAGATCGCCCGGGTGACGGGGCGGGACGCGGCATCCGGATGGGCGGACCTGAGCCGCCGGCGTGGGCTGCCTCGTGAGCTTCTCATCGTCGACGGCGACAACCGCCTCTACGTCGACACCGCCAGTGCCGCCCTGGTGGCGGCAGCCGCAAAGGTGTTGAAGGGGCGCGACACCGCGGTGATCGAGGAGGTCCTCGGTACCGATGGGCGGGTCGCGGCCGGGCCTGCGGGACGCTTCGCTCACGAGGTGATCGTGCCGTTCCTCCGGGCCGGCGCAGCCGATCCTGGGCCGTCGGCCACGCAGTCGGGGCGGAAGGCGCCCACGGTGCAGCGCACGTTCGCGCCGGGAAGCCAGTGGCTTTATCTCAAGGCATATACCGGGACCGCCTCCGCGGACCGGATCCTCACCGGCACGGTGGGTCCGGTGCTGCGCGGACTGCGGCAGGCCGGCACCGTCGACAGCTGGTTCTTCCTCCGCTACGCCGACCCCGAACACCACCTGCGCCTGCGCCTGCACGGCGATCCCGTCGCCTTGCGGGATCATGCGCTGCCCGCGCTGACCGACGCCTTGGCGCCCCGCCTCGGTGACGGCACGGTGTGGAAGGTGGTGCTGGATACCTATCACCGCGAAACCGAGCGCTACGGCGGCGATCACGGTATCGAACTGGCCGAGCGGATCCACGCCGCCGACAGCGAGGCGGTGGTGCGTGCGCTGGGACTGCTCGACGGGGTATCGGGTGAGGAGGCCGCTGATATCGGGTGGAAGCTGTGCCTGTACGCCACCGACCGGCTGCTCACCGACGCCGGCTTCGACCTGCCGCAGCGGCGCGACTGGGCCAGGGCCGGCGCGGCCGGCTACCGACCCGAGTACCCGAACGCGCCCTACCTCGACCCGGGCATCGGATCACGTTGGCGTACAGAACGTTCCGATCTCGCACGGCTGCTCGACGACGGATCCGACCATCCTTACGAGGCGGCCCGCCGGATCTTCCGTGAGCGGTCCTTGGCGCTCGTGCCGTTGTTCGCCGAGCTTCGGCATCGCGCCGACTGCGGTGCACTCACGACACCGTTCGAGGATGTCGTGCACAGTGTCAGCCACCTCAACGCCGTCCGGTTGTTGCGGTCGGCGGCGCGCACCCACGAGTTGGTCTTGCTGAACTTCCTGGATCGGCATTACGCCAGCCGAATCGCGATGCAGCGCAACGAAAAAAGTGTCTCCCCGAGAGCCGCTACGCCCTCTTACATGTGAGCGAGGCCCACGGGGGCCACGACATCGAGAAACAACAAGGAGAGAACATGAGCATCAACACCGACAAGCTCGCCCTGCGTCGCCAGAGCATCCGCGCCCTGACCGCGGCCGAGCTGCGCATCGCCCAGGGCGGCCGCGGGAACGGCACCGGCACCGGCAACGGCACCGGGACGGGCACCGGCAACGGAACGGGCACCGGTACCCACACCAAGTAGCACCGCGCACCCCACCGCCCCCGCCCCATGACTCCGGTCATGGGGCGGGGGTCGTTTCTGCCCACCACCGCCCTTGCCTGACGGCTAGGAAAACCTTCCCGATGTGCAGGGGAGTCTGGCTTCGCGGCGATTCAGAAGCCTCGACGAAAACCAGACGATATGAGCCATGACAACGAACACCGCACCCCCGCAGCGCAGCGTCATCGGTGACGCCGAACTCGCCATCGCGGCAGCCAACGGCGACCAGGCCGCCCTGACGGCCATCTACCACCGCTACGCCCGACGGCTCCAGGATTACTGTGCCGGCATGGTCCGCGACCACCATGCCGCCGCGGACTGCGTGCAGGATGTCTTCTGCACGGTGGCCGTCGAACTGCCCAAGCTGCGGGAACCCGACAAGCTGCGGCCCTGGCTGTACGCGATCGCCCGCCGCGCCGCGCTGCGTGCCCTGCGTGAACGCCGCCGCGAGTCGGCCGTCGGCGAGGTTCCCGACAGTGCGGCGACGGGCCCGGGACCGTTCACCACGACCGCCCGCAACGAGCTTGCCGAGCTGATCACCCAGGTGTCCGACGGCCTGTGCGAGCGCGACCGCCGCGTGCTGGACCTCGCGTACCGGCAGGGTTTGAGTGGTCCGGACCTCGCCCAGGCCCTCGGCGTGACCAACGAGTCGGCCAAGAAACTGCTGCAGCGGCTGCGCGACACCGTCGAGCGCTCGCTGGGTGCCCTGCTGGTGGCCCGGCACGCGGACCAGCACGGCTGCCCGCAGCTGTCGCAGACGCTGGCCGGAACCGGCGGCCAGTTCACCGTGCTGGTGCGCAAACGCATTGCGCGCCATATCGAGTCGTGCGAGAGCTGCGGTGCCTACCGCCACAGCATCGTCAACTCCGCGGCGATCCTGCGCGGCGCCATCCTCGACAAGCGCTGACCGATCGGCGGGCTGCTACTGACCGGCGGCCTGTAGGGTCGGTGGCCCCGAGCGGGGGAGCGGGACGCGTGGCACCCCCGGCGTGCCGATCTGGCCGGCCAGCCAGGGCAGGGCAGTCTCGAAGGCGCGCGCGGCGAACGGCCAGTCGTGCTTGCCCGGCTGGATGATCACCGCGCAGTCGATTCCGTTGGTGGACCCCAGCCCGCACAACGACTGGGCGGCCAGCGCCTGGTCGCTGGGGCGCGACGCCTGGTTGCCGGGGGGCGAGCCCGCGTCGTTGACGGCGAACCAGCCGGCGATACCGGAGTACCGGCCGTGCCGGTTCATCACCGCGCTGGGGTCGAAGGACGCGTACTGCGCGATGTTTCCACCGAACAGCCGGTCGATGGTCTGCGCCTTGGTGCCCGAATTAGGGCTGATATCACCGGCGATGTCCTCGAACACCGAGAACATGTCCGGATGCATCACCGTCAGGTCGACGGCGCAGGTGCCGCCCATCGACCAGCCCACCGAACCCCAATTGGCCGGGCTCGCGCTCACCCCGAACTTCGCGAGCATGGCAGGCACCACATCTTTGGTGAGATGGTCGGCGGCCTTGCCGCGGCGCCCGTTCACACATTCGGTGTCGTTGTTGAAGGCACCGCCGGAGTCGACGAACACGAGCACCGGCGCGTTGCCGTCGTGCGCGGCGGCGAACCGGTCGACCACCCGGATGGCGTCGCCGGCGCGCAGCCAGTCCGCCGGCGTGTTGAACTCGCCGCCGATCATCATCAGGGTGGGCAACTTCGGCGGCGGGTTGGACGCGTACCAGGCCGGCGGCAGGTAGACGAGTTCGCCGCGATGCTTGAACCCCGAGCCGGCGTCGCCGGTGTCGATCGGCACCACGGTGCCGTTGGCGGGGATGACGCGATCGTGCTGCATCGCGGTGACCGTCGCCATATCGGTCTGGTCCGGCAGTGGGCCCTCGGTCAGTTGACTCCAGGCCGTCTGCATCGTCGGGAAATAGCCGACCCACAAGTTCAGCGACAGGGCCGCGCACAGGGCGCACAGGGGGAGGGCCAGCGCGGTGGTGCCCCGACGCCACCAACTGGTGCGCCGCCAGCCGGTCACCAGGACGGCGGCGACGAAACCGATCAGGCCCACCCAGATCCACAAGGCGTGCGGGGCGGGGTCACCGGCCAGCCCCTGGCTGCCGATGTACCAGTGCACGACGGTAGCCAACGCGATCCCGACCACCAGTGACACCGGTAGTCCCAGCCGATGCCAGCGACTGCTGCGCCAGCCCACGGCGGCGATGACGACGACCGCCGCGAGTAGTTGGGCTAGCACCGGAAGCCAGCCGTGCATCAGCGAAATACGGTGCAGGATCGAATCATTCGCATCGGCCAGAAGATGTGCGGCGGCCAGCGGAGTTCCGGTCGTCGAAGGTGTCACGCCTCCATCGTGGACGGAGATCCTGGGTGATGGCTGTGAGTCTCCGCCCGTGCTCGGTTCAGCGCGGTTTTGCCAGCGGGAAGGGCAGCGTCTCGCGGATGCTGCGCCCGGTGATCAGCATGACCACCCGATCCACACCCATTCCGAGCCCGCCTGTGGGCGGCATGGCGTACTCCATCGCTTGCAGGAAGTCCTCGTCCAGTTCCATGGCCTCGGGGTCACCCCCGGCGGCCAACATCGACTGTTCCTGCAGTCGGCGGCGCTGCTCGACGGGATCGGTGAGCTCGCTGTAGGCGGTGCCCAACTCCACACCCCAGGCCACCAGATCCCAGCGTTCGGCCACGCCGGCGATGCTGCGATGCGGACGCGTCAGCGGGGAAACCGAGGTGGGGAAGTCCTTGTAGAAGGTGGGCTGCTCGGTCTGGCCCTCGACGAGACGTTCATAGAGCTCGAGCACCACCGCGCCCGCATCCCAGTGCTTCAGATACGGCACGCCCTCGCCGTCGCACAACTCGCGCAGCCGGGGCAGGCCGGTGTCCGGCCCGATCTGTTCGCCGAGCGCCTCGGACACGGCGCCGTGCACCGTCTTCACCGGCCATTCACCGGAGATGTCGACCGGCTCCAGCCGGCCGTCCGGACCGGGCCGCATCACCACCTGGGCGCCGTTGGCTGCCTGTGCCGCATTCTGGATGAGCTCCCGGCAGCCGTCGATCCAGACGTTGTAGTCCGCATGCGCCTGGTAGGCCTCCAGCAGCGTGAATTCCGGGTTGTGGCTGAAGTCCACGCCCTCGTTGCGGAAGGCGCGGCCCAACTCGAAGACCCGCTCGACACCGCCGACGCAGAGCTTCTTGAGATACAGCTCCGGAGCGATCCGTAGGTAGAGGTCGAGGTCGTAGGCGTTGATATGGGTCTGGAACGGGCGGGCGTTGGCGCCGCCGTGGATCTGCTGCAGGATCGGGGTCTCGACTTCCAGGAAGCCCTTGCCGACCAGGGTTTCGCGGATGGCGTGCAGGATCGCGCTGCGCGCGGTGATCAGGTCGCGGGCGTCGGTGTTGATCGCCAGGTCGACGTAGCGGCTGCGCACCCGGGCCTCCGGGTCGGTGAGGCCCTTCCACTTGTCGGGCAGTGGCCGCAGGCATTTGCCGATCAGCCGCCAGTCGGTGACCAGCAGCGACTGGGTGCCGTTGCGGCTGCGCCCCATGGTGCCGGTTACCTCGACGAGATCGCCGAGGTCGATCGACGCGTCGAAGTCCAGGCCGTTCTGTGTCAGCTGCGCCCCGTCGAGCAACAACTGAACCTCGCCGGACCAGTCCCGCAGCACCGCGAACAGCACCCCGCCGTAGTCGCGGATCCGCAGGATGCGGCCGGCAACGGTGACGGTGGCGGCGGGGTCGGTGATCTCGAGCGCGGCCGCGACGGTGTGGCTCGGCGGTTGCCCCACCGGATAGGCATCCACACCGTGGTCCCGCAGGGTCTTCAGCTTGGCCATCCGGACCCGTACCTGGTCGGGCAACCGGTGCTCGTCCTCGGCGGCGGGCAGGTCGGCGCGCAGCCCGCTGACGTCCGGGGTGGTGCCGTCCTGATGCAGGAGTCCGCTGTCCAGCAGCCGTTGCGGGGCGGCGATGTGCTCACCGGTATGGGGCTTGCGCCGGGAGAACGGCAGCACCAGGAAGCCCTCGGCGATCACCGAGGCGACGCCGACGCGGGGGATCAGGCGGGCATCTTCGTAGCAGGCGAACCGGGGCACCCACTCGGGCTGGTACTTCATGTTGGAGCGGTACAGCGTCTCCAGCTGCCACCAGCGGGAGAAGAACACCAGCAGGGCGCGCCACAGCCGGGCGATCGGGCCGGCACCGAGCTGGGCGCCTTGTTCGAACGCGGATCGGAACATCGCGAAGTTCAGCGAAATCCGGCTGATACCAAGATCTTCGGCCTGCAGGCAGAGCTCGCTGACCATCAGTTCGATGGTGCCGTTGGGGGACTGCGGCGAGCGGCGCATCACGTCCAACGAGACGCCGTTGCTGCCCCACGGAACCAGGGACAGCAGCGCGACCACCTCGTCGTCGGCGCTGACTGCCTCGACCAGCAGACAGTCGTTGTCGGCCGGGTCGCCGAGGCGGCCCAGCGCCATCGAGAAGCCGCGCTCGGTCTCGGTGTCGCGCCACTGATCGGCGCGCTTGATGACCTGGGCCATCTCCTCGACCGACAGATCGCGGTGGCGACGGATCCGGACCGTCAGACCGGCCCGGCGGGCCCGGGTGACCGCCTGGCGCACCGGCTTCATATCGGGACCGGACAGCTTGAACCCGTCGGGGTAGAGGATCGCCTCGTCGCCGAGCTCCAGTGCGTTCAGGCCGGCTTCCCGGAAGGCCTGTGCACCTGCGGCGCTGGCACCCATGACCCCGGGCGCCCAACCGTAGGTCTCGCACAGGTGCAGCCACGCCTCGATGGCGGCCGGCCAGGCCCGCGGGTCGCCGACCGGGTCACCGCTGGCCAGGCATACGCCCACCTCTACCCGGTAGGTGATCGCGGCCCGTCCGTTGGGGGCGAACACCACGGACTTGTCGCGGCGGGTGGCGAAATAGCCCAGCGAGTCGTTCTTGCCGAACAGTTCGAGCAGCCCGCGGATCGCGGATTCGTCCTCACCGGTCAGTGCGTTGGTGGCGCGCTGGGATGCGAACAGCACGATCGCGGCGACCACCAGCGCCACCGCGCCGAACAAACCGAGCAGAGCGTTGACCAGGCCGTGCGGGTGGCCGGTGAAGGCGTCGGCGTCCGCGCCCGCGAACGCACTCACCCGGTTGAGTGCGTACCAGGGGCGATCGGCCTGGGCCAGGGAACCGGGGAAAAACTCCAACAGCCCCCAGCCGATGAGGGTGCCCACGGCCATCCCGGCGACCAGCGTCGCGGCCGCCTTCAGCAGCGCCCCGCGGCGGACCTTCGCCCAGAACTGCGGGCGCGCCAGCACCAGTGCCCCGATGGCGGCCAGGTGGAACACCAGGCCGATGATCTCGCCGAGTTCTTCGGCGACCGACTCCTCGCCGCTGGCGAGATCGCCGAGGTTCCAGCCGACCGCGGCGACCATGTAGAGCACCAGGATCCACCAGGCGATCCGTTTGCGGGCAGCCAGCGCGGCGGCCAGCAGTGCCAGCACGACGGCCCAGGCGAAGCTGGTGTCGGGGAAGTTGAAGATGTAGTCGTTGACGAACTCCCGCGGCACCCGGATCAACAATCGCACCAGCGGCGAGACACTGGCGAGCAGTGACAGCGTGGCGATGATGCCGACGATCCAGCCCGCGACGGCGGGCACCCACGTAAATCTGGACCGACGGCCGGTTCTCGACGGCTGCCGGGCGATTGTCGAGGTCATAGGCGGCGAGGATATTCCTTTGAACAATGAATTTCGTGTGAGTGGCTACCAGACCGGGCCGGTATATTTTTCGCCAGGCCCTTTACCGGGTTCTTCGGGATCCACGCTGGCTTCCCGGAAGGCCAACTGGAGGCTCTTCAATCCGTCGCGCAACGGGCCGGCGTGCAGTCCGAGATACTCCGCGGAGGCGGTCACCAGACCGGCGAGAGCGGTGATCAGACGGCGGGCTTCGTCCAGGTCGCGGTGCGGGCTGTCGTCGGGATCCGGGTCGGCCAGACCCAGCTTCTCGGCGGCCGCGCTCATCAGCATCACGGCGGAGCGGGTGATGACCTCGACAGCGGGGATCTCGGCGAGCTCACGCACAGACGACTCCGCGGGGGCGTCGCTGCTGGGTGGTATCTGATCATCCGTCATGCCTGATAGACTGTCACGATCGACCGTCCCGGCGAACGCCAGGGACAGCAAGTGGAGTCCCGCTCCCACCGCAGACCTTAACGGTCCCGCGGTCCGGTCGCAGGCATCTGCGGATGCCCTGTACTGCGTTTTGCGCAGGCGGCGTAAGCCGTGATCGGTCGGCATCGGGCCCTGCTATATGCAGGGCCTTTCTGTTCGCCAGAGCAGAAATGCCGATGGTGTGGTGCCCCCTGCTGGCCCGTCGTTTCCCTACGGTCGTGGACTAGCAGACAACGTAGGAGGCCCCATCAGCACTGAGACCCGCATCAACGAGCGCATCCGCGTACCTGAAGTCCGCCTGATCGGACCGGGTGGAGAGCAGGTAGGCATCGTGCGCATCGAAGATGCGCTCCGCGTCGCCGTCGACGCCGATCTCGACCTTGTCGAAGTAGCTCCTGACGCCAAACCCCCGGTTTGCAAGATCATGGACTACGGCAAGTTCAAGTATGAGACGGCACTCAAGGAGCGCGAGTCTCGCAAGAACCAGCAGCAGACCGTCGTCAAGGAACAGAAGCTGCGGCCGAAGATCGACGATCACGACTACCAGACGAAGAAGGGCCACGTGGTCCGCTTCCTGGAAGCCGGCTCCAAGGTCAAGGTCACGATCATGTTCCGCGGCCGCGAGCAGTCCCGTCCCGAACTGGGTTACCGACTGCTGCAGCGCCTGGGCGCCGACGTCGCCGACTACGGCTTCGTCGAGACCTCGGCCAAGCAGGATGGCCGCAACATGACGATGGTGCTGGCGCCGCACCGCGGCGCGAAGACTCGCGCCAAGGCGGCCCATGACGCAGATGCGCCACCTGCTCAGCGAGGCAACGCAGCCGCCGCCGCCGAGCCGCCCGTCGAGAACCAAGAACCACCGACCACCTGATCCACGAGAAAACCAGAGGACACCAATGCCCAAGGCCAAGACCCACAGCGGCGCTTCCAAGCGTTTCCGTAAGACCGGGACCGGCAAGATCGTGCGCCAGAAGGCCGGCAAGCGCCACCTGCTGGAGCACAAGGCCAGCAAGCGCACCCGTCGTCTCGACGGCCGTGCAGTGGTCGCCCCCGCCGATGCGAGCCGTATCAACAAGCTGCTGAACGGCTAACAGCCGCTTCACTTTTCGACTTCCCCCCGCAAGAATAGGAACACTCACATGGCACGCGTGAAGCGCGCACTCAATGCCCAGAAGAAGCGGCGCACAGTTCTCAAGGCGTCGAAGGGTTACCGCGGCCAGCGTTCGCGGCTCTACCGCAAGGCCAAGGAACAGCAGCTGCACTCCTTGACCTATGCCTACCGCGACCGTCGCGCCCGCAAGGGTGAGTTCCGCAAGCTGTGGATCTCGCGTATCAACGCCGCGGCCCGCGCCAACGGCATCACCTACAACCGCCTGATCCAGGGCCTCAAGGCCGCTGGTGTCGAGGTGGACCGCAAGAACCTCGCCGAGATCGCCGTCAGCGACGCGGCCGCGTTCACCGCCCTGGTCGAGGTCGCCAAGGCCGCACTGCCCGAGGATGTCAACGCACCCTCCGGCGAAGCCGCCTGAGGCTTCGCTGAATGAGTGGCGCAGCCACGCCGCTCACCGAACGCTCCAACCGGGTGGCTGCAGCGATCAAGCTGCAGCGTCCCGCGGGACGTCGCCACGCCGCACGTTTCCTCGCCGAGGGGTCCAACCTCGTCGAGGCCGCGTTGCGGCGTGGTCTCGTTGAGGAGGTTTTCGCCACCGCGGATGCCCTCGCCCGATTCAGCGATCTGCTTGCCGGGGCGCCCGTCTTCGAGGTCACCGATCGCGCCGCGAAAGCCTTGTCGGACACCGTCACCCCGGTGGGGCTGGTCGCGGTGTGCCGGCTGCCCGACACGACGCTCGTGCAGGTGCTCTCCGGTGCGCCGCGTCTGGTGGCGGTAGCCGTCGAGACCTCCGAGCCCGGCAATGCCGGCACCCTGATCCGGTTGGCCGATGCGATGGGCGCCGACGCGGTGATCCTGGCCGGCAACTCGGTGGACCCCTACAACGGGAAGTGCCTGCGGTCTTCCGCGGGCAGTATCTTCGGGGTGCCGGTGGTGCAGGCTCCCGATACGGGGGCGCTCATCACCGCGCTTCGGGATGCGGGCCTGCAGGTGCTCGCGACCACGTTGGATGGTGAAACACCCTTGCCCGCAGCTGAATTGACCACTCCTACAGCGTGGCTGTTCGGTTCCGAGGCGCACGGGCTGGCTCCCGAGGTCGCCGCCGCGGCGGATCATCGGGTGACGATCCCGATGCAGGGCAGCGCCGAGAGCCTCAACATCGCGGCGGCCGCGGCGATCTGTCTGTATCAGAGTTCGCAAGCGCGCTAGCTGTTGCGGGACTTGACGTTGGTCGCGAGGTGCTGCGGTCGGCGCGGCGATTGTGAGAGCGTCTGGTAATGGACGCTGAGGGGAACGGAGTGGCTCCCTGGTCAGGCGTGTTGGCAGTCGCCGACGGCGCCTTGTGCTACGTCGGTGCGCTGTCAGATGCCCACGGTCATCATCACGTCGCGACCCAATTCGTGCGCGCTTGGGCGGGTAGCTTCGAATTGGCCGATGGCCACAACAACCGGGTGGTGACATCGGCCGCGATCATTCCGTCCGGGTGCGACCATTCCATCCGCATTCTGAAGCCGGTCGTGAGTGGAGTCCTGGTCTTCGTCGACCCGGCAAGTCCGGTCGCGTCTCACGTGGCAAAACTCGTTCGCAGTAGCGACGACGCGGGGCAGTGGGCCGAGGCGGGGCAGGCGCTCAGTTGGGTGGAACCGTTGATGCTTGACCCGGCGTCGATTCTTCGGGGGATCACCGATGCGCAGCGCCAGGACGACCGACCAGGACGGGAGGCTTGGCACCCAAGCGTGCGCAAGGCAGTCGAGCTGGTGCCGGAACTTCTGCCTGAACGTGTCGATCTGTCCACGATCGCCCGCGCCGTCGCGCTCTCGCCGAGTCGACTGAGTCGTTTGTTCAACGACCAAGTGGGTCAGTCTTTTCCCACATATGTGCGATGGGTACGGCTGCGGCTTGCCGTAGAAGCATTACAGCGGGGCCTGTCGCTGACCGATGCCGCCCACGCGGCCGGCTTCACCGACAGTGCCCACGCCAACCGGGTCTGTCATGAGATGTTCGGGTTGTCTCCGACTCAAGCGAGCCGCAACCTGGTGTGGGCCTAGCGTCGGCGACTTGATGATGACGACGAATCTGTACAAGCCACGAAGCGCCGGTGTGCGCGACGGTGGTCGGCATGGTGAAGAACGTGATCCGATACGGCTATGTGCCGTTCATGTTGGTCGGGATCGACGGCGCCGCGGTCTATTTGGCTGCCCACGGCGTCTCAGAGCTGTGGCTGATCAGCCTGATCTTGACAGCAGTTGCCTGCTCGTTCGCAGCCGAGCGAATCTTGCCCTATCGCGATGAATGGAATATCGGGCTCGATGACGCGGGTCGCGACGCCGCCCACGCTATCGTCAATGAAACGTCCATCTTGGCCAGCGTCGCCGTCATTCCCCTGCTGTCCGCGATTACGCCCTTCCACCGGTGGTGGCCCGGCTCGTTGCCGTTCGTCATACAGGTGCTCCTGGCCGTCATGGTTGCCGATTTCGGCATTACCACCATCCACCTGGCCAGCCACAAGGTCGGATGGTTGTGGCGATTGCACGCCGTGCACCACAGCATTCGTCGGTTCTACGGCCTCAATGGCCTGATGAAGCATCCGCTGCACCAGGCGGTCGAGATGATGGGCGGGGTTCTACCGCTGATCATCTTGGGGATCCCCGTACACGTTGCCGCGGTGCTCGCGGTCTGCGTTGCCGTGCAACTGCTCCTTCAGCATGCCAACGTCGACTACCGCGTCGGAACACTCCGCTCAGTACTGGCCCTCAACGAAGGCCACCGGTTTCACCATCTCAAGTGGGCCGGTGTCGGCGACGTCAACTTCGGACTGTTCACCCTGGTCTGGGACCACCTCTACCGAACGTATTCGTATGACCCGCAGCGCCGGTTCACCACCGACGATCTCGGCATGGCTGCCAAGCCCCACTATCCGACCGCCTATGTGCGACAACTCGTCGAACCGTTCACCACTCGCGGCGCGTGCAATTTCGTCGACACCGATACCGGTGGTCTTCACGCCGAACCCAAGCTCGCCAGAGATAATTGACCGACCGTGACGGGCTAGCTGTCGCGCAGCAGCCCCTTGGCCACATGCGTGATCTGTACCTCGTTGCTCCCGGCGTAGATCATCAGCGATTTCGCGTCACGGGCCAGCTGCTCGACGCGGTACTCGGTCATGTAGCCGTTACCGCCGAACAGCTGCACGGCCTCCATCGCGACATCGGTGGCGGCCTGCGAGCAGTACCACTTGATGGCCGACGCCTCGGACAGAGAGATCGGGGAACCCTTTTGGGCCGACTCGATCACCCGGAACAGCATGTTGCGCACATTCATCCGCGCAACTTCCATATTCGCCAGCTTCAACTGGATCAGCTGGAACTGGGAGATCTCCTTGCCCCACAGCACCCGGTTCTTGGCGTAGTCCACCGACAGTCGCAGACACTCCTCGATGATGCCCAGTGACATCGCGGCCACCCCGATGCGTTCGGCCGAGAAACTGGACCGTGCGCTGTCCCGGCCCTGATCGGTGCCGTCGCCGCTTCCCTCCGTCTCGCCCAACAGGCGGTCCCGGCCCAGCCGGACGTTGTTGAAGAACAGCTCGCCGGTGCGGGAGCTGTGAATTCCCATCTTGCGGAACGGCTTCGACTGCACGAAGCCGTCCATGCCGCGATCCAGCACGAAGGTGAGCACCTTGCGGTCACGCTTGGAGATACCAGGCTCGTCCAGCTTGGCGTACACCACCACGACATCGGCGTCAGGTCCGTTGGTGATGAAGGTCTTCTGCCCGTTGAGCACATACCCGTCACCGTCACGGGTCACATAGGACTTCATGCCGCCGAACGCATCCGAGCCGGAATCGGGTTCGGTGATGGCCCACGCGCCGATCTTCTCGTAGGTCACCAGGCCCGGCAGCCACCGTTCCTGTTGAGCCAGCGTGCCCCGACTCTGGATGGTGGGCACGGTCAGTCCCAGGCTGACACCCATTCCGGTCACCAGACCCATGGACACCCGGCACAATTCGCTGATCAGGACGAACCCCATGCCGGCCTGTTCGGGCCCGCCGCCGAACATGCCACCCGAGGACTTGGTTTCCCGGGCAGGGGAGCCGTCCCGCAACCGCGACAGCCTGCGCTCCAGGGCCTCCCTGGCCATCGTGTCGATTCCGAAGGTGGCGAACAGCTTCCGGACGATGGGGTAGGGCTCCAGCTCGCCGTCTTCGAGGGCGTCGATATGAGGCCGGATCTCCTTGTCGACGAACTCGCGCACCGCATCGCGCACAGCGATATCGACGTCAGACCATTCCAGCATCGTGTCAGGCAACCTTTCGTCGGGAGCCCGCGGGCTTCCTGGGTGAGCGAAGTGAGGGGAGACGGCTGAGTCCCGTCAGTGAGAAGGTGGCGTGGACCAGCGATCCGGCACGGTCGAGCAGCGACGTGTGCGGCGGCTGGTAGTGCATGGGCAGGCCGCGACGGTCCCGGGGCGGTGCCATGAACGCCGGTGCCTCCACCAGCGGAGCGTCGTCGGGCACCTTGCCCGAGGCGCGGCGGTAGGCGGCCAGCGCCCGGGGATGCAGCCGGATCTCGTCGGGCACCGCAACGAAGGCCAACTCGACCATCTTGCCCAGCAGGCGCAGCACCACCTCGTCACCCGGTGTCCAGCGCATGCCGGCCTTCTCCCGCAGTGCCGGGTCGAACAGCCCGGCCGCGACCCAGCGTTGGGCACCGACCATCGGTTTGAACAACTGGTCCCAGACCGGCGTGGGCATCAGGACGAACCACGGCTTGGGAATGCGGATGGTGAAGATGTCCAGCGTGGCGCGGTTGATCTCCAGTTCCTCACGGCACTTGTGATCCCAGTACGCGCAGAAGTCCTCCCAGGTGGCCGGGACGGGCCGCATGCTCATCCCGTACATCCGGTACCACTGCACGTGCTCATCGAAGAGCTGGTGCTTCTCCGCCTCGGTCAGCCCACCGCAGAAATACTCCGCGGTCTTGACGATGAGCATGAAGAAGGTGGCGTGGGCCCAATAGAAGGTCTCCGGGTTCAGCGCGTGATAGCGCCGGCCGTTGGCGTCCACGCCTTTGATGTCGTGGTGGAAGCTCTTGATCTGCTCGCCGGTCTGCGCGGCGCGGTCGCCGTCGTAGACCACGCCCATGATCGGATACACCGACCGCGCCACCCGCTGCAGGGGCTCGCGCAGCAGAATCGAGTGGTCTTCCACGCCCGCGCCGAGTTCGGGATACATGTTCTGGATGGAGCCGATCCACACCCCGAGCAGCCCGGTGCGCAGATCGCCGAAGTACTTCCAGGTCAGTGAATCGGGGCCCAGCGGCACGGTGGCCGTAGGAGCTGGATCCTCCGTGCCGGCATGAGACTGTGCTGTGGTCATGGCGTCCTCGCTGACGAAACCCCACCGTTGTCCCGCCACCATAATCTTGACAACGGGTGTTGTCTATGTGCCGGACGGTGTGGTGCGCGGCCGTGACGTGATGGCGATCTTGCTGCCATGAAGCCGTGACCTGGTGCTTTCCGTGTGTGAGCAAGGTCGTGTCGCAGCATGATTGCCGCTACCGGCGGTGCCACCTATCGTGGCGCTGTGGATGCTGAACCGTTGGACGGACCGTCCGGCGGCATCGAAGCGGTCGATTTTCCGACACCGGTGGGCGCGCTGGGCGGCCCGCTGGAATGGCTCAAGGGCACCAACCACCACCCTGGTGTGATCGCGCTGATCAAGCGGATGCGCCGGGCGCTGCCCGGCGATCCCGATTTCGGTGATCCGCTCTCGGCTGCCGGTGTCGGCGGCCCGCGAGCCGCGGCCCGGGCCGCGGACCGTCTGCTGGAGCGCGACGCCGCCTCCCGGGAGGTCAGCCTCGGCGCGCTGCAGGTGTGGCAGGCACTCACCGAACGTGTCTCGGGGCGGCCCGCCTATCGCGAGGTCACGCTGGTCTTCACCGACCTCGTCGGCTTCTCGGACTGGTCGCTGCGTGCCGGTGACGATGCCACGCTGCGGCTGCTGCGCCGCGTCACCTCCGTGGTGGAGCCCCCGCTGCTGGCTGCAGGCGGGCATATCGTGAAACGGATGGGCGACGGCGCCATGGTGGTGTTCCGGAACCCGGTGCCCGCGGTGCGGGCCGTGTTGACCGCCCTGGATGCGGCCGGCAGCGTCGAGGTGGACGGGTACACGCCGACGATGCGGGCCGGTATCCACACCGGCCGCCCGCAGCGCATCGGCTCGGACTGGCTGGGGGTGGACGTCAACATCGCCTCCCGGGTGATGGAGCGGGCCACCAAGGGCGGGCTGGTGGTGTCCCAGTCGACCCTGGACGGCATCTCCGACGAGGACTTCGAAGCCATGCGGCTGTCTGCCAAGCGCGTGCGCAAGCCACTGTTCGCCGCGAGGCCGAGCGGGGTGCCGGAGGATTTGCAGATGTACTGGGTGCGGTCCCGCGCCGCAGGCCCGGGCGAGGACTCCGAAGACGATGCCGCGGCGGGCGGGTAGCCCATGCCGGTGAAATGGGTGTCGGGACTGCGGGTGACCATCGGCTACGCCGCCGCGCTGGTGGCCATCGCCGCGGTGCTCGCGGCGGCGGGGCCCGCCGTCCACGACCGGGTGATCCAGCACGCGAGTACCAATCTGCACAACCTGGCACACGGCCGCATCGGGACGCTGCTCGGCAGCGCCTTCGTCGTCGACAACGGCGGAATGGCTTTGTGGCTGCCCGGTCTGGTGTGCCTGCTCGCGGTGGCCGAGCTGCTCTGGCGCAGCCGCACGCTCGTGCTGACCTTCCTGGTCGCGCATATCGGTGCCACCCTGGTGATCGCGGCGGCGCTGGCTCTGGCCGTGCGCGAGGACTGGGTTGCGCATTCGATCACCCGGGTCTCCGACGTCGGCATGAGTTACGGCGCCATGGGTGTGCTGGGCATGCTGACGGCGGCGATCCCGTCACGCCACCGCCCGGCGTGGGTGTGCTGGTGGCTCACACTCGGCGCCGTCGTCGTCCTCGGCACCCACGACTTCACCGACGCCGGGCATGTGGTGGCCCTCACCCTCGGCATGCTGGTGTCGTCACGCTTCGGCGCCCCGGGTCGATGGACCGGGCCCCGGCTGGCGCTGCTGACCGTGGGATCGGCGTTCGGTTACCTGGTCGTGGCCGCTTCCGCGCCGGCGGGCACCGCCGTTGTGGCGAGCATCATCGCGGCCGGAGCAGCGCTGGCGGCGGGACAGCGTGGGTCCGTCGCTATGATCGCCGGGTGGCTGTCCAGACTGACCGGCAAGGCGAGCCCAGTGACCTCTCGGAAGAAGCTCTGACCGACGCTGTCGATGCGGCCCGTGCGGCGTTCGGCGCTGCCGTCGACCTGGACGCGCTCGCCCGAGCCAAAACCGAACACCTCGGCGACCGCTCTCCGATCGCACTGGCCCGGCAGGCCCTGGGTGCCTTGCCGAAGACCGAACGCGCCGACGCGGGTAAGCGGGTCAACGTCGCCAGGACGCAGGCACAACAGGCCTTCGACGACCGGCTGGCGCAGCTGCGCGCCGAACGCGACGCGGCGGTGCTGGTCGCCGAGAGCATCGACGTCACCTTGCCGTCCACCCGGCAGCCGGTCGGGGCGCGGCATCCCATCACCCTGCTGACCGAGCGCATCGCGGACACGTTCGTGGCGATGGGCTGGGAGCTGGCCGAGGGTCCCGAGGTGGAGACCGAGCAGTTCAACTTCGACGCGCTGAACTTCCCGCCGGATCACCCGGCCCGCAGCGAGCAGGACACCTTCCAGATCGCCCCGGACGGCTCGCGTCAGGTGCTGCGCACCCACACCTCCCCGGTGCAGATCCGCGCCCTACTGGAGCGCGACCTGCCGGTGTACATCATCTCGCTGGGCCGGACCTTCCGTACCGACGAGCTGGACGCCACCCACACCCCGGTGTTCCACCAGGTGGAGGGGCTGGCGGTGGACAAGGGCCTGACCATGGCGCACCTGCGCGGCACGCTGGACGCGCTGGCGCGCGCCGAGTTCGGCGCGAGCGGCCGCACCCGGTTCCGGCCGCACTTCTTCCCGTTCACCGAACCCTCGGCCGAGGTCGACGTGTGGTTCGAGAACAAGAAGGGCGGGCCCGGCTGGGTGGAATGGGGTGGCTGCGGCATGGTGAACCCGAATGTGCTGCGCGCCTGCGGTATCGACCCGGCTGAGTATTCGGGCTTTGCCTTCGGTATGGGATTGGAGCGAACCCTGCAGTTCCGCAACGGAATTCCCGATATGCGCGACATGGTGGAGGGTGACGTGCGGTTCTCCCTGCCGTTCGGAGTGGGCGCCTGATGCGTATTCCCTACAGCTGGCTCCGTGACGTGATCCGGGCCGGCACGCCGGGCTGGGATTGCAGCGTCGACGAGCTCGAAGCGACGTTGGTCCGCATCGGCCACGAGGTCGAGGAGATCCTCCCGCTGGGGCCGGTCACCGGTCCGCTGACCGTGGGCCGGGTCGTCGAGATCGAGGAACTCACCGAGTTCAAGAAGCCGATCCGGGCCTGCAAGGTCAATGTCGGCGAACCGGAGCCACGCGATATCGTCTGCGGCGCACGGAATTTCGCAGTCGGCGACCTGGTGGTCGTGGCCCTGCCCGGCACGGTGTTGCCGGGCGATTTCCGCATCGCCCAGCGCAAGACCTACGGCCGTACCTCCGACGGCATGATCTGTTCGGCCGCCGAACTGAACCTGGGTGCCGAGCAGTCCGGGATCATCGTGCTGCCGCCGGGCACCGCCGAGCCGGGAGCCTCCGGTATCGAGGTGCTGGGCCTGGACGACGTGGTGTTCAACCTGGCCATCACCCCGGACCGCGGCTACTGCCTGTCCATCCGCGGTATGGCACGCGATATCGCGTGCGCTTTGGACCTGGACTTCGTCGACCCCGCCGATGTCCCGGCGCTGCCGGTCGAGGGGGAGGCCTGGCCGCTGACCGTGCAACCCGGTACCGGGGTACAGCGGTTCGGGCTGCGGCCGGTCACCGGGATCGATCCCGCCGCGGTGTCGCCGTGGTGGCTGCAGCGCAGGCTGCTGCTGTCCGGTATCCGGGCCATCTCGCCCGCGGTCGACGTCACCAACTACGTGATGCTCGAGATCGGGCACCCGATGCACGCCCATGACCAGTCCCTGATCAACGGTGCATTCAACGTGCGCTTCGCCGAAGAGGGCGAGCAGGTGGTCACGCTCGACGATGTGACCCGCACACTGAACGCCGGCGACGTGCTGATCGTCGACGACGTGGCGACCGCCGCGATCGGTGGCGTGATGGGTGCCGGCACCACTGAGGTCCGGGACTCCACGGCCGACGTGCTGCTGGAAGCCGCGGTGTGGGATCCGGCCGCGGTGTCACGCACCCAGCGCCGGCTGCGCCTCTCCAGTGAGGCCGGACGCCGTTACGAGCGCACCGTGGACCCGGCCATTTCGGTGGCCGCCTTGGATCGTTGTGCCGCTCTGCTTGTCGAGATAGCCGGTGGCACAGTACAACCCAAACTGACGGACTGGCGTGGCGATCCGCCGCTCACCGACTGGACGCATCCAGCGGTGAGCATGCCGATCGATTTACCCGATCGCACCGCCGGGATCACCTACGCCGAGGGCGTGACGCCACGCCGCCTTGCCCAGATCGGTGCCGAGGTGTCGGTGGCCGACGGGGTGATCACCGCGATCCCGCCGAGTTGGCGCCCTGATCTGCGGGAGCCTGCGGATCTGGTGGAGGAGGTGCTGCGCCTGGAAGGGCTCGACCTCATCCCCTCGGTGCTGCCGCACGCGCCCGCCGGGCGTGGCCTGACACCGGCGCAGAAGCGCCGCCGTGCCGTCGGGAAGTCGTTGGCACTCAACGGCTATGTCGAGGTGTTGCCGACGCCGTTCCTGCCGGCCGGGGTGTTCGACGCCTGGGGACTGGGACCCGACGATCCGCGCCGGAACACGGTCAAGGTGCTGAACCCACTTGAGTCCGATCGTCCGGAATTGGCGTCCACCTTGCTGCCCGGACTGCTGGAGGCATTGTCCCGCAATGTATCTCGTGGTGCCGTTGACGTCGCCCTGTTCGGCATCGAACAGGTGGTGCAAGCGACGTCCGAAACGAAGGCGATCGATCCGATCCCGGTCAATCGACGCCCCACAGACGCCGAGCGTGCTGCGATCGACGCTTCGCTACCGCTGCAACCGCTACACGTCGGGGTGGTGTTGACCGGTCTTCGCGAAGCGGCTGGGCCGTGGGGACCGGGCCGGCGCGCCGACGCCTTCGACGCTGTCGAGGCGGCCCGCATCATCGGGCGCGCGTGCAACGTCGAGTTCAGAATGCTCAAGCAGCACGAGCACTTTCCGTACCTTCCCTTTCATCCGGGTCGGTGTGCCGCGGTTGTCGTCGACTTCCTGACGCACGTCGGTTACGCGGGCGAACTGCACCCGGCCGTGATCGAGCGGATGGGCCTGCCTAAGGGCACCTGTGCGGTGGAGCTGAACCTCGACGCGATCCCACTCACCGAGCCGCTGCCCGCCCCTTCGGTATCACCGTTCCCGGCGGTGTTCCAGGACGTCAGCCTCATCGTCGCCGAGGAGACCGACGCCCAAGCGGTCGTCGACGTGGTGCGTGCCGGGGCCGGCGACCTGCTGGAGGATGTCCGGCTGTTCGACGTGTACACCGGCCCGCAGATCGGGGCGGGGCGTAAGTCGCTGACTCTGGCACTGCGGTTCCGAGCCGCCGACCGCACCCTCACCGAGGACGAGGCCAGCGCGGCGCGCGATGCCGCGGTGGCGGCCGCCGCTGAACAGGTCGGTGCCACCCAGCGCACCTGACCCCCCTTCCGCCCAATTGATCAATCGGGCGGGAAAGTGCCAGGTCGAGGCCGCCAAATCGTCGATCTCGGTGCCGGTCATTAATGAGTTTGCAATCGACTGCATAACAATGCAAAGATCGAGGCATGACTTCGGTAGCTGTCGCCGGTGCCAGCGGCTATGCGGGCGGCGAGATCCTGCGACTGTTGCTGGGCCACCCCGCGTACGCCGACGGGCGTCTGACCATCGGTGCCCTGACAGCGGCGGCGAGTGCAGGCAGCACCCTGGCCGAGCATCACCCGCACCTGCTGCCGCTGGCCGGCCGGGTGTTGGAGCCCACCGACGCCGCCGTGCTCGCCGGCCATGACGTGGTGTTCCTCGGACTGCCGCACGGCCATTCGGCGGCGTTGGCCGAACAGCTCGGCGACACCGTGATCATCGACTGTGGTGCCGATTTCCGGCTCACCGACGCCGCCGACTGGGAGCGGTTCTACGGGTCCGCACACGCCGGCACCTGGCCCTACGGCCTGCCCGAGCTGCCCGGCAACCGGGAAGCACTCAACGGGGCCACCCGGATCGCGGTGCCCGGCTGCTACCCGACGGCGGCGCTGCTGGCGCTGCTGCCCGCCGTCGCCGCCGACCTGGTGGAACCGAATGTCACCGTCGTGGCCGTGAGCGGCACGTCGGGAGCCGGCAAGGCCGCCAAGGTGGACCTGCTCGGCTCCGAGGTCATCGGGTCGGCGCGGGCCTACAACATCGCGGGCAAGCACCGGCACACCCCGGAGATCGCGCAGGGCCTGCGCAAGGTCACCGACAAGGACGTCACCGTGTCGTTCACCCCGGTGCTCATCCCCACGGCGCGCGGCATCCTGGCCACCTGCACCGCGCGCACCGCCGCAACTGCCGGTGAGATCCGCGCCGCCTATGAAAAGGCTTATGACGATGAACCTTTCATCCACCTGCTGCCGGAGGGGCAGCTGCCCAAGACCGGTTCGGTGATCGGCAGCAACGCCGCTCAGCTCGCCGTCGCGGTGGACGAAGACGCCAAGACCCTGGTGGCGATCTGCGCGATCGACAACCTGACCAAGGGCACCGGAGGTGCCGCTGTGCAATCGATGAACCTGGCCCTCGGCTGGCCCGAAACAGAAGGACTGTCCATCGTGGGAGTGGCACCGTGAGCGCCGACGGCAAGAACGACGTGACCCGGGACGGGAAACTCGTCCGTACTCAGGGCGTCACCGCCCCCGCGGGTTTCCGGGCCACCGGAATCTCGGCCGGTATCAAGGCATCCGGTGCGCTGGACTTGGCGTTGGTGTTCAACGAAGGTCCTGATCACGGTGCCGCGGGAGTGTTCACCCGCAACCAGATCAAGGCCGCGCCCGTGCAGTGGTCCCAACAGGTGCTCACCACCGGGCGGTTGCGCGCGGTCATTCTGAACTCCGGCGGCGCCAACGCCTGCACCGGCCCACTGGGATTCCAGGACACCCACGCCACCGCGGAGGCACTCGCCGCGGCGCTGTCCGACTGGGGGACCGAGACCGGCGCCATCGAGGTGGCGGTGTGCTCGACCGGCCTCATCGGGGACCGGCTGCCTATGGAGAAGGTGCTTGCCGGGGTCACCGAGATCGTGCACGAGATGGCCGGTGGACTCACCGGTGGCGAAGAGGCCGCGCGAGCCATCATGACGACCGACACCGTGCCCAAGCAGGTCGCCCTGCATCACCCCGGGGACTGGACCGTCGGCGGCATGGCCAAGGGTGCGGGCATGCTCGCCCCGTCGCTGGCCACCATGCTGGTGGTCATCACCACCGACGCGGTTGCCGACGCGAAATCGCTGGACACCGCACTCCGGCGCGCCGCCGCAAGGACTTTCGACCGCCTCGACGTCGACGGCAGCTGCTCGACGAACGACACCGTGCTGCTGCTGGCCTCCGGCGCCAGCGAGATCACGCCCAACCAGGACGATCTCGACGACGCGGTGTTCGCCGTGTGCGACGATCTGTGCGCCCAGCTGCAGGCCGACGCCGAGGGTGTCACCAAGCGGGTCACCATCACGGTCCAGGGCGCCACCGGCGAGGACGATGCGTTGGTGGCCGCCCGCGCGGTGGCCCGCGACAGCCTGGTCAAGACCGCGCTGTTCGGCTCGGATCCGAACTGGGGCCGGGTGCTGGCCGCCGTCGGCATTGCGCCGGTGAAGCTGGATCCGCAGCGGATCAGTGTGTCGTTCAACGGTTATCCGGTGTGCATCGACGGGGCCGGTGCCCCCGGTGCCCGCGAGGCCGATCTGTCCGGCGCCGATATCGAGGTCGTCATCGACCTCGCCGTGGGCACCGATACCGCGTCGGTCAGGACCACCGACCTGTCGCACGGGTACGTCGAAGAGAACTCGGCCTACTCATCGTGAGCACCGGGACCACGTCCACCAGCACCAAAGCCCAGGTGCTGGCCGAAGCGCTGCCCTGGCTCAAGCAGCTCAACGGCAAGATCGTCGTCGTCAAGTACGGCGGCAACGCCATGACCGACGACACCCTCAAGGCCGCCTTCGCCGCCGACATGGTCTTCCTGCGCAACTGCGGTGTGCACCCGGTCGTCGTGCACGGCGGCGGTCCGCAGATCAGCGCCATGCTCAACAAGCTCGGTATCGACGGCGAGTTCAAGGGCGGATTCCGGGTCACCACACCGGAAGTGCTCGATGTGGCCCGGATGGTGCTGTTCGGTCAGGTCGGCCGCGAACTGGTCGGGCTGATCAACGCCCACGGCCCGTACGCCGTCGGGATCACCGGCGAGGACGCCCACCTGCTCACCGCGGTGCGGCGCAGCGTACTGGTCGACGGCGTGCCGACCGATATCGGACTGGTCGGCGACGTCGAGCAGGTCAACGCCGCGGCGGTGCTCGATCTCATTGCCGCCGGCCGGATTCCGGTGATCTCCACCATTGCTCCGGACAAGGACGGTGTGGTGCACAACATCAACGCCGACACCGCAGCCGCCGCGGTCGCCGAAGCGCTGGGCGCCGAGAAGCTGCTCATGCTCACCGATGTCGAAGGCCTCTACACCGACTGGCCCGACCGCGCCTCACTGGTCAGCGAGATCGACACCGCCACACTGACACAACTGCTGCCGACCCTCGAGTCGGGCATGGTGCCCAAGATCGAGGCCTGCCTGCGCGCGGTCACCAACGGCGTGCCGAGCGCCCACGTGATCGACGGCCGCGTCGAACATTGCGTGCTCGTAGAACTGTTCACCGACGAAGGGACCGGTACGAAGGTGGTCGGCTCATGAGCGACTTGGCGAATCAACTCAGTCTTCAAACCCGCTGGGAAGCGGTGATGATGAACAACTACGGCACTCCGCCGCTGGCGCTGGCCAGCGGGGAGGGCGCGGTGGTCACCGACGTCGACGGCAAGTCCTACCTGGACCTGCTCGGCGGGATCGCGGTGAACCTGCTCGGCCATCGCCACCGGGCGGTCATCGACGCCGTCACCGCGCAGCTCAACACGCTGGGCCACACCTCGAATCTGTATGCCACCGAGCCGGGAATCGCGCTGGCCGAAAAACTCGTCGACCACCTCGGCCATCCCGCGCGGGTGTTCTTCTGCAACTCCGGCACCGAGGCCAACGAGGTCGCCTTCAAGATCACCCGGCTGACCGGGCGGACGAATATCGTTGCCGCCGAGGGCGCTTTCCACGGCCGCACCATGGGCTCGCTGGCCTTGACCGGCCAGCCGGCCAAGCAGGCGCCGTTCGAGCCGCTGCCCGGAAATGTCACCCACGTGCCTTACGGCGATGCCGAGGCGCTCGCACGGGCCGTCGATGACAGCACCGCGGCGGTGTTCCTCGAGCCGATCATGGGGGAGGGCGGCGTGGTCGTCCCACCGGCCGGTTATCTGGTCAAGGCGCGTGAGATCACCGCGAAACACGGTGCGCTGCTGGTGCTCGACGAGGTGCAGACGGGTGTCGGGCGTACCGGCGCCTTCTACGCGCATCAGCACGACGGCATCACCCCGGACATCGTCACCCTGGCCAAGGGCCTCGGCGGCGGCCTGCCGATCGGGGCCTGCCTGGCCCTCGGCGCGACCGGCGACCTGCTCACCCCGGGCCTGCACGGCAGCAC
The DNA here is from genome assembly GCF_025822555.1 of Mycobacterium hackensackense. Classification (NCBI taxonomy): domain Bacteria; kingdom Bacillati; phylum Actinomycetota; class Actinomycetes; order Mycobacteriales; family Mycobacteriaceae; genus Mycobacterium; species Mycobacterium hackensackense. The sequence goes on from NZ_JACKUC010000021.1 coordinate 65,465, forward strand.
CTTCGGCGGTAACCCGGTGTGCACCGCGGCAGCCCTGGGTGTGCTCAAAGCCCTGGCCGACGACGATCTCATCGCCAAAGCCGGAGTGCTGGGTAAGACCATCAGCCATGGGATCGAAGAACTGGGCCATCCGCTCGTCGACCACGTCCGCGGTAAGGGCCTGTTGCAGGGCATCGTGCTCACCGCACCCAGCGCCAAGGCTGTCGAGGCGGGCGCCCGCGACGCCGGCTTCCTGGTGAACGCCGCCGCACCCGATGTGGTCCGGCTGGCCCCGCCGCTGATCATCACCGAAGCGCAGATCGAGCAGTTCCTCACTGCCCTGCCCGCGATACTGGACGCCTCATGACACTGCGACATTTCCTCCGCGATGACGACCTGAGCCCGGCCGAACAGGCCGAGGTGCTGGCCCTGGCCGCCGAACTCAAGAAGGCGCCGTTCAGCAAGCGCCCGTTGGAGGGTCCCCGCGGGGTGGCCGTCATCTTCGAGAAGAACTCGACCCGCACCCGGTTCTCCTTCGAAATGGGGATCGCGCAACTGGGCGGGCACGCCGTGGTGGTCGATGGGCGCAGCACCCAGCTGGGTCGCGAGGAAACCCTCGAGGACACCGGGGTGGTGCTGTCGCGCTATGTCGATGCCATCGTGTGGCGCACTTTTGCCCAGGAACGCCTGACCGCCATGGCGAGTGGTGCCACGGTGCCGATCGTCAATGCGCTCTCCGATGAGTTCCATCCCTGCCAGGTGCTGGCCGATCTGCAGACGCTGGCCGAACGCAAGGGCGGGATATCCGGCCTCAAAGGGCTGAAGATGACCTACTTCGGCGACGGCGCCAACAACATGGCGCATTCGCTGATGCTGGGCGGCGTCACCGCAGGAATCAGCGTGACGATCGCCGCGCCCGCCGGGTTCGAACCGCATCCGCAGTTCGTCGACGCCGCCAAACGCCGCGCCGCCGAGACCGGGGCGACCGTCACCCTCAGCAGCGACCCGAAGGCCGCCGCCGAGGGGATCGACGTCCTGGTGACCGACACCTGGACGTCGATGGGTCAGGAGAACGACGGTCTGGACCGGGTACGCCCGTTCCGCCCGTTCCAGGTCAACCACGAGCTGGTCAAGCTCGCCGACCCGGATGCGGTGGTGCTGCATTGCCTTCCGGCGCACCGTGGACACGAGATCACCGACGAGGTGATCGACGGTCCGCAGAGCGCGGTGTTCGACGAGGCCGAGAACCGGCTGCACGCGCAGAAGGCGCTGCTGGTGTGGCTGCTGGAGCGGTCCTGATCATGAGCTCGCCGACCCGCGTCGGACGACAGGCTCGCATCGTCACGCTGCTGTCGTCGAATCCGATCAGCAGCCAAACGGAACTCGCGGCCTTGCTGGCCGAGGAGGGGATCGACGTCACCCAGGCCACCCTGTCGCGGGATCTGGAGGAGCTCGGCGCGGTGAAACTGCGCGGCGCCGACGGTGGGGTCGGCGTGTACGTCGTGCCTGAGGACGGCAGCCCGGTGCGTGGGGTGTCCGGTGGCACCGAGCGGGTGACGAAGCTGCTCGGCGAACTTCTGGTGTCCACCGACGCCAGCGCGAACATCGCCGTATTGCGCACTCCGCCGGGCGCGGCGCACTACCTGGCCAGTGCCATCGACCGGGCGTCGTTGCCCCAGGTTGTCGGCACCATTGCCGGTGATGACACCATCTTCGTGATAGCGCGTGAGCCGATGACCGGCGCCGAGCTCGCGACCATGTTCGAAAACTTGAAGTGAATAGCAGTTCCGAGAACCGAGAAAATTAGGAGATTTTGCATGTCCGAACGCGTCATCCTGGCGTATTCCGGCGGTCTGGACACCTCGGTCGCGATCAGCTGGATCGGCAAGGAGACCGGTCGTGAGGTCGTGGCCGTGGCCATCGACCTCGGCCAGGGCGGCGAAGACATGGAGGTGGTCCGGCAGCGTGCCCTCGACTGCGGGGCCGTCGAGGCCGTCGTCGTCGACGCCCGCGACGAGTTCGCCAACGAGTACTGCCTGCCGACGATCCAGTCCAATGCGCTCTATATGGACCGCTACCCGCTGGTGTCGGCCATCAGCCGGCCGCTGATCGTCAAGCACCTGGTGGCCGCTGCCCGCGAGCACAAGGGCGGCACCGTCGCACACGGCTGCACCGGCAAGGGCAACGACCAGGTCCGGTTCGAGGTCGGGTTCGCGTCGCTGGCTCCCGACCTGCAGGTGCTGGCCCCGGTGCGTGACTACGCGTGGACCCGGGAGAAGGCCATCGCCTTCGCCGAGGAGAACGCCATCCCGATCAACGTGACCAAGCGCTCACCGTTCTCCATCGACCAGAACGTCTGGGGGCGCGCGGTGGAAACCGGCTTCCTGGAGCACCTCTGGAACGCGCCGACCAAGGACGTCTACGACTACACCGAGGACCCGACGCTCAACTGGAGCACCCCCGACGAGGTCATCGTCGGCTTCGAAAAGGGTGTGCCGACCTCCATCGACGGTCGGCCCGTCACGGTGCTGCAGGCCATCGAGGAACTCAACCGTCGGGCCGGTGCCCAGGGTGTCGGCCGGCTCGACGTGGTCGAGGATCGCCTCGTCGGTATCAAGAGCCGCGAGATCTACGAGGCTCCCGGGGCGATGGTGCTCATCACGGCGCACACCGAGCTGGAGCACGTCACCTTGGAGCGCGAGCTGGGCCGCTACAAGCGCGGCACCGACCAGAAGTGGGGCGAGCTGGTCTACGACGGACTCTGGTACTCACCGCTCAAGCGCGCCCTCGAGTCGTTCGTCGCGCACACCCAGGAGCATGTGACCGGCGAGATCCGGCTGGTGCTGCACGGCGGGCACATCGCCGTCAACGGGCGGCGCAGCCCGACCTCGCTGTACGACTTCAATCTGGCCACCTACGACGAGGGCGACAGCTTCGACCAGTCCTCGGCCAAGGGGTTCGTGCACGTGCACGGACTGTCCAGCAAGATCTCGGCCAAGCGCGACCTCGGGTTGTGAGCACCAACGAAGGGTCGCTGTGGGGTGGCCGGTTCGCCGACGGACCCTCGGAAGCCCTTGCCGCGCTGAGCAAGTCGACGCACTTCGACTGGGTGCTGGCACCCTATGACGTCACCGCCTCCAAGGCGCACGCCCGGGTGCTGCACCGCGCCGGGCTGCTCACCGACGAGCAGCGCGACGGCTTGCTGGCCGGCCTGGACAGCCTCGGCGAAGACGTCGCCGACGGCAGCTTCGGTCCGCTGCCCACCGATGAGGATGTGCACGGCGCGCTGGAACGCGGCCTGATCGACCGGGTCGGGCCCGAACTCGGTGGCCGGCTGCGGGCCGGGCGGTCGCGAAACGACCAGGTGGCCACGTTGTTCCGGATGTGGCTGCGCGACGCCATCAAGACCGTCGGTGACGGTGTGCTCGACGTGGCGGCCGCGCTGGCCACCCAGGCCGCCACGCACCCGACGGCGATCATGCCGGGCAAGACGCACCTGCAGTCCGCGCAGCCGGTGCTGCTGGCCCATCACCTGCTGGCGCACGCCCACCCCCTGTTGCGCGACGCCGACCGGCTCGTCGATCTGGACAAGCGGGCAGCGGTGTCCCCGTACGGTTCCGGGGCGCTGGCGGGTTCGTCGCTGGGACTCGATCCCGACGCCATCGCCGCGGAGCTCGGATTCGCCTCGGCGGCGGACAATTCGATCGACGCGACCGCATCCCGCGATTTCGCCGCGGAGGCGGCGTTCGTCTTCGCGATGATCGCGGTGGACCTGTCCCGGCTGTCCGAGGACATCATCCTCTGGAGCACAACGGAATTCGGCTACGCCAAGCTGCACGACTCCTGGTCGACGGGCAGCTCGATCATGCCGCAGAAGAAGAACCCCGATATCGCCGAGTTGGCCCGCGGCAAGTCCGGTCGCCTGATCGGCAACCTGGCCGGCCTGCTGGCCACCCTGAAGGCGCAGCCGCTGGCCTACAACCGCGATCTGCAGGAAGACAAGGAGCCGGTGTTCGACTCGGTGGCGCAGCTGCAGCTGCTGCTGCCGGCGATGGCCGGACTGGTCGGCACCCTGACCTTCGACACCGACCGGATGGCGCAACTCGCCCCGCTGGGCTACACGCTGGCCACCGACATCGCCGAATGGATGGTGCGCCAGGGCATCCCGTTCCGCGTCGCGCACGAGGCCGCCGGCGCGGCGGTCAAAGCGGCCGAGGCGCGCGGGGTGGGCCTGGAGGAACTCGCCGACGACGAACTCGCCGGCATCCATCCCGGGCTGACCGCCGAGGTGCGTGAGGTGCTGACCATCGCCGGCTCGGTCGACTCCCGCGATGCCCGCGGCGGTACCGCGCCCGTCCAGGTGGCCAAGCAACTGGGCGCGGTGCGTGACGCACTCGACCTGCTGAGGGTCCGGCTGCGCTAGGTATCATCGGCAGCCATGGAGCCCGGGGGGAGCACCGTGACCGTCACCGGGCGTGTCCGGCGGTGGCTTTCGGGCTGGGGTGTCACACAGTGGCGGCGGGCCGGGCTGATCGTGGTCCTCGCGGGCACCGCTGCGTTCGGTGGGCTGGACACGGTGAACAAGCAGGTCACCGAGCTCAAACCCGGCGAGCAGTTCAACACCGGCGAGTTCGAGATGACGGTGCAGCGCGCCACGCTGGTGAACGAGTTGCGGGCCGGTAACCGGCTGCTGTTCCCCGCGCAACCGGGTAGCCGCTATCTCGGTCTGGTGGTCACCGCCCACAACATCGGCACGCTGCCCGGCGTGGTGGACAAGCCGGTGCAACTGGTCGATCAGCCGCGGGCCAGGGTGCTGGCGCCGATGCGGGTGGCAGACGGGACGATCGCGGGGCGGCTCGGTCCCGGTCTCACCGACCAGATCGTGCTGCTGTGGCAGCTGCCGGAGGCCGCGCTGTCGGTCGGCAGCCAGCTGCCCGTCCGGGTCTGGAAAGAAATGCGGAGGCTGAACGTGACCGCCGGGCAGGGCTGGATTCTGGGCAACGACTACGGTGAATTGACCGTCCCGGTCGGAGGCCGGCCGTGATGCGGGCGCCCTACGCCCTGGCCACCGCCGTGGTTGTGGCGGTCGCGGCGTGGATGTGGCACAACCTGCCCGCCCCTGACGACGTGTACGCCCCGTTCGACGTCGACGCCGGGATGGGACAACAGGCCACCGGCCGGACCCTCACGGCGCAGGTCACCGGCGTGCGCATCGGCCCACGGATCCGCAAGCAGGAGTACCGTCCGATCCTGGTCGACGCGGTGAGCACCTGGGTGGCGGTGGACGGCGAGGCGATGACGACCCGGACCGACCAGGTGCCGACCGTCCAGTTGCTCGTCGGGCCGAACACGTATGCGCTCACCCAGCGCCTCGGATTCATGCCGCTCGCCGGCTCGTTGGTTCCCGGTATCACCGTGCGCGGGTCGTGGGTCTTCGACGTGCCCGCCGAACTCGTGGCGCCGGGGCGCGGCGACATCACCGTGCGCGCGTGGACCGGTGACGGACGGCAGGACTCCCGGCTGGTCTTCACCATTGGTCTTGATGATTCGCGGGTGCAGCGCACCGACCTCATCCAAATCCCGCCGGGAACGCAGGTCGGGACATGACGACGCGACTGTGGCAGCGCAATCTCATCGGAACGGGTGTGGCAGCCGTAACGCTGACGGCGATCACCTGGTTCACCCTGCTGCCGTCGTGGGAGGACTATGCGCGCACCGTCCGTCCGGCGCACGAAGCCGCCGCGCATGAACCGATCGAGGTCGACGGGCTGACCTGGTCGGTCCGCAATGTCAGTCGCTCGACGACGCAGCTCGGGTCCGGGGCGCCGGTCCCCGAGGGCACCGTCCGGATGAATGTCGCCGTCCAACGATCGGGATCGCCGGCCGACGGGATTCCCTGCACCGGTTACCTCGTCGACGGCGACCGGTCCTGGCGCGCCGTCGCCGGGGCGCCGTGCGGTGCGGCCACGGCGATGGAGTGGAGCTTCCTGATTCCGGCGAGCGCCGAGCCGACAGCCGTCGACGTCAGGAAATCGGATGGCTCGATTCTGATCCGACTTCGGCTGTAGGCCGTGCAGGTGTCGCCGCAGCGCTGCGGTCCAGACACCAAGCCAGCGTGGTCGCGATCAGACAGATCCGCAGCGGCTCGATGATCGAGTGCGAGACCAGTGCCATCAGGTCCCACGTGCCGTACCAGAACGTGATGTCATGCGGACCGAGCAGCCAGGCCATCCCACGCAACAGGTACCCCGACCCCAATTGCGCCCGGAAGAAGCTGCCCGACATGTCCAGCCAGGCCAGGCCGAGATAGGCCAGCACGTACAGCGACACCGCGAAGATACCGCCGGCGGCGATGACGTGGGCCGAGTCGGTGATGGGTTTGAACTTGCCGAGCTGTCCGGTGAACTGATCGTGGACCTCGTTGCGCACCTTGCCGGGAATGCGTTTCCACCCGCTGCTCAGCCGGGTGCGGGTGGTCGCGGAGCGATCGATCCACCTGCCGACCCGGTCCCCGCCGACGCGCCGGGCGGCGGCGTGCCAGTCGGGCTTGGTTGTGGCGCCGTAGACGATGCACGCGACGGCGAGCCAGATGAGCGGTACCGCCGCACCGCCGAACACGGTTCTCAGCGCCCACATCGCGCCGTCCCAGGCCGCCTCCAGCGGGTGGAAGTGCGAGAACACGCCTTCGCGGGTGTCGTTGAACCACACGATGATCCGTCGTTCCGACACCCATGCCGACGGATTGATCAGGAACGTCACACCGTGACTCGCCGAGAAGGTGAGCACCAGGAACACCCACAGCGTGTCGAGGTAGACGCGGACCGGCAGCAGCCAGGCAGGCATCTTGTCCTTCAACCGGCCGAACAGGAATCGGGCCACCAGTGCGGCGACGATGATCACGATGGTGACCGTGCTTACGGGCAGCAGCTCCGGATGTAACTCGACCGGACCGCTCGACGTGGACATCGCGCCGAGCTTGTAATACAGGCCGCGGTACTCGAAGGACAGCCAGTCCTCCCGGAACATCTGCCAGGCCAGGTAGATCGCGAAGAACGGCACGATGATGGTGGCGAACACGTCGATCTGGCGGGACGGGCGCGGTGGCAGCGCGGCGAGTGCGGGGATGCCGCTGCGCAGCACCAGGAACATGCCCACATAGGAGCCGAGCCGCGCCATACCGGCCAGCGGCATGATGAGCGACGCCCAGAGGTCATTGTCGTAGCCGGCCCACGCCGCCCACTCGATGGCGGCGGTACGGCCGAGGTAGCCGAGCAGATAACAGGCCACCAGCTGTGGAAAGTGACGGACCAACAGCGTCACCGGCATCAGCAAGTAGCGCACCGGCTCATCGTAACCGGGGCACTGCGAGACTCAGCCCAGCATCTCGGTGAGCTCCAGCCATTTCTCCTCGAGTTCGGCGACCTCGGTCTCCAGGTCGCGAAGCTTGCCGGTAAGCCCTTGCAGCCCTTCGAAATCGCCTTGATCGTGTTCGGCAAGGCGCTGGTGTGCCGTGTCGATCTGTCCGGTCAGCTTCTCCAGCCTGCGTTCGATCGAGGCCACTTCCTTCTGCGCGGCCCGCAGATCGGCACCGGAGAGCCCTTCCCGGGCCACGGGTTTGGCCGGCGCGGGGCCGGTCTGGGCGGCATGCGAGGCGCGCAACCGGAGGTACTCGTCCACGCCGCCGGGCAGGTGCCGCAACCGGCCGCCGAGGATCCCGTACTGCTGATCGGTGACCCGTTCCAGGAAGTACCGGTCGTGGCTGACGACGATCAGCGTGCCGGGCCACGAGTCCAGCAGGTCCTCCATCGCGGCCAGCATGTCGGTGTCCAGGTCGTTGGTCGGCTCGTCGAGGATCAGCACGTTGGGCTGCTCCAACAGGATGAGCAGAAACTGCAGCCGGCGCTGCTGGCCGCCGGAGAGGTCCTTGATCGGGGTGGACAGCTGGGCGCTGGCGAAGCCCAGGCGTTCCAGCAGTTGGCTGGGCGTGAGTTCCTGGGCCTTGGAGCCCGATCCGAAGGTGTAGGTGCTGGCCAGCTGGGTCAGCACCACCCGTACCGGGTCGTCGAGGTGTCCGGCCAGCTTGTCCACACCCTGGGTCAGCGTCGCGACCTTCACCGTCTTACCGCGCTTCACCCGGCCCTCGGTCGGCTGCACCGAACCGTCGACCAGGCCGAGCAGCGTCGACTTACCTGCTCCGTTCACGCCGAGGATGCCGGTGCGCTCACCCGGCGCGATGAGCCATTCGACGCCGTGCAGCACCTCGCGGCCGTCGTAGCTCACCGACGCGTCGAGCAGGTCGATCACCTGTTTGCCCAGTCGCGTCACGGCAAGCGACTGCAGTGCCACCTTGTCGCGGATTTCCGGGACATCGGCGATCAGGGCGTTGGCGGCGTCGATCCGGAATTTCGGTTTCGACGTGCGCGCCGGTGCGCCGCGGCGCAGCCAGGCCAGCTCCTTGCGGGCCAGGTTCTGCCGCCGCTCCTCGATGGTGGCGGCCTGGCGGTCCCGCTCGACCCGCTGCAGGATGTAGGCCGCGTAGCCGCCGTCGAACGGCTCCACGATCCGGTCATGCACCTCCCACGTCACCGTGCACACTTCGTCGAGGAACCAGCGGTCGTGGGTGACCACCAGGAGTCCGCCGGCGTTCGGGCTCCAGCGCCGTTTCAGATGCTCGGCCAGCCAGGTGATGCCCTCCACGTCGAGATGGTTGGTCGGCTCGTCGAGTGCCAGGACGTCGTCGTCGCCGGCCAGCAGCCTGGCCAGTGCCACCCGGCGGCGTTGCCCGCCGGACAGGGTGCCCAGCACCGCGTGCCAGTCCAGGTCGCTGAGCAGACCGGCGATCACATCCCGCCCGCGCGGGTCACCCGCCCATTCGTGCTCGGGCGTATCGCCGACCACCGCGTGCCCGACGGTGTCGGTGGGGTCCAGGGTGTCGGCCTGGTCGAGGACGCCGATGCGCACGCCGCCGCGCACCGTGACCCGGCCGCCGTCCGGCTTCACCCGGCCGGCCAGCATGGCCAGCAAGCTGGATTTGCCGTCGCCGTTTCGGCCGACGATTCCGATCCGGTCTCCTTCGTTCACGCCGAGGGAGACGGAGTCGAAGACGACCTTGGTCGGGTATTCGAGGTGGAGGGCTTCTGCCCCGAGAAGATGCGCCATGTCCCCCTAAGGCTAGGCGGACCGCGTGACGTCCATTCACCGACCATATTCGCGGTGGCCGGCAGCTGTTGCTGTGCCATGATGTCGGGGCAATCGGGGGATTGGACTCGTGATACGTAGGGGAGCGGGCGTTGGTCGATTTCTCGTTGATCACCGGACCGGTCGGCCGTTTTCTGGCCACCGCCCAGAACGGGATCGAGGTGCTCCGCTACGGCGGCCTGGAGACCGGCGCGGTGCCGTCGCCGTACCAGATCATCGAGAGCGTCCCGATGTACAAGCTGCGCCGATATTTTCCGCCGGACAGCCGTCCGGGTGCGGCGGCACCCGGTGCGCCGGTGCTCATGGTGCACCCGATGATGATGTCGGCCGATATGTGGGACGTGACCCGCGCCGACGGCGCCGCCGGGATCCTGCACGCCTCGGGACTCGATCCCTGGGTCATCGACTTCGGCTCACCCGACCAGGTCGAGGGCGGGATGCAGCGCAACCTTGCCGACCACGTGGTCGCGCTGAGCGAGGCCGTCGACACCGTCAAACGAGTGACCGGGCATGACGTCCATCTGATCGGCTACTCCCAGGGCGGGATGTTCTGCTACCAGACCGCGGCCTACCGCCGCGCCAAGGACCTGGCGAGCATCATCACCTTCGGTTCGCCGGTGGACACCCTGGCCGCGCTGCCGATGGGTATCCCCCCGAACATGGGGGCGGTGGCGGCGAACTTCATGGCCGACCACGTCTTCTCCCGTATCGACATTCCAGGGTGGTTGGCGCGCACCGGTTTCCAGATGCTGGATCCGCTGAAGACCGCCCAGGCCCGGCTGGACTTCCTGCGCCAGTTGCATGACCGCGAGGCGCTGTTGCCGCGCGAACAGCAGCGACGCTTCCTGGACTCCGAGGGCTGGATCGCCTGGTCGGGACCGGCGATCTCCGAACTGCTCAAGCAGTTCATCGCGCACAACCGGATGATGTCCGGTGGGTTCTCCGTGCGTGGGGATCTGGTGACCCTCGCCGATATCGACTGCCCGATCCTCGCGGTGGTCGGTGAGGTCGACGATATCGGCCAGCCGGCCTCGGTACGCGGGATCAAGCGCGCCGCGCCCAAGGCCGATGTGTACGAATATCTGATCAGGACTGGACATTTCGGTCTCGTCGTAGGTTCCAAGGCGGCCGCTCAGTCGTGGCCGACGGTTGCCGCGTGGGTCAAATGGCGCGGCGGCGACGGGGCGCTACCCGACGGTGTGGTGCCGATGGCGGTCCGGTCGGAGACCGCGGCGACGGACAGCGGTGTCCCGTTCGCCTCCCGGGTGGCCGCGGGTACCGCGGCGGCGACCGAGGTGGCGTTCGGCCTGGCCCGCACCGCAGCGGATGCCGTTGTGGCAGCTCAGAAATCGGCACGCACGCTGGCTGTCGAGACCGCGCGCACGCTGCCCAGACTGGCGCGTCTGGGGCAGGTGAATGACCACACCCGGATCTCGCTGGGTCGGATCATGTCCGAACAGGCCGTGAACAATCCCGACGGCGAGTTCCTGTTGTTCGACGGCCGCGTGCACACCTACGAAGCGGTGGACCGTCGCGTCAACAACGTGGTGCGCGGCCTGATCGGGGTCGGTATCCGGCAGGGTGTGCGGGTCGGGTTGCTGATGGACACCCGCCCCAGCGCGTTGGTCGCCATCGCCGCGCTGTCCCGGCTCGGTGCGGTGGCTGTGCTGATCCCGCCGGATGCCGACCTGCACGAGGTGGTGCGCCTGGGCGGGATCGCCGATGTGCTCGCCGACCCGGGCAACCTCGACGTGGCCCGCGGGCTTGGCATCCGGGTGCTGGTCCTCGGCGGCGGTGAATCGCGTGACCTGAATCTGCAGGGGGATGCGGACGTCACCGATATGGAGAAGATCGATCCCGATCAGGTCGAGCTGCCGGGGTGGTATCGGCCCAACCCCGGATTCGCCCGGGACCTGGCCTTTGTGGCGTTCGCCAGCGCCGGCGGCGAATTGGTGCCCCGTCAGATCACCAACTTCCGGTGGGCGTTGTCGGCGTTCGGCACGGCTTCGGCGGCCAATCTGGGCAACCGCGACACCGTGTACTGCCTGACCCCGTTGCACCACCAGTCGGGGCTGCTGGTGAGCCTGGGTGGCGCCGTGGTGGGCGGGGCGCGCATCGCCCTGTCCCGGGGGCTGACACCGGATCGCTTCCTGCACGAGATCCGTCAGTACGGCGTGACGGTGGTGTCCTACACCTGGGCGATGCTGGGTGAGGTCATCGACGATCCGTCGTTCGTGCTGTCCGGCAATCACCCGGTGCGGCTGTTCATCGGATCCGGTATGCCGACGGGCCTGTGGCGGCGGGTGGTCGAGGTCTTCGATCCGGCGCATGTGGTGGAGTTCTTCGCCACCACCGACGGGCAGGCCGTGTTGGCCAATGTGTCGGGCGTCAAGTTCGGCAGCAAGGGCAGGCCGTTGCCGGGCGGTGGCCGCGTGCAACTGGCCGCCTATGACGCCGATGACGACATCATCCTGGAGGACGAGCACGGGTTCGTGCGGCTGGCGCAGGTCAACGAGGTGGGTGTGCTGCTCGCGCAACCGCGTGGCCCGGTCGACCCGACCGCACCGGTCAAGCGGGGTGTCTTCGCGCCGGCGGACACCTGGGTGTCCACCGAATCGCTGTTCCGCCGCGACGAGGACGGTGACTACTGGCTGGTCGACAACCGCAGCGCAGTCATCCGCACCGAGCGCGGACCGGTGTTCACCGCTGCGGTCAACGACGCCGTCAGCCGCGTCGGCGCGGTCGACCTGTCGGTCACCTACAGCCTGGAGTCCGGCGGCCGCATCCTCGCGGTGACGGCGGTGACGTTGCGCCCGGGCGGCAGCGTGCCGAGCGCGGAGGTCTCCGAGGCGCTGGCGGCGTTGCCCGTCGGGGTGGGCCCGGACATCGTGTACGTGACACCGCATATGACCCTCAGTGCGTCCTATCGTCCGCTGGTCGGCCCGCTACGTGCGGCGGGGATCCCGAAGGCGTCGCGTAACAGTTGGTATTTCGACGCCGATACGAGTCAGTACAAGCGTCTGACGGCGGCGGTGCGTGCTGAGCTTGGGGACTTGTGACGGCGGGTCAGCAGCGGAGCGACCCGGCGTGACCACGAGCCCCGTGCCCGGTACCGGCGGCGCTGTTAGGCTCCCCGTGACGTCGAAACGCAGTGGAGGATCAATGGCACCGGAAGTTTCGCGGCCGAACGGTTGGCGCCGCGCCATCGCAGGCATCGCCGTGGCCACCGGCCTGATGGCCGCCTTCGGGTCCGGTGTCGCCAGCGCCGACGTCCTCGATGACATCGCCGCGGAGTACGACACCGGGGCGGGTGGAGGCCAGATCTCCAACCTCATCCACGACGCGCTCAAGCTGCGGGCCCTGGGGTTCATGCCGTCGCGGGGTAACTATGCCGACCTCAAGGAAGGCCTGGACAAGCGGCCGAATCAGTCGCCGCTGGTCAACGCATTGAAGGCCACGGTCGATTTCCAGCGCAAGACGCAGGCTCGCACCCAGGCGCCGTCGAATCCGACCACCATCGGCATCAACACCTATGACCCGAGCAACAGCGGCATTCTGGGTGGCTTCAACATCAGCGGCCCGCCGCTGGGCGGGGGATAGTCGCTCGCGTGCTCGACACCAAACTTCTCTCCATCCTGGTCTGTCCCGAGGATCGCGGGCCGCTGCTCTACGTCGCCGGCGAGTGTCTGTACAACCCCAGGCTGCGCCGCGCGTACCGGATCGTCGACGACATTCCGGTGCTGCTGATCGACGAGGCGGTCGCGGTGACCGAGACCGCCGAGCACGACCGTCTGGTCAGCTCAGGCTCGGCAGCTCCCCAGTGAGATAGCGCTGCAGATTCGGCGCGATCGTCTTGGCGATCGACTCGGGTGGCAGCGACGCGAACGGCTCCAGCTCCAGGATGTAGCGCGCGACCACCACTCCCACCAGTTGCGAGGCCACGAACTGCACGCGGATCGGCCCGGAACCCGGCGGGTCGTCCACCCGGGAACCGATCTCGACGGTGATCACCTCCTGCAGGAACGAGCGCACCAGGCTGACGTCGGCGCCCCCGAGCAGTGAGCGCAGGGTGGCGATGAAGCCCTTGCCGATCTCGGAATCCCACAGCGGCAACAGCAGCGTCGGCAGCATCAGTCCGATCTCGTCGACCGGCGTCTCGCGCAGCGGGCCGATCACCTGCATCGGGTCGATCGGAATGTGGATGGCCGCGGCGAACAATTGCTGCTTGGTGCCGTAGTAGTGGTGCACCAGCGCGCCGTCCACCCCGGCGGCGGTCGCGATGGCCCGGATCGATGTCTTGTCGAATCCGTTGCGGGAGAACAGTTCCCGGGCGTGATCCAGGATTCGCTCGCGGGTATCCGACGCGCCGGGCGGTCGTCCGGGGCGTTTTCGCTCGGTGTGGTCGGTCACGGAGTCCTTCGTCGCAGGGTCGCCGCAGCCAACGCGAGTGAGACGACCGCGAAACCGATGACCACCGCGATATCGCGGAGCGCGATCGCCGTGGGTTCGCTGTACGCGCCGACCTGCTGCAGTGCTTCCAGAGCGTAGCTGGCAGGCATCGTGTTGCTGACCCACTGCAGCCACTCGGGCAACGCCGCCCTGGGGACGACGATGCCGCACAGCAGCAGCTGCGGCGCGATCACCAGCGGCATGAATTGCACCGCCTGGAATTCGGTGCGGGCGAATGCGCTGCACAGCAGGCCCAGGCCCACGCCGAGGACCGCGTTGACGATGGCGATGAAGAAGACCAGCGCCGGGCTGCCCGCGGTGTCGAAGCCCAGCAACCAGAACGCAACGACACAGGCCACGGTGGCCTGGACGGCTGCCGCGATGGAGAACGCCGTCCCGTAGGCGGCGAGCAGGTCGAACCGGCGGAGTGGGGTGGTCAGGATCCGCTCGAGCGTGCCGGACACCCGTTCGCGTTGCATGGTGATCGAGGTGATCAGGAACATCACGATCAGGGGAAAGACGCCGAGCATGATCAGGCAGGCGTTGTTGAACGGCGACGGCGTGCCCGCGCGGTGGGAACCGCCCGCGACATTGTCGAACATGAAGTACATCAACGTGATGACCAAGGTGGGCACCAGGACGATCATCGCCACGCTGCGGTGATCGCCGGCCAGTTGGCGCAGGATCCTGCCGGTGGTGGCCAGGTAGGCCTGTGGGCTCAGCTTGTGGCGGCTGCGGTGGTGTGCCGGATGACGGACAGGAACGCTTCCTCCAGTGACGAACATCCTGTGTCCTCTCGCAATCGGGTGGGCGTGGTGTGGGCGAGGAGGCGGCCTTCGCGCATGAGCAGCAGGTCGCCGCAGTGGTCGGCTTCGTCCATGACGTGGCTGGACACCAACAGAGTGGTTCCGGCCCGGGCCAGCTGGTCGAACTGTTCCCACAGGTCGACCCGCAGCACCGGGTCCAACCCGACGGTGGGCTCATCCAGCACCAGGAGGTCCGGCCGTGACACCAATGCGCAAGCCAGCGAAACCCGCGTGCGCTGACCGCCGGACAGGTTGTCGCACAACGCTGTTCGGTGATCGCTCAGCCCCACCGCGGCGATGGCGTCCTCGGCTGCCTGCGCGTCGCAACCGTAGAGGGCGGCGAAGTAGCGGGCATTGTCGATCACGCGCAGGTCGCGGTAGATGGTGGCGTCCTGGGTGACGTAACCGACGCGGCGGCGCAGGTCGGCGGAGCCGGCGGGCCGGCCGAGCACGGTGACAGTGCCCGAGGCGACGATCTGGGTCCCGACGACGGCCCGCATCAGGGTGGTCTTTCCGCAGCCCGACGGACCCAGCAGGCCGGTGATGGTGCCCCGGGCGATCTGCACGGACAGATCGGCGATCGCGGGTCGGCCGCCGCGGACGACCTGCAGATTCTCGATGGAGATCGCGGGCTCCGCACGCCCGCGAATTAATTCATCATTCGATGAAGTCATCATGTGATGAATAGTGCGCTCGGAGGGTGGGGCTGTCAAGGGGCGGGCACAATCTGAGGGCATGGGGCGGTCGGAGCGACGGGGGAGTCTGGATGCGCTGGCAGTCGACCCGGTGACCGCCGCGCGGTCGCTTCTGGGCGCCGAACTCGAGAGCCGTGGCGTGCTGGCGACGATCGTCGAGGTGGAGGCCTACGGTGGCCCGCCGGGTCAGCCATGGCCGGATGCGGCGGCACATTCCTACGGAGGGCCGCGCCCGCGCAATGCGGTGATGTTCGGTCCGGCTGGACGGATGTACACCTACCGCAGCTACGGGATCCACGTGTGCGCCAATGTCGTATGTGGCACTGAGGGTTTCGCAGCCGCCGTGCTGCTGCGGTCCGCGGTGATCACCGGGGGTGAGGAGGTGGCGCGTAGTCGCCGGGGTTTGGCCGTCCCCACGGCAGCGCTGGCGCGCGGCCCGGGAAATCTGTGCTCAGCCTTGGGAATTCTCATGACGGACAACGGAATCGACCTCGACGATGACGCAGGTGAGGTCCGGATCAGGCTCAAGCCGCCCGCCGGCCGTGTCAATGGCGTTGCCGGCCCGAGGGTGGGGGTGAGCACCGCCGCCGATCGGCCGTGGCGATTCTGGCTGCCCGGCCATCCCGAGGTGTCGGCCTACCGGCGCAGCCCGCGGGCTCCGGCGCCGGGCGGTAGCGACTGAGCGGCGCGGTAGGCAAAGATCGACAGCGTGAGTACCGGAATCCTCGAAGAACTGGAATGGCGCGGGCTGATCGCGCAGTCGACCGATCGGGACGCGCTGGCATCGGATCTCGCCGCCGGTCCCATGACGGTCTATTCGGGATTCGACCCGACCGCGCCCAGCCTGCATGCCGGGCATCTGGTACCGCTGCTGACCCTGCGCCGATTCCAGCAGGCCGGACATCGACCGATCGTGCTGGCCGGCGGTGCGACGGGCATGATCGGCGATCCGCGCGAGACCGGGGAGCGCACGCTGAACACCGCCGATACCGTGGCCGACTGGGCGGACCGGATCCGCGGTCAACTGGAGCGATTCGTGGAGTTCGACGATTCGCCGACCGGTGCCATCGTGGAGAACAACCTGTCCTGGACCGGGCAGCTGTCGGCCGTCGAGTTTCTGCGCGATATCGGCAAGTACTTCTCGGTCAACGTGATGCTCGACCGTGACACCGTGCGGCGCCGGCTCGAAGGCGACGGCATCTCCTACACGGAGTTCAGCTACATGTTGTTGCAGGCCAATGACTACGTCGAGCTGCACCAACGGCACGGCTGCGCGCTGCAGATCGGCGGTTCCGACCAGTGGGGAAACATCGTGGCCGGGGCGCGGCTGGTCCGGCAGAAATCCGGTGCGACGGTGCACGCGATGACGACACCCCTGGTCACGGACTCCGAGGGCAAGAAATTCGGCAAGTCGACCGGCGGCGGGAATGTGTGGCTGGACCCCGAGCTGACGTCGCCGTATGCCTGGTACCAGTACTTCGTGAACACCGGGGACGCCGATGTCCTCGGCTACCTGCGCTGGTTCACCTTCCTGGACGCCGAGGAGCTGGGGGAGCTTCGCGAGGCGACCGAAGAGCGGCCGCACGAACGCGCCGCGCAGCGCCGGCTCGCGCGCGAACTCACCACCCTGGTGCACGGACAGGCGGCCACCGATGCGGTGGAGCTGGCCAGTCAGGCGCTGTTCGGCCGCGCGGAAATCGCTGACCTGGACGAATCCACGCTCACGGCGGCGTTGACGGAAGCGGCCAACGGGGAGGTCGCCGAGTTGGCGCCGGGTGATCCGGACGCCATCACCGACCTGTTGGTGGCGACCGGACTGTCCAAGAGTCGTGGGGAAGCCAAGCGGGCAGTCGCCGAGGGCGGGGTGTACGTCAATAACGCACGGGTGGAAAACGGCGAATGGATACCACAATCGACGGACTTTCTGCGAGACCGTTGGTTGGTGTTGCGGCGTGGCAAGCGCCACATTGCCGGGGTGCGTCGGGTCACCGGCTCTGACCAGCGAAAATAGGTCTCTGACCTGGCGATTTGACTCGCTGTTAGCCCTGCCGTAACTTATTCCAGGTCAGAGCGAAACGGCCAAGGCCGGAGAGCGAAGACCAAATCCGAGAGAAATTCCCTTAAAGGGGAGTTACTCACTGCCCGCAGGACGGACCGCGGCTTTCAGCCGCGGGATTGCTGTGCGAGCGAAATCGGGCGTGTTGTTTGAGAACTCAATAGTGTGTTTGGTGGTTTTTGTTTGTTGTTTTTTGGCCACTCGTTTTTGGGGGGATTCCCGTCTTCCTGAGTTTGGTGGGTGGCTGTTTTTTTGGATGCCAGTT
>NZ_JACKUC010000022.1:0-51138 GCF_025822555.1 Mycobacterium hackensackense
TGACCCGACAGACCCATCACCCACTGCGACACCGGCGGCTTGTCCACCGTGATGAAATTGCGCGGATCCAACGACCCGAACAACAACGCCTCCCAGTTCACCGACCCGGCCTGCGCCGCCGCAGCATAGAACTGATTGCCCATCCCGTTGACGGTGATATTCCACAGATAGAGCACGGCGGTGCCGATCAGCAGCAGCGGCAGCGCCCAGCGTTGCAGATCGCCCGGCTGCGGCAGCTGCGGTCCGGTGTGGGTCGGCGGTACGAAGAACGTCGCCGTCTTGTGGGTCGTCGCCGTCTCATGGGTCGTCGCTGTCACATAGCCATTGAGGACGCGTGACATGTGAACAAGCTGTGCGTGCCACCGGGCTCCGCTGTGACAGCAAACTCCATGCCGGCGTTGGGCGAACGTTCACCCAAGCGAGTCGACGAAGAGCTTGTGCACCCGACGGTCACCGGTCACCTCGGGGTGAAACGCCGTCGCCAGCATCCGGCCCTGCCGTACCGCCACCGGATGCCCGCCGGCGCGTGCCAGCACCTCGACACCGGGGCCCACTCGCTCCACCCACGGCGCCCGGATGAACACCGCGTGCACGCCGGTATCCAGACCCTCGAATGCGATGTCCTCCTCGAAGGAGTCCACTTGACGTCCGAAAGCATTGCGCCGCACCGACATATCGATGCCTCGTAGCGGCTCGGCCCGCCGCCCCTCGACGCCGGCATCCAGGATCTCGGTGGCCAGCAGGATCATTCCGGCGCACGACCCGTACGCGGGCATCCCGTCAGCCAGCCGCGAGCGCAACGGCTCCAGCAGGTCGAATTCGCGCAGCAGATGGCTGATCGCGGTGGACTCACCACCCGGGATCACCAGCGCGTCCACGGATTCCAGCTCCGCCAGCCGACGCACCGTCAGCGCTTCGGCACCCGCTTCGCGCAGCGCGCCCAGATGCTCACGGGTGTCGCCCTGCAGGGCGAGCACCCCGACCCGGACACTCACTTCGCGGGCGGGGTGAAGTCCCGCTGGTAGCGGGTCAGCCCCTCTTGCATGACGGCGGCGACCATCTCCCCGTACTGGTTGAACAGCTTGCCCTGGGTCAGCGCCCGGCCACCGCACGCCGACGGCGAGGACTGGTCGTAGAGCAACCATTCGTCGGCGCGGAACGGCCGCATGAACCACATCGCGTGATCCAGTGACGCGATGTTCAGGTGCTTACGCTCGTCCGGGTGGTTCACCTGCGCCGAACCGAGCAGCGTCAGGTCGCTCAGATAGGCCAGCGCGCAGATGTGCAGCACCGAGTCGTCGGGCAACGGATCGCGGTGGCGGAACCACACCTGCTGCTGGGAGGCCTTGCCCGGCACCTTCACCACCTGCGAGCGCGGCACGATGCGCACATCCCACTCGGCGAACTGGGCGAACCCCGCGTCGTCGAAGGCTCCCCCGGACCGGAATCCGGGCAGGTCCTCGGGACCGGGTGCGGCGGGCATCTCATCCTGATGCTCGATACCGCTCTGGTCGGCCTGGAACGACGCGGACATGCTGAAGATGGTCTGACCGTGCTGGATGGCGCTCACCCGCCGGGTGCAGAACGATCCGCCGTCGCGCAACCGCTCCACCAGGTACACCGACGGCGCGCGGGCGTCACCGGGCCGCAGAAAATACCCGTGCAGCGAGTGCACCTGGAATTTCGGATCCACGGTGCGGACGGCGGACACCAGCGACTGGCCGGCGACATGCCCCCCGAACGTGCGCTGCAGGAAGCCCGACTCCGGACTGAACACCCCACCGCGATAGATGTTGACCTCGAGCTGTTCCAGGTCGAGGATCTCTTCAATCGCCACAGGTTGTGTTTACCAGCCGCGTTCGGCGAGCCGGTGCGGCACCGGGATGTCGTCGACGTTGATGCCGACCATCGCCTCGCCGAGCCCACGGGAGACCTTGGCCAGCACATCGGGATCGTCGTAGAAGGTGGTGGCCTTCACGATGGCCGCGGCGCGGGCGGCAGGGTCGCCGGACTTGAAGATGCCCGAGCCCACGAACACACCCTCGGCACCGAGCTGCATCATCATCGCAGCATCGGCCGGGGTGGCGATACCGCCGGCGGTGAACATCGTCACCGGCAGCTTGCCGGCCCGGGCCACCTCGACCACCAGGTCATACGGCGCCTGCAGTTCCTTTGCCGCGACGAACAACTCGTCCTCGCTCAGCGAGGTCAACCGGCGGATCTCGCCACCGATGGTGCGCATGTGCGTGGTGGCATTCGACACGTCACCGGTGCCGGCTTCGCCCTTGGAGCGGATCATCGCCGCGCCTTCGGTGATCCGGCGCAGGGCCTCGCCCAGATTGGTGGCGCCACACACGAAGGGCACGGTGAAGCGCCACTTGTCGATGTGGTTCGCGTAGTCGGCGGGGGTGAGCACCTCGGACTCGTCGATGTAGTCCACCCCGAGGGCCTGCAGGATCTGGGCCTCCACGAAATGCCCGATCCGCGCCTTGGCCATCACCGGGATGGTGACCGCATCGATGATGCCCTCGATCATGTCGGGATCGCTCATCCGCGACACCCCGCCCTGGGCGCGGATATCGGCCGGGACGCGCTCCAGCGCCATCACCGCGACCGCACCGGCCGCCTCGGCGATCCGGGCCTGCTCAGGGGTGACCACGTCCATGATGACGCCACCCTTGAGCATCTCGGCCATACCGCGCTTCACCCGGGCTGTGCCGGTCTGGTTGCCATTCGCTGCGGTATTCATCGCTATCTCCTCCAGTTCACTACTGATTCAGTCTAAAGGTGGTGCCAAATCAATTGGATCCGCAGGCTCAACGAATCTGTTGAGGCTGCGTACCCGGTCCCGCGCCGCGCACATCCGCGAGCTCACCGGCCTGGGCCAGAAGCTCACCGAGCTGCAGCGGATACACGGACTCCCCCTCGGCGACCAGCTCGGCGATCATTGTCTCATCGCACCAGGAGTGCCCGTGAATGTAGCGCCGTTCCAGCGGTGTGCGACCGCTCGCGCCCGGTTCGAAGCGGCGGGTCCGGTGCAGGAAGTACAGCTCTTCGCTGCGCACCACGGCCCCGTTGAAGTCGATGATGGCGTCGCGGCGCCACACCGGGCCGACCAGCTCGGCGGCGGTCACCTGCAGACCGGTCTCCTCGGCCAGCTCGCGCACCGCCGTCTCGGCGAGCTCTTCGCCGGGCTCCACCGCACCACCGATGGTGAACCACCAGAACCGCACATCCTCGCCGTCACGGGCCGGGTCCGATCCGCGGAACAGCAGCACCCGGCCGGCCTCGTCGAGCAGCACGACACGGGCCGAGATCCGCCGGCTGACCAGCCCGACATCGCGCGCCGCCGGCCCTGCGCGCTCGGCGATCTCGAAGTAGCTGGGCAGCGCCGCCGTCCCACCCAGGTGAAGCAAGCGCACCATCGGGCGATCCCGCAGCGCCAGGGTGTCGCGGACGGCGTCGTTGTGGAACCGGCGGGCGAGCAATACGCGCGCCTCGGCATCGGCGAGCTCGGCGACCAGCGCCACCGGCAGCGCCGACGGAGCGACAGCCTCCAACGCCGCCGACAGTTCGTTCTCGGCGGCCTCGCGCGACGTGCGGGGCGCGCGTTCGGCGGCATCGGCCAACGCGGCGAGCCGCTGCCCCTCGGGCGCCCGTCCGTACGCGTCCACGGCGACAGCTCTGGCCACGACCGCGCGGCGGGCCAGCGCGGCGTCGAGCGCCTGCCAGGACAGGTCGTACCGCACGTGCAGGCGGTCCAGTCGGTTGGCGGTCAGGTAGGCCCACGACCCGGTCAACAGGACGGCGGCGCCGATCAGCACCCCGAGGACGATCAACAGGGCAAGCACTAGTCGGTCACCCGGACCTTGACCCCCGCCATCGCCACGGTCTCGTAGACCCTCATGATGTCGGCGGCCACCACCGACCAGTCGTACCGCTGCACCGCGACGGTGGCGGTGTCCACGTAACGCCGGCGCAGCGCGTCATCCCCGAGCACCTCGACCAGCGCATCGCCCAGCGCGGCGGGGTCGTCGACGGCCACCAGCCGCCCGGCCGCGCCGTTGTCGAGCACCCGGCGGAACGCATCCAGATCGCTGGCGACCACCGCCGTTCCCGCGGCCATCGCCTCCACCAGCACGATCCCGAAGCTCTCGCCGCCGGTGTTGGGTGCGCAGTACACGTCGGCGCTGCGCAGCGCCGAGGCTTTGGTGGCATCGTCGGCCTGGCCCAGGAATCGCAGATGAGAGGCCAGTTCGCCGGCTTCGGCGGCCAGTGCCTGCTCGTCGCCGCGGCCCACCACCAGCACCTCGACATCGGGAAAGGCCGCCGCCAGCCGGGGCAGCGCCGCCAGCAGCACCGCCATACCCTTACGCGGTTCGTCGAAGCGGCCGAGGAACAGCACACACCGGCCCGGCCGCGGGTAACCCTCCAGCAGCGGTGCGTCCGAGAACGCCGACACCGTCACCCCGTTCGGGATTTCGACGGCATCCGAACCGAGCGCCTCCATCTGCCAGCGGCGGGCCAGATCCGACACGGCGATGCGGCCGACGATCTTCTCGTGCCACGGCCGCAGAAGTCCCTGAAACACACTGAGCGTCAACGATTTCGTCGTCGAGGTGTGGAACGTCGCGACGATCGGCCCCTCGGCGATCATCAGCGCCAGCATCGACAGGCTGGGCGCGTTGGGCTCGTGCAGATGCAGCACGTCGAAATCACCCTGACCGAGCCATTTCTTGACGGTGCGGTGGGTGGCCGGCCCGAACCGCAGCCGGGCCACCGAGCCGTTGTACGGGATCGGCACGGCCTTGCCGCCCGACACCACGTAGTCCGGCACCGCGACGTGTGGGCTTGACGGCGCCAGCACACTCACGTGATGGCCCTGCGCCTGGTACACCTCGGCCAGTTGCAGGACATGGGCCTGCACCCCGCCGGGTACGTCGAAGGAGTAGGGGCACACCATCCCGATGCGCATCATTGCCCCACGTCTGGCCCCGGGTCGCTGCGCTCCAGCCCGCCGAGCTCAGACCCCGGGTCGCTGCGCTCCAGCCCGCCGAGCCGCGCGCGACGCTCGTCCGACAGGTCGGCCAGCCACTGCGGCTGCAGCATGTGCCAGTCTGCGGGATGGGTGGCGATATCGACGGTGAACTGGTCGGCCAGGGCCTGGGTGATCACCTGCACGTCACCGGAGGACGTGTCCAGGGGTGGATGGATACGGATGGCCGCGCTGTCGCCTTCGTACCAGCAGTAGGTGGGCAGCAACGCCGCACCGGTCTCCAGCGCCAGTCGCGCCGGACCGCCGGGCAGCCGGGTGGGCTCACCGAACAGATCGACCTGCACCCCGGAGCGGGTCAGATCTCGATCCGACATCAGACACACCAGACCGTTGCCGCGCAGCCGGTCGGCGAGCACCTCCGAAGGCGGGCGGGCCCCGCCGGTCAGGGGCAGCACCTCGAAGCCGAGGCTCTCGCGGTAGTCGACGAACCGCTGGTACAACGACTCCGGCTTGAGTCGTTCGGCCACGGTGGCGAACTTGCCGTGGGTGTTGGTCAGCCACACCCCCGCCATATCCCAGTTGCCGCTGTGCGGCAGCGCCAGGATCGCACCGCGGCCGGCGGCCAGCGCGTCGACGACGTTCTCTTCGCCGAAGGCCAAGGCCCGCAACCGGTCCGCGAGCTTCTCGTGGTCCATCGACGGTAGCCGGAAGGCCTCCCGCCAGTACCGCGCGTAGGACGCCAGCGACGCCCGGACCAGGTCGGCGGGCACCGCCGCAGGCGGCACGCCCACGACCCGGGCCAGGTTCTTGCGCAACTGCTCGGGTCCGCCACCGCGGGCGGCGTACCGCGCGCCCGCGTCGAACATGTTGCGGGCGGCGAACTCCGGCATCGCGCGCACCAGCCGCCAGCCCGCCGCGTAGCCCAGATCGGTCAGCTCGCCGCCCAGTGGCACGCGCAATCCGCGGACCCGCGGCAGACCTGCCGACGGTGTGCTCACTGCTCATCTCCCACCGGCGGCGCGGTCTCGGCGGCCGGCATGGCGTCCATGGCCCCCGGCGAGGTCCGCACCGCGTGCAGCCGCTGGGCGACGGTCACCACGCTGGCCACCGCCAGCCCCCACATCGCGACGTCCAGGATCAGCGGGAGGCCGAACAGCCCCGACAGGCCGGCGCCGGCCAGCACGATGACCAGCCGCTCGGGCCGTTCGATGATGCCGCCGTCGCCCCGCAGGCCACTGGCTTCGGCGCGGGCCTTGATGTACGAGATGACCTGCGAGGTGACCAGGCAGACCAGCGTGGCCACCAACAGCTGAGCGTTGTGCATCCCGAACGCGATCCACCAGGCCAGGCCGCAGAACACCGCGCCGTCGGCGATCCGGTCACACGTGGCATCGAGCACCGCGCCGAACCGGGTACCGCCACCGCGCTCCCTGGCCATGGCGCCGTCGAGCATATCGGCCAGCACGAAGAAGAAGACCGCCACCGAGCCCCACCACAGCTGGCCGACCGGGTACAGGATCAACGCCGCCAGCACCGATCCGGCGGTGCCGAGAACGGTGATGCTGTCCGGGGTGAAGCCGACGCGCAGCGCCGCCCTGGCGACCGGTTGGGACAGCTTGGTGTAAGCCGCCCGGGTCATCAGGTAGAAGTCGCTCATGTGCCCGGCTGCCCCGTCGTCGCCCCGGCCTGATCCCCCGTCGCTTCGCTCGCCCCGTCCTGCGCCGCCCATTCCGCGGCCAGCAACTGGCGCGTGTCGCGCAGCAACTGCGGGATCACCTTGGAGTCGCCGATGATCGTGATGAAGTTGGCATCACCACCCCACCGCGGCACGACGTGCATATGCAGATGCTCGGCGAGCGATCCGCCCGCCGATGTCCCGAGGTTGAGTCCCACGTTGAACCCGTGCGGGCGGGAGACCGCCTTGATGACCCGAATCGCGTTCTGCGTGAACGCCATCAGCTCGGCGCTCTCCTCCGCGGTGAGGTCCTCCAGTTCGGACACCCGCCGGTAGGGCACCACCATGAGGTGGCCGGGGTTGTACGGGTACAGGTTGAGCACGGCGTACACCAGCTTGCCGCGCGCGACCATCAGGCCGTCCTCGTCGGACATCTGCGGGATATCGGTGAACGGTTCCGTCGACAGCGCCGAACCGGCCCCCTTCTTCAACGGGGATTCGGCGATGTAGCTCATCCGGTGCGGGGTCCACAGCCGCTGCAGATGGTCGGGATCGCCGACACCCCGGTCGACGATGCCGTCGGTCACGAGTCCACCTTGAACAGATCGGCGTCGGGAGTCGCGTTCTCCCGCCGGGCGATCCAGTCCACGATCGCCGCCACGGCCGCCTCCCGGGGTACCCCGTTGAGCTGGCTGCGGTCGCCGAACCTGAAGGACACCGCGTCCGCCTCCACATCGGTGTCCCCGGCCAGCAGCATGAACGGCACCCGCTGGTTGGTGTGGTTGACGATCTTCTTGGCCATCCGGTCGTCACTGGCATCCACCTCGACCCGGACGCCGTGCGATTTGAGTTCTGCCGCAAGCGCTTCCAGGTACGGGATGTGCTTGTCCGCGACGGGCACCCCGACCGCCTGTACCGGCGCGAGCCAGACCGGGAACGCGCCCGCGTAGTGCTCGGTGAGCACCCCGAAGAACCGCTCGATCGACCCGAACAGGGCCCGGTGGATCAGCACCGGCCGCTGCCGGCTGCCGTCCGCGGAGGTGTACTCCAACTCGAAGCGGTCGGGCATGTTGAAGTCGAGCTGGATGGTCGACATCTGCCAGTGCCGGCCCAGCGCGTCCTTGACCTGCACCGAGATCTTCGGGCCGTAGAACGCGGCGCCACCGGGATCGGGCACCAGATCCAGCCCGGACGCCTCGGCCACCTCACGCAGCGTGGCGGTCGCCTCCTCCCAGAGCTCGTCGGAGCCGACGGACTTCTCCGGGTCGCGGGTGGACAGCTCCAGATAGAAATCGTCGAGGCCGTAGTCCGACAGCAGGTCGAGCACGAAACCGAGCAGCGAGGTCAGTTCATCGCGCATCTGCTCGCGGGTGGTGTAGATGTGCGCGTCGTCCTGCGTCATACCGCGCACCCGGGTCAGGCCGTGGATGACACCGGACTTCTCGTACCGGTACACCGAGCCGAATTCGAAGAGCCGCAAGGGCAATTCGCGATAGGACCGGCCACGCGAGCGGTAGATCAGGTGGTGCATCGGGCAGTTCATCGGCTTCAGGTAGTAGTCCTGGCCGGGCTTGCGCACGGTGCCGTCCTCGTTGAACTCGGCATCGATCTGCATCGGCGGGAACATGCCGTCGGCGTACCACTCCAGGTGACCCGACGTGATGTACAGGTTCTCCTTGGTGATGTGCGGGGTGTTGACGAATTGGTACCCGGCCTGCTCGTGCTTGCGCCGCGAGTAGTCCTCCAACTCCTTGCGGATGATCCCGCCCTTGGGGTGGAACACCGGCAACCCGGACCCGAGCTCGTCGGGGAAGCTGAACAGGTCGAGCTCCACCCCGAGCTTGCGGTGGTCGCGGCGCTGCGCCTCCTCGATCAGCTCGAGGTGCCGGTCGAGCGCCTCCTGCGACTCCCATGCGGTGCCGTACACGCGCTGCAGGCTGGCGTTGTTCTGGTTGCCGCGCCAGTAGGCGGCGCTGCTGCGGGTCAGCTTGAACGCCGGGATGTACTTCGTGGTGGGGATGTGCGGGCCGCGGCACAGGTCACCCCAGATGCGTTCCTTGGTGCGGGCGTTGAGATTGTCGTAGGCGGTCAGCTCGTCACCACCGACTTCCATCACATCCGGGTCACCGGATTTGTCGTCGACGAGTTCCAGCTTGTACGGCTCATTCGCGAGTTCCTCGCGGGCCTGGTCCTTGGACTCGTACACCCGGCGGGAGAACAGCTGACCGTCCTTGACGATCTTGGCCATCCGCTTCTCCAGCTTCGCCAGGTCCTCCGGGGTGAAGGGCTCGGCGACGTCGAAGTCGTAGTAGAAGCCGTCGGTGATCGGCGGGCCGATACCCAGCTTGGCCTGCGGGAAGAGCTCCTGGACGGCCTGGGCGAGCACATGCGCCGCCGAGTGCCGGATGACGCTGCGCCCGTCCTCGGTATCGGCGGCCACCGGCACCACCTCGACATCGGTGTCCGGCGTCCAGGACAGGTCGCGCAACCGGCCGTCGGCATCGCGGACGACCACGATGGCGTCGGAGGCGCCGCGTTCGGGAAGACCGGCGGCGCGGACGGCCGCCCCAGCGGTGGTCCCGGCAGCGACCCGGATCGGGGCTGCGGGGGCGGTGCTGGCGGCGGCAGTCATCGGGACTTCTCCTACTGGTCGAGTGCGGTCGCGACCATGCTATCGGGGCGGGTTCCTAGGATCCGATACCGATCGGGCTCTGCAGCCAGGCCGGTTCGAAGCCGATCAGACCGCCGGCCCAGTAAAGCGCGCCCAGACCCCACAGACTGGCCACCACCACCAGGCCGGTGAAGGCCGCGCTGAGAGCCTTCACGGCGATGTGCTGACGGGCGAACCACGCCATCACCGCCTCGTAACGCAACTTCACCCAGTGCAGCGCCACCTGCGCCGCCCGGAACTCGGTGGCCAGGATCGCCAGGCCGAGGAAGACGATCGCCCATCCCGGACCGGGGTACGGGATGGCGACGATCCCGACGGCCAGCACCACGGTCCCGACCACCGCGACCACGACCCGGTAGACGAAGTCGGCGACGGGACGTTCCCGCAGCCGGTCGCGCCCGCGTGCCCAGCGCCGCTTGATATCGGAGAAGCTCACGGCTGCCCCGGCTTGAGCCGGATGAACAGGGCCTCGCCCTCGGTGAGCACCTCGTCACCGTCGAGCAGCCGGCCGCTGACGAAGAGCTTGCGCCCGTCGATCCGGTCGATCCCGGCGTCCACCTGTAGTTCCCTCTCGATCGGCACGATCTTGCGGTAGTCGATGCCCAGGTGCGCGGTGCGCTGATACGGGCTCTTGGTGAGTTTGGCGGTGGTGAAGCCGAGCAGCGAGTCGAACAGCAGCCCGAGGACGCCGCCGTGCACGGCTCCGTTGCGGCCGAGGTGATAGCGCCGGAACCGGGCGGTGCCGCCGATCCGCCCCTCCTCGGTGACGACCAGGTCCACCGGCACCGACATGATGTTGCCCCGGTTGGGCAGATCTAGCCGCCGGCCGGAGGGCGAATTCCATTCGTCGGCCTCGTAGGGGGCCAGCAGCGCGGACACCTTCTCGACAAGGTCGGCGGCCTCGGCGATCACCTCGTCGGGAGCGTCGGCGGCGCGGGCGTGGTCCTGCAGCGTGCGCACTGCTTCGATGAACCGGCCATAGTCCGGCCCGCCCTTGTCGGTGGGTTCGGGCGGGTTGAAACCGCCGCCGGAGTGCGTTGCTGGGTTCGCCACACCGGCCACGTTATTGCACAGGCGGTTCCCAGGGTGCGCCGGTCGGATGCGCCGGTTGCTGCACGACGGTTGCTCTCGTCGGCCGGACACCATCCTCCGCCGGCAACCCATGCGGCCAAACGGGTTCCGGTGCACAGGCATTGGTTGCCAGACCCGCGCACGTTGACTTATGACTGGCGTCACACTACGGTCTATTGAAACGTTTCAATCATTGATGGCACGATCCCCGCCACAGCGGCAGCGCCGGCGGTAACGTGAGGAACCTATGCGAATCGCCCTGTTCGCGACCTGCTTGGCGGATGCCCTGTTCCCGCCCGCTGCGATCGCCACCGTCGCGCTGCTGGAGCGGCTCGGCCACGAAGTGGCGTTTCCTGCCGACCAGACCTGTTGCGGCCAAATGCATATCAACACCGGCTATCTCAAGGAAGCCACGGCCGTGGTGCGTCATCATGTCGAGGTGTTCGAGACGGCCGGCTGCGACGCCATCGTCGCCCCGTCGGGGTCATGCGTGGGCTCGGTGCGCCATCAGCACGCCATGGTGGCCCGCCGCGCCGGCGACGACGCCCTGGCCGCCCGCGCCGAGGCCGTCGCGGCCCGCACCTACGAGCTGTCCGAGTTCCTCGTCGACGTCCTCGGGGTGGATGACGTCGGCGCGTACTACCCCCACCACGTCACCTACCACCCGACGTGCCACTCCCTGCGCATGCTCGGCGTCGGGGACAAACCGTTGCGTCTGCTGCGCAATGTGCGTGGCCTCACCCTGGTGGAACTGCCCTCCGCCGACTCGTGTTGCGGTTTCGGCGGCACCTTCGCCCTGAAGAATTCCGACACCTCCACCGCGATGCTGGCCGACAAGATGACCAACATCCTCGACACCGGCGCCGAGGTGTGCAGCGCCGGAGATTCGTCGTGTCTCATGCACATCGGCGGCGGGCTGAGCCGGTTGCGGATCGGTGTGCGCACCGTGCACCTGGCCGAGATCCTGGCGGCTCAGGGATGACCTTCCTCGGCACGCCCGGGGTGGGCAACCTGCGCGGCGAGGTGTCGTTCCCGCATGCCGCCCGCGAGGCCCTGGGCAACGCCCAGCTGCGCCGCAACATCGGCCACGCGACACACACCATCCGCGCCAAACGCCTTGCCGCAGTCGCCGAATGCGAAGACTGGGAGCAGTTGCGCGCCGCAGGCAGCGCCCTCAAGCAGGACGTCATGGCCCGCTTTCCCGAGCTGCTGGAACAGTTGGAGCGCAACGTCACCGAACGCGGTGGAGTGGTGCACTGGGCGCGCGACGGTGACGAGGCCAACCGGATCGTCACGGCACTGATCCGGGCTACCGGCTCCGATGAAGTGGTCAAGGTCAAATCGATGGCCACCCAGGAGATCGGACTCAACGAACACCTCGAGGCCGAGGGCATCGCCGCATTCGAGACTGACCTCGCCGAACTCATCGTCCAGCTCGGCCACGACAAGCCCAGCCACATCCTGGTACCCGCCATCCACCGCAACCGCGCCGAGATCCGCGAGATCTTCAGCCGGGAGATGCCCGACGCCGGCGAGCTGACCGACGAGCCTCGGGTGCTCGCGATGGCCGCCCGCTCACATCTGCGCCGCAAGTTCCTCACCGCCCGCGTGGCCGTCAGTGGCGCGAATTTCGGTGTGGCCGAGACGGGCACGCTTGCGGTGGTGGAATCCGAGGGCAACGGCCGGATGTGCCTGACCCTGCCCGAAACCCTGATCACCGTGATGGGGATCGAGAAGATCATCCCCACCTTCGCGGACCTGGAAGTGTTCATGCAACTGCTCCCCCGGTCGTCGACCGCGGAGCGGATGAACCCCTACACGTCCATGTGGACCGGCGTGCATCCCGGGGACGGCCCACAGCAATTCCATCTGGTGCTGCTGGACAACGGCCGCACCCGGGTACTCGCCGACGAGGTGGGACGTGCTGCGCTGCACTGCATCCGGTGTAGCGCCTGCCTCAATGTGTGCCCCGTCTACGAGCGCACCGGCGGGCACGCCTACGGATCGGTGTACCCCGGTCCGATCGGGGCCATCCTGTCCCCGCAGCTGACGGGGACCACCGGACACGACGACCCGAACGCCAGCCTGCCGTACGCGTCCTCACTGTGCGGCGCCTGCTTCGAGGCCTGCCCGGTGAAGATCGACATCCCGTCCATCCTGGTGCATCTGCGGGCCGAACAGGTGGATCAGGAAAGAGGGGGCCTACCCGGCGGGCAGGATCTGGCCATGAAGGCCGCGGGCTGGGCCATGTCCACGCCCGGCCGTTTCGCACTGGCCGAGAAGGCACTCGGGGTGGGCCGGCTGATCGCAGGCAAGGATCACCGCATCGGCGCGCTACCCTGGCCGGCGTCCAAGTGGACCGGAAGCCGGGATATCCCGGAGCCACCGAAGGAGACGTTCCGGCAGTGGTGGGCACGCACCCACGGGAGCGACACATGACAGACGCACGAGCTGCCGTGCTCGGCCGGATCCGGGCGGCGCTGGCCGCAGCCCCGCCGGATTCCGTTGTGGTACCGCGTGATTACGCGCGTGAACCGCTCACCGGTCCGGCCGATGTGCAGCGTTTCGCCGAGGCCGTGGCCGAATACCGGGCCCGGGTGCACGTGGTGTCCGATGTCTCCGAGATTTCTGCCACCGTGGCCGAACTCGTCGGGCCGGACGCCACGGTCGTGATCCCGGCCGATCTGCCCGCTGAATGGGTGGCGGGTGTGCGGACCGTCGGTGACGCACCTGCGCTCGATATCGACACCCTCGACCGCGCCGATGCGGTGCTGACCGGCTGCGCGGTGGGCATCGCCGCCACCGGCACCATCGTGCTGGACGCCGGGTTCGCCCAGGGCCGGCGCGCGCTGACACTGGTGCCCGACCACCACATCTGTGTGGTGCGAGCCGACCAGATCGTGGACACGGTGCCGCAGGGGTTCGCGGCGCTGGACCCCACCCGGCCGTTGACGTTCATCTCGGGACCGAGCGCCACCAGCGATATCGAGTTGCAGCGGGTCGAAGGTGTGCACGGACCACGCACGCTGGACGTGCTGATCGTGTCCTGACGTTCCAAGACTTCGCCAAGTGGTCGGCCGCATGCTCGTGCCATGAACCTGATCCGGATTGCGACGACTGCTTTGATCGCCGGCGGCATGGCCGCGGCCGGACTGGGCCTGACCGCGGCTACCGCCGAGGCCCGGCCCGCTGCTCCGGTGCCACTGGACGCCTGGCCGGGCTGCCCGAACGACCATCCGGAGGGACCGTGCCACTGGTGCCCGGGCGATCCTGCGGTGCAGACCGGCAACCTCCGGGTGAACCCGGTGGTCTGGGACGCCAACATCTGCCACACCTACTGGTACGTGTACCACGGGCAGGGCAATGTGGCGCAGAACATCTTCGAGGGCGATACGCCACCGCCGCCGCCACCACCGCCCCCGCCGGGTCTGATCACCCGCGAGAACTGCGCGCAGATTCTCGGGCCGTTCTGCCCGCGGTGACTCCCTAAGCCGTAGAGGCCCGAATCACCAACTCCGGTTGGAACACCACATGTTTGGGCTCCCGACTGGTACTCCCCTCGGATGCGGCGACCAACAGGTCCACCGCCGTGGCGCCGATCTCGGCGGTGGGCTGCCGAACGGAGCTCAGCGGCACCACCGCCGAGGCGGCGAAGTCGATGTCGTCGTAGCCGACGAGGGCGATGTCGTCGGGCACCCGGAGATCGCCCATCAGGGTGAGCGCCTGCAGCACACCGATGGCCACCAGATCGTTGGCACAGAACACCGCATCGGGACGCCGGGCGGCCGGCCGTTCCCGCAGCTGCTCCCCCACCGCCCGCCCGGCCAGCACACTCAGGGCCGGAGTGTCGATGCTCTCCAGTTGCGCCCCAGGGGTTTCCGCCACCGCCTTGGCCGCGCCCAGCCGACGGTCGCGGATCTGGCGCAGCGTGGCCGGGCCCCCCACGAAGGCGATCCGGCGCCGGCCCGTCGCGCACAGGTGGGCCACCGCCAGCGCAGCGCCGGCCACATCGTCGACCGCGACCGAATCGAACGGCGTTCCGCTGCCGTCTCGGTCGACGAGCACCACCGGGGTGCCCCGCTCGTGCAGCGCGGTCACGCGGCGCAGATCCTCACCGACCGGCGACACCAGCAGTCCGTACACCCGCTGTTCGTCGAAGGCATCGATATAGGCGCGTTCCCGGCCGTCATCGTCGTCGGAGGTGCCCAGGAGCACTGTGAGATTGTGTTCACCCGCGCGGCGCTCAGCCGCTCTGGCGATATCGGTGAAGAACGGGTTGCCGATGTCGAGCACCACCAACCCGATGCTGCGGGACCGGCCGGCCTTGAGTTGTCGCGCCGCGTCGTTGCGCACGAATCCGAGGTAGTCGATCGCCGCCTGCACGCGCGCCACGGTCGCGGGGGCCACCTTGTCCGGGGCATTGAGCACGTTGGAGACCGTGCCGACCGACACCGAGGCCGCGGCAGCGACTTCCCGCATGCTCACCACCAGGACATCACACCATCACGGCGGCCAGATCGGTGCGCGGGACATACCGGCGCGGCGGAAGCCACTCCGCGACCCGCCGCCTCAACTCGTCGAGATCGCCGCTGACCAGCCCCTGCGACCGTGCGGTGAGCAGAATGTTCCCGAGTGCGGTCGCCTCGACCGGACCGGCCAGCAGCGGCAGGCCCAACCGGTCGGCGGTGAGCTGGCACAGCAGGTCGTTCTGCGACCCGCCACCGACGATATGCACGGTGCGCACGTCGACGCCGGCCAGTTGCCCTGCCGCGCGCACCGCGGAAGCGAAGGCAGCCGCCAGGCTTTCGAGAATCGCGCGCACCGTGCCGGCGGGGCCGTCCGGCACCCGCAGACCCCGCTCGCGGTACCAGTCGGCGATGCGGGCCGGCATATCGCCCGGCGGCAGGAACCGCGGATCGTTGGTGTCGAACACCTGCGTGGGCGCCGGGGCCTGCGCGGCGGCGGCCAACAGCGTCGCCAGGTCGGCACCCTGACCGTCGCGTCCGTACTGTCGCACCGTCTCGGTCAGCAGCCACAGTCCCATCACGTTGTGCAGGAACCGGTTCCTGCCGTCCGCACCCGCCTCGTTGGTGAAGTTGGCGGCGCGGCCGGCCTCGGTGACCACGGGCTCTGACAGCTCCAGCCCGACCAGACCCCAGGTGCCACAGGAGATGTACGCGGACTCTGATGCATCCATCGGGATCGCGGCGACCGCCGACGCGGTGTCATGGGAGGCCACCGACACCACGTCGGCATCGAAACCGAGTCCCGGTAGCACTCGGCCGCGGGATGACCCCGCATCGACCACGTCAGGAAACAGGCTGGGCGACAACCCGAGCCGCGTCATCAGCCCGGTGTCCCAGCCGCCGTCGAGGCCCAGCAGCCCGGTGGTCGACGCGTTGGTGCGTTCGGCCACCCGGTGCCCGGTGAGCCAGTAGGTCACCAGGTCGGGGATCAGCAGCACGGTGTCGGCCTGGTCCAGCAGCGACTCCACCGCCAGCTGGTACACCGTGTTGAAGGGCAGGAACTGTAAACCGTTGCGGGCGTACAACTCCGAACGCTCGATCTGCGCATGTACCAGCGCGACACCCCGCTCCGTGCGGGTATCGCGGTAGTGGTGCGGTACTGACAGCAGTCGGCCGTCGCGCAGCAGTCCGTAGTCCACCGCCCACGAGTCCACCCCGATGCCGGCCAGCCGGTCGGATTCGTGCCCAGCGCGGGCCAAACCGTCCAGCACGTGACCATAGAGTCCGGGTAGATCCCAGTGCAAGGCGTGGCGCTCGCCGTTCCAGATGGTCACCGGGTCGTTGGCGAACCGGGCCACCGTGCGCATCTGAAGCCGGTCCAGGTCCGCAACGATCACCCGGCCGCTGGTGGCGCCGAGATCGACCGCCGCGACCTGCACACTCATCGCAGAAACGCCGCGGCCACACCGGCGTCGACGGGCACATGCAGGCCGGTGGTGTGCGAGAAGTCCGATGTGCACAGCGCGAACGCCGCATTGGCGATGTTCTCCGGCAACACTTCCCGCTTGAGCAGGGTGCGCTGGGCGTAGTAAGCACCCAGCTCCTCTTCCGGAACCCCATACACCGCGGCGCGTTTGGCACCCCAGCCCCCGGCGAAGATGCCCGACCCGCGCACCACACCGTCGGGGTTGATGCCGTTGACCTTGACGCCGTGCTCGCCGAGTTCGGCGGCCAGCAGGCGCACCTGGTGTGCCTGGTCGGCCTTGGTCGCCGAGTACGCGATGTTGTTGGGCCCGGCGAACACCGAGTTCTTCGACGAGATGTAGATGATGTCACCGCCGAGCTTCTGCTCGATCAGGGCGCGCGCCGCGGCGCGCGACACCAGGAACGACCCGCGGGCCATGACGTTGTGCTGCAGATCCCAGTCGGCGACGGTGGTGTCCAACAGCGATTTGGACAGCGACAGCCCGGCATTGTTGACGACGAGGTCGATACCGCCGAACGCCAGTACCGTGGCGTCGACGGCCGCCTGCACGGCGGCCTCGTCGGTGACATCGGCCGCGATCCCGATCGCCACGTCGGCACCACCGAGCTCCGCCGCGGCGGCCTCGGCCTTGTCCGCATCCAGATCGGCGATCACCACGCAGGCCCCCTCGGCTGCGAGCCGGGTGGCGATGGCCTTGCCGATACCCGAGGCCGCTCCGGTGACCAGCGCGATGCGGGTGGCCAGCGGCTTGGGCCGGGGCATCCGGGCCAGCTTGGCCTCCTCCAGCGCCCAGTATTCGATGCGGAACTTCTCCGACTCGTCGATGGGCGCGTAGCTGGAGATCGCCTCGGCGCCGCGCATCACGTTGATTGCGTTGAGATAGAACTCGCCGGCCACTCGGGCGGTCTGCTTGTCCTTGCCGTAGCTGAACATGCCCACCCCGGGGATCAGCACGATGGCCGGATCGGCACCGCGCATCGCGGGGCTGTCCGGGCCGGCGTGCCGCTCGTAGTAGGCCCGGTACTCGGCGCGATAGGTTTCGTGCAACTCGGCCAGCCGGGCCTTGCAATCCTGCAGGGGCGTATCGGTGGGCAGGTCCAGCACCAGGGGTTTGACCTTGGTGCGCAGGAAGTGGTCCGGACAGCTGGTGCCCAGAGCGGCCAGTCGCGGATGTTCTTCACCGGCAAGGAATTCAAGCACCCGCGGGTCATCGGTGAAGTGCCCGACCTGGGCTCGATCGGTGGACGCCAGCCGGCGCAGGAACGGGGCCAAGGCGACCGCCCTGGCCCGACGCTCGTCGCTGGGCAGGGCACCGAAGCCCGGCAACTCCGGGCCGAACGGCGCGGACCGGCCGTTCTCGGCGATGTAACGTTCGGCGGTCTCGATGATCTCCAGCGAATGCGCCTGCGCCTGCGCCGATGTCGCACCCCAGGCGGTGATGCCGTGCCCGCCCAGGATGGTGCCGATGGCCTGCGGGTTGCGCTTCTTGATCTCGGCGATGTCCAGCCCGAGCTGGAACCCGGGACGGCGCCACGGCACCCACACCACCCGGTCACCGAAGATCTGCTTGGTCAGGGCCTCCCCTTCGGCGGCGGTGGCCAGGGCGATCCCGGAGTCGGGGTGCAGGTGGTCGACGTGGTCGGCCTCGACGAGGCCATGCATGGCGGTGTCGATGGACGGGGCTGCCCCGCCACGCCCGTGCAGGCAGTAGTCGAACGCCGCGACCATCTCGTCCTCGCGGTCGACACCGGGATAGACGTCCACCAGCGCCCGCATCCGGTCCAACCGCAGCACGGCCAACCCGTTCTCGGTGAGGGTGCCGAGGTCGCCGCCGGAACCCTTGACCCACAACAGTTCCACCGGGGCTCCGGTGACAGGGTCGATAGCGGTGCCCTTGGCCGAGGTGTTACCGCCGGCGTAGTTGGTGTTCTTCGGGTCTGATCCCAGCCGGTTGGAACGGGCGATCAGCTCGGCAACGGTCGTGTCCGTCATATCTCATGCTCCCCACGAGGATTGGGTTCCGCCGACGCGAGCGGCATTGATGGTGTCCTGGTAGCCCGAGGCGGCGAAGGCGGCCATCGGGTCGCCGGGCAGCCCGCGGTCGACACGCCACTGTGCCAGCGCGGGACGCACATCGGTGTAGAAGGCGTCCATCACGATCGCGTTGGCGCCCAGTACATCGCCGTCCTCCTGAGCCACGGTGAGCGCCTCGGTGTCGACCAGCAGGGCCCGGGCCGTCATCTCCTGCACATTGAGTACCGACCGGAGCTGGCCTGGGATCTTGGCCTCCACGTTGTGGCACTGGTCGAGCATGAACGCCACCGGCGACACACCATTTTCCCCCGTCGCGCCGCTCGCCCCGGCATCGAGCCCGCCACCGCGGATCACCTCGAACATGATGCGGAACAACTGGAACGGGTCGGCCGCGCCGACGATCAGGTCGTCATCGGCATAGAAGCGGGAGTTGAAATCGAAGGAGCCGAGCTTGCCCAGCCGCAGCAGCTGGGCGACGATGAACTCGATATTGGTGCCCGGGGCGTGGTGGCCGGTGTCCAGGCAGACCATCGCCCGCTCCCCCAGTGCGCTCACCTGGGCGTAGGAAGTACCCCAGTCCGGCACGTCGGTCATGTACATGGCCGGCTCGAAGAACTTGTACTCCAACACCATTCGCTGGCTTTCGCCGATATGCTGATAGATCGCCGCCAGCGATTCGGCCAACCGGTCCTGCCTGCCACGGATATCGCCCTGGCCCGGGTAGTTGGTGCCGTCGGCCAGCCAGATCTTCAGATCGCGCGACCCGGTGGCGTTCATGATCTCGATACATGCCAGGTGGTGGTCGATAGCCTTCTGCCGCAACGTCTTGTCGGTGTGGGTGAGGCTGCCGAACTTGTAGTCGTCGTCCTGGAAGGTGTTGGAGTTGACGGTTCCCAGCCCCACGCCGAGCCCGGCGGCATAGGCACCCAGCGCGGCGTAGTCGTCGACGGTGTCCCACGGAATGTGCAGCGCCACCGCGGGTGCCAGGCCGGTGAGCCGGTGCACGGTGGCGGCGTCGGCGATCTTCTCTTCGATGGTGCGCGGGGTGCCCGGGGTGCCGAACACCTTGAAGCGGGTGCCGGAATTGCCGAATGCCCAGGACGGCAGTTCGATGGCCAGGTTGTCCAGCAGCGGGTGCATCCTCATGCCGCAGTCCTCTCGACAGGGGCGGACGGGGAGACGCAAGCGCCGTAACGCTCGACCTCGATCTCCTGCAACGTCTTTCCGCGGGTGGCGGGTGCCCAGACGGCGCCGATCACCAGGGCGACGGTGAGCAGGGCGACCAGCAGGATGCCGACGGTGGTCAGACCGGTGGCGGCCAGCAGGGTCGGGAAGAAGTAGCTCAGCAGCCCGGTGGCGGTTCGCACCACGAAGAACATCACGCCCTGGGCGCTGGCCCGGTACGGGGTGGCGAACAGTTCACTGGCCCACAAGCTGTAGAAGGCCTGCGCACCGATACCGGCCGAGACACCCCACAGCACGGCGAACACGAGCATCGTCGGCACGCCGCCATCGGTGAACGCCACCAGCACGATCCAGCCGATGATGCCCAGGGCTGCGCCGATCACGTACAGCAGCCGCTGGCTCATCCGGTCGGCGTAGCGCATGAAACCGAAGTAGGTCGCGGCGACGGTGCAGCCCCAGACCAGCACCTGCAGCAGGTTCTGCGCGACCGGGCTGTGCAGGCCGGCGGTGTCGTAGACGCGGGGCATGAAGATACCGGCCTGGCCGGCCACGGTGTTCCAGAACAGGTAGATGCCACCGAGGAACAGCAGTGCGGCGATGTTGACCTTGCGCGAGAACAAACCGCGCAGCCCACGGCTGCCCACAGATGTTGCCAGCGAGGCGGATTCGTTGCGGCCCTCGTCCTTCCAGATCTGCGATTCGGCCAGGCCCTGGCGCACCCACCACACCACGGCGGCGACGACGAACAGATGCACGAAGATCAGCCGCGAACCGAGCAGCCCCATCGGTGCGAGGGCTGCCGCCAGCGCGAAGCCGATGAGCGGACCCACTGACCACGCGAGCTGCGCGGTACCGACGTGTTTGGCGCGGTCGGCCGACGGCGCCTGTTCGGCGATATAGGTCCACGACGCCGGCACACCGGCGCCCACCGCGATACCGGTGACGATGAAGGCGGTCAGCAGCATCGCGAAGTTCACCGCGAAGGCGGCCAGCAGCACACCGGCCATGTACACCAGCAGGTCATAGGTGTAGATCGCCTTGCGACCGAATCGGTCGCACAGCGGTCCGCCCAGGATGGCGCCGATGGCCGCGCCGAAAGCGTTGGCGCTCAACGCCGCCAGCAGGCCGACGGCGAAATTGCTGATTCCGAAGGCGGTCTGCCAGAAGCCCAGACTCGTCGCGATGGCGATGATCGACCCGGCCTCGATGTAGTTGGACATGGCGACCGCGATGGTCGCCCGCCAGCCGGTGGTGGACCGTGCTCCGATTTTCATGCAGTGCTCCTGGGTCAGACGAGATGGAAGTAGTGCGTGAGCGGGCGAATACCGGCGTCAGGTGCGCCGGCCTCGAAGTACTCGGCCATGCCGGCCTGCCAGCGTGCGTTGATATCGGTGCGGGCCATCCGTTCCTGGGCCGCGTCGAAGTCATCGGTCTCGAGGTATCCGACCACCAGGCCGTCCTCGGGCCGGACGAACAGCGAGTAGTTGCGCCACCCCGCCGCGCTGAGCGCTGCCAGCATCTCGGGCCACACCATGGACGTCCAGATAGTCGGTCACCCGGTCTTGACGCAGTTTCAGCAGGAAGCACACCCGCTGCGAAACCTGAGCCGCCTCGCTTGTCGTCATCGCCCGTCCATTTTGAAACGTTTCAATTTGTGATGGCGGCAACAGTACGTCTGTGGCCGCCCTCACGTCAAGAGCCCTATTCGGGCCAGCTGTTGTTGCGGATGATCTCCACGAAATCGGCCCGAACGTAGGACGGGTCGTAGTGCGCCAGCACGTCGGCGTTCATGTTGCCGAATGTGCTCGCCGGCCGATGCAGGTTGCCGTCGGCGAAGGCCTGCAAGATCCTGTTCTTGAAATCGGGCCGCGGATGGGCCGCCGTCACCGCCGCGATCTGCTCGGCGGACAGCAGGTCGACGCCGATACCGACCACATCGGTCTCGACACCCGCGATGACACCGGCGACCTCCGGCTCCAGGAACTCGGGCACCCCGGGGGTGGTGTGCAGCGCGATGCCCAGCCACACCAGCTTGGCCGAGGCCTCGTCGATCCCCCGCTGCAGCAGGAAGTCCCGGGCCGCGTTCGCACCGTCCACCTCGAACCGCAGCTGCGACTCCCGGTAGCCGTCGGTCAGCCCGATGTCGTGGAACATGGCGCCGGTGTAAAGCAGTTCCGGGTCGGGCCGCAGCCCACGCCGGCGGGCCTGCAACGAGCCGAACAGGAACACCCGGCGCGAGTGGTGGAACAGCAGATCGTCTTCGGTGTCGCGGATGTAGGCGGTGACATCGCGCACCAGCGCGGTGTCCGGGATGACGATGTCGGCGATGGTCTCGGCGGTCGATGTCATGACGAAACTCCTTGGTCGGTAAGCCCTTTTGGCTCGCTGATACCAGTCTCGATCCGGATGCCGGGCGCCGGGCATGGCGCAACGGCCGTCTTTCCCACAGAATGCGACACAATGGTGCGGTGGCAGCGCGCGAGATGGTCATCGTCGTCTTCGACGGCGTGAAGCTGCTCGACGTCGCGGGCCCGGCCGAGGTCTTCGCCGAAGCCAACCGGTTCGGGGCACAGTATCGGCTCCGGTTCGCCTCGCCCAGCGGGCATGACGTCGCCACCTCGATCGGAACCCCGTTCGCCGTCACCGACCGGCTCGCGGACATCGAATCCGCCGACACCGTCCTGGTCGCCGGCGGCGACAACCTCACCGCCCACGCGATCGATCCCGCGCTCGTCGACGCGGTGCGCGAGGTGCCGCCGCGCACCGGCCGGCTGGCATCCATCTGCACCGGCGCTTTCATCCTGGCCACCGCGGGACTGCTGGACGGCCGGCGGGCCACCACACACTGGCGCCACGTCACCCTGCTCGCCCACGCGTTCCCGCAGATCGGCGTGGAACCGGATGCGATCTTCGTACGCGACGGGGACGTCTACACGTCGGCGGGTGTCACGGCGGGTATCGATCTGGCGCTGGCGCTTGTCGAGCAGGACCACGGTGCCGAGCTGGTGCGTTCGGTGGCGCGCTCCCTGGTGGTGTACCTGAAACGCGCGGGCGGCCAGTCACAGTTCTCCGCACTGGTGGAGGCCGACCCACCGCAGGAATCGGCGCTGCGGGCGGTCACCGCCGCCATCGCCGCCAATCCGGGTGCCGACCACAGCGTGAAACGCCTTGCCGCGGTGGCGGCGTTGAGCACCCGCCAGCTGACCCGGCTGTTTCACACCGAGCTGGGCACCACCCCGGCCCGGTACGTGGAGAAGGTCCGCATCGACACCGCGCGGGGCGCGCTCGACGCGGGGCACAGCGTGGCCGACGCGGCGCAGATCGCCGGCTTCGGCAGCGCCGAAACCCTGCGCCGGGTGTTCGTCACCCAGCTGGGGTTGTCCCCGAAGGCATATCGCGACAGATTCCACACGGCTCAGGTTTCCCCCGACCAGCTGTCCTGACTGCGATAGTGAACCGGTGGACCTGACCTATCCCGAAGTCGGCGCGACCAACGGCCCGCTGCCCGCCGGGTATCACCATGTGCACGCGGTGGCGCCGATCGGGAACGGACGCGCGCGCTTCGAGGCCGCCGCCGATGCCGTCATGCACTGGGGTATGCAGCGTGGCGCCGGGGTGCTGGTGCGCGCCGACGGCGATATCGCGGTGGTGGGCAGCGAGGTGGTGGTCGGATTCGGCCCGCTGCGTGCACCGTGCCGGGTGGTGTACGTGCTGGCCGAAGACCACCGCCGCGGGTTCGCCTACGGCACACTGCCCGGGCATCCGGAATCCGGCGAGGAACTGTTCACGGTGCGCTACGACCCGGCGACCGACACCGTGTACGCGGAGGTCATCGCGTTCTCCCGGCACGGCACCTGGTGGAGCAAGCTGGGCGGTCCCATCACCGCTGTGGCGCAACGGATCATCACCAACCGGTACCTGTCCGCGGTGTGAGCGCTAGGTACAGCCGCTCACGCTGACCCGTCCGCGGGGCCCACCGACATTGCCGCACACGCTGACGTTCGACCCGATCGGAGGCGGCGGGGGCGGAGGCGGCGGGGCCGTCTCGAAATCCTCGGGCAGCGGCGCATACATGGACGGTGGCGGCGCCCAGTCCGCGATGGCGCCGGCGATATCGGTGCAGCCGCCGACGCTGACGTGTCCGCGCCGGCCACCGACGCTGCCGCAGACGTCGGCGTGCGCCGGTATCGCCACCATCATCGGAGCGACGGTCAACCCCACGACACCGGCGGCGACCGCCAGCCACGCCCTGATGCTCATCGCGTGAGTATAGGGCTCGCGAAAGCCGTGATCTGCTACTTGCTTTGCAGCAGGCGCTCGATGTTCGCCTTGAGCTCTGGGGTGCCGAAGGTCAGTTCCTCGGCCGTGGTCGCATAGTCCAAGGTGATCTGGACCTGATGCTCCAGCTGCATGTTCAGGATGCGCTTGGTGCTCTCGACGGCTTTCTGCGGCAATTCCAGGATGCGCTTGGCCGCACCCAGGGCCTCGGCCAGCGGATCGGCGACCACATGGTTGGCCAGCCCGAGTTCGACCGCCTTCTGCGCCGGGATCCGGGCACCGGTCAGCGCGTACTCCTTGGCCTGCAGAATGCTCATCTGCATCGGCCACACGAGCGGACCGCCGTCAGCGGCCACCAGACCCACCTGCACGTGCGGGTCGGCCAGGAACGCCTTCTCCCCCATGTAGACGATGTCGCTCAACGCCACCACACTGCAGCCAAGGCCGACGGCCGGGCCGTTGACGGCGGCGATCACCGGGATGCGGCAGCGCACCATGCCCATCACGATCTCGCGGCCGTCGATGA
Source organism: Mycobacterium hackensackense (assembly GCF_025822555.1). Taxonomy (NCBI): domain Bacteria; kingdom Bacillati; phylum Actinomycetota; class Actinomycetes; order Mycobacteriales; family Mycobacteriaceae; genus Mycobacterium; species Mycobacterium hackensackense. The sequence goes on from NZ_JACKUC010000022.1 coordinate 24,389, forward strand.
TGGTCTTGGTGCGCAGCTCGACATCCTCGCTGAGCTCTTTGATGTAGGCGAAGTCGCCACCGGCGGAGAACGCCTTGCCCGCGCCGGTGATCACGGCGACTCGAGCGGTGGGGTCCAGACTCAGCCGATTCCAGATCCGCGCCAGGCCGACGTGCAGATCGTCGTTGACGGCGTTGAGCTCCTCGGGCCGGTTCAGCGTGATGATGCGCAGTGGGCCGTCGGCCTCGACCTGGATCTCGTCGGGCATGTCGTACATGTCAAACCGCCATTCTCAGGATTCGGCCAGCGATGATGTTCTTCTGGATCTGCGAGGTGCCGCCCATGACGCTCTGCGACCGGCTGTAGAGGTAGGTGCTGAACAGGTCGGGGTCGGCGGTGCCGGTCTGGGCCAGCACCGCGTGCCCGACGGACTGCTCGACCCATGTCATCAACAGTTTGTCGATGGACCCTTCGGGGCCGTGCGAGATGCCGTCGAGCTGCTCGGACAGTCGCCGGCGCACGTGCTGCCGCAGCACCTGTACCTGCACTGTGGCCCAAGCCAATTCGTCACTCGGCGCGCCGCGGCGGGCCAGCTGGTTCACCGTCTTCTCGTAGCGCGCAGCGTAACCCAGCGTGGACGGCTCACGTTCGTGGCCGACGACGGTCATCGCCAGTGCCCAACCGTCACCCGGGTTGCCGACCATCTGACTGGCCGGCACCCGCGCACCGTCGAACAGCACCTGCCCGAATTCATTGCTGACCCCGTTGATCATCTTCAACGGCCGTTGCTCGATACCGGGTTGGTGCATGGAGACCAGGAACGCCGAGATGCCTTTGTGCCGCGGCACGGACTTGTCGGTGCGGGCCAGCAGCAGGCACCAGTCGGCGACGTCGGAGTAGCTGGTCCAGATCTTGTGCCCGTTGATGACGTACTCATCGCCGTCCAGGGTGGCCGTGGTGGTCAGCGAGGCGAGGTCGGAACCGGCGCCGGGCTCGGAGAAGCCCTGGCACCAACGCTGCGTGCCGTCGATCATGCCGGGCAGGAAACGCTGCTGCACTTCCTTGCTCGCATGCCGGCCCAACCCGGTCACCAGGTAGCCGAGACTGGGCCGGGGCGGGGCCCCCGCGCGGGCCAGTTCTTCGTCCACGATGACGTCGTACACCGGGGGCAGTTCCAGGCCGCCGAACTCCTTGGGCCAAGTTGCCCCGAAAAACCCTGCGGCGTGCAGGGATTGGTGCCACTCCCCCTGCCGGGCCCAGTACTCCTCGGTTGTTTTGGGGAAGGTCGGGGCCTGTTCGGCGAGCCAGGCCCGCAGACGCCCACGGAAGGCGGCTTCGGATTCGGAGTCACGAAAGTCCAACGGAGATCTCCTTCAACGACACCGGCCACAGACCGGTGGACACCAGCACCCGGCGCAGGTACACGTGCGCCAGGCATTCCCAGGTGTTGCCGATACCGCCGTGGACCTGGATGGCGGTTTCGCACACGGTGTGTGCGGATTTCGCGCAGTACACCTTGGCCACCAGGGCGGCCTGCAGCGCGACGTCCGGATCCTCCTCGTCGACCGCCCAGGCCGCGTAGCGCAGGATGCTGGTCGAGCCCTCGATGAGGACCAGGCTTTCGGCGAGCAGGTGCGCGACGGCCTGATAGGAGCCGATCGCCTTGCCGTACTGCTCGCGCACCTTGGCGTAGTCGCAGGCCAGGTCGAAGGCCCCGCGCGCCGCGCCGAGGATGTCCGCCGCGGTCACCACCAGCGCCAGCGCCTGGGCGCGCTGCGCCGACGCGGTATCGAGGGCACCGGCCGGGGTGACCTCGCCGGCCGGCGCCTGCCAACGGGTCAGGTCCACCCCGGGGGCGGGTTCGCCCAGCGTGACGGCACCGACCGCGACACCGTCGAGCACCGCACCGCGGTTCAAGCCGCGCGCATCGGGCGCATGTGCACCGAAGACGATCGTCGCCGCGTCCTGCCCGAGATCGTCGGCGAGCACCGGCCCGAGAAAAGGCACGTCGACCAGCCGGCGGCCGAACTCCTCGGCGACCAGCGCGACCTCCACACCCGAGGCGCCGTCGGAGCGCAGCGAGCGCCAGCCGGTGGCGGCGACGGTCTTCTCCAACCGCGCCACCCGCTCGGTGTCATCCAACTCGCCGACCGCACCCGGACCGAGATCGTCGGCGAGTTTGGCGGCCGCATCCCGGAGCTGTTGCTGCTCACTGGTGAGCCGAACATCCATGAGAGGACCCTATCCGTTTTGAAGAATGCAATTCTCATCCGGCCAGAACTTTACTACCGGACGGGCCGATTTCACAGTCCGCCGGCCAGCGCCCACGCTCGTCGGGCCAGGCCCCGATACCGGTCCCGAAACAGGTCGGTACCGGCCCGGGAGTCGGACGCGTTACCGTCCAGCCCGCGTCTCCACACGCCGGCCACGATCGACGCCAGCCGGAACATCGAGAAGACGACATAGCTGTCCAGGTCCGCGGGCACCTCCACACCGGCGTGCCGGCAGTAGCTCGCCACGAACTCGTCCTGGGTGGGGATACCGGTCTCGGCGAGATCCTCGCCGGCCACCCCCATCAACGGATCGGCGTCACCGGGCAGGTGGTAGGTCATGGCGGCATAGCCCAGATCGGCCAGCGGGTCGCCGATGGTGGCCAGCTCCCAGTCCAGCACCGCCACGATGCGCGGCTCGCTCGGATGGATCAGCACATTGCCCAGCCGGTAATCCCCGTGCGCGATGGTGGCCCGGCCGTCGGCCGGCAGATGCTCGGGCAGCCAGGCCGCCAGCCGCTCCATGTCCCGGCATTCCTCGACCTTGACCGCCGCCCACGATCGCGTCCACAGCGCCACCTGACGCGCCAGGTAGCCGTCGGGCCTGCCGAAGTCCCCCAGTCCGGCCCCACGCCAGTCCACGCTGTGCAACCGGGCCAGCACGCGGGCCAGATCCTCGTACACCGCGGCCCGGTCGGCCGGAGTGCCGTCGCGCAACACCCGGTCCGGGAACACCCGGCCGGGCACGTGGTCCATCACGAAGAACGGCGTGCCGATGACCTCGGCGTCCTCACACATCAGCCGCATCACCGGTACCGGCACGCCGGAACCGGCCAGTGCCGCCATCACCCGGTGCTCACGGCCGACGTCGTGGGCACGCGGCAACAGCACCCCCGGCGGCTTCTTACGTAGCACGAATTCTCCTGCGCCCGTGCGCAAATGGAAGGTGGGATTGCTCTGGCCGCCCTGGAACTGGCGGATTTCCAGCGGCCCGTCGATCCCGTGTCCACGCAGGTACCGGCCCAGTGCGGCCTCATCGATGCGGTGCTGTGGCAGCACGTCGACCAGCTCGGGTACACCGGACATGCCCGCAGCGTCTCATATCCGTTCACCCGTCCGACGCTCATTGCGCGCGCGATGTGCACGCACCCCTGCCAGACTTTCCCCATGACCGATCTCGATGTGCCTTCCCCGAACGCCGAGCGTGCCCGCACCGGCCTGTCCTCCGACGCCCTGCGCCGCGCCATCATCGACCACGTGCGGTACTCGATCGGTCGTCCCGCCGCCGCCCTGCGCCCCGAGCACTACTACCGGGCGCTGGCGCTGGCCGTCCGGGACCGCATGCAGGACAACCGCGTCGCTTCCACCCAGACGTCACTGGATCTGGGCAGCAAGCTCACCTGCTACCTGTCCGCGGAATTCCTGATGGGACCGCAGCTGGGCGCCAACCTGCTCAACCTCGGCATCGAGCAGGCCGCCCGCGCCGCGCTGGCCGAACTCGGCCAGGACCTCGACGAGGTGCTGGCGTGCGAGGAGGAACCCGGCCTGGGCAACGGCGGCCTCGGCCGACTGGCGGCCTGCTATCTGGACTCGTTGGCGACGCTGGCGCGCCCCGCGATCGGATACGGCATCCGCTATGAGTTCGGCATCTTCGACCAGGAGATCCAGGACGGCTGGCAGGTCGAGAAGACCGACAACTGGCTGGACAACGGAAATCCCTGGGAGATCGCCAAGCCCGATGTGAACTACCTGGTCAACTGGGAAGGCCACACCGAGCACTACACCGATGACGCCGGCGTGTCCCGGATCCGCTGGGTGCCCGCCCGCGTGATCAAGGGTGTCGCCTACGACACCCCGATCCAGGGCTACGGGGTCAAGACGTGCAATGTGCTCACCCTGTGGAGCGCGCGGGCGGTGCACGAGTTCGCGCTGGAGGCGTTCAACACCGGCGACTACTACAAGGCCGTCGAGGAGGAGGTCACCTCCGAGACCGTCACCAAGGTGCTCTACCCGAACGACGAACCCGAGGCGGGCAAGCGACTGCGGCTGCTGCAGCAGTACTTCTTCGTGTCCTGCTCACTGCAGCACGTTCTGCACATCGTCGACGATCTGGCTGATCTGTCGATTTTGGAGCTGCCCGAGCGTTTTGCCATCCAGCTCAACGACACTCACCCCTCGATCGGTGTCGCCGAGCTCATGCGCCTACTGGTCGACGAACGCCGGCTGGACTGGAACACGGCCTGGGACATCACCGTGGCCACCTTCGGCTACACCAACCACACCCTGCTGCCGGAGGCCCTGGAGAAGTGGTCGCTGGAGATCTTCGGCGAGAGCCTGCCCCGGCACCTGGAGATCATCTACGAGATCAACAGCCGGTTCCTGGACGAGGTGCGCGCCAAGTTCCCCGGTGACGAGGACCGGGTGCGCCGGATGTCGCTGATCGGCGAAGAGGGTGGCAAGACCGTGCGGATGGCCTACCTGGCCACCGTCGGCAGCCACGCGATCAACGGTGTCGCCGCGCTGCACTCCGAACTGCTCAAGGAAAGCGTCCTCAAGGACTTCTACGAGCTGTGGCCGGAACGCTTCTCGAACAAGACCAACGGTGTGACACCACGTCGTTTCGTGGCGCTGTCCAACCCAGGACTGCGCCAGCTGCTGGATCGCACCATCGGTGACGGGTGGCTGACCCACCTGGACCGGTTGCGCGGGCTGGAACCGTTCATCGAGGACGACGGGTTCCGGGCGGAATGGCGAGATGTGAAGCGGGCCAACAAGTCACGGCTCGCGGAGCTGGTGCTCGCCGAAACGGGCGTCGAACTGGACCCGTCCTGGCTGTTCGACATCCAGGTCAAGCGCATCCATGAGTACAAGCGTCAGCACCTCAACGTGCTGAACATCGTCACCCAGTACCTGCGGATCAAGAAGAACCCCGGCATCCAGATGGCGCCCCGGGCCTACATCTTCGGCGGCAAGGCCGCCCCCGGCTACTTCCTGGCCAAGCGCATCATCAAGCTGATCACCGCCGTCGGCGACATGGTCAACTTCGATCCCGAGGTCAACCGCTTCATGAAAGTGGTGTTCCTGCCCAACTTCAACGTGCAGAACGCCCACCTGATCTACCCGGCCGCCAACCTGTCCGAGCAGATCTCGACCGCAGGTAAGGAAGCCTCAGGCACCGGCAACATGAAGTTCATGATGAACGGGGCGCTGACCATCGGCACTCTCGACGGTGCCAACGTCGAGATCCGCGAAGAGGCTGGTGCCGAGAACTTCTTCCTGTTCGGGCTCACCGTGGACGAGGTCGAGGCGCTCAAGCGCGACGGCTACCGGCCGTCGGATTATGTCGCGGCCAACCCCGAACTGGCGACCGTCCTCGATCTCATTGCCGGCGGCCACTTCTCGCACGGTGACACCGAGGTATTCCGCCCACTGATCGACAACCTGCGCTACGACGATCCCTTCCTCGTGCTCGCGGACTACGCCTCCTATGTCGAGTGCCAGGACCGCGTGAGCGCCGCGTGGCAGGACCGCGATGCGTGGTCGCGCATGTCGATCCTGAACACGGCCCGCAGCGGCAAGTTCTCCTCCGATCGGGCGATCGAGGAGTACTGCGACGACATCTGGGGGGTCGGTCCGGTCAACATCGGGACCTAATCCCCTGTCGAGCACTCGTAGCCAACTGGTAAGCCGGTAGTTATGACCCCCACCACCGCACCACTCTCTGATGCCGAGCTCACCCAGCTGGATGCGTACTGGCGTGCCGCCAACTATCTGTCGGTGGGTCAGATCTACCTGCTGGACAATCCGCTGCTGCGCGAACCACTGCAGCCCGAGCACGTCAAACCTCGGCTGCTGGGGCACTGGGGCACCACCCCCGGGCTCAACCTGCTCTACGCGCACCTGAACCGGGTGATCCGGCACCGCGACTCCGATGTGGTGTTCGTCACCGGTCCCGGGCACGGCGGCCCGGGGCTGGTGGCCAACACCTACCTCGAGGGCACCTACAGCGAGGTGTATACCGGCATCGGCCAGGACGCCGAGGGGTTGCGGAAACTGTTCCGGCAGTTCTCGTTTCCCGGTGGCATCCCCAGTCACGTCGCGGCAGAGACACCCGGATCCATTCACGAGGGCGGCGAGCTCGGCTATGCGCTCGTACATGCCTTCGGCGCCGCTTTCGACAATCCCGATCTGGTGGTGGCGGCCGTCGTGGGCGACGGCGAGGCCGAGACCGGACCGCTCGCGGCGAGTTGGCACTCCAACAAGTTCCTCGACCCGGTCCGCGATGGCGCGGTGCTGCCGATCCTCCATCTCAACGGCTACAAGATCGCCAATCCCACAGTGCTGTCGCGGATTCCGCAGCAAGAGCTGGAATCGCTGTTCACCGGCTACGGCTACATCCCGATCACCGTGGCCGGTGATGATCCCGCTGACGTGCACCAGCAGCTGGCGGCGGCGCTGGACGAGGCCTTCGACCAGATCGGCGCCATCCAGCGGGCGTCGCGTGAAGACGGTGAGGTGGGCCGGCCGCTGTGGCCGATGATCATCCTGCGGACACCGAAGGGCTGGACCGGCCCGGCCGAGGTCGACGGCGTGAAGGTGGAGGGCACCTGGCGGTCCCATCAGGTGCCGCTGGCCGAGACCCGCACCAATCCCGCTCACCGGGCGGCGCTGGAAACCTGGTTGCGCAGTTACCGTCCCGAAGAACTGTTCGACGACACCGGTGCGCTGCTGCCCGAACTGCGGGCGCTGGCGCCGGTGGGCACCCGCCGGATGGGGGCCAACCCGCATGCCAACGGCGGTGTGCTGCTGCGCGATCTCGACCTGCCGCCGATGCGCGACTACGCGGTCGAGGTGAGCTCGCCCGCCACCGAGTCGGCGGAGGCCACCCGGGTACTGGGCACCTTCCTGCGCGATGTGATCGCGCGTAACCCGGACAACTTCCGCCTGATGGGACCCGACGAGACCGCGTCCAACCGGTTGTCGGCGGTGTTCGAGACCACCGACAAGGTCTGGCTGGCGGATATCTCCGACGACGACGAGCATCTCGCGTCGAGCGGACGGGTGATGGAGGTGCTGTCCGAACACCTGTGTCAGGGCTGGCTGGAGGGCTACCTGCTCACCGGGCGGCACGGATTGTTCAACTGCTACGAGGCTTTCGTCCACATCGTCGATTCCATGGTCAACCAGCACGCCAAATGGCTGACCAGCAGTGCCCATCTGGACTGGCGGCGCCCGGTGGCATCGCTGAACTATCTTCTGACATCGCATGTCTGGCGCCAGGACCACAACGGCGCCTCACACCAGGATCCCGGTTTCATCGACCATGTCGCCAACAAGCGACCCGAGGTGGTCCGGGTATACCTGCCGCCGGACGCGAACACCCTGCTCGCGGTCGGGGACCACTGCCTGCGCAGCCGCCAGTATGTGAACGTCATCGTGGCCGGCAAACAGCCCGCCTTGACCTACCTGACGATGGACGAGGCTGTCGCACATTGCACCCGCGGCGCGGGAATCTGGGAGTGGGCGAGTACAGCCAAAACGGGTGAACCCGACGTGGTGCTGGCCTGCGCGGGTGACGTCCCCACTCTGGAGATACTGGCGGCGGCCGACATCCTGCGCCGCCGGCTGCCCGACCTCAAAGTGCGGGTGGTCAATGTCGTCGACATCATGCGGCTGCAACCCGAATCCGAGCATCCGCACGGGCTGCCCGATCACGAATTCGACGCGTTGTTCACCACCGACAAACCGATCATCTTCGCCTACCACGGCTATCCGTGGCTGATTCACCGGCTGACCTACCGTCACACCAATCATGCTCAGCTGCATGTGCGCGGATTCAAGGAGCGCGGTACCACCACGACGCCGTTCGACATGGTGATGCTCAACGACCTCGACCGGTTCCATCTCGTGATGGATGTCATCGACCGGGTACCCGGATTGGGCAGCGCGGCGGCCGGTCTGCGCCAGGAGATGGTCGACGCACGTCTGGCCGCCAAGCACTACACCCGCGAGCACGGCGAGGACGACCCCGCGATCACCGGCTGGACCTGGCAGCGCGATATCTGACGTTTCCCTCTCCACGGACCCGGGTAGTCCTCGGGAGTCCGACCCCCCAAGGAGAGGAAAAGTTATGCCTGCCAAAACGATCGCCGGTGCCGGTGAGCGGAACCCTGTATGAGGCCACCGCGACCGTGCAGGCCGTCGAGGGCACCGCGACACCCGTGGTGACCGACTTCAACGCACGCACCGCCACCGGTGCCAGCTACCACGCCGTGCCCGCGCCGACGGCAACGGGTATCAGCCCGGCTCCGCTGCAGGCCGGTGCCAGCAACACCGGCAAGATCTACTTCGACGTCACCGGTCCGGCGCCAGAGAGCGTGGTCTACAGCAATGGTGGCCAGGACCTGTTGATCTGGAAGTAATTTCGGGCTATCACGGGAGGAATCATGGCGTCACCCAGTTCATCGGCGAAGTCGACAGATAGGTCACCTGTGCTCAACTGGGTGCTCGCCCTGGCAACTATCCCCGCTGCGGCCGCGGTGGTCGGGTTCGCCTACATGCAGGTACTCGGCACCGCGGGCTGCAGTGAGCCCGACTGCACGCGGCTGAACACCCTCGGGTTCAGCCTCATTCAGTACGGGGTACCGGCCGTCGCCGGACTGGCCGTGGTGGCGTCGTTCGTCACCGCGCGCCGGCGCGGCGGCGTGCTGGTACCGCTGGCGGCCTGGATTGTCATCGTGGTCGCCGTCATCGTGTTGGTCTTCACCTTCCCGCACTGACCGCTGCGATGAATTGCGTTGGCACTCAGTCTGATTGCGCGCTGCGCGCCTCGGCTCCCGACTCCCCGGCGTCGAGCGCGTCCTCGGGCGTCGTGCGGCCCACGTAGGCGCCGTCGCCGTCCTCGTTCGCCCTATTCGATGCCACCTGCGGATCGGCGGTCACATCTTCTTCGGATTTCGCGTCCGCCCGGTGCTTTGCCATCTCATTCTCCTTCGTTTACCAGCGCGTGACTCTGCGCCGGCACGTTTTCCGCGAGCTCCAGTTCGAGCACCATCGGCCGGTGATCGGAGATCGGCAATTCCGGTGTGCTGCAACGCCGCGCTCGCAGCCGCGGATGGTCGGTCAGCAGATGATCGAGCTGGCGGGTGGGCCGATGCGCCGGGAAGGTACGAGCGGCGGCCAGTGACCGCATACCGGACCATCGGGCGGCCGCCGCCACGGGCTGGTTCAGATCGCCGAGCAGCAGGCGCGGGCCCGGTAACGCGGACAGCTCACGGCACAGCCGGCGCAGCTGAAAGCGATTCCAGCCCGGGACGAAACTGAGATGGGTACTGGCCGCGGTGACCTCCCCCAGCGGGGTGTCGAAGCATCCGGCGATGGCGACCCGCGGCTCCTCATCCATCAGCATCACCCGGCGTGCGCCCGGGAGGTAGGCCGGAAAGCGGAACGGGATCCGGGGCGGGTGCACGACATGCCAGTCGCGCACCGGGTAGCGCGACAGCAGGGCGACGCCGTAGGCGGTCGCGCCGGGTTGCTCCGCCCCGGTCGCCGCCGCCCACACCGCCCCGGGAGTACCGGAGATCGTGGCCGCGAACCGATGCGCCACCGCCCCCATCGCGTCGGCGGCCACCGCCGTCAGATCGGCCCGGCCCGAGCGGGGCTGGTCGACGTCGACCTCTTGCAGCGCCAGCAGGTCGACATCCAGGGCTCGGATGCAATCGGCAAAGGTATCCACGTCCACCCCGCCGCCGGGTCTTCGCCCGTGCAGGATGTTGAAAGTACCTACCCGCATCGGTAACCCATACCCAATCCAAGCACGCGCACACCTTGAGCCGCTGACCTGCGGCTGAGCACAGTGCTTACTGCGCGTATTCGCCCGCTCGGGCACCTGCGGCCAATTAGGCTTTCGCGCGTGGCTGCTGGCAAAGTTGCGCCCACGCGGGCCGGGCGCGAGGCGCGGCAAACGTGGGAGGGGTGCGCAGCATGAGCCTGGGAGGCCTGTTCGCGGGCGGCCGACAGCTCGTCGGCGACGGGCTGCAGTTCATCGGCGGCGGCCTGCAGCTCGTCGGACGCACCGTGAACCAGGTGCCGCGGGCGAACGAGGTGTTACCGCTGCTCGCGGACGTCGAGCGGTCGGTGGTGCGGGCGGTCCGTCAGCATCTGGAGGAACTCGATCCGCCCGCTGCCGCCCTCACCGAGCAGGCCGAGGACGAGGCACCCACCACACCCACGCTGCTGCTGCGCTCGTTGCTCGACCGGTCCATGTACACCAGCCCCGACAGCAGCCGAGACGTGCTGTATCTGAATTTGCTGCAGGCGCTGGTTCCGGACGAGGCGCGCATACTCGCCGCGTTGTCGGACGGCTCCGCCTACCCGGTGATCCACATCGCCGAACCCGGGGTCGGCAACACCCCGTCGTTCGTGTTGAAGAACGCGTCGACCGTCGGCCGGCAGTCAGGTGTGTCGCTGCCCATGCACACCCCGCTGTATCTGACCCGGATGCTCGCCCTCGGGCTGGTGCGCCTGGGCCCGGAGGCGTCATCGATGTATGACGAGTACGAGATGCTGCAGACCGACCACACGGTGATCACGGCGCTGGGTCGGGCCCGTCGCGGGATGCGGGCCGCCCGGGTGATCCGCAGAACCGTATCGATCAGCGATCTGGGCCAGGAACTCTGGGAGGCAGCCAAATGAGTGACTGGTTCGAGCATGCCTTCACCTACCCGTGGTGGGTGTACGTCACCATTCCGCTCGGGGCCGCCTTCGTCGGCTGGGTCACCAAGATCCTGGCGCTGAAGATGATGTTCTATCCGGTCGAGTTCGTCGGCATCAAGCCGTATTTCGGCTGGCAGGGCCAGATTCCCAAGCGTGCACCGAAAATGGCTGCCGTGGCGGTGGATTCGCTCACCTCGGGCATCCTCAAACCCGAGGAACTGTTCGACAAGATCGATCCCGACGAACTGGTCGCCGAGTTGGGCGAGCCATTGCGCGACGCCGCGAGGGCACTCGTCGACACCATGATGATGTCGTTCCAGCCGCAGGTGTGGCGCGCGATGCCCGACCAGGTCAAAGACATCATCGTCAAGAACGTGGAGGGTCGCATCCCGTCAGCGGCCCGCGGCATGTTCGGCGAGTTCCGCGGTCAGGTCGACCAGATCTTCGATATCAAGCACATGGTCATCACCAACCTGGTGCGGGACAAGGCCACGCTCAACAACGTCTTCCAGGACATCGGCAAGCCGGCGTTCAAGTTCCTGATCAAGTCGGGGCTGTACTTCGGGTTCATCATCGGCCTGGTGCAGATGCTGGTGTTCGGTGTCACCGGCTGGCACCTGGCGCTGCCGCTGTTCGGTCTGCTCACCGGTGGCCTCACCGACTACGTCGCGTTGCAGATGATCTTCCGGCCGCTGGAGCGCAAGACCGTGTTCCCCGGGATCAAGTGGCAGGGCGTGTTTCAGGCCGAACGCGAACAGGTCATCCACGGCTATGCGGCGCTGATGGCCCGCGAGATCTTCACCCCGAAGGCCATCATGGAAAGCCTCCTCACCGGCCCGATGTCGGACAAGTTCTTCGACATCATCCAAACCGAGATCGGCCGCACCATCGACAGCCAGATGGGCTTCGCCGGCCGGGTGATCAGCGCCGTGGGCGGTCGCCAGTATCAGGACATGAAGCTGCAGATCGCCGGCTCCATCATCGACAAGCTCCCCGAAACCTCCTCGTATATCGAGCAATACGCGGCCGAACGACTCGACCTGGAGAACGTCATGGTCGAGAAGATGATGGTGCTGGACTCCCAGTCGTATGAGAACCTGCTGCGCCCGGCGTTCAAGGACGACGAGTGGATCATCGTCGTCCTGGGCGCTGCGCTCGGCTTCATCTGCGGTGAGATCCAGTCTCAGCTGATCCTGCTGCTGGCGCACTGACGTCGCGCAGGCGGTGCGCGGCATCGCATCGCTCGCGGCACCGTCCGGCCGGCTCAGCGCCATCTCCGGGCCATTGGCATCAGCGTGCGCCGATCCCTTGAACCCACAGGACAGCACCGGAGACTGGACGGGCTGACCACAGCGGCGTGGAATGGCCTTCCCGGTGTGCGCGTTGTCGGTGAGAACCGGATAGGAAAGCGAGACACTGTGCCCGATCCAGACCTCATCCATCTCGCCGTCGCCCTGGACGGCACGGGATGGCATCCGGCGGCCTGGCGTGAGCCCGACGCCCGCCCCCATGACCTGCTCACCGCCGGGTACTGGGCCGATCTGGTCGGCACTGCCGAACGGGGGCTGCTGGACCTGGTCACCTTCGAGGACGGTCTGGCCCTGCAGTCCGACCATCCCTGGCGCTCCGACGAACGCACCGACCGGGTGCGCGGCCGACTCGACGCGGTCCTGATCGCCTCCCGGGTGGCCCCCACCACCCGGCACATCGGCCTGATCCCCACCGCGATCACCACCCACACCGAGCCGTTCCACCTGTCCAAGGCCATCGCCACGCTGGACTATGTGAGTTCCGGCCGGGCCGGGGTCCGGGTGCAGATCTCGGCGAGCCCCGAGGCCGCCGGGCATTTCGGACGGCGCGTGATAGGTGAACGCTCCCCCGCCCTGACCGACGATCTGATCGGCGAGGCCGCCGACTACATCGAGGTGCTACGCCGGCTTTGGGACAGCTGGGAGGACGACGCCGAGATCCGCGATGTCCGCACCGGACGGTTCATCGACCGGAACAAGCTGCACTACATCGATTTCGAAGGCGCGCACTTCTCGGTCAAGGGGCCGTCCATCACCCCCCGCCCGCCGCAGGGCCAACCGATCGTGGCCGCGCTGGGGCATGTCGACCCCGTGTATCAGTTGATCGCCGGCGGAACCGATCTGGGGTTCGTCACCCCGCACAGCACCGACGAGACCGCCGCCCTGGTGGATACCATTGCCGCGCGGCGGCCCGCGGGGCTGGCCCCGGTCCGCGTGTTCGCGGATCTGGTGGTGTTCCTCGCCGACACCTCCGCGGTGGCCCACGCCCGCAAAGCGCGCCTCGACGAGCGGCTCGGTGCCGAATACCGCAGTGACGCCGAGATATTCGTCGGCACTGCAGCCGAATTGGCAGATCTGCTGCAGCAGTGGCATGCCGCCGGCGCGGCCGGATTCCGGCTGCGGCCGGCCACCCTCCCGCACGACCTGACGCAGATCACCGACACTCTGGTCCCAGAACTGCGCCGCCGTGGCGTGTTCCGAGACCACTACCAGGGATCCACGCTGCGCGACCTGCTCGGCTTGTCCCGCCCCGCCAACCGGTACGCAGGAGTCTAGATGAGTAAGCCCGTCAAGCAGATTCACCTGGCCGCCCACTTCCCCGGTGTGAACAACACCACCGTCTGGAGCGACCCCGCCTCCGGCAGCCACATCGAGTTCAGCTCATTCGTGCATTTCGCCCAGACCGCCGAGCGCGGCAAGTTCGACTTCCTGTTCCTGGCCGAGGGGCTGCGGCTGCGCGAACAGAACGGGCTGATCTACGACCTCGACGTGGTGGGCCGGCCGGACACCTTCACGGTGCTGGCCGCGCTCGCCGCGGTGACCGACCGGCTCGGCCTGACCGGCACCATCAACTCGACGTTCAACGAACCCTACGAGGTGGCACGGCAATTCGCGTCGTTGGACCACCTGTCCGACGGCCGCGCCGCCTGGAACGTCGTGACATCCTGGGACGCCTTCACCGGGGAGAACTTCCGCCGCGGCGGCTACCTCGCCGAGGATCAGCGGTACTCCCGGGCCGAGAGCTTCCTGCGCGCGACGCACAGCCTGTTCGACTCCTGGCACGGCGGCGAGGTGGTCGCCGACAAGGAGCGCGGGGTGTTCCTCGCCGATCCGCAGGCCGGCGCATTCTCCTACGCCGACCAGCATTTCGATATCAGCGGCCGGTTCAACGTGCCACGCAGCCCGCAGGGCAGGCCGGTCATCTTCCAGGCGGGCGACTCCGATCACGGCCGCGAGTTCGCCGCGTCGTCGGCCGACGCCATCTTCTCGCGCCACGGCACCTTGGAAGACGGCCAGGCGTTCTACACCGATGTGAAGGACCGGCTGGCCAAATACGGTCGCAGCCACGAACAGCTGCTCATCCTGCCCGCGGCGACGTTCATCCTCGGCGATACCGATGCCGAGGCCGCCGAGATCGCCCACGAGGTGCGGCTGGCCCAGGTCAGCCCCGCCACGGCCATCAAATTCCTTGAGCAGCTGTGGAATCGCGATCTGTCCGACCACGACCCGGACGGCCCGCTGCCCTCGGTGGACCCGCTCGTCGGCGAGAACACCATCGCCAAGGGCCGGGCCAGTGTGCGGATGAACCGGGACCCCGTCGCCGTCGCCGACGAATGGCGCGCCAAGGCCGAAGCCGAGAACCTCACCACCCGTGAGCTCATCGTCGAGGTGACCGGGCGACAGAGCTTCATCGGATCGCCTGCCACCGTCGCCGAGTCGATCAACCACCTGGTGCAGGCCGACGCGAGCGACGGGTTCATCCTCGTCCCGCACGTGACCCCGGGCGGACTCGACCCGTTCGTCGACACGGTGGTGCCGTTGCTTCAGGAGCGCGGCGTGTTCCGCGCCGACTACACGGGCACCACGCTGCGCGATCACCTGGGTCTGGCCGAGCCCGCCCGGCAGTCCCGGGCCAGCTAGCCACCTCCTATGTTGGGGGTATGACCGAGCTACGGGAGATTCAGACACCGCAGGGTGTGCTGCGCTATTACGACAGCGGCAGCGGTCCGGTGCTGCTGTTTCTGCACGGTTCCGGCCCGGGTGTCACCGGTTGGCGCAACTTTCGGGGGATCCTGCCGGCGTTCGCGGCGCACCACCGTTGCCTGATCCTGGAGTTTCCCGGCTTCGGTGTGAGCCCCGACGTGGGCGGGCACCCGATGGTGACGGCGCAGGCGGCGGTGGCCCCGTTCCTCGACGCGCTCGGGGTGGATCGGGCCGACATCATCGGCAACTCGATGGGCGGCGGCGTCGGCATCAACTTCGCCATCCACCACCCGGAGCGGGTCGGCAAGTTGGTGACCATCGGTGGTATCGGCACCAATATCTTCTCCCCCGGCCCCAGCGAGGGTATCCGTCTGCTACAAGAGTTCACCGAGGATCCGACCCGCCAGCGGCTGGTCGATTGGCTGCGCTCGATGGTGTACGACGAGCGGCTGGTGACCGAGGAGTTGATCGAGGAGCGCTGGCACTTGGCCACCGATCCCGACACCCTTGCCGCGGCACGGCGGATGTACGGCAAGGCCGCCTTCGCCGGGATGATGAAGGCGATGCGGGCCGCCGACGCGCCGATGCCGTGGGCACAGATGCACAAAGTGGCCGCGCCGACCTTGCTGACCTGGGGCCGTGACGACCGGGTCAGCCCCCTGGACATGGCCCTGATCCCCATGCGCACCATCCCGCATGCCGAACTACACGTCTTCCCGCACTGCGGGCACTGGGCGATGATCGAAGCCAAGGCCGCATTCGAGAGCACCGTGCTGGCGTTCCTGGCCCGGTGATGGGTACCTACGCGATCACCGGGTCGGCATCCGGGATGGGTTATCACACCGCCCAGAAGCTCAGGGCCCGCGGGCACACCGTGATCGGCGTCGATCTACACGACGCCGAGGTGATCGCCGACCTGTCCACACCGCGAGGCCGGCAAACCGCGGCCGACGAGGTGCTGGCCGCGGCCGGTGGCGTGTTGGACGGTGCCGTGTTGGCGGCCGGACTGGGCCCGGGCGCCGGCAACCGGCTGATCGCCGAGGTGAACTTCCTGGGTGTCGTCGAGCCGCTCACCGCCTGGCGTCCGGCGTTGGCCGCGGCGGACCGCGCCAAAGTCGTGGTGCTGGCCAGCAACTCGACCACCACGGTGCCCGCGGTGCCCCGTCGCACCGTCGATGCACTGCTCGCGCACGACACCGACAGAGCGGTGCGCAGCATCCGGCTGCTCGGCAGCAACGGTTCGGCGCTGATGTACTCGGCCAGCAAGACCGCCGTCAGCCGGTGGGTGCGCCGGCAGGCGATGACACCGGCATGGGCCGGTGCGGGGATTCGGCTCAACGCGCTGGCGCCGGGGGCGATCATGACCCCGCTGTTGGAAACGCAGCTCGCCTCGCCCAGGGAAGGTGCGGCGGTGCGCAGGTTCCCGATTCCCGTCGGTGGCTTCGGCGACCCCGGCCAGCTGGCCGACTGGATCTGCTTCATGCTGTCGGATTCCGCCGATTTCCTCTGCGGCAGCATCATTTTCGTCGACGGTGGCACGGATGCCTTCTTCCGCACCGACGATTGGCCGCGGACACTGCCGCTGCGCCGGCTGCCGGGCTACCTGTGGCGCTTCGCCCGCGGTCCGGGGCATGCTTGACACCATGGCTGTACAGACCATGCAGGCATGGCGGGTCCGTAAGCCCGGGCCGCTGAGCACCCGACCTCTGGAATTCGTCACAACCCCCGTCACCGAGCCGGCGGGTGATGAGGTCCTGATCGCCGTGCGCACCTGCGGCGTGTGCCGCACCGACCTGCACGTCACCGAGGGTGACCTGCCGGTGCACCGGCCCCGGGTCACCCCCGGGCACGAGGTGGTGGGCGAGGTGGTGGCCACCGGACCTGCGGTCACCGACCTCGGCGTCGGCGACCGGGTGGGCGTGGCCTGGCTGCGGCACACCTGCGGTTCCTGCCGGTACTGCCTGGCAGACCGGGAGAACCTGTGCCCGCAGTCCCGCTACACCGGCTGGGATGCCGACGGCGGGTACGCCGAATTCGTCACCGCACCAGCGCCATATGTGCACCACTTGCCATCGGGCTATACCGACGCCGAGCTCGCCCCGCTGCTGTGCGCGGGCATCATCGGCTACCGGTCGCTGCTGCGCGCCGACCTGCCGCCGGGCGGGCGGCTGGGTATCTATGGGTTCGGCGGCAGCGCGCACATCACCGCCCAGGTGGCCCTGGCCCAGGGCGCCGAGGTGCATGTGATGACCCGGGGTGACCAAGCCCAGGAACTCGCGATGGCACTGGGTGCCGCGTCGGCCCAAGGCCCCGCCGACCGCCCACCCGTACCCCTCGATTCGGCGATTCTCTTTGCGCCGGTGGGTGAATTGGTATTGCCGGCGCTGGAGGCGCTCGACCGGGGCGGCACGCTGTCCATCGCCGGAATCCACCTCACCGACATCCCGGTGTTGAACTACGAGCGGCATCTTTTCCAGGAACGCCAGGTACGTTCGGTGACGTCGAACACCCGCACCGACGCACGCGAGTTCCTGGCGTTCGCCGGCCGGCACCGCATCGAGGTGAGCGGTCCGGAATATCCGCTGGACCGGGCCGATGCCGCACTGGACGATCTGAGTGCGGGGCGGATCGCCGGTGCGGCGGTGTTGCGTGTCGGATGAGGAGATGAATTCAGCGAACTGGGTCCGACGGCCCGCGCGGGCGGCAATGATGGATCCAGACCCGAGCTCGACGAGGAGCGCTTGATATGACCGCGATCGAAAACAACGTGACTTCCACCTCGGCATTCGACGATGACGTCGCAGCCACCCAGGCCTATTTCGACAGCGAGCGCTTCGAGGGCATCACCCGGCTCTACTCGGCGCGCCAAGTCGTCGAGCAACGCGGCACCATCCCGTCGGACTACCCGGTCGCGCGGGAGGCCGCCACGGCCTTCTTCCCGTACCTGCGTGAACTGTTCGGCCAGAAGAAGAGCATCACCACCTTCGGCCCCTACTCGCCCGGCCAGGCCGTGGTGATGAAACGGATGGGCATCAAGGGCATCTACCTCGGCGGCTGGGCCACCTCGGCAAAGGGGTCGATCAGCGAGGACCCGGGACCCGACCTCGCCAGCTATCCCCTCAGCCAGGTGCCCGACGAAGCCGCCGGACTGGTGCGCGCCCTGCTGACCGCCGACCGCAACCAGCATTACCTGCGGCTGCAGATGACCCCCGAACAGCTTGCGGCAGCGCCGCCGCCGGTGGACTACCGTCCGTTCATCATCGCCGACGCGGACACCGGCCACGGCGGTGATCCCCACGTGCGCAACCTCATTCGCCGCTTCGTCGAATCGGGCGTACCGGGCTACCACATCGAGGACCAGCGTCCCGGCACCAAGAAGTGCGGCCATCAGGGCGGCAAGGTGCTGGTGCCGTCGGACGAGCAGATCAAGCGACTCAACACCGCCCGCTTCCAGCTCGACATCATGCGGGTGCCCGGCATCATCGTGGCCCGCACCGACGCCGAGGCGGCCAACCTCATCGACGGCCGCTCTGATGAGCGTGATCAGCCGTTCCTGCTGGGCGTCACCAACGTCAAGATCCCGTCGTACAAGTCCTGCTTCCTGGCGCTGACGCGGCGCTTCTACGACCTCGGTGTCACCGAGATCAACGGGCACAAGCTGTATGCGCTGCCCGACGGTGAGTACGCCACCGCCGAGGCCTGGCTGGACCAGCGGGGCATCCTGCGCCTGGTCGCCGACGCTGCCGCGTCGTGGAAGGACAACTCGCGCCAATCCCTGGACAAGCTGTTCGACAAGGTCGAGTCCGCGTTCGTCGATGCCTGGCAGGACGATGCCGGGCTGCAGACCTACGGCGACGCGGTGGCCGACCTGCTGGAGTTCCGGGAGCGCGAGGGCGATCAGCCCGCCATGAGCGCCAAGGAATGGCGCAAGTTCGCCAAGACCGCTCCGCTGTATGTGGCCAAGGAGAAGGCCAAGGAACTGGGCGCCGATGTGGCGTGGGATCCGGAGCGGGTGAAGACGCCGGAGGGCTACTACCAGATCCGTGGCGGCATCCCGTACGCGATCGCCAAGTCGCTGGCCGCCGCGCCGTTCGCCGACATCCTGTGGATGGAGACCAAGACCGCCGACCTGGCCGATGCCCGTGAGTTCGCCACCGCCGTCCACGCGGTGTATCCGGACAAGATGCTGGCCTACAACCTGTCGCCGTCGTTCAACTGGGACACCACCGGGATGAGCGATGACGAAATGCGGGCCTTCCCCGAGGAGATCGGCAAGCTCGGGTTCGTCTTCAACTTCATGACCTACGGCGGTCACCAGATCGACGGCGTGGCTGCCGAGGAGTTCGCGACGGCATTGCGCCAGGACGGCATGCTGGCGCTGGCCCGGCTGCAACGCAAGATGCGTTTGGTCGAATCTCCTTACCGCACACCGCAAACCCTGGTCGGCGGGCCGCGCAGCGATGCCGCGCTGGCCGCGTCGTCGGGGCGTACCGCCACCACCAAGTCCATGGGCAAGGGCTCCACCCAGCATCAGCATCTGGTGCAGACCGAGGTGCCCAAGAAGCTGCTGGAGGACTGGCTGGCGGTGTGGAGCGAGCACTACCAGCTCGGCGAGAAACTCCGCGTGCAGCTGCGCCCGCGCCGCGCCGGTTCGGATGTGCTGGAGCTCGGCATCTACGGCGACGGTGAGGAGAAGCTGGCCGATGTCGTCGTCGATCCGATCAAGGACCGGCACGGCCGCAACATCCTGACCGTGCGGGACCAGAACACCTACGCCGAGAAGCTGCGCAAGAAGCGCCTGATGGATGTCATCCACCTGTGGCTCATCCACCGGTTCAAGCCGGAGATCGTCTACTACGTGACGCCCACCGAGGACAACATCTATCAGACCGAGAAGATGAAGAAGCACGGCATCTTCAGCAACGTCTATCAGGAGGTCGGCGAGATCATCGTCGCCGATGTCAATCAGTCCCGCATCGATGAACTGCTGAGCTCCGACGGGGTGGCGCTGGGCAGGTTGATCCGCAAGGAGGACTGAGTCTCACCCCAGCCCTCACCCCTCGGTGAGGAACTCGACTGCGGCGTTCAGCGCGGGGCGGTGCCGCAGGATCCGGTAATGCGCCAGGCGTCCGAGTCCCCGCGTGGTGATCAGGTTCGCCGACGGCCATACCGCGGCGATGCCGCGGCTCGTCTCGTACGGGCTGTCGCGGTCGTCCGGGTCGTGCACCAGGAGCAGCGGCGGGTTGTCCGCCCGGGCCGCCATCGCCGAGATGTCGGTGTCGAACAGCGGCATGCCGAGACGGCGGTCCAGGCGGCGGTGCAGCCGGCTGCGGATGCGTGGGCCGAAGCCGTGCCGGTCGGCGAACAGGTCGAGGTAGAGCGAGAAGTCACCCATCGGCGCCAGGAAGACCAGGCGTTCGGCCGATGTCCCCCGGGCTACGGCCAGTGCGGCGGCCTTGGCACCCAGGGAGTGGGCGACGATCGCGCGGGCGGCACCGTGCTCGCGCACCACGGCGCCGACTGCCTCGGCGCACTCCAGGATGGTGGTCCGCCCCGCTGCGAGCGCTCCGGGTTCGGAGTCGTTGTGGCTGGGCAGGTCGAAGGCGATAACGCGATATCCGGCCGCGACAAGCGGTTTGACGAAGACGCCCATATGCGCCCGGCAGCCGCCCCAGCCGTGCACCAGGTACACCGGCGGACCGTCACCCCACGCCTCCCCGGCGATCCGGTGGCCGTCCCACTCGGCTTCGATCGGCTGACTCGGCGGCACTCCGGGGGGCATGCGCTGGCTCAGATCGACCTCCGGCGGAGTGCACCACAGCTCGATCGCCCAGCGGGCGCCCCAGCCCGGTGCGAACCGTTCCAGCAGCCCGAATGCCCGGCGCACTCTCGGCTCGACGGGCGGTTCGACGCCCGAGCGTGCCTCATCCGGGTCGAGCTCTGTGTTCACCAGTCCCCCAGCCTGTGGGCCGCTACCGGCGGCTCGCGGCGATCATATCGAGGACTGCACGAGGTCGGCCGCGGGCTCATCGCCCAACCCCACCAACGGGCCACCCGCGCGGGCGATCACCGGACTGAGTGCGGCCAGCGCCGCCAGTGCCACCGACACCACGATGGCCCCGACGAAACCATGCGCATCCGTGGCCAGCCCCGCGCTGGCCGTACCGACCGCGCCGCCGATCAGCGTTCCGCTGTTGAGCCACCCGAAGGCCTCCGTCGTGGCGTGCTCAACGACCCCGCGCGACACCATGAGATAGAGCGCCGAGAGCGCGGGCGCGAATCCGAGACCCGACGCGAACAGCACCGCGAGTGCGAGCCCGTGCTGCTCGATGACCCCGAACAGTGCGGTCCCGACGGCGACCGTGGTGAGTGCCGCGGACAGGCCGCGTAGGCCGATTGTGCGGTGCCCCAACGTGATACCACCCACCAGCGAGCCGAAGCTGGCCACCGCGATCGCCGCGCCGGTCATGGGGCTCCCGACGCCGTAGCGGGCGACGACACCCACTTCGAGGGCGGTGAACGACGCGATCAACGGCAGGCTGGCGGCGATGGCGAGCACGACTGCCCGGTTTCGCAGGATCGCGCCGAAGCGCGTGCCACCACCTCCGGCAACCGATCGCACCCGGCGGGCGCTGAACAGAAACCACACCGTCCCGACCACCGTGATGACCGCCGCCACGACCAGCGGCAGCGCGGTCGAGAGCGTCGAGGCCAGGACCGTCACGGCAAGCGGCCCGACGACCCAACACACTTCCTGGGCGGTGGTGTCCAGTGCGAACAATGCGCGCAGGCCGGGCCCGGACACCATGTATGGGTACAGCGACCGGACGACCGGCGCCAGCGGGGGTACCGACGCGCCGATCAGCATCCCCAGCACCACGAGCGCCACCGGTGACGTCCCCGCCACCGCGAGGGCCACCAGCGAGACACCGTTCACCGCGGCCGCAATCATCAAGGTCGCCGTTCTGCTCGCCTTGCCGGCGAGTCGCGCGATCACAGGCATGGCGATCGCCTCGGTGACACTCACGGTGGCCACCACGGCTCCGGCCAGGGCATACGACCCGGTCTTCGCCTGAATGTGCAGCAGCACCGCCAGCGACAGCATGCCCATCGGCAACCGCGCGAACGTCTGCGATGCCACCACGGCCAGCACGGCCGGCGTCCGTAACAGACCTGCATACACCTTCACCTGCGGAACTGTACCGTCCAGACGGTACAGTACGGAATCGATTTACCGTTAGGCTCTGGCGATGAGTTCGGCACGTGACCGCATCCTCGACGCGTATGAGGAGTTACTGGCACTCGAGGGTGAGCGGTACGCGACGCTCGATGCCGTCGCGGCCAAGGCGAACGTGTCCAAAGGCGGCCTGCTCTACCACTTTCCGGCGAAGGACGAACTCAGCAACGCATTGTGCGAACGGCTGGTCGCGCTGGCCGCCGAGGATCTCGATGAGATGCGCAGCGCGGCCGAGGGTCCGGCGCGCTACTACGTGCGCACCTCACGCTATGAGGGAACCGCCCTGGATCGGGTGCTCGTCGCCGTCTCGCGACTACAGCAGGCAGGCAATCCGCGTGCCCGCGCCGCCATCGAAGAGGCATCGAACAATTGGCTGGCCCTGCTGCACGCCACCCTGGGCGATCTCGCCATGGCCCGGGCCGTCAAACTGATCGGCGACGGCCTGTACTACAACGCGCTGTACCGCTCGGTCGACGGGCGTCCGGACCCGTCCGCCGGCGACGACGAACTCCTTGCCGTCATCGACCGGATCACCGGAATCGCTACCTGAGACCGAGCGGTGTCGCGACGATCGCCAGCGAATCACCGACAACGGTCAGTTCGCGCGAGCCGATCCGCTCGGCCAGCCGGCGACGCAGTTCCATGCCCGCTTCCTCGTCGAGGGTCAGGAAGCTCGAGTAGGTGAACAGCAGCTCGATCCACTGTTCACCGACGAACTGCAGGGTGCGCGGATACTCCGTGAGCGCGACGCCGAAGCCGGCCGCCTTGAGTGCGTCGGTGACACCGTCGGTGTCGTTCGTGCGGGAGTAGGCGGCGACCTCCAGGTGGTCCCGGTAGATATCGTCCATCTCGATGCCGATGGGGCGCTCGGCGCGCAGCCGGTTCCACAGCAGTGCCAATCTGCCTCGCTCGCTGAGGATCTCGGTCACCTTCGGCAGGGCGACGGCCGGGTCCACCCAGTGAAACGACGCCGCGAAGGTGACCAGATCGAATCGTCGGCCGGCCGGATCCCAGGTCTCGAAGGTCGCGATCTCGGTCTCGATTCCCTTGGCCCGGGCGAATTCGGCCATCCGCTCGTCGGGTTCGACGGCGAGGACCTGCACCCCCTTGTCGGCCAGTTGGCGCGCGACCCTGCCGGTGCCGGCACCGACGTCGAGTGCGGTCTTCGCGCCGGTGGCGAGTAGATCGTCGATCAACGGTGCGGGGTAGCCAGGCCGGTGCGCGTCGTAACGCTGCGCGGCCCCGCCGAACGAATTGGCTCGTCGACGATCGGTGAACAGGCGGGTGGACGGCGGCATGTGGCCGACGGTACCGAGCAGCCCTGTGACGACGCTGGGGCCGTGCTGCATTCGCGATCGTGATCGGTGAGTTGCCGAACCGAAATCAGCCCAAACCACAGTGGCCACATTGGTCACACAGGCACAATTAATCACACGAACCTCATTCATCACAATTTCGCCGAAGCAGCCAATCATGAGGAAACGAATTCTGCGCGCGGACCGTCTCGGCGGAACGAAGAGGTGTCACCGTGTGGGTGATCACGCACCTGAACTGGGCTGATCGCGGCGCGCAGGCGCGATTAGCCGACCCCGAGCTCCATACTCACCAGCCCCACAAGAAGTAATACAACCCATAGAGCACACTAAGTATCAGCCGCCAGTCTGTTTATCTTTCGCCTCATCCGTAAACTCCACACACGCCAGCAGTAATGAATATTTCTCGACCACACCGTTATCGATCAGAAGGTCTAAGGGGAAGACTCGGATGAGCGTGCGAACGGCCCTCATGGCGGGCGCAGTGGGTGGTGCGATCGGTGTCATTCCGTTGAACGTGGCGGTACCGGTCGCCGATGCAGAACCCAATTGGGATGCCATGGCGCAGTGCGAATCGGGCGGAAACTGGGCCGCCAACACCGGAAACGGCTTCTACGGCGGTCTGCAGTTCACGCCGTCCACGTGGGCGTCCAATGGCGGTGTCGGCTCGCCGTCTGCGGCAAGCCGGGGCGAACAGATCAGAGTGGCCCGAAATGTGCTGCAAACCCAAGGCATCGGGGCATGGCCGGTGTGCGGTGGGCCAGTGGCGCAGGCAGTCAGCACATGTCGGCTTCTGGTGTCCTGGATCCCGGTCGGTCGGTTGCCGCACCTGTGCTCAGAGGTCCTCAAACCCTTTACCTGACAGCGTGTCTCACGACTGATCGGTCAGCACAGGTGTGTGAGGCGGCAGAACGGGGAATTGTGGCGCGGGTGGGGGCCGGTCCTGGGCGCGTTGCCCGGGTCGGTGGCGGCAGGCTCGGGCGCAACCGGCTCAGGCGCCGGTGCCGGGCTCGGTAACGTGGCCGGCATGGTCCAGATGCCGATCGGCTGTCCAGACGGACCGTAGTAACTGGCCGCCGCGGCCGCCATCAACCGCAGCTGCGTCGGCTGCGCGTCGGGCTTGACGTGAAAGAACACCCAACCGTCAGCGTCACCGCTGACCGGGGATGGCAACGGTGGCATCGTCAGCACGGCCGGCGGCACAGGGCGCAGTTCCTCGCCGTTGCCGGTGTCCAGACGCAGGCCGGCGTTGAAACCGGTGGTCTCCAGCGGTGCGGTGGCACCGCTGATCGAGATCTCGATGCCGAGTTCCAGTTGGTCACTCTGACTTTGGTGGGTCAGCACGAGATTGTCCGCTCGCGGCGTCACTGTCATCCCCCGCGCGGATTCGGCGGTACCCAGAGGTGCGGCCACCGGCGCCGCAGCCGTCGGTGTGGGCTTGGCGCTCGAACTCGGATTGGCGAGCACGTCCATGATGGACGCGTGATGAGCAGGCTCTGCTGAACAGCCGACCGTGACGAGCACGGCGACGATTGCGGCTCCGCGTCGAATCAACATGTCCATTGAACGGGTACTTTCGCACACCGGTCGGCCACCGCGACAGCCCAGGTGGCGCCTGGCGCCAGACCGCACGAAGTCCTCGATGGTCAACGCGGCAAGCTGACAGGACGATGTTCCGATCCAGGTGTGACGGCCAGCAGCGCGGCGCCGACAGTTCCGGCGCCGACGGCAAGCGCCAGGCCCAATGCCCTTTCGACGGGCGGTAGCTGACGCCACGCGATGATGATCGCCGCTACGTCACCGCCATCAGTGATCAGGCCCGCAAGCAGGTTCGGTCTGATCGATGAACGATTACGCTCGGCACCAAGCACACTCAGCCCGATACCGACTTCGCGGGCGCCCATTCCACGCACAAACACGCCGGCCGCCGGGGTTGCGCCGCCGAGGCCCGTCATCGATTTCCCGACGATTGCCGGCGCCACGAGGCCTTTTGTCTGCCTACACCCCCCGGGTAGGCACCTAACGATCTCCCCCGATCGGGGACGGCGCGGGGGCCGCCGAGTCCCCCCGTTTGGCGGACGCGCGCCGGCTTGCGCAACCCCACATGTTTGTCACCGCACGTGCACGCGTGGTGCGCCCGGTCGCGGTGGATGGTCGGGTGTGTGGCGGGTCGGTGTGCGCCGATGACGGTGGCATCAGATGTTGCTCGTTGTCGTGGCATGGCTGGTGATTGATATTTCAGTCCGATATATGTAACTGCGTGTACTTTTCGCCCGGTCCAGTGGTTTTCGGTGGAAATGATGAAAGTCGCGCAGGCGGGTTCCCGTCCTGGGTTGCGCTCTTCCTGAGCGTTGCTGTGAGCGAGGTCACGGTTGGTGGGGCGTTCGGTTTCGAGCCTGGTTCCCGACTACACCTTGCAGAGACCCGTCGTAGCTGACGGGCCGGGGATCTGATGTGGGGGGAATGGTCGTGGGGGATTTTCTGCCGGGTGACCGGTCGGGGTGGAGTGTCGGTCGGTGGTGGCAGGTCAGCTTCGCGTTGATCGTCACGGTGGCGCTCACCGTGGGCGGGGTGCACTGGCTTTCTGACCGTGACCGGCCCGGTGCGGGGTCAGTGTCGCTGGCTCAAGGATTCGCCGATGCCGCGTTGGCCGCATTCAGTGGATCCAGCACCGTCACCGTGACCGATTCGGCGTTGACGGCGGGGCAGCGTGCGGCGGGCTTGCCGACCGACCCTGTTGCCGGGTTGACCTCCAACACTGCGGCCGGGCCGGTGCAGGTGGTGCTGCCCGCAGGTTTGGGTGCTGCCCAGCACACCTCCGGTGGGCAGGTGGTCTACCCCGATACCGGGGCCGGGTTCGACATGCTGGCCGAGAACACCGCCACCGGGACCCGCACGGTGGCCCGCATCAACACTCCTGCTGGGGTGCGGATGGTCACCACCTTCGTGCGCACCCCGGCCGATACGGTGATGCTGGCCCACACCAACGGCTACCTGACCATCAACCGGGCCACCCCGACCGCCGAGACCGTGGGCATGTTCGCCCCGGCCGAAACCCGCGACGCCACAGGGCGACTCGTCCCGTCGTCGTACGTGGTCAAGAAGGTCGCCCCGCAGCTGTATGCGTTGGCCGAGGTGATCGATCCCCGCCCCGACACCGCATGGCCGGTCTATGTGGACCCGCCCCTGCATGTCGGCGGCCTGAGTGGGGCACCGCTGCCGA
>NZ_JACKUC010000023.1:0-28761 GCF_025822555.1 Mycobacterium hackensackense
CATCCGGTCACACTGTCGAACTGGATGCGCCAGGCCGACGTCGATGAGGGCGCCAAGCCGGGCACGACGACGAGCGAGTCTTCAGAATTGCGGGAGGCCCGCCGGCGGATCAAGCTGCTTGAACAGGAGAACGAAGTGCTGCGCCGCGCCACGGCCTATCTTTCGCAGTCCAATCTGCCTGGAAAAGGCTCTACCCGCTCGTGAAAGAGCTCGCCGCCAACGGGATTCCCGTTGCGGTGACGTGCCGGGTCCTCAAGCTCGCCCGCCAGCCCTACTACCGCTGGCTGGCCGAACCAGTAACCGACGCCGAATACGTTGCTGCACATCGAGCCAACGCGTTGTTCGACGCCCACGCCGACGACCCGGAGTTCGGCTACCGCTTCCTTGTCGAAGAGGCCCGCGACGCCGGGCATCCAATGGCCGAGCGCACGGCCTGGCGGATCTGCGCCGACAACGGCTGGTGGAGTGCGTTTGGTAAACGCAGGCGCGGCAAGAACGGCAAGGTCGGCCCGCCGGTCCACGATGATCTGGTCGGCCGCCGTTTCACCGCTGATGCCCCAAATCGGCTGTGGCTGGCAGATATTACGGAGCACCACACGAGCGAAGGCAAGCTCTATCTCTGCGCGATCAAGGACGCGTTCTCCAACCGGATCGTCGACTACTCCATCGACTCGCGGATGAAATCACGACTGGCCACCCAAGCCTTGGCCAGCGCGGTCGCCCGCCGCGGTGACGTCGCCGGCTGCATCGTCCACACCGACAGGGGCAGTCAATTTCGAAGCCGACGCTTCGTCCACGCGCTGGGCCGCCACGACATGGCTGGATCCATGGGACGCATCGGGGCAGCCGGCGACAACGCCGCCATGGAGAGCTTCTTCAGCCTCCTACAAAAGAACGTCCTCAACCGCCGCCGCTACGACACCCGCGAACAGCTCCGCATCGCCATCGTCACCTGGATCGAACGCACCTACCACCGCCGCAGACGCCAGCTCGCCCTCGGCCGGTTGACCCCGATCGAATACGAAGCAATCATGACCACGCCGGCCAGCCAGGCCGCGTGAGAAAACTGTCACCTATTCGTGCAGCAGACCCGACGGTTTCCACTAGTTGGTTTGACTAGTGACTGCGGAATTACCAGCGCGCTGGCGATGGCAGAGTCCGCTAGCTAAGTCGTGTCGGTCGCTTGAGCAAGCGCTTGCAGGGGTCGTGTTAGTGACCCGATGGGAACTCTGGCGTACTGGTGTCAGTATGAAGCTCCTGCATATCCAGTTGGCGCTCAGCGAGAGTGGCGGTAGATGCTAGGACTTGCGGAGTGAACAGCGTTGTCACCAGCTCGGGGGTTACTAACGGCGTGCCGCCAGCGATCAATTGTTCGACAGCGTGGTTCCGTACCACTCTGCGAGCGCGCGCGATGTCCTCAGCGTCGGCCGCAGCTGCCTCGGCCTGCCTCGCTCTCGCGTGTCCG
The DNA here is from genome assembly GCF_025822555.1 of Mycobacterium hackensackense. NCBI lineage: Bacteria > Bacillati > Actinomycetota > Actinomycetes > Mycobacteriales > Mycobacteriaceae > Mycobacterium > Mycobacterium hackensackense. Next base: position 1,466 of record NZ_JACKUC010000023.1, read on the forward strand.
ACGCGTTGATCCGCTCCCCAGTCCCGAACGACTTCTGGCAGTCGAACGACGACTCCCCACACAAGCACCAACATCGCGCTGCCCGCGAGTAGAACCTCGACGGGGTTCTCATATTTCAGCGACTCGACTGTCGTTGGAGTCTCCAGATCTAGATCGTTGAATGTAAGCGGGCTCCTTGGTGCGTCTACCCGCATCGTTCTTCGACCAGCTTTATGAACGTTCTTTGCAGCGGCCTTCTTGGTTGGTACGACTTTCTTGGCAGCTGCTTTCTTCGCGGGAGTTTTCTGGGCCGCGCGCGCAGCAGCGTTTCCCAATTTTGCCGCGGATGTTTCGCGACGTCTGAGTTCCCATTCTTCGCGAGTCAAGGTAGCGAACGCCAGCTGATCTGCGAACTGGCAGATTGTGTCGATACAATCCACTACCTCGCGGATTGCCTCCATCGGCACATTAGGTCCAACGTTGATGGAAATTAGAATTCGACTGGCCACACACGGAATGCTAATCACGCGGATCGCAGGTTCTCGAGATTTGATCAGGATCTATTTCAAAAAGCTTGCGTTCAAAATCAATTGGACCCAGCCCTCGGCCGGTGCTTCGTGGGCGCTAGACCGCTCCGTCGCATCCGCCGGGCGGTGCGGGCGTTCCGCTCAGGAAAGCGTCATGATGACGCAGTTCATTTGGAATACCGAAGTGGCGAACGTAAAGTCGTTGACACACAGCATGTTTACGATGACCCTAAACACGTACGGCGACTCGGTTCCCGAAGAAGACGACCGGGCACTTGATACTCTGTCCGAACCGCCCGCACTGGTTGTGCAGCTTACGCACGTCCTACAGATGCCTGCGCGACAAGCGAATTGGGGCTATAGAGCCCGGTCGACGCTAGCCTCGATACCAGCAGCGCGTAATTCCCTTGCCAGTAGTAGCTTCCAGGCCCCGCCGGCGTCTATTGGCGTGTAGACAAGTCCGCCAATATCGGATGGAAGTTCTACGCCTTCCTCGTTGAGGAGCGTGACCCGGTCTCGCCCGAGTCGCCCTGCGAAAAAGCCCCACTCCAAGATCACATTCTGCCTAGCACGAGGCCTGTCGTCCGGAGCTGCCTTGGCGCGGCCCACGTCATCGGCGGTAGCGAGGACAACGGCGAAACAGGCCCGTTCCGCCGCTTCCTCGAACTTCTGGAACAGCTCCATGCCGCGGTTGGCTTCGTCGATGAGGACGGTTGGCGTGGTTCCCGTTGCTCTTGTCAAGAAGTCAACGACCTTGAGGCGTAGTGCCTCGTTGTGGCCATGTACGACGAATATCTCGTTGCCCGGCTCCGGAATGAGCGCAGTGCCAGAGTTCATGTCGGCCGCAACCTCGAGCTCGGTGATGGCAGCTTCTAGTAAAGCGACCCCTTGTCCTACACCGGAGTTGAACGAACGTACGTGAAACTCTTCTCCTACCGGAGCAACACTCGGCGAGTACCGCAGGCCGTTGAAGTGCACGTAGAGAGCATTTTCCTCTCCAAGGAACATCCGAAGCAAGGTGGCACTCTTGGTGTGCCATTGGGTGAGGGTTCCGTCTCCGTATCCAGGCAGCTGCTCGATCTGCTCCTGGAGCCGTGCCTTCTTGCTCGCGAGATCCAAGCTTCCTCCTTCCGCTCTCAGCCCTGGCACATCTTTGCACGGACCCACATCAAGTTGGCCGAGTGATCGGAGCCGCCGCGCCTAGCAAACCCTGCTGCGACACAAAAATGCTTGCAGATTGGCTGCGATCTGCGGGAAATCTATACGCGTTTGTGGACCTAGCGGACGACGTCACCGACGCTCCCCGAACTCAGCCGAGGGCTGCAGCCGCCGCCGGAAACGAATGGGGCCAACTCCTGACCGGCACGCGAACGCCCCTTGGGAAATGCGGTGCTGATCGCTACCGCGAGGCCGGCACGCTAGACCGACAGAGGTTCTTTCTCGGCCAACTCGGCCGTCGCCCGCGCGAGTCGGATCGTGCCGCAGCTTTCGCTGGAACTCGTTGCGCTCAGCTTTGCTACGCGGACACCAACCGCCGAGCGCTAATTCCTCGGCACACGCGTGCAGTGACAACTTTCCGCCGCTTGTGACAATCTGTGACAATTTTCAGGTTGTCGAACATTCGTGCGAATATCCAGAAACAAGAAAGACCAGCTCAAGGCTGGTCTTTTTGTCGGGCTGACAGGATTTGAACCTGCGACCACTTGACCCCCAGTCAAGTGCGCTACCAAGCTGCGCCACAGCCCGCGGTGCCGCCGGGATCGCCGGCAGCGAGCGAAACTCTACCTCAGCCGGGCCGCCCGACCACAATCGCCCCATCGGTTTCCGCCGGGCGCTCGGCCGCGACAGGCTCGGCGGCCTCGGGTGCTCGCGACACCCGCCAGGCGTACACCACCAGCGCCGCCCACACCGCCGCGATGCCGGCGTAGATCACCGTCGACACCGGTGCGTGCACGCCGAAGTACATGAGCAGCTTCTGACTGTTGGTCAGCACGATCACGCCACCGACGCCCGTACCGAGCAGCGCGGGACTGACCCGGCTGACCAGCCAGGCCGCCAGGGGTGCCGCGATGACACCGCCGACCATGAGGCCGACCACGACGGGCCAGTGATCCAGGAAGTCCTGCCGCAGACCGACCAGGAATCCCAGCGATGCCGACACCGACACCAGGAACTCCGAGGCGCTCACCGACCCGATCACGGTGCGCGGCGCAGTCTTGCCTTGAGATAACAGCGTGCTGGTGGTCACCGGCCCCCAGCCGCCACCACCGGACGCATCGATGAATCCACCGAACAGGCCCAGCGGAGCGAGGAACTTCGCACTGTGACTGGTCCCGCGCACCCCGAAGTTCAGCGGTGTCCGCATCGAGAAACGAAGAAGCACATAGACACCGATGCCCAGCAGGATGGCCGCCATCAGCGGGGCCGCGTGCTCGGTGGACAGCGAGGACAACACCGTCGCGCCCAGGAACGCACCGATGGCGCCGGGGACTCCGAGCTTGGCCACCAGCGCCCAGTCGATGTTCTTGAACTTCCAGTGCGACATCCCCGAGGCGAAGGTGGTGCCGACCTCGGCCAGGTGCACCGCCGCACTGGCCTGCGCAGCCCCGACGCCGGACAGCACCAGCAGTGTCGAGGCGGTGACACCGAACGCCATACCGAGGGCACCGTCGACGAGCTGCGCGCCGACACCGACGAGCGTGAAGATGAGAAGCGAACGCATGGCTGCTTTCAGGGGGTTCGGTCACCTGGCGGCGACCGGGACGGACGGGTGGGGGCGTCAGGGACGCGGACAACACCACTCGTCGAAAGCCATCAGGCGGCGCGACGGCCAGAAGGGCTCCAGCGCGGACAACGCGGACGGCGAGGACGCAAGAGTGCGCTCAGCCATCGGTGTCCTCCTTGTTACAAGCCGTCGACAGACTACAGGGACAACAACCGGTAAAGCCCAATCAATCCCACTGCGACGATGACCGCACGCAGCACGTTGGGTGACAACCGCCGGCCGTAATGGGCGCCGAGGAAGCCACCGATCAACGACCCGATAGCGATCAGTCCGGCGGCTGCCCAGCTGATCCGGTCGAACGCCACCGCCGTGTAGGCCACCGCGGCAACCACGTTGACCAGCAGCGACAGCAGATTCTTGGCCGCGTTCATGCGCTGCATCGACTCCGGCAGCAGCGCCCCCATCGCGCCGATCAGCAGAATCCCCTGGGCAGCGGTGAAGTACCCGCCGTACACGCCGACCGCGAAGGTGGCCAGCACCACCGCAATCATTCGGCGCGTCGAGACGTGTTCTGCGGACTGGCCGGACACCTCGGCACGCCGGCGCGCCCAATTCTGGATGCGCGGGCCGATGATCACCAGGATCAGTGCCCCGATCAACAGGACCGGCACGATCTGGGTGAACACCTTCTCCGGCAGGTGCAGCAGCAGCCAGGCGCCCAACGCGGCGCCGGTCAACGAGGCGGGAATCTGCCATTTCAGCCGGTCCCACTGACCGCGCAGTTCCTCCCGGTAACCCCAGGTGCCCGATACCCCACCGGCCACCAGACCGACGGCGTTGGACATCGTCGCGGTGACCGGTGGAAAACCGAGCGCCACCAGCGTGGGGAACGTGATCAGCGTTCCGGAACCGACGACCGCGTTGATCGCGCCGGCACCGACACCGGCCAGCGCGATGAGCACCATGTGCGCAACAGACACTCAGAGCACCCTACTCACGGGGTGGGCGCCCGCTCCGTGACGGTCACCGTGACAAGACCGCCACAGATCACCGGCGTTTGGGCGGAGCTCCGCGCTTCTCCCGGACCCGCACATTGATCCGTACCGGGCTGCCCTCGAAACCGAACGTCTCACGCAACCGGCGCTCCAGGAACCGCCGGTATCCGGCCTCCAGGAACCCGGTGGTGAACAACACGAACGTCGGCGGACGGGTGGTCGCCTGGGTAGCGAACAGGATCCGGGGCTGCTTACCGCCACGCACCGGCGGCGGGTGCGCCGCAACGACCTCCTTGATGAAGGTGTTCAGCCGGCCGGTCGAAATTCGCCTGTCCCAGGACGCCAGCGACGTCTCCAGTGCCGGAACGAGTTTCTGCACCGCACGACCGGTCATCGCCGAGATGTTCACCCGAGGCGCCCACTGCACCTGCGCCAGCTCACGGTCGATCTCGCGATCGAGCTGATATCGGCGGTCCTCGTCGACCAGGTCCCACTTGTTGAAGACCAGCACCAGGGCGCGGCCCGCCTCGATCACCATCGTCAGCACCCGCTGGTCCTGCTCGGTGAGTGGCTGCGATCCGTCGATCAGCACCAAGACCACCTCGGCGGCATCGATGGCGCTGTGCGTGCGCACCGACGCGTAGAACTCATGACCGCTGGCCTGGCCGACCTTGCGCCGCAACCCGGCGGTGTCGACGAAACGCCAAGGCTTGCCGCCCAATTCGATCAACGAGTCGACCGGATCGACGGTGGTGCCCGCCACATCGTGCACGACGGAGCGCTCATCACCGGCCAGCCTGTTCAGCAGTGAACTCTTACCGACGTTGGGCTTGCCCACCAGAGCGACGCGGCGCGGTCCACCTGGCCCGCCGCGCACCTCGGAGACCTCGGGCAGGTCCTCGGTGACCAGATCGAGCAGGTCGGCCACCCCACGCCCGTGCATGGCGCTGATCGGGTGCGGCTCCCCCAGCCCGAGCGACCACAGCGCCGCGGCCTCGGCCTCGGTGCGGTCGTTGTCCACCTTGTTGGCGGCCAGGTACACCGGCTTGCCGGCGCGCTGCAGCCGTTTGGCCGCCGCTTCGTCGGCTGCGGTCGCCCCGACCACGGCGTCGACCACCATGATGATCGCGTCGGCGGTCTGCATCGCCACCGACGCCTGCTCGGCCACCTTCTGCTGCAAACCCTTGGCGTCGGGCTCCCAGCCGCCGGTGTCCTGCACGACGAAGCGCCGTCCCAGCCAACTGGCGTCATAGGACACCCGGTCGCGGGTGACGCCCGGGATGTCCTGCACCACAGCCTCGCGACGCCCCAGGATGCGGTTCACCAGAGTCGATTTGCCGACGTTGGGCCGACCGACGACCGCGATCACCGGCGGCGGCGCATGGACCTCGTCCTCGACGACATCCTCGTCGGAAAAGCCGACCTCCCAGTCGCTCTCGTCAGACCAGGTGCCGTCCGCCGGGGAATCGGAATCAGTGTCGGTCATGGGCACGCTCCGGCACGCTGGACCACGAGATCCTCCAAGTGGGTGACGACCTCGGACTCGGACATCGCGCTGGTGTCGACGATCAGCGCGTCCTCGGCCGCCCGCATCGGCGATACCGCGCGCGAGGAGTCCAGGTGGTCGCGCCGCACCACATCGGCGAGCACCGCTTCGTAGTCGTCGGGCAGTCCGTTGGCGATGTTCTGTGCGTTGCGCCGCCGGGCCCGTTCCTCGGCCGACGCGGTGAGATAGATCTTCACGTCCGCGTCGGGCAGGACCACGGTGCCGATATCGCGGCCCTCGACCACCACCGCGCCCTCGCCGGCGGCCAGCTCGCGCTGCAGTTGCACCAGCTTCGCCCGCACTGCTGGTACCGCCGAGACCGCAGAGACGGCCGCGGTCACCTCGTCGCCGCGAATCTCGCGCGAAACATCCTCGCCGGCAAGGAAAGCGGTGTCGAAATCGGGGTCGTATCCGACGGCCAGATCGACCTTATCGGCCACCTCGGCCACCCGATCGGTGTCCGACAGATCAACCCCGGCACGCAGCACCGCCAACGTGACGATCCGGTACATGGCACCGGTATTGAGGTACCTGGCACCCAAAGCGTGCGCCAACCCCCTTGATACCGAAGACTTTCCAGTCCCCGCGGGCCCGTCCAGGGCCACCGTCAACGCCTCGCTCACATCCCCACCGCCTTGTACAACTCGCCGATCTCCTTGCGGGTCAACACCCGGATACTGCCCGGCCGCATCTCACCCAGATTCACCGAACCGATATCGGTGCGCACCAGTGCCTGGACCGGGAAACCCACCGCTGCAAGCAGTCGCCGCACGATCCGCTTACGTCCCTCATGCAACGTCACCCGCACCAGCGTCTTGCCCGGCAGCGTGTCGACCAGGGCGAAGTCGTCGACGGCAGCCGGACCGTCGTCCAGTTCCACACCAGCCTTGAGCTTCTTACCCAGCCCGCGCGGCACATTGCCCAACACCGTCGCCACATACGTCTTGGGCACCTCATAGGACGGGTGCATCAACCGGTGCGCCAACTCACCGTCGTTGGTGAGGATCAACAGTCCTTCGGTGTCGGCGTCCAGCCGGCCGACGTGGAACAGGTGCTTGTTACCGCGCACCCGGTGCTCCACCAGGTCCCCGACACAGGGCCGGCCCCGGTCATCGGACATCGTCGAATGCATCCCGCGTTCCTTGTTGATCGCCAGATACATCAGGTCGTCGTTCAAGCGGACGCGGGTGCCGTCCACCCGGATCTCGGCGTTCTCCGGGTCCACCCGGGTACCGAGTTCGGTGACGATCCGTCCGTCGACCTCGACCCGGCCGTCCAGGATCATCCGTTCGGCCACGCGGCGCGAGGCGACCCCGGCCTGCGACAGCACCTTCTGCAGTCGCACGCCTTCTTGCTCGGTCATGTCAGTCCTTGTCCACATCGATGGCGGGGGGCGCAGCGGGTGCCGCCCCAGCCGCGTCCAACTTGGCGAATCTCGGCTCGTCGCTGAGGTTTTCGCTCAGATCGTCGATCACGTCGACATCGGGCAACAGTGGCGCGATATCGGGGAGATCGGTCAGTGACGACAGCCCGAGCCGTTCCAGGAACAGCTCGGTGGTGGCGAAGGTCACTGCCCCGCTGTCACCGTCCGTACCTGCCTCGACGATCAGGCCGCGCGCCAGCAGGGTGCGGATGACCGCGTCGACGTTCACGCCGCGCACCGCGCTCACCCGTGCGCGTGTCACGGGCTGCCGGTAGGCCACCACCGCCAGCGTCTCCAACGCCGCCCGGGTGAGCTTGGTTCGGGCACCGTCGAGCAGCAACCGCTCCACGTACGGGGCGTACTTGGCGCGGGTGTACATCCGCCATCCGCCACCGGTCTCGCGCAGGTCGATGCCGCTGTCGCGGGCAGCCAGCTCGGCCGCCAACTGCCGCAGCGTCGCCTCCACCCGTTCGGCGGACTGCTGCACCGCCGAGGCCAGGATGTCCACCGGTGCGGGGGTGTCGACCACGAGCAGCAGCGCCTCCAGCACCGAGTACAGCTCGGCGTCGTCGAGCTGGACCTCCGGGGCGGGACCCGACTCGTCAAGTTCAGACGCTTCAGCGACCTCGGTGCCCAGATCGACACGTGGTTGCGTGTCGGTCATGTCGTCGGTCATCAGTCTTCTTCCACTGCGGCGGCGAGGTGTTCGTTGGTAGGCCGATCTCCGGTCCACGAAACCTGGAGCACACCAAGCGGTTCTGGTTGCTCGAATGCTACCGCCCTGGCCCGGTAGAGCTCCAATAACGCCAGGAAGCTGCCGACGATCTGCATCACGTCGCAGCCGGCGACCAGCTCGCCGAACGACGCCCAACCGCCGATCCCGCGCGTCTCCAGCAGCCCCATCAGCCGCATCGCCTGCTCGGGCACCGACACCGACTGCACGTGCAGATGGTCCAGCCGCACGGTCGGCACCGGCCGCGGAGTGAACGCCGACGCCGCGATCTCGGCGAACCGCATGGCGTCGACACCCAGCGTGACCTCGGGTAACAGCTCTTCGAAGCGCGCCTCCAACGCCACCGAGCGCGGATAGCTGCGCAGCGCCGCGGCCTCCAGCTCGGCGAACATCTCGGCGACATGTTTGAACGCCCGGTACTGCAGCAGCCGGGCGAACAACAGGTCGCGCACCTCCAGCAGCGCCAGATCTTCTTCGTCCTGCACCTCGCCTGCGGGCAGCAGCCGGGCCGCCTTGAGGTCCAGAAGTGTGGCGGCAATCACCAGGAACGCCGTCGTCTCGTCGAGCTCGAGCTGACGGCCGATGACCTTCGTGTAGGCGATGAAGTCGTCGGTCACCTGGTGCAGTGCGACCTCGGTCACGTCCATCCGATGAGCGAAGATCAGCTGCAGCAGCAGGTCGAACGGACCTTCGAAATTGCTCAGCCGGACTTGGAAACCCGTTTGCGCGGCGGCCGGCTCGGGTTCGGCGGTCACACGCCGAACCGGTAGATGACCTCGCGAGCCAACGACCGATACGCCTGGGCGCCACTGGATTTCGGCGCCCAGGTGGTGATGGGCTCGCCGGCGACACTGGTTTCCGGAAACCGCACGGTGCGGGCGATGGCGGTGTCGAAGACCAGATCCCCGAAGCGTTCCACCACCCGGGCCATCACCTCACGCGCGTTCACCGTGCGCGGGTCGTAGCGGGTGACCAGGATGCCGCTGATCTCGAGTTTGGGGTTGAGCCGGTCACGGACCTTGTCGACGGTGTCGGTGAGCAGGGCCAGCCCGCGCAGCGAGAAGAACTCGCATTCGGTGGGGATGATCACCCCATCCGCGCAGGCCAGGCCGTTGACGGTGAGCAGCCCCAGCGACGGCTGGCAGTCGATCAACACGTAGTCGTAGCGGTCCAGCACCGGATAGAGCGCGCGGGCCAGCGATTGCTCCCGGCCCACCTCGTTGACCAGCTGAATCTCCGCGGCGGACAGGTCGATATTGCTGGGCACCAGGTCCAGGCCGCTGACCCGGGTCTTGATGAGCACCTGGTCGATGGACACCCGCGGTTCGATCAGCAGGTTGTGCACCGTGTGTTCCAGCTCGTAGTGCGGAACACCCAGCCCCGCGGAGAGCGCACCCTGGGGATCCAGGTCGACCAACAGCACGCGGCGGCCGTATTCGGCCAGGCTGGCACCCAGATTGATGGTCGACGTGGTCTTGCCGACGCCGCCCTTCTGGTTGCACATCGCGATCACCTTGGCCGGACCATGCGTGCTGCGCGGGGTCGGCTCGGGGATGTCGCGGGCCGGGCGGCCGGTGAGGCCCACTTCGGGCTGCGGCTCGATACCGAGGTGGAGGCTGCCGTCGTCGCTCATGCGGCCCCTTCCTCCTCGGCGAACATCGCAGCAGAGTCTAGCCGTGGAGATGGGCCTGACACCGCAGACCCGCTGGGTAAGGTCACGATATGGGTCTCACTCGGCGTGCCCCCTTTCTGCGCTGGTCCTTCCTACGGTTGGCCTGGGGTGCCCGCAACATCAGCCGGACCGGTCAGATCGGTGACGGACGCGAGGCCGCGGCGGCCGATTACGTCCTGCGCGAGTCCCGTCCCGGGGACATCGATGACGTGCTGGCCGCCATCGACCGATTCGCCTACGAGCAGTCCTTCCTCATCAACGTCGGCGACGAGAAGGGCGCGCTGCTCGACGCCGCCGTGCAGCGCGCCAATCCCGCCGTGGCGCTGGAGCTGGGCACCTACTGCGGGTACAGCGCGCTGCGCATTGCCCGCGCCGCCCCCGCGGCCCGGGTCTTCTCGGTCGAGCTTTCGGCCGCCAACGCCGAGATCGCGCGCCGGATCTGGGCGCACGCCGGGGTCTGGGACCGCATCACCTGTGTCGTCGGCACCCTCGGCGACGGCGGCGCCACCCTGGACACGCTCGGCTTCGCCCCCGGCTCGGTGGACTTCGTCTTCATCGACCACGACAAGAGCGCATATCTGACCGACCTGCAGAGCATCCTGGACCGCGGTTGGTTGCACACCGGTTCGATCGTGGTCGCCGACAACGTCAGGCTGCCGGGTGCGCCGAAGTACCGCACCTACATGAAGCAGCACGAGGGCCGCAGCTGGCAGACCGTCGAACACCACACGCACGCCGAGTATCAGACGTTGCTCCCGGATCTGGTGCTGGAGTCGCAGTACCTGGGCGCCTGACCGGTGCCGGGCAGGCGGCGCTCACCCGTAGGTGAATGAGTAGGCCTGCAGTCCGCGGGTCAGCGCGACCTCGACGTGCCCGGCTCCGGCGGCGTCCCCGCCGACGATCTGCCGCATGTTCGGCGGCCCCGAGACCGGAATCGTCGTGGTCCCGCCGTTCCGCGTCACGCTGACGGTTCCAGTGCCGCCGACCACCAGATAGACGTCGCGGGCGTGGAAGTTCAGGCCGATGGTGTCGCCCTCGCCTGTAGCCGTGGCGGATTGACTGTCCACGTTCCACGATCCGCGCAGCGCGAAGCTGTCCTGCGGCAGCTGAGCCGGGAAGTCGAACGTGGCGGCGCCCGCCGTGTAGCCGCCGGACCCGCCGTAATTCGACGCGTTCTGCGCCCCGAGGTAGGTCTCCGGGGTCAGCGCCGACGTCGGTGTGGTGTCAGGGGCGTCCACGCTCGGTGGGAGCGCGACATCCGGGTGCGCCTGCGAAAGTAGTTGCCGGATCAGCCTTTCCGTGCCGTCATAGTCACCCTCACCGAACTTGAGGTGCCGGACGACACCGTCGGCGTCGATCAGGTAGTGGGCCGGCCAGTACTGGTTTCGGAAGTTGGTCCACGTGGTGTAGTCGTTGTCCAGCGCGATCGGGTAGTCGATCTTCAGGGCGGCAGCGGCGGCGGCCACATTGCCCTTCTCACGCTCGAAGGCGTACTCGGGTGTCTGGACGCCGATGACCTCGAATCCCTGGTCCCGGTACGCGTTGTACCAGCCGACGACGTGCGGGATGCTGCGCTGGCAGTTGATGCAGGAGTAGGCCCAGAAATCGATGAGTACCACCTTGCCGCGCAACGCTTTCAGATCGATCGGCGCACCGCCCGGGGTGTTGAGCCAGGCCGTGATCCCGCCGATATCGGGTGCGGTGCCGCAGTTCTGCAACTCGGCCGCACCATCGGTGCACCGGGACAGGGCGGCGTTGCTCTCGTCGGCCTGACCGCTCAGGTTCAGCGGGCGGGTGTCCACCTTGTTCTGCAACGCCGCGGTGTAGTCCGGTATCGCCCGCTGCACGACGGCCGGCAGGTCGAAGACCAGGGCGACGGCGAGCAGGATCGTCACCACCCCGGAGACGACGCGGATCTCGCGCTGGCGGCGGCGGAATGCCCGCACCCGCTCGGCGATCCGGCGGCCGGCGAGCGCGAACACCAGCAGCGGGATGGCCGCCCCGACCGCGAAGGACAGTGTCAGCACGATGATGGGCCAGCCGATGTCACCGGTCGCCCCGGCCAGGACGATGGCCGCCAGCACCGGCCCGGCGCACGGGACGTAGAGGACGCCCAGTGCCATGCCCAGCCCGAAGCCACTCTGGCCGAAGTTCAGTTGTCTCTGCGGCAGTTTGGCGAACGGCTTCTCCAGCCAGGTCTCGACTTGCGGGAAGATCAATCCCACGCCGATGGCCGTCAGCGCGATCAGCCCCAGCCACCGGATGGCGTCCTGCGGGAGGTGCAACAGTGACAACAGGGTGGACCCGGCCAGGGTGACCGCGCTGAAACTGAGCACCAGGCCGGTGATCACCAGGTAGGGACGCAGCGCCTCGGTGCGTGACTGGCGGGTCAGGGTGTCGACCGGCGCCGCCGGCCGTCCACCGGTGACGCGGGCACCTTGCGCGCCCGAGAGCAGGATCACCGGCAGAACCGGCAGGATGCACGGCGAGATCCCGGTGATCAGACCGCCGACCAGACCGATGCCGATGAGGGTCCACATGGTGTCGGTCAGCCTTTCACCAGAACGGGCTGCTCGTGGTAAAGCTCCGGGTACCGGCGTTTGAGTTGAGCGAGCTTGGGCATGTCGTTGACGGAGATGTACGAGTCCGTCGGGTTCGCCGCCATGTAGTCCTGGTGGTAGTCCTCCGCCGGGTAGAAGGTGCGTCCGGCTTCGACTGTGGTCGCAACCGGGGCCGAAAACACCTGACTCGCGCCGAGTTGCGCGATGTAGGCGGCGGCGATCCGCGCCTGGTCGTCGTCCTGCGGGAAGATCGCCGACCGGTACTGGGTACCCGAATCGGGCCCCTGCCTGTTGACCTCGGTGGGGTCGTGCGCGACGGAGAAGAAGATCTGCAGCAGGGTGCCGTAGGTGATCTGGTGTGGGTCGTAGGTGATCTGCACCGACTCGGCGTGGCCGGTATCGTCGGCGCTGACCTCGTCGTAGTGGGCGGTCTGCGCGTCGCCGCCGGTGTAGCCGGCCAGCACCCGATTGACGCCTTTGACGTGTTCGAACACGCCCTGCATGCCCCAGAAACAGCCGCCGGCCAGCACCGCGGTCGCCGCCGTGTCCGCCGCGGCGGTCTGGTCCACGGTGACCTTGGGGACATCGGGCGGGGCCGTGCCGACGGCGGATGGTGTCAGGCCGGTGCATGCGGTGGTGAATACGCACAGTGCACCGGCCAGCACCGCCAGCACCCGTGATCTACCCACGTCGCCTCCTTGTCGGTGGTTCTCGACTCAGGCTATCCGCGGATCGGTGCGGAAATTCTTACGAATTCATGTCGTCGGAATTGATTACCGAAGTCTGACATCCCGGGTTCGCCGGTGCCCCGTGATGTATCCGGCGCTACCGTGAAGTCACCAAAGTCACTGTCAATCAAAGGTGTTGGTGGCATGTTCCTGACCAGAAGGCGATTCGTCATCGCCGGAAGTGCGCTGACGTTGTCGGCCGTCGCCGGCAGCGCGTGCGCGCACTCCACCGCCTCGCCGGCCGACGCCCGCGACTTCACCGTCACCCACACCGACGCGCAATGGCGAGATCTGCTGACCCCGGACCAATTCGACGTACTGCGCAGGGCCGGCACCGAGACGCCCTACAGCAGCCCACTCAACGACGAACACCGGCATGGCACCTTCGGTTGCGCGGGATGCGCCCTGCCACTGTTCAGCTCGGACACCAAGTTCGACAGTGGAACCGGCTGGCCGAGCTTCTGGAAGCCGCTCGCCGGTGCGGTTGTGGAGCGCACCGACTCGACCTTCGGCATGACCCGGACCGAAGTGCTGTGCAGCCGGTGCGGCGGGCACCTCGGGCACGTCTTCGACGACGGCCCGGCCCCGACCCATCTGCGGTACTGCATGAACGGCGTAGCGATGAATTTCACGGCGCTGACGTGATACGCGAAAGGACCAATCCCGCAATGAGATCCGTCATCGTACTGGCTGCCCTTGCCGTCGCGCTCACAGCCTGCAGTGGCGCATCCGAGCAGAAGCAGCAGCAGTCGCCCGCCCCGGCGATGACGGCGCACTCCCCCGCCATGACGGGGCACGCCCCCACCACGACAAGCACGTCACCGGGAACGACGGGTTAGACCGCGCGCGGGTGGGCGCCCGCCCACACCTCACGCAGCGCGTTGACCGTCACCAGCGTGTAGATCTGCGTGGTGGTCACCGAGGAGTGGCCGAGTAATTCCTGCACGACACGCACGTCCGCACCCCCCTCGAGCAGGTGCGTGGCGAAGGAGTGCCGCATCGTGTGCGGGGACACCGCGGCGGTCACACCCGCGTGTTCGGCGGCGTCCTGGAGCACCTGCCAGGCACTCTGCCGGGACAAGCGGCCACCGCGGGCGTTGAGAAAGATCGCCGGGGTGCCCTTGCCGCGCCGCGCCATATCGGGCCGGGCCCGCACCAGGTAGGTATCCAGCGCCGCGACCGCGGGCCGCCCGATCGGGACGAGACGCTGCTTGCCGCCTTTGCCGCGCAGCAGGACCGAACGCGAGGTGGTGTCGACATCGTCGATATCCAGCCCGACGGCCTCCGAGATGCGCGCGCCGGTCGAATACAGCACCTCCAGCAGCGCCCGGTTTCGTAGGCTCAGCGGCCCGTCGGAATCCCGGTCCCCACCGGCGGACTCCAACAGCGCGACCACCTCGTCGACGGTCAGGCTCTTGGGTAGCCGCCGCGAGGGGGTGGCCGGCTTGACCTCGCGGGCGACGTCGACCTCGAGGACGCCTTCGGCCGTCAGGAATCTGTGCAGACCCCGGACGGCGACCAGGGCCCGGGCAGCCGATACCGCCGACAGGGCTGTCGCCCCGGTCTCCGGGTCACCCTTGCGCAGCGCGACGAGGAAGTCGCTGACATCGGTCTCGGAGACGTCGCGCAGATCGGCGGTGCCGCGCTCGGTGAGGTGCTCGGTGTAGCGGCGCAGGTCACGCCGGTAAGAGCTGATGGTGTTGGCTGCCACGCCGCGTTCGATGACCAGGTGGTCGAGATATCCCCGCACCTGCTGTTCGATCACGCTGACAGCCGTGGTCATGGGTGGCCTTGCCGGGCGGCGAATGCCCGCGGCCGGTCCGGCCAGGGTGCGTCCGCCGGTCGCAGGGCGGAACGGTCCGGCAGCGCATGGGCGGCCAGGATTCCGGCGACCGCAAGCGAGTTGACGATCTCGCCGGCGAACACCCGTGCGACGGCGGTGGCCAGCGGCACCCAGGCCAGCGTCAGGTCGGCTTCCTCGTCGCGCACCTCGGGCCGGTCCACCTCGGTCAGCCCGGTGGCCAGGAAGATGCGCACGCTCTCGTCGCTGAATCCCGGTGTGGAATCCACGTCGACGAGCACCGCCCACGACGCTGCCGCGAGCCCGGCCTCCTCCTTGAGTTCGCGGGCCGCGGTCTCCACCGGCGGCTCGCCGCCGAGGTCGAGCAGCCCGGCCGGCAGTTCCCACAGCCGACGCCCGAGGGGATGGCGGTACTGGTAGACCAGAGCGATGTTGTCCTGGTCGTCGAGGGCGACGACAGCCACCGCACCGTAGTGCTCCACCACCTCCCGGCGGGCGGTGTGCCCGCCGGGCATCCGCACCTCGTCGGCGCGCAACGCGAAGATCTTTCCGACGTAGAGCGTTTCCGATTCGAGGGTGTCGAACTGGTGCTCAGCCACGGTGTGCGGGCTCGGTGAGCGCTTCGGCCTCGGTGCCGTTGGCCCGGGCGAGGGTCAGCTCCTCCAGGGGCAGCCGCTCGCCGGCCTTGTATTGCAGTGCTGCCCCGATGAACGCCGCGAACAACGGATGCGGACGGGTGGGCCGGCTCTTCAGCTCCGGGTGGGCCTGGGTTCCGACCAGGAACGGGTGCACCTCGCGGTCGTACTCGACGAACTCCACCAGGTGCCCGTCCGGGGACGTGCCGGAGAACTTCAGGCCGCTCTCCGCGATGCGATCCCGGTAGGCGTTGTTCACCTCGTAGCGGTGCCGGTGCCGCTCGGACACCTCGGTGGCGCCGTAGGCCTGCGCCACGATCGAATCATCCTGCAACACCGCCGGATATGCGCCGAGGCGCATGGTGCCGCCCAGATCGGCCTCACCCGCGACCGCGTCGAGCTGGTCGGCCATGGTGGAGATCACCGGATCCGGGGTGTCGGGGTCGAACTCCGACGAGCTCGCCTCGGTCAGCCCCACCGACCGCGCAGCCTCGATCACGATGCACTGCAGACCCAGACAGAGCCCGAGCACCGGCACGCCGCGCTTGCGTGCATACCGGATGGCGCCGATCTTGCCGTCGATCCCCCGGATACCGAACCCGCCGGGGATCAGCACCCCGTGCACGTCGTCGAGTGCGGCGATCGCCCCCGCTTCGGTCTCGCAGTCGTCGGAGGCCACCCAGCGGATATCGACCTTGGCACGGTGTGCGAAGCCACCGGCGCGCAGCGCCTCGGCCACCGACAGGTAGGCGTCCGACAGGTCGATGTACTTGCCCACCAACGCGATCCGAACAGTTTCCTGCGGCTCGTGCACACGCTGCAGCAGGTCGTTCCACTGCGTCCAGTCCACGTCGCGGAACGGCAGGTTCAGTCGGCGCACCACGTAGGCGTCGAGTTCCTCGCGGTGCAGCACCTTCGGGATGTCATAGATCGACGGTGCGTCCGGAGTCGAGATGACCCCGTCGATGTCGACATCGCACATCAGCGCGATCTTGTTCTTCAGCGGCTCGGGCACCTCGCGGTCGCAGCGCAGGATGAGCGCGTCCGGGGAGATACCGATGCTGCGCAGTGCGGCCACGGAGTGCTGGGTGGGTTTTGTCTTGAGCTCGCCCGAAGGCTTGAGGAACGGGACCAGCGACACGTGCAGGAAGAAACAGTTGTCCCGGCCGACCTCGTGGCGGACCTGCCGGGCGGCTTCCAGGAAGGGCAGCGATTCGATGTCACCGACGGTGCCACCGATCTCGGTGATGACGACGTCGGGGCGTTTGCCCTTGGCATCGGGTGCGGCCATGGCCAGGATGCGGCGTTTGATCTCATCGGTGATGTGCGGGATGACCTGGACGGTGTCGCCGAGGTACTCACCGCGGCGCTCCTTGGCGATCACCGACGAATACACCTGACCGGTGGTCACGTTCGCCGAGCCGGACAGGTCGCGGTCCAGGAAGCGCTCGTAGTGCCCGACGTCGAGGTCGGTCTCGGCACCGTCCTCGGTGACGAACACCTCACCGTGCTGGAACGGGTTCATGGTGCCCGGGTCGACATTGAGATACGGGTCGAGCTTCTGCATGGTCACCTGCAAACCGCGTGCGGTGAGCAGCTGCCCGAGACTACTGGCCGTCAGGCCTTTACCCAGTGAGGACGCAACACCACCGCTGACAAAGAGGTGTTTGGTCGCGGTCTGCGGGTGCTTGCGTAACGATGGCAAGAACAACCTCCGTGGCGATGGGGCAAGGCAACTGACTGTTACCTGGGGCCTGCCGACCCACGGAATCTCACCTTAACACCGACGCCGACAAGCTGTCGCTGGCGCGCCGATGGTCTACGTCACTAGGGCGGTCTACGTCACTGGGGCGAGCGAAGCGACGGGTTATGTCACTGGGGCGAGCGAAGCGACGGGTTATGTCACTGGGGCGAGCGAAGCGACGGGTTATGTCACTGGGGCACGGTCACCGAGGAGGCGCCCCGGCCGATCCCGAACTGCCCGGGCTTGCCACCGCGCACCAGATCGGCCAACGCCAGCACACTGGTGATCCGCCCCGACTCGGCGTTGACGTCGTCGACAGTGGTCACTGCCGAGGACAGCGCCGCGTCGGACCGGGCCACCGCGACCGCGGCGGTACCCGTCGCCGAGCCGTCCCGGCCGGCCAGCACGGTGCCCGCGCCGTGGGGTGCCAATCCGGCGGCGAACCGGGCCACGGTGGACCCCCGGTTGCCCGCGTCGTCACCGAGGTCGCCGCCGGTGATGATCACCGCGGTGTTGGCGGCGCCGATGTGCTGGGCGTCATAGGAGATGAAGCCTGTCTCGCGCAGAGCGGCGAGCACGGTGTCACGCTGGTCGTCGACCACCGCGGGATCCTTGCCGGACAGCAGCGCGATACCGAGCAGGTCGCCGGCTTGCGAACCCTGGTCCACGGATTTGGTGGACAACTGACGCCCGGCCGGCAGGATCGGCGAATTCACCACCGAGAGCAGCTTTTCCGAGGAGTTGGCATCGACGAACTGCGGGGTCAGCGAGATGGCTCCGGTGACGGTGGCGCCGCTCTGGGTGGCCAGCCGGGTCACCGCGTCGACGTCGTCATCGGCGGCATCCGGGGTACGGAAGATCACCACGGATTTGCCACCCAGGGTGTCCCGCAGAATTCTCGGCGCCATCATGCTATCGAATTCGCCAGCGGCGCTGAGCTTTTCGTTCAGAGCGTTCTTGTCATCGGTCAGGGTGTTGATCTGCTCATGCAGATCGGCCTTGTCCTTACGCAGCCCGGACAGCACGGTGTCGGACAACAGGCCCGATCCCAGCACCACTCCGACTGCCAGGGCCAGGAAGACCGCCGCCAGCGAAATCGCGTGTGACCGAAGGGAGATCATCAGCTGACCAGACCCTGAGCCCAGAGCAGGAAGCGGTTCCAGTAGTCGGCCACCCAGTCCAGGACGACGGCATCGGTACGCGACACCCAGAGCGCGACGATGACCGCGATCAGCATGGCCAGCACCAGCAGCGCGATCGCGCCGCCGGAGATCCGGCTGCGGTACAGGGTCGCCACGGCCTTGGCGTCGACCAGCTTCTCCCCCACCTTGAGGCGGGTCAGGAAGGTCGAGGGATTGCTCTGCTGCCGGGAGCGGTCGAAGAACTCCTCGATGGTGGCGCTGTGACCTGCGGTGACGATCAGCGCGGCGCCATGGTGGTGGCACAGCAGCAGTGCCAGGTCGGCGGCCGAGCCGGCCGCCGGAAAGGTCATGGCGCCGACACCGAGGTCCTGGATGCGCTCCAGGCCGGGAGCGTGACCGTCGGCATCTGCGGGCAGCACCACCTGGGCGCCGCACCGGAGCGCGTCGCTGCTGATGACGGCAGGGTCGCCGACGATCAGCTGCGGCCGGTAGCCGGCCTTGCGCAGCACGTCGCTTCCGGTGCCGACTCCGACGAGGACCGGCTGGTACTCCTTGATGAAGGGCTTGAGGGCTTTGAGATCGTCGGCGGCCGAGGGCCCTTCGGCCACCACCACGACATGCCTGCGATCCATGTCGACGTCGATATCGGGGATGCCCATCCCGTCGATCAGCAACGGGCTCTCGCTGCGGATGAACTCGATGGTGTTGCCCGCGAACGCTTCCAGATGGGCCACCAGACCGCTCTTGGCCTCCACCATGAGCTCGTGGATCTCCAGGTCATTGCGTTCGGTGCCATGCGCGATCCTGCGGTCACCGGTGTAGACGCCGCCGTTGTTGACCCGGACCCGGGCGCCGTCCTTGATCTTCTTGAAGACCTCGGGACCCGCTTCGTCGATCAGCAGAATGCCGTTGGCCACCAACACTTCCGGCCCCAGATTGGGATAGCGGCCCGAGATCGACGGGGAGGCGTTGACGACGGCGGACACGCCCGCCTCCACGAGGGCGTCCGCGGTGATCCGGTCCAGATCCAAGGCGTCGAGGACGACGACATCCCCGGGACCGACGCGGCGCAGCAGTCGGTCGATGTCGCGATCAACGCGGGCGGTACCGATGACGCCCGGCTTTGAGCTGGCATTACGCGATAGCAGCGCTGACATCTTCATGGGGCCGATTCTGTCGGCCAACCCTCAAGTTGAGGTGGAGGCGCGCCGTAACACCAGCCCCACAAGTTTTCTTTTGTCACATCTGCAACAGCAAGAGCATCTCATTCGCGTTTCGCCGCGTAATGCCGCGCGGCCTTGGCCCGGTTGCCGCAGGTGGTCATCGAATGCCAGCGCCGGGTGCCGTTTTTCGAGGAGTCATGAAACCAGAGGATGCAGTGCGGATGGGCGCACTGCTTGATCCGGTGGGGAGACTCTGAGAGCAGGTGCAGCAGATTGTCCGCGGCCAGCCAGCCGGGCAGCCATTGCGGCTCCGGTACGTCCGGCTCGTCGTGTGGCCCGGAATCGGCGAGCCGGCGCCGGATGCGTCCGTGGTCGAGCACCCCGTTCACGTCGTCGGCCGATCCGCCGCTGACCGCCTGCAGAATCGCCTCGCGAGCGAGGATCAGCGCATCAAGGGTCGGTCCGTCGGCGGCGCACCGGTCGGCAAGATCGTTGGTCTGCAACCAGCACTGCAACCCCGCCGTATCGGACAGCAGATCCTGTGGACCGTCGGCCGACGCCCACCGGGTGTTCAACAGGTCCAGCGCAAGGGGTTCCCCGACATGCGGGCGCGGATCGCGCATAACTGAGATTAACTACCTCTCCCTGTAACCGTTCAATACCTTTTAGGCGGTTGACACCGACGCGTTCCGATTCTAACCTTTCATTATTGTTTAAATGGTTACTACCGGAGGATCAGAAATGGCGACCACGACCGCACCCGGGCACATCGGCCTCAATGTCACGGACCTGGAACGGTCGGTGTCCTTCTACCGTCGCGCCCTGGGTTTCGACCAACTCGGCGCCAGCACAGAAGGCGAACACCGGTACGCCTTCCTCGGGTCAGACGGGGTCCTGCGACTTACCCTGTGGCAGCAGAGTGACGGCACGTTCTCCGCACACACGCCGGGCCTGCACCACCTTTCGTTCCAGGTGGACACCATCGACGAGGTCCGGGCGGTGGAAGCGGTACTGAAGGAGTTGGGCGCACCCTTCGCCCACGACGGCGTCGTGGCACACCGCGAGGGCGCAGCATCCGGCGGCATATTCTTCAGCGATCCCGACGGCATCCGGCTCGAGGTGTACGCCCCGAGCGGTGCGGACGCCGAGCCCGCGCCGAACGGCTCGGCCCCCACCTGCGGATTCTTCTGAGTCGCTGTGATGACTCTCTATCACGCAGGTGAAGCGGCGGTTCAACAACGCCTGGGACAGAGTGCGATCGCCGAGCGCGTCGGCCGCATGGTGCGCGCGGAGATCCCGGCCGCTGCCGCGGACTTCCTGGCCGAGCAGCCGATGGCGGTGGTCAGCGCGGCCGACGACGCGGGCCGGGTGTGGGCCGGCCTGATCACCGGCCGACCGGGTTTCCTGCGCGCCGAGGACCCGCGGACCATCATGATCGGGGCGCTGCCCGCATCAGGCGATCCGCTTCGCGACATCCTGGCGCGCCCGCACCGGATCGGGATGATCGCGGTCGAACCACAGACCCGACGCCGGATGCGGGTCAACGGGATCGCCGATCCGGTCGACTTCGGTTCACAGGCCGGCCTGCGCGTCCACACCGACCAGGTGTATTCGAACTGCCCGAAGTACATATCGCGCAGGAACATCGAGCAGGTGCGAGGCGAACCGGCGCGGCCCGCGGCCCGTCATGCGGCGGAACTGGACGCACACACCGCGCAGGTCATCACCGCCGCCGACACCTTCTTCATCGGGTCCGCGGACACCGACGGCAATGCCGATGCCTCGCACCGGGGCGGCAATCCCGGCTTCCTGCAGGTGATCTCACCAACCCAGTTGCGCTGGCCCGACTACCGCGGCAACTCGATGTTCATGACGCTGGGCAATATCGACGTCAATCCGCATTGTGGGTTGCTGATCCCCGACTGGCGCACGGGATCGACCATCCAGCTCACCGGCACCGCCCGGATCGACTGGGAACGCCACGACGCCGCCGGGGCGCAGTGCTCCATCGACTTCACCGTGTCCGAACTGGTCGAGCTCACCGAGGCGAGCCCGCTGCGCTGGGGCGCCGCCGAGCTGTCCCCCGCCAACCCGGCCTGACCGGCCCTAAGGGGCGTTGCGTTCCTGCTGGGCCGCGTCGAGCAGTTCGCGCGCATGCGCGCGGCCGGTGTCGGTGTCGCCCAGGCCGGCCAGCATCCGGGCCAGCTCGGCGACGCGGTCGTCCTCCTCCAGGCGTACCACCCGGCTGGACTTGGGCCCGCTCTCCACCACCAAGTGGGTGTCGGCGTACGCGGCGACCTGCGGCAGGTGGGTGACGACGATGACCTGATGGGTGCGCGCCAGCCGCGCCAGTCGCCGGCCGATCTGCACCGCGGCCCGGCCCCCGACACCGGCGTCGACCTCGTCGAACACCATCGTGGTGCCGGCCGCCGACGCCGCCAGCACCACCTCGAGGGACAACATGACGCGCGACAGTTCACCGCCGGAGGCGCTCTTGGCCAACGGCAGCAGGTCGGTACCGCGGTGCGCGGCGAACCCGAACTCGACGGCGTCCACACCGTCATGGCCGGCGTGCACGACGGTGCCGCCGGGCAAGGTGACCGGCGCGGAATCGTCGGCACGCGCCGGCAGGGCCGATACGGTGATGCCGAACTCCGCTCCGCTCATGGCAAGCCCGGCGAGTTCGGCCGTGACCGCCTTCGCCAGACCTTTGGCGGCCTTGGTGCGGGCCTTGGTGAGATCGGCCGCCACCACGATCAAGCGGGCGTGCAGCTCGTCGACCCGGGCCCGCAGGCCTGAGAGCGCCTCCTCGGAGACGTCGAGCTGAGCCAGCCGTTCCCGGGATTCCTTCGCCCACGCCAGTACGCCGTCGATATCGGCGGCATACTTGCGCGTCAGCCCGCGCAGTTCGGCCTGACGCGACAGTTTGCTCTCCAGAGTGCTTGCATCACTGGGCAACTCGGCCAGGTAGTCACCGAGCTCGGTGGACACGTCACCGATGACCGCCACCGCCTCGGCAAGCCGCTGCCCGAGCGTCTGCAACACGGAGTCATCGGTGGCCTGTAACGCCGCCTTGGCGTGGGCGACCGCACTGGCAGCCGAGGCGGACTCGCCCGCATCGTCATCGGGTGCGCCGGCCAGCGCGGCCCGGGCGGCCGCGGCAGCCTCGCGCAGGGCGTCCAACTCGGAGAGCCGACGGATATCGGCGACCAGCGCGTCGTCCTCACCCGGCTGCGGTGCCACCTCCTCGATCTCGCCGAGGCCGAAGGTCAACCGATCAGACTCCAGGGCGAGTTCACGCGCCCGCTGCGTCCGGTCGATGAGATCGCGACGGGCCGACAGCCACTCCTCGCGCACGGCTCGATACTTGGCCAGCGGCGCACTGATATCGGCGAACCGGTCCAGCGCCGCGCGCTGTTCGTCCGGGCGCATGAGCCGCAGCTGATCGTTCTGGCCGTGCAGTGCCAGCAGTTCGTTGGTGAACGAACTCAGTGATTTGGCCGGCACGCTGCGGCCACCCAGATATGCCCGCGACGGACCGTCCCGGCTCACCGACCGCGCGGCGATCACACTGTCGTCGTCATCGCGCTCGGCGCCGGAGGAATCGAGGATGTCGTCGATGCGTCCGACCACCTCGGTGTGCACATCGGCGGTGCTGAACCGGCCCTCCACCACGGCGCGCGGTGCCCCGGTGCGCACCCGGTTCGCATCGGCGCGAGCGCCGCCCAGCAGGTGCAATCCGGTGACCACCATGGTCTTACCGGCACCGGTCTCACCGGTGAGCACCGTCAGGCCCCGGTCGAATTCAGCGGTCGCGGTGCTGATGGCGCCCAGCGACTCGATACGGATCTCGGAGAGCACTACTGGCCGCGCCATCCCGTGACGGGCAGGCGGAACTTGCGCACCAGCCGGTCGGTGAACGGTGCGCTGTCCAGCCGGATCCACTTCAGCGAGGTGCCGCAA
Source organism: Mycobacterium hackensackense (assembly GCF_025822555.1). Lineage (NCBI taxonomy): Bacteria > Bacillati > Actinomycetota > Actinomycetes > Mycobacteriales > Mycobacteriaceae > Mycobacterium > Mycobacterium hackensackense. The sequence continues at coordinate 24,803 of NZ_JACKUC010000023.1, forward strand.
CGCGTCACCTCGACCCGCGCACCGGCGGGCACCACCATCTCGCGGCGCCCGTCACAGAACACCATCGCGTCGTGTCCCTCGGCTTCCACCTCGATGGCGATCGCCGCATTGGGGCTGGTGACCATGGGTCGGGCGAACAATGCGTGAGCATTGTTGGGCACCACCAGAATTGCCTCCAGATCCGGCCAGAGAATCGGCCCGCCGGCCGAGAACGCGTAGGCGGTGGACCCGGTCGGTGTGGAGACCAGCACCCCGTCGCAGCCGAAGGACGACACGGGCCGGCCGTCGACCTCGAGCACGACGCCGAGCACACCCAACCGCGGCCCCTTCTCCAGGCTGGCCTCGTTCAGCGCCCAGCCGCGTTCCCGGATCTTGCCGCCCTCACGGACCACGATGTCCAGGGTCATCCGGTTCTCGACCCGGTAGTTGCGGTTGATCACGTGTTCCAGGACCGTGTCGAGCACCTCGGTTTCGGCCTCGGCGAGAAACCCGATGCGACCCAAGTTGATTCCCAGTACCGGGATATCGACGTTGCGGGCCAGTTCCGCGGCCCGCAGAAACGTCCCGTCACCGCCCAGTGCCAGCACCACCTCGCAGCCCTCGGCCGCCCGCTCATCGGGGTCCACCACCTCGATGTCGATCCCGAGAGCGCGCATATCGTCCGGATTGAGATGCAGCGCACCCCGATCGACCGCTTCGGCGGTGAGCACCCGTAGCCCGATCCCGTGATCGCCGAGTACCTTCTCGACCCGGCGAGCGGTTTCGGTGGCTTCGGCGCGGCCGGTATGGACGACCACCAGGACGGTGCGTTCGCAGGTCATTGGGGTCCTTCGTCAATGGCGCGCGCAATCGCGCGCTCGAGATCGTCACCCTGCAAGGGGTGGTCGGTGGACGTCCGCAACCGTAAGAAGAACTCGACGTTGCCCGACGGCCCCGGCAGTGGACTTGCTGTGACATCAACAGTGTGCCAATGCAATTCAGCGGCCCGCCGCGCGACCCCGAGTACCGCGTCGGCGCGCAGCGCCGGATCGGAGACGACGCCGCCCGCCCCCACCCGGTCCTTGCCGACCTCGAACTGAGGCTTCACCATCGGCACGATATCGGCGTCGGCGGAGGCACAGCGGGTCAGTGCGGGAAGCACGGTGGTCAGCGAGATGAACGACAGATCCGCGACCACCAGGTCCACGACACCACCGATCGCCTCCGGGGTCAGCTCACGCACGTTCGTGCGTTCCAACACGCTCACCCTGTCATCCGATCGCAGCGACCAGGCCAGCTGCCCGTAGCCGACATCCGCGGCCACGACGTGGGCCGCGTCGCGATCCAGCAACACCTCGGTGAAACCGCCGGTCGAGGCGCCCGCATCCAGACAGCGACGCCCCTGCACCGGCACACCGAATGCGTCGAGTGCGCCGATCAGTTTGTGCGCGCCGCGCGAGACCCAGGTCTTCTCGTCGGCCGCCACGGTCAGCGCGGCATCCACCGACACCGCGGTGGCAGGTTTGACGGCGGGCAGTCCGTCGATGCGTACCCGGCCCGCGCCGATCAGCTCGGCAGCCTGCTGCCGCGACCGGGCCAGCCCACGTCGCACCAGTTCGGCGTCCACTCGCGCCCGCCGCGTCATCGGTTCAGTGCTCCCGGATCGCTTCGCCGCGGCCCTCCACCGATTCCAGGGCACGAACCAGCAGGTCGTGGGCCTGTTCCAGGCGGACCGCGACAGCGTCGATATCGAGGGACTCGACGCCGACGACCGCCGGATCGGGCAGGCCGGCCAGCAGTGCGGCGATATCGGTGCGGATCTGCTCGGGATCGGTACTCATGTCAGGAGATCACGCTAGTCGATCCGGTCAGCTCAGCAGCGACCAGCGTTGCAGTGCGGTACGGGCCGTGTCGTCCGCGGCGGTGACATCGACAGGGCCGCCGTTCGGCCCGACGGACCACACCGCGGAAGCGACGGCGCGCACCACGCTCAGCTCGTCCCCCGCATCGGCGCCGGTGGCGCGCACGGTGACCACGGATCCGTCCGCGTCGACCTGCCAGGCGGGGTGCGCCGCGATCCGCAGTGTGTCGCCCTCGGTATGCAGCGATCGCAGATCGGGCGCGACGAACACCGGCCGCTGGTCCGGGATGGCGTGCACCATATCGGCGGCGGTGTTGACGCCGGTGAGCACCATCAGACTGGGCAACCCGGCGGCGTTGGCCCCCTCGATATCGGTGTCGAGGCGATCCCCGACGACCAGAGGGCTGCCGAAGCTGCCGCGGGCCAGGGCATCGTTGAGCAGAGTGGGCGCCGGCTTGCCGGCCACCTGAGGTTCCTGATCGGTCGCGGTCCGCAGCGCGGCGACCATCGAGCCGTTGCCGGGCAGCAGTCCACGCTCGGACGGCAGTGTTCGGTCGACGTTGGCAGCCACCCAGATCGCCCCGGCACGAATGGCCAGCGCCGCCTCGGCCAGATCGCTCCATCCGGTCGACGGCGAATGCCCTTGGACCACCGCCACCGGGTTCTCGTCCAGGGTGCGCACGGGGCGTAGTCCGACTCCGCTGATCTCCGCGGCCAGCGAATCGGTCCCGACGATCAGGACCGCGGATCCGGCCGGGAGTTGGGCGGCGAGCAGCCGCGCCGCGCTCTGGGCGCTGGTGACGACATCGGCTTCACCGGCGGAGAATCCGAGCTCCTGCAGGTGCTGTGCGACCTCGGCGGCGGACCGGGACGCATTGTTGGTGACATACAGCGCACGCGGGCCCACCGAAGCCAGGCTCTGCACCGCACCGAGGGTGGGCTCGTGGCCGCGGAACACGGTGCCGTCCAGATCCAGGAGCAGGCAGTCGTGCTCCTGTACGAGAGTCCCCATGTCAGCCCAGCTCGGTGAGGCGCTCTTCGGCATCGGTGACGCCTTCGACGTCAGCGGCCGCGGCGTGGATGAAAGCCTGCACCGCTTCGTCGTTGCGGCCGAGCGCGACCAGTGTCTCGGCGTAGGCGTAGAACAACCGGGCACCGGTTTGGTCGGTCCTGGTCGGATCCAGCGGTGGGCTCGACAGCAGGGCAAGGGCCTGTTCGTGCTGACCGAGGTCGGAACGGGCACCGGCGATGACGATACGAAGCTCATCGGCGTCGTCGCCGGTCAGCTGTTCGGCCTCGGGTGTGCGGGCGAGTTCGATCGCCCGTTCCGGCCGGCCGACGCCGCGTTCGCAGTCGGCGATCATCGGCAGCAACGACGACTTGCTGCCCATCCGGCGGGCCGCCCTGAGTTCGGCGAGGGCCTGGGCCCAGTCGCCACAGAAGTAAGCCGCGATACCGACGGCTTCGCGGACCGCGGCGATACGGCCGGACCGCGCTCGGGCGGCACGCGCATGGGCAAGTGCGGCCTCCGGGTCCTCGTCGAGCAGTTCGCCGGCCGCCACCAGATGCCTGGCGACCACGTCGGCGGTGGACTTGTCCAGGGTGATCAGCTCGCTGCGAATCTCCGGAGAGAGCTGCTTTGCCTCGATCTCCTTGGGTATCGCCGGGCCGGCGGCCCGCTCGGCGTCACCGTCGGACGGGCGGTGCGGTTGCTCGCGGCGGCCTCGATCCGGACCCGAGGAGCGAGGTGCGTTCGGACGATCGCGAGATCCTCGTCGCGGTCCGCCGTCGGTACGGCGCGGACGTCGTTCGCCGCTGCCATCCTGCCTGTCCTGCGCCACGCTGGCCTTCCTGGTCGCTCGCTCTTCGTAGTAGACACTGTTCCTGGGAAACCATGCTCCCGGCAAACGTTGTGTACTGGGAAAGGATAGCCGGGTGCCGGCGAAACGCGACAGTCGCGCGAATTCGGCAGATTTAGTCCGGAGAATATTGTCCGGAATGCACAAATGCCTCGGCCCTCCAATCTGGGATTGGAGGGCCGAGGGCTTTAAATTGTGTTCGGCGGTGTCCTACTTTTCCACCCGAAAGGGTAGTATCATCGGCGCTGGTAGGCTTAGCT
>NZ_JACKUC010000024.1:0-1167 GCF_025822555.1 Mycobacterium hackensackense
GCAGGCTGCCCGCCGCGCACCGTGCGGAGGTCCTGTTCCGCGCCGCCGAGATCATCAAGCGGCGCACCGAGGAGCTCGCCGAGATCGAGGCGCGCGACAACGGCATGAACTCGATGGCCGCACAGCAGATCATCAAGGTGGCCAACGAGAAGGCGCGCGACAACGGCATGAACTCGATGGCCGCACAGCAGATCATCAAGGTGGCCAACGAGATGCTGATCTACTACGCCGGCTGGGTCGGCAAGATCCATGGCGAATCGGCCAACCTGGTATCCGATGGCCTGCTCGGCCACTTCGAGGAGTACCACACCTTCACGCAGCTGGAGCCGGTCGGCGTGGTCGGTCTCATCATCCCGTGGAACGGCCCCTTCTTCGTCGCCATGCTCAAAGTCGCGCCCGCACTCGCCGCCGGCTGTAGCGCGGTCCTCAAGCCCGCCGAGGAGACGCCGCTGTCGGCTCTGAAGCTGGAGGAGATCTTCCGCGAGGCCGGACTACCCGACGGTGTCCTCAACGTCATCACCGGCTACGGCGAGACCACCGGCGCAGCATTGACCGCGCACCCCGACGTGGACAAGATCGCGTTCACGGGGTCGACCGAGGTCGGACGGCTGATCGTCAAGGCCGCCGCGGGCAATCTGAAGCGCCTGACCCTGGAGCTGGGCGGCAAGTCGCCGCTGATCATGTTCGACGACGCCAATCTGGAGAAATCGATCATGGGGGCCGCCATGGGGCTGCTCGCGGGTTCGGGCCAGAACTGCTCCTGTACGTCGCGCATCTACGTGCAACGCGGGATCTACGACCAGGTCGTGGAAGGCCTCGCCGGATTCGCCCAGATGCTGCCGATGGGCGGATACGAGGACCCCACCTCGGTCCTCGGACCGTTGATCAGCCAGAAGCAACGCACCCGCGTCGAGAGCATCGTCAACGACGGGGTGGCCGGCGGTGCCGAGGTGATCACCGGCGGCAAACCGATGGACCGCAAGGGCTACTTCTACGAAGCGACCATCATCACCAACACCACGCCCGACATGCGACTCATCAAAGAGGAGATCTTCGGCCCGGTCGGGTCGGTAATCCCGTTCGACGACGAGGAAGAGGCGATCGCCGCCGCGAACGACACCGAGTACGGCCTGGCCGGAGCGATCTGGACCGAGAACCTCAGCCGAG
>NZ_JACKUC010000025.1:0-1204 GCF_025822555.1 Mycobacterium hackensackense
GGGGGGCGATGCCGGCCTGCGGCTCGGGTAACGCATCGCGTTTCGTGTGCCCGTACCACGCCTGGACCTACCGCAACACCGGCGAACGGGGGGCGATGCCGGCCTGCGGCTCGGGTAACGCATCGCGTTTCGTGTGCCCGTACCACGCCTGGACCTACCGCAACACCGGCGAACTGTTCATGGTGCCAGGCAAATCCGGGTTCGACACCATGGACAACGCCGACTACGGCCTGGTCGAACTCCCCTCGCAGGAACGGTACGGGTTCATCTGGGCGGTCCTCACTGCGGATGCCGCCATCGATCTCGACGCTCACCTGGGTCCGTTGGGACATGAACTGGCGCAATGGAATTACGAAAGCTACGGCTATCACACCGATCGTGAGTTCTCCTCGGAGGTGTCGTGGAAAGGCGCGTTGGAGGCGTTTGCCGAGGGCTACCATTTCCCGTTCGTGCACGGCGAGAGCCTGATCGGGCAGAACACCCTGCCGAACACGGCCATCTACGACGAGTTCGGCAAGCACCATCGGATCGGATTCCCGTTCACCTGGATCAAGAACCTCACCGAGGATTCACCAGCCTCGCTGGAGCCGTCGGCCAACATGGGGGTGATCTACTGGGTGTATCCCAACCTGATCCTGGCCAACAGCCCGGTCGGGGTGGAGATCATCGACATGCTCCCCGAGGGCGAGCCGACGCGCTGTACGGTCCGGCACAGCTGGATGGGCCGTATCCCGGCGGTCGATGACGATATGCGCGCTCTCTACGACACCGTCTACGAGGGCGTGCATGCCGCGGTGCGCGACGAGGATTTCGCGATGTTGCCGCAGTGCGGTGAGGGCGTTCGGCACGGCCAGCACGACCACATGATCATCGGTCGCAACGAGATCGCGGTACAGCACATGATCAAGGTGTTCGCCCAGGAGCTGGGTGTGGCGCTGGCCTGAACACCCGCCGGCTCATCGCGGCGCGGCGACGTCGAGCACCATGAGGGCCGAGGAGAACTGAACGGTGGCGGCCGGATCGCCGAGGTCGACGCCGCACAACCGCTCGATGCGCCGCAGTCGCTGCGCCACGGTGTTCGGGTGGATAGTGAGTCTCTGGGCGGTCAGGTTGCGGTCCTGCTTACACGCGAAGTGGGTGTGCAGGGTCGAGACCAGATCGGTGCGGTGGGCGGCATCGTATTCGAGCAACGGGCCCAGCGTCC
>NZ_JACKUC010000026.1:0-1084 GCF_025822555.1 Mycobacterium hackensackense
CGGGTGGCCATCGAGTTGGCTGAGCGGGGGTTCTCGGTCGTGGGCGTCGATGCCGACCCGGCGATGCTGGACACGGCCCGGGCCAAGGCGCCGCATCTGGAATGGGTCATGGCTGATCTGTCCGCCCCGGAAGCCGGGGTGACCGGAGAGTTCGACCTCATCGTCGCGGCGGGCAACGTGATGATCTTCCTGGAACCGGGCACCGAGGCGCAGGTGGTGGCCGGACTGGCCGGGCACCTGGCGCCGGGGGGACTGCTCGTGTCCGGGTTCTCCCTACGCCCGCACAGGTTGTCGCCGGCCGACTACGACAGTTTCGCCACGGCCGCCGGTCTGGAACCGATGGCGAGGTGGTCGACCTGGGATCGTGCGGAGTTCACCGGCGGTGACTATCTGGTATCGGCACACCGGCGTGCGCCCCGACTGCCGGAGCGACCCAGTCGTTGAGGAATTCGCGTAAGGCGTGGCCCTGTCGGGCCGGCCGCCCCGGATCGACGATGAACGACTGCAGGATGCGCAGCATGAACTCGACCAGCTCGTCGAGTCGGCCATCGGCGAAGCCGGCTGCCGCCCAATCCACACCGAAGCGCTGCAGGATCGAGCGTCCGAAACCGATGGCGATATCGGAGGTCACGCCCGCGGTGAAGGCGCTGGCCTTTCCGGGCTGGAGCACCAGGCCCAGGTAGCGGTCGTGCGGCAGCTGCTCGATGGTGTAGGCGATCCCTTCGACGACTGCCTCGGTCGGATCGTCGATCGAACCCAGTTGGGCGGCAAGACGATCGAGAAATCCGGCCACCGATGAGACCGCCGTTGCGGCCAGCAGCGTCTCGTGGGTGGGGAAGTACCGGTAGATCGTCTGGCGGGTGACGCCGAGGGTCTGGGCCACCTCCGACACGCTCACGGTGCCGCGGGCGTCAATGGCGCTGCGTGACGTCTCGATGATGCGGCGTACTGCCTCGTCGTCGTCGAGCGGGATGTCACCGGACCAGCCGTGCCTGCGCATCCGACGATCGTCGCACGAATCCGCCGCAAAGCTTGACAGTACAGTTGGTATTGAATGTATGGTCAGATCATGGTTCTCAGCCCG
>NZ_JACKUC010000027.1:0-1863 GCF_025822555.1 Mycobacterium hackensackense
GGCGCAACGGTTATACTCACCGTGCGTTGCAGTCGCGGTAATTCTTATGGTGAGCCAGAATCTCGGCAAGGCCTCGGCCGGCCCGTACCGTCGGCGCGGTGAATGCCGAAGAGCGCCGAGCGATCGACCCCATCCTGGAGCGCCTGGACACCTACGGCCTGGGGCGGCGCCAGTTCGTCAAACTGCTCGCCGGCAGCGCAGCGGCGCTCACCGCTGCGGGCGCGCTGACCGCCGTGGGCCGCCGTAGCGAGGCTCGCGGTGACGCGGTCGCCTACACCGATGGCCAGTTCGCGCTGCTGAACTGGTCGGCCACCGGCGACTACCAGGTGCAGTGGGCCAAGGCCTACCAAGAGGCCGCCGCCCAATTGGGTTACAAGAGTGTGGTGTTGGACGGCAAGAGTGACGCCGCCGTACAGTCCAACCAGTTCAACCAGTTGCTCACCCAGAAGACCACCGCCATCTTCGTCGGGCTCAACGACGCGGGCGCACTGCCCACCCTCGCCCACGACGCCAACGACCGCGGGGTGCTGTTCCAGGCAGCCTGGAACTCGCCTGCCTGGTACACGCCGTGGCACAGCGATGCCGACGGCAACAAGTACAACAGCTTCCTGATGCCCGACGAGTACATCGCCGTCGGCAAGGCCGTGGACGTACTGGCCAAGAAGGTCGGTGAGGAAGGCACCATCGTCCGGGTCGGGGGCTACTACCCGTCGATCGACGGCTGTGAGGTGCAGCGCCGGCTCGCGGTGCGCGACACCTTGAAGAAGTACCCGAAGATCAAGTTCGCCGGTGAATTGCACGCGAAGTACGACGCCGATCTGTCCCAGCGGGCTGCGGCGTCACTGCTGGCCCGGTACCCGGATACCGTCGGCATTGTCGCGGTCAACGACGACGCCGCCACCGGGGTGGTCGCCGGTATCGAAGCCGCGGGCAAGGTGCCGGGCAAGGACGTCTTCGTGGTGGGCGCTAACGGCTCCACGGCGGGAATCGACCGGATCGTCAAAGGCACCCAGCTGGTGACCACGGGCAACGTCCCGGCCTACCCGTCGTTCGTCACCATCGCGCAGTTCCACGACCGGCTCAACGGCTGGAAACCCGAGGCCGCCGAACGCTTCTACAGCTGGCACGCCGAGATCATCACCGCCGACAACGTGCAGGCCTTCAAGGCCCGCTACGTCGATGGCCCGATCGCCGAGTCATTCGACGTCAAGCGGCTGTCCCGGGTCGAGCATCCGAACGATTTCGATCTGCAGTTCGACGGTTTCCCGGTCGAGGATCTGGAGACCATCTGGCCGGGGGTCCCCAAGCCCAAGGACTTCCAACTGCCGCAGGCCTATCTGAACGCACAGCGCAACGGCGACTTCGACCGCATCCGGGCCTTGTACAAGGACCACTACCGCACGCCGGTGCTCGCGCCATCCCCTTACCAGAAGGTCTGATATGACAGCACAGAGTTCGTCGGGCCCGAGGCTGCAGGCCACCGGCATCGTCAAATCGTTCGGTGCCAACCGCGCCCTCAAAGGTGTCGATCTTTCGGTGGGCGACGGCGAGGTCGTCGGACTGATCGGTGAGAACGGCGCAGGCAAGAGCACCATCCTCAACATCATCTCCGGGGTGCTGCCGTACGACGCGGGATCCCTGATCCTCGACGGTCGTGAAATCGCTCCGAAGACCTACCAGGAAGCCAACCGGCTGGGTATCTTCCGGGTGTTTCAGGAGGCCAACCTGGTGGACTCCCTGGCGGTCTACGAGAACGTGTTCTTCGGTTGGGAGCACCTGTTCCGCTCCCGCACCGGCGGATTGGATCGACGTGCGCTGCGCCGCGCGGCAACCGAGGCCTTGGACAAAGCGGGGGTGGACGGC
>NZ_JACKUC010000028.1:0-285231 GCF_025822555.1 Mycobacterium hackensackense
CGGGCGACCCGCACGACATCGTCGCGGAACTCCTGGGGATACGGGCGTGCCATAGTGACATCCTCTCAGCCCGCCCAGTCTGGGCAAGCGAGCTCGGTGTCACCTGATCATGCAGCAGACCCCTTCAGCAGTTGATTAAGATATATGTGTGGAGTTTGTGCCGCCGCTCGTCTGGGGATGGTTCGGCGTAGGGGTTTCCAATTCGAAAGTGGTTTGCGCCTCCTGTGTTGACATCAGTTACGGAGTGGAACTCTGGCGCCGAGTGATTTCGGTGGAATGGGTGGCTGACACAGGGTTTCCGTTCATCGTTACCGTAGCTGGCCTCATAGCCGCATATTTCTTTGTGCGGAAGCAGATTGCAAATGATCGAGCTCTGCGAAAAGCTGACCACCAGCGAGAGCGCGCTGCGGAGTGTGGACGAGCACTCTTGTCGATTGCAGATACCATCGACAATTCGCCCTTGGATTGGGCGGTCTGGAGATCTGAAAATTGGCCTGGTGCAATGCTTTTGGACGAGACCGTGCGGCAGCCCCACTTTCACTTCATTCTGAGCTACCTCCAACGTATCGACCACGAGGCCGTCCGTCGATGGGAAGTCTGCCAGGAGCAACTAGGCAAGCGTTCCGACTTGGACCTCGTTAGTCACCGCTCAGCATCGATAAGTGCCTTGAGCTCTGTTGCCAACGACTTTCGCTCGCAGAGCAGCAAGCTGATTGGCTGGAACGGTGAGGGATCGCTGCCCTCGCTGGATACCCCCGAAGCTACATGGCGGCGGACGCCAGATGAGATTCGGATGGATTACGTCCTAGCTCTAGGAGCGCCAACCGGGCCAGGGCGGGCAACGTCACAGGGCCCGCGCGGGACAATCAACTAGCGGGAAGCCCTGTCATTGTGGCGCTGGCATCGCGGCACCTCATCTGCGCTGCCCTGAACAGTCCCCGCGGCCAGCTTTCTGTCAAGCGCTACTGGGGGTGATCGATTCATTACAGGGCGTGGACGAGCGTTCGACGATTGAGTGGGTGTCGGAATAGCTGACCACATTGCTCAGCGTCTGTGATCAACTGGCCTGGTCGCTATCCGTCGTCGTCTTCGGTTTGCCGCTCGATGAAACTGGCCATGCTCGGCACGGTAAACCCGATACGACCCCGTTCCGGCGAGTATAGGACGCCAGTGATGATGGTTATCGGAAGCCGGTTCGAGGGTCTGACCCGGAAATTTCCTGGCCGACCGCGCGCCTTTCAAAGGACCTGTTGAACCTCGGACCGGCATCGACCACACAGGAACACTCGGGCTTCAGCGCGGAGGTTGTGACCTAATAGGAGCGTGCTCGTCCACGGCCCATCACTGGCCTGTCCGCCCGCCGCGCGGGCCAACAGAGAGGAACCAGCCTGACATGGTCGGCAGCAGACGATCCATCATCAGCGGAGTGGACACCCACACGGCAACACACCACGCGGCAGTCATCGACCGAAACGGCCGGCTGATTGCCGACGCCGAATTCCCAGCCACAAGATCCGGTTACACGTCGATGCTCAGATGGATGCGTGGCAAAGGGAAACTTAGCCACAGCAGTTGGTGGGGCCGCGCCATGTAATCGCATGCGGGGGGCTGATTTGATGCTTATATGTGGTTACCGCGCACAACATCCCTCTGATCAAGGTGACAAGGCGCCTCGAACTCGATTCTCTTTCACCTGAGGTGTGTCGAGCAGTGTCCAGGACGGATCTCAACGTACGGTTATCGCTGAACCACCCCGGACCACCTGGGTGGGAGTAACTGGCGAGGATTCATGGCGTGGACGACTGAAGGTGCGTTCGACATCTTCTATGGTGAGATCAACCTTCCAGGTGAACACCATGGGATCGCCAACACGCGCAGGGACTGGGTTCTCCAGCGGCTCAAGAATACCGGCATCGATGTCATCGAGGCCGTGCCATTCGGATCGATCCCTCGATACACCGCTCTGAAAGAGCACGCAGACGTCGACGTTCTCGCTGTACTGCACCACGCCAAGCACATCAAGGATCGAAAGCCGTCCGAGGTCTTGCTCAATGTGAAGAACGCCCTCGGAACGGGGCAGGCAGGGAAGGGTCGAAGGAATGGGCAAGCAGTAACGGTGACCTTCCAGACCTGGCCGAGCATCGACGTCGTTCCCGCGTCACGTATCGCGAACGACGGTGTTGTTACCGGCTACAAAATACCTGACATGAACCGGGAGGTCTGGCTGCCCACTAACCCGCCCCAGCACAGTCGCGAAATGTCGGCTGCGGTCACTGCACGGGGCAGTCGCTTTCGACGGGTGATCACGATGCTCAAGCACTGGAACCGACGCCAACCCGTGAAGTTGCAGAGTTACCACCTTGAAGTTATCGCGTTGAAACTCGCGACCTCCTGGACCGACTACAGCTGGCCGATCTATCAATGGTTCCAGTCGGCGCAGACACTCACACACTTCTGTTGGCACGCCGATCAAGACATCACCGACTACCTCACTTGGCAACAAGCAGAGACCATCAATGAGCAGCTAAGGGCGGCCGAGCAAACCGCGAATACCGCTTGGTACAAGCACTACTCGGGCCAGCCAGATCAAGCGATCCCGCTCTGGAAATCCGTATTCGGTCAGAAGTTCCCCGCGTATGGGTGATGGCGGAGGGAGCATTGGCTGCCCGCTCGAAACGCGCATCTTTGCCGAAGGTGCAGGATCGGGTCCTGCCGCTCGGATGGGCGGAAGATCATCGTGAGCGCTGGCCGCGATGACTACCGCGCCCCCATGACCGCAGAGATTGCGTCAGCACAGGATTCAACGCAGGCTCTTCGTCTACTAATCGCTCAACGGAAGCTCTACTCGAAAGCCAAGTTCTGGACCTTTCTCCGCTGGCTAGGGTTTAGCGCAATCGGCGCAATTGCGCCGCCGGTAGCTGTGTTTCTCCCTTCAGCCGCGGTCGTAGTCGGAGCTTTCGCCGGGGTGTGGATTTTTCTCTCTCGCACAGTATTCCAAGCGTTTGAACGCAACCTCGCGGCGAAAGGAGCGGCTGCGCAGGAGGATTTCGATCGCCTCATTTTTGCGATGCCGGTGCTTGCAGTCCGGGATCCTCGACCGTCTCCCGAGGAAATTGCCGAGTATGCGGGCCCTGAGCCACAGGTCCTGGCGACAGCGACGAAGGAGAAGCTCATCGGGTGGTACCCGCTGGATTCTGAGTTAGATGGTGTGACGTCCATCGCCATTGCTCAGCGAGCTAACGCTGCATACTCAGAGCGGCTGCAGCGTCTGAACGCTAGATGCTGGGTCACAGTCTTGGTCGCGTGGGCCGCGGCGGCAGTCATCTTGAGTCTGGCGATTCACGTCGAACTTTCAACATTCTTGCTTGGTGTGGCGGCTCCGTTGCTCCCAGCCTTCCTTGACGTGACCGACCAATGGCGGTCAGCAAAGCAGGCAAGCGGAGATCGAAGATCGATGGCAGACGATATCGAACAGTCGATCCGTGGCAGTGGTCCAAATCTGTTGTCGAACGACGATCTATTGGTTTGGCAAGAACGACTCTACGGTCTGCGGCGGTCTTCACCCCTTGTGCCAAATTTGGTCTATAAGCGGGCGCGCGAAAAGAATGAGCAGACGATGAATGCCGCAGCTGCGGAACTCAGCTCGTTCATGAAAAGGCGGATTGACGACGCCGGCACTGAAAATCATCCATGAATCACCATTGCATGGGAACCGGCATCACCGTTGGTTACGCGACGACATGCGAGATCACACGGCGAAGACTGGTGCGAGCCGCCGCAAGGTCGTCTTCCGACATTAGCAGAGGTTCTTTGGCAGGTTCTCCTGGGTACCGTCGTCGGGATCGACTTCTATTATTCGGCGCCTGGGATCGGTGGCATTTGAGCGATCGAGCCAGCGGCGGATTCGAGAGCTCTCCTGCATTCAGCTTTGAATTCTTCGTCGTTGGAATGATCTTGCAAGTAGACGGCAGCTGGATATAGATCGGATGTTTTCACCAAGATCGTGTTGAGGCGTTTGGCGTTCGTGATGCACTTGTCTGTGAATTGTTCAGGACGCGCCGACGGTTCAGTCAGCCTGAAGCCGTTTCCGAAGAGTATGCCGATTGCGTGTTCCGTCACTTCTTCTCGTTCGTAGTCCTCTCCGATATTCGATTCGAGCTGCCTGAATTTGGTTATGTTGACAGCGGCAGTGTCTTTTCCTTCGGCTTCGCCGACAAACCGCTTTCCCTCTGGACTCACGATCAGGTGGTCTATCTCAAGTGCGCCGTCTCTAAAATTGCTGACCGTGTATCCGATCGAGCGGATGAATTGTTCAATTGCGGACTCTAACGGCTTACCGGTTTCGAACAGCAGGTCCTGCGTTAAGTTGGCATTTGCGATGGACGCCAGCGCCGTATCTTTCTGCTTGGTGAACACCTGAATCTTCTTATGCAGGTCAACCACCTTAGTCTCCAGGTCTTTGACGTGTTGTGACTTTGGAGCAGAACTGACCCATTCCGGTGGCGGAGTCTTTTCGGACTGTGCCGTCAAGAATTTGTCTATGTCCTTGAGATGCTTGATTAATTTCGTGCCGATGCCCAGAGCTTGTTTCGTCCAGATTTCTTCTTCGTCGTCGTCGAATTCCGTCAGATCGGACAGGTCAAACCTTGGGAGTGCGACAAGATGTCCCGACGCTTCGATTTCTTTCATCTTATAGATCGCACCGAGTGCCTTTGTGCCTCTGATCGTGGTAACGATCGGTGCCTTTATATCTTCGTCAATTATGGCCTCATACGAAATATGCTCCTTCAGTGTATCGAAGAGCACGTTGAAACGAGGATCCCGCACAGTGAACTTCGAACCCTTGCTGTTAGTGATGCTTATATTGAAGGGAGCGGAGCTGTAGTTAGTTAATGCGCTTGAAGTATAGTTGGTTACCTTCGATGTTGATGATTCGACACCCGTAACGTAGGTGTCAAATTCCTGTTCGGCGAGTAGGAAAAAGACGGTCTTGCCGTCCCGTAGGGCTTCACGGATCTCTTGACACCAATGAGTTAGATGAGTAACTGCCTCCCGTCCAGAGACGCGATCGATGGACGATGATCCATCCGAGTAGTGTTGTCGATGGTAACGTGGAAGCGTTGGGTCAAATAAAATGATGTCGTGGTCGGCCAGGGAACCGCCACTCTTAAAAGGATAGTGGTCTTTAAGGCCTGGAATTTCGGTATTCACGGCGACGATCGACTTCATTTATTCTCCTGAATGGACTTTATTTCAATTGTATCAAAGCGATCAGCGACGGCCTATGTGGAATGCTAGGTGACGGATCATTGCTCATGGACTTTCCGGGGGGGCTTAGAGTTGTTTTGAATAAGAAGCCACATCGAAAACGTAAGACTGTTACATCGAAGAATCGGACTGTGATTGTCCGTCGTGTCCGGAATCCGGGACCCGACTGCGACAGAGCTGTGATTGAGCACGTCGTCGAGCAGCGACGTAAGAACGATCCCGAGAGTGTGCAGTGGTACTACGATCTGCTCCGGAGCGCCCGTCTCCACGATCGTCCCGCCCGCGGCGCCACCACCGGGTCCAATGTCCACCATGTAGTCGGCGTTGGCGATCATGTCGAGGTCGTGTTCGATTGGGGGGACACCCGCCCGCAGTGGCAGGTACGGGTGGACAGCCTCCGCGAGTGGATGCACCGCCATTGATTCACGGTAGCCGCTCGCTGCTGACTAATTACTCGACACCAACCGCCCGTCTGGCCTCGTTCGAGACGGGCGGTTGGTGACGACGGGGTGGTTTCTAGGGGTTGTCGCGACACCTCCCTAGGTTCTGGAGGTTGTGTTGTCATCAATTCGTCGTGTGCAGAAGGGGCCGAGGCCCTCGTCCGTCAACGGTTCCACGGCGAATCACCGTCGTTGGATGACATCACGATGTTGGTGCGGACCCCGCGCCGTTGGGATGGGTATCGGTCGTTCAACGATGCGCAGCGCGCCGACGCCGAGGCGTATGCCAATCAGAAGGGCATGCCGGTCTGGTGTCGTGACGGATCTGGCCCGCGGCCGACGCTGCTGGGTCGAGGTCGCGGCGACGCACTGCCTGAACGGTCACGAGCTTGGCCCTCGTCGCGTCCTCATGGACCACGCGGGTTGCGGTGTACGGGCCGCCGCTATTGGAGGGGTGCCGGCTCGTGATCGGATCGGACGAGCGATAGCCGCTCATCGAGGAGAGGGTCAACGTCGACCATCGACGGCCGCGAACCGTGGCGCGTACGACCGCGATTAGCCGAAGCTGCGCGTCGATCCGCTCGATAGTCACACACGCTACGACGCAACCGAACCGGTATCGGTTCCGCCTGTCTGGCGACGACCAGAGTCACCGCGATGGCTACGAAGGCCGCGGCGCCCACCGCTCCGCCGATGACCGCCTCCTGGCGGAAGTTCAGTGCGAACTCGCTCGCGATCAGCTCCGCGATAAGTAGCAACCCGGCGACGACCGCCGGAACAAGGTGGCTTTGTTTCATCTCCTACGCCGTCCCGGACACGGTGACGGTCGCGCCGCCGCTGAGCATCGAATCGCGGGCCTTCAACGCGGACAGCTGAGTGCCGGGCGGGAGATCGAACGGGATGTCCACCTTGATGGAGTTGCCTGGGTGGATGTCGCCCATAGGGGCCGTGTCGGTGTTCACCGAACATCATCATTGTCGATGCGCGCATAAGCCGCCGAGACTTGAGCCGCGGACGGACCGGATTCAGGGGGACGACCGCCATCCGGCGCCAACATCGCTGTGATCCCAATGACTGCTCGGAGCCCGCGATAATGATCGAGATTCGGCCAGAATCAGCAAAACGGGTCGAGATCTCAACGACAGTCAAACCAATTGCGCCACTGAGAGTTAACAGGCTTTTGAGGTAAGTGCCAAGAACCCCCCCAGAATCGAATCCCAAATTTGCGAGCAATCCGGTAGCGCCCGCAGCCTCAGACTCCGGAGGTTGTGATCGAAAGCCTCCCGAATTAATAGCCAAATCAGGCCAGTTGGCGCCGAAAGCTGGCAACGGGCGCGGGCTTGGGGACAGGCGCTTTGATGCCATTGGAGCCAGTCGTCTCCGAGATTCGCATGGGACGGGCTTTTGAAGCACCCACTGGCATTCAGCGGTGGTGCCGATGTAGCTCGTTGTTCAGGCCTCGATCGTGATGTGGTTGATGTCAAGGGCGACGAGCGTGGGACCGGGTAGCGGGCGATCACCGGGGCCTCGTGGATATACCCGGCGGCGGGTGGGAAAGACAAGGCCGTCGAAGTGTCGGTGATGGTCGCAGTAATGGGCGGCGCGCGCCCAGGCTCCGACCGGGCCGGCGGTGTAGTCGTGTCTGCGGAGCAGGCCGTCGTCGTCGACGTAGAAGATCTGCTGCGGGCAATGGGTGTGAAGGTGGACAGGAAAACTGACGCTAAGGCGATGCCACCGCGCTCCTGCTTCTCGCCAGACACCGGCTTCGGTGACGTTGACGTCCTCGCGGGTGAGTAACAGCGGAGTGCTGAGGTAGTTCCAGAAGGCGTATCCGGCGAAGTAGGCAGCGTCCAGGGCGTCCCAGTGCACGGCGCGCCGAATCGCTCCCAGACCGGTGAAAGCGGAGCGGGCATGGAAACGAGCAGCGACCAGTCGACCATCGAACGTTTCGATTCGTACGTCACCGTGTTCGAAGACGGCTCGATGGTCGTCGCGTGGGAAGCCATCGAATACCGTGTGCTGATCCGATAGCTGCAGGCGCGCGTTGACTTCGCGCATCTGGTTTCCAGGAAAGCGACTTCGCAGCAGACCGCTGAATCTAGCGTGAACTGTCAGAGCGGTGACCGCGTGCCACCGTTGTAGGCCGCCGTGCGCGACGAGTACGTCGTCAAGTAATCCGCTCATCGTGTCGCCTACTCGTTGTCAGATGAGTTTGGGCACGAAGACGTCGGCGGTACGCAGGGCGAAACCTAGTGGTGCGGCCAGCGTAGCCACGAGTGCGCCCTTCGCGCGTCCGCGCCGTCGTGTCGTAACTCGCGGGGGTAACGTCGCGAACAGTGTTGCCAGAGCTGGCAGCGGTCGGGCGAAGATAGTAACTTCGGCGATCTTTCCCTGATCGTTGACACGTACCTGATTCACGGCATCGAGCTGCAGTCCGCGCACGTGTCCGCTGAACATGAACACTCCTGTGTCGCCGCGTGTCAGCGGCTCAGTCGTCGACAGGTCTTTGATGACCGCGAAAATATCGTGATGTAGCGCGATGACTTCAGCGCTGCCCTCGAAGCGGATCCGAGAGGTCAGCGGAGTTCGAAAGACCACGTCGAAGGCCAGAATTGGCGCAAGAGCGTCGGCGTCGGCGTTTTCTGCAGCGACGCGCAGGGCGGCGATCGTCTCCAATAGCCCTGGCACGTCTGTTTGGTCTGACGCGGTGGACGGCATCGATACTCCTTCGTCGAGAGGTGTCCTGTGAGTCTGCGATCTGCTGCTCTTATCTTCATGACGAATGGCAGAGGCTCAATCCGACAGACCACGCGCTGCAACATTCGGGTGTGCGCAGTGCTGGTGCCGGCTCTTCTCGTCGCAGCCAAGCCGCTCATATCGGGTCATCACGAGTCTCCAGGGACTACGGCGATGGAGGAGACTGCGTCCGCATAGGAATCGTGGCGCGGTCGAAGCGACGCCAGCTGGATGTGCAGCGTCTCGTGGCGACCTTGGAGGTCGCCGTGGCCCCGCGAAGTTCTGTCACAAGGGTTCGGCGGTCGTTGCAATGCTGTCGGCGCAAGTGGAAGCTTGGTGCCAGAAGGGAAAGCGTCGCTAGCTGTTCCGTCGCAGTTCAGCTAGCTTCTCACAGTCTCCAGCAAACAGGCCTAACTGGCGGCGCGGATGCAGCCCGAATTCGCAACCTTGTCACGGCGTTGTCACAACTAGGTCGGGATCCCGTGGTTCCGGGGGAGACGCCCTGAAAC
Source organism: Mycobacterium hackensackense (assembly GCF_025822555.1). Classification (NCBI taxonomy): domain Bacteria; kingdom Bacillati; phylum Actinomycetota; class Actinomycetes; order Mycobacteriales; family Mycobacteriaceae; genus Mycobacterium; species Mycobacterium hackensackense. The sequence continues at coordinate 8,954 of NZ_JACKUC010000028.1, forward strand.
GGTTTCTCCAGGTCAATGGCCATTCAGATGCTATGCAGAACAGCCGAAACCACCCGAAGTCCGACTGGGGGTCAAGTGGTCGCAGGTTCAAATCCTGTCAGCCCGACAAAAAGACCAGCCTTGAGCTGGTCTTTTCTGTCTTTGGGGAATCGCGCGGATGTGCGACGAGGCCCCGGCCAACGCGATGCACTGCACGGGCGCGGCACGCCAAGACCTACGTGGAACCCGCGGCTACACGGTCGCGTAGGTTCTCAGAGAGTCAAAATCGAAAACCCACGCAGCATTCAACGAAAGCCATCATGTCCCAGGATCAGAACACCGACGTTCCACCGAATCACCTCTCCATCGATCCGCGTAGTCCGTTCTACAGCGAAGAGGCGCTCCTGCGCGGCGTGGGTATTCGCTTCAACGGCGCTGAAAAAACCAACGTGGTCGAATACGACGTTGCCGAGGGTTGGGTGCGTGTGGAAGTCCCCACCGCCAAGGATCGCCGCGGAAATCCGATGGTCGTCAAGCTCAGCGGCACGGTAGAACCCTATTTCCGCCAAGCGGAGTAGCGGACGCCGCCGTGCCGCCAACTCGCAGGCTGCCGCCGGGGTGGACGCGAGCTTGAGCTGAAGGCGTTGAAGGCTGGCACGACAACGTATTTCGCGGCGCGTCTCATCGCAGGTCACCCGTCGCGGATCTGTCCCGACGTTCGGGTCTCGCCGAGTCCGAGCTACGTACCCGCGCTGCCATCGCGCAGAGAATGAATCATGTTCTGCAGTGCGTGAAACACCCGTGCCTGCTCGGCCTCGGACAAGCTGGACAGCATTCTGTCTTCGACAGCCCGGACCGCCGTCGTCGCCTTCTGTAGAGCCTTGCGGCCGCGGGGGGTGAGTTGGGTGGGAAGAACTTTCCCCACGGGTGCCTCCTCTGGTCTGCTGACGTAGCCCTCGCGTTCCAAGGTCTGCAGCAGCACGTTCATCGACTGCCGCGTCACGAACGCACCCCGCGCGAGTTCGGAGTTCGACAAGCCTGGTCGCTGAGCCAGCAGCTCCAGGCAGGCGTAGCGCGTGATGTTCATCCCGAGCGGTCGCAGCACCTCCTCCATGGCTGCGCGCAGAGCACTTGAGGCCTCTTTCAATGCGTAACCCAGTGACGTGCCGACGTCGATGCCACCACCGTCTTGACTCATGTCAGTATTCTGACATACGGTCATAGGTGTCAGAAAACTGACACGAAGAAAGGAACTCACCGTGCCCGTCACCGGCCCCGATTTCATCTCACTGCAGGCGCGCGACCTCGACGCCTCCGAGTCCTTCTACGAGCAGTACCTCGGCCTCGTCCGCTCGCCGGTCGGGCCCCCGCACGCGGTCGTCTTCGAGACCAAGCCGATCACGTTCGCGCTGCGCGACATCGTTGCCGGCACCGATCTTGCCTCCGCTGCGCGGCCCGGCATCGGTGCCGCAATCTGGCTGCACGCCGACGACGTTCAAGGCATCCACGACGCGCTCGTCGCCGACGGGCACACCATCGTTTCCGCACCGATCGACGGACCCTTCGGCCGAACCTTCACCTTCGCCGACCCCGATGGGTACCACATCACGCTTCACGACCGCGCGGACCAGAGGAACTGACCTTCCGCCGCGACATTGAACTTACTGAGCGAAAGTGCGAGTGCCGAGCACACTAACGGCAATGTCGCGACGGGGTCAGGCGATCATCGGGTCGATCGCCGACCGGGGCACCAGCACGTGCAAACCCCCGGCCGAGGCGGGCAGCAACACGCCCTGGTCGAAGAAGAAGATCACCCCGTCGTTGACGATCGCGAAGTTCTGGTAGTTGGCGGGGTTGTACAGCGCGGCCTGCGCGAACGGCAACGGCGGGGGCGGCGGCGCGGTGGTGGTGCTGGTGGGCGTGGTCGTCGCCGGCTGCCCCGGTTGCGTGGGAGGCGTGGTCGCGACCGGGGGCGGCGGTGCCAGCTGCTGCTGAAGTTCAGTCTGGACGATCGGTGCGACGGTCTTCAGCGGATCGTCCACCCGCCACAACGGCGCATGTTCTTTGTCGTCCGGCGCGGCCGTGTAGGTGATCGCCTTGCGGTAGCTCTGGTCCCAGTTGAACGCCTTGTACGTCGTCTGCGGCTGGCCCCCACCGAGTTCCTGGGTCACCGTGAACACCACAGCCTGTGAGCCGCGCGGCGGCACCGACGAGTTGTACTTCGTCGGCTTGATGCTCAACTCGTACGGCGAGGTGCGGGGCGCGCCGGACTTGGCCGAATTGAGGAACGCGTCGCGTGCCTGCGAGATGTAGTCGGCGACCGACTTCTGGTCGGGGTAGTCCAGCGGAATGCTGATGTCGACGCTGTACGCGGGATCGGAGAGTTGGATCTCACACGTGCTGCCGGTATTGCCGCCTTTGAGGTCGGCGCAGTAATCCTTCGGGGCCGCCACCGCCACGCCAGAGCAACCGAATGTGGCGGCCACCGCGACGACCACTGCCACGCTGAAAGAGCGCATGGGTAATACCTCCTAGCAAACGCGGCAACGCGCCGCGACCAAGAGATTAACGTGCCGCCCGGCCGGCAAACCTGGCTGGGCGGAAGTACCGCTGCATACCGAGGTCAGGGTGGGGTTCGGTGACCATCGTCCCGCACAGGCAGGACATCGGCCCCCACCTCCAGGGACCGGTGCGGCGGTCGAATGACTCAGGGGATCTCGTGGGTCCCCATCAGGTCACCACCGGCGTAGCCGCTGTCCGAAGGAGACGCACCATGAGAGCGTTACCGCACCTGCACACCCGCACGAGCCTGTTCGCCCGAGTGCTCGGGCCCTACCTTCTCGTTGCCGCGTCCACGATGCTGACGCGTGCCTCCGCCCTGCGGACGCTGCTGGCTCAATTTGACGCTGACGTCGTATGGCCGTGGGTCACCGGCGCATTCGTCCTGCCGATGGGTCTGTCCATCATCGTTTTGCACCCGTACTGGCGTGGGGCTCCCGCGACGATCGTCTCACTGTTGGGATGGCTCACCGCATTCAAGGGTGTGGCGTTGATGACCTTCCCCTATGCCTATCTGTCCTGGGGAAACGACGTCGTTGCCCAGGCGCCCTGGTGGCAGGTGGGCACGGTGATCGTCGCCCTGACCGGGCTCTATCTGAGCATCGTCGGTTGGGCCACTGCCGTGGGCCGTCCGGCGTCACTCCCGGCGGCACGAGCGGCGGGCGATATGCCCCGCGCGGCCTAAATATCCCGTTGTGACACAACAGAAGTAGGCCGCTTATGAAGGCCCTGATCGTCTGGTTGGTGGGCTCCACCGTCGCCACCGCGAATCTTGAGCTCGGTCGGTGCGGTTGATCTTGCCCGATGCGATCAACTCCAGCGTTACGGCGACTGCGCAGGTTTGCGACAGCAGTATCGACACCAGGATCAGGATCTGTACTGCGCCGGCTTGCATCGCAGATCCGGTACTGAGCAGCACCCCGACGAAGGCACCGGGCAGGGTCACCACACCCACCGTCCTGGTTTGGTCGAGGTTGGGCAGGAGTGCGTCCGCGGCAGTAGGACCGATGATCTCCATCCGCGCCAGGCGGTCGCTGAATCCCAGGCTGAGTAATGCCTCGACCTCGCCGGCGCGGGAGGCCAGTGTGTCGAGTGCCCGCCGCGCGGCGACCGCGACGGCGGTCATGGTGCTCCCCAGTAGGATGCCGGCGATGGGCACGATGGCGATACCGGTCATCGGCACCAGCCCGGTCGAAAGCAGCAGTGGCACCACCGAGATCATGCCTGTCGCGAGAGCTATCGCGAGTAGCCAGGAACGGTTGGATCGGCTGCGGCGCGCCGAGGTCACCGTGGCGGCGACGAACATGATGCCCAACACCACGAGTGATGTCCGCAGGTTACTCAGCGCGGAAGCCAGAATGGCGGCGACCGCAACAAGTTGTAGTACTGCACGCACCGCGGCGCGTGGCACCGTCCACGCCGAACCGAGCGCTGTTGACCAGTAGATGGCCGAGGCGGCGAGCACCATGGCCGCGCACACGACCATCAGTGTCGGGCCTACGAGGTGTGGCGACAGCTGCACCCCGTGGATTCTCCTGCAGCTGTCCGGGCGTCAGAGCGTGACACCCGCGGGAACTACCTGTGAGCCGGCGTGGGTGCGTCGAAGTCGACGAGAACTTTGACGATCCCGTCCTCGACGCGGGCGGCGCGTGGAGCGATCTGGGGCAGCCTGTCGAGGCCGATGCGGTGCGAGATGAGCCGGTCGACCTCGATGCGGCGGGCGGCGAGCAGGTCGAGCGCATCATGGAAGGACGGCAGGCCGGGCTCTGCTTGCGAACCGATCGCTCCGACCAGGCGGAGATTCTTGGCCACCAGACCCAGTACGGACACCTCCAGGTCGCCGGGTTCGTCGTCGGGGAGTCCGTAGATCCCCACGGTGCCGAAGGGGGCGGTGCGCTGCCAGCACTTACGGCGTACGCCCGGCATGCCGGAGGCGTCGACGCTGAGCTCGACCGGGGGAGCGGCGTCCTCGTCGGGGACTGCGCCGAAGGATGTCGCCAGGAGGCAGCGATGCTCATTCGGCTCGGACACGTAGATCTGTTCACAACCGCGCTCGCGGAGCAACTGGATGAACATCAGACCGGCCGGTCCGGCACCGGCGACGAACGCGCTGCGGGGCGGCTGCGTCGAAGGCCAGAAGTTGCGCAGCGCGTAGATCACCGTGCCGAGCTGCTGCCCGAAAACGCCGATCTCCGACGGCAGCCCGGCGGGAATCGGCACGACGTTGGTCTCCCGAGCGAGTTGGTAGGGCGCGAAGACCTTGCCGTTGGTGGGGAAGGGCACGTGCAGAACACGGTCGCCTTGGGCGAACCGGCCGGAATCGCAACGTTGCACCACCGCGACTGATTCGTGGCCGAACACGTCGGTGCCGTTCCCGTACGACTGTGCCCCGCGGAAATGGTGCAGGTCGGTGCCGCACAGCGCGGAGACGACGGTCCGCAACAGCAGTTCGCCGGCCCCCGGGGTGGGCACGGCGCGCTGTTGGACCGCCAACTCGCCGTTGGCCAGCACGCAGATCGCCGGCATCGAGGCTGTGGCCGGCGTGGTGGACCACCGAGGGGATACGCCCGAGACATCGTGCAGCGGTGACCGCGGTCCGCGTTGGACGGGAAGGTGAGTCATGTTGCCCCATTGCGAGTAGTTGTCGTCAGAGACCCTCGTTGATCGGACCATCCGGTGACGGTCGGCACTAGGGCCGGAAGTCTCTTGCACGGAAAACTCTTCGCTATTCCCGGCGGGAGGGGTTCGACGGGAACTAACCCCAGTCGGTCGGCGTTGTACTTATCAGGTCGATGGTTTCAAGTGTTCGTGTTCGTACACGCTCGCGCAGAACTTGGTGCGGGCGTCTTTTTCTTGTTGCAGGACAACTCAGAAGCAGCCGTCTCAACCAATCGGCTGCCGGTCCGCACAGTGCGGGCCGCAATCCTGACAAGGAGAAGCAAATGACACAGGGAACTGTGAAGTGGTTCAACGCTGAGAAGGGCTTCGGCTTCATCGCTCAGGCCGAGGGCCCGGATGTGTTCGTCCACTATTCCGAGATCGATGGCGGCGGCTTTCGCAGCCTCGAAGAGAATCAACGGGTCGAGTTCGAACTCACCCAGGGCGCCAAGGGCGCGCAGGCCAGCCGAGTTCGGGCACTCTGACCCTCCACGCGCCATGACGGAAGTGGGACCCGCGCGTCACGCGCGGGTGCCATTTCCACCGTGATCGGCGACTCACCGCAGCTGCTCGATCAATGAAGGCCAGATTCTGGCCCGTCTCATTCGCACGACCGAGGACAGCATCGCCATGGCCATCACCAATCTTGATCGCTATAAGCACTTGAGCCCGAACGATATCCAGAATCTCGGCGATGAACTCGATGCCATCCGGCGCAGCGTCGAGGATTCGCTCGGAGCACCTGATGCCGCCTACATTCGGGGCACCATCAGGTTCCAACGGATACTCGGCCTCGCGGCGCGATTTCTCATCGCCGGAAGCCGGTCGAAAACCGGCTGGGCCCTGGGTACCGCTGCGCTGGCCTATTCCAAGAGCGTCGAGAACATGGAGATCGGCCACAACGTGTCCCACGGGCAGTGGGACTGGATGAATGACCCGGAGATTCACTCGACCACCTGGGAGTGGGACATGGTTGCCCCTTCTGCGCAGTGGAAGACCTCACACAACTACCGCCACCACGTTTTCACCAACGTGCTCGGCGAGGACGATGATCTGGGCTTCGGGGTGATGCGAGTGACCCGCGATCAGCCGTGGCGGCGACGGTATCTGCTGCAGCCGCTGCAGAATGTTCTGCTGGCCCTGACCTTTGAGTGGGGTATCGCGCTGCACGGTATCGACCTGAAAGGCGAACGCACCGTGAAGTCCGCCCAGAAGTCGGCGTTGATGGGCAAGATCGCCCGCCAATCGCTCAAGGATTACGTGCTGTTCCCAGCCCTCAGCGGATCACGCTGGCGCCGAACCCTCGGGGCCGACATCGTGGCCAACCTGCTGCGTAATCTCTGGACATACGTGGTCATCTTCTGTGGTCACTTCCCGGATGGCACTGAGAAGTTCACGCCCGAGGTGCTCGACCATGAAACCAGACCCGAATGGTACCTGCGGCAGATGCTGGGGTCGGCGAACTTCAATGCCGGTCCACTGCTGGCTTTTTCGAGTGGCAACCTGTGTTACCAGATCGAGCACCACCTCTTCCCCGACCTGCCGAGCAACCGTCTGGCCGAGATCGCAGCCCAGGTGCGGACCCTCTGCGACAAGTACGGCTTGCCCTACAACACGGGTTCGCTGGCACAGCAGTACCTTTCCACCTTGCGGACCATCAACAGGCTGGCGCTGCCCGATCGCCCGGCCCCGCCACCGCTGCGGGAAGTTCCGACCCCGCCTGAGACACGGAAGGCTGCGGTTTTCGCCCTTGCCGGCGGAGGTCTGCTGACCTGAGTGCCGTGTCACTGGTACAAGGACTCGAGCAGTTCGCGGTTCCGTGCGAAGACGATGGGGCGCTTGACTTTCAGGGACGGCGTGAGTTCACCGGTCTCCACGGACGGATCACGGTTGAGAATCGCCCATTTCTTGATGGTCTCCCAGCTGTTGAGATCGCGATTGAGCCGCGAAACGTAGTTGTCGATGAGGGCGTGGACCGCTGGTGCCTCCGTCAGCTCGTCGTAACTGGCCTCGGCGAGGCCGTGGCCGCCAGCCCATACTCCGATGGCTTCGGGGTCCAACGCGATCAGGGCGACACAGTATCGGCGGGACTCGCCGAACACCAGGAACTGACTCACGTACGGGCACAGCGCGACGAACTTTGCTTCGATTGCCGTGGGCGCCACGTACTTCCCGCCCGAGGTCTTGAACATGTCCTTGATCCGGCCGGTGACCGTGAGGAAGCCGTCGGCGTCGATATCGCCGCAGTCACCCGTACGCAGCCAGCCGTCATCGGTGAACGCTTCGGCGCTGAGCGACTCCAAGCCGTGATAGCCATCCATGACATTGGGGCCGAGGATCTGAATCTCGTCGTCGTCCCCGATGCGGACCAGCGTACCGGGCAGGGGGCGCCCGACCGTGCCCAGCTTGTACTGGGCAGGAGTGTTGATACACGCGCCGCCCGAAGTCTCGGTCAGCCCGTAGCCCTCCAGGAGGAGCATGCCGGCGTCGAGAAACCACTCTTCGATCTCGCGGTTCAGCGGGGCGGAGCCGCAGACGAAGAACCGTATTCGGCCACCGAACACGTTGCGCAGCTTGGCGAGAAGCGATCGGTCCCACAGCGCGTGCTCGGCTCTGAGCCTGAGCGGAACCGCTGTGCCGGCTCGTCGTAGGTTGCCCACGGCCTGGGCGACGTGCAGCGCTCGAGTGAGCAGGGTGCGTGTGAGCGTCCCCCGCGATTGTGCCGTCGTCAGCAGTCGGGAGTGGGCCTATTCGAAGACCCGTGGTACCCCGGCCATGAAGGTGGGCCGTACCTCGGCACAGTTGGCCGCGATCGCGTCCAACCGGCCGTCGATTGCGCTGGCGAATCCACATGAGAGCTGGGCTGCGAGCAGGACCTTGCCGAAGGAGTGCGCCAACGGAAGCCAGAGCAGTTGGAGGTCATCGGTGCCCAGGACGTCCAGGGCCGCCACCGCCGCCCCCTGATACACCCACGCACCGTGGCGCAGGCGCACCCCTTTGGGGACTCCGGTGGTGCCAGATGTGTAGATGACGGTGGCAAGTCGGTCGGATGTGGTCGCCTCGACGGCGTCTCGGACACACTCCTGGTGCGCCCGAAGGTGCTGGGCACCCAGTGCGGCCAGGTCATCGAGTGTCATGGCCCAGTCGTCGTCGGCGATCCCGTCGAAGAGGACGACATGGGAGAGTTCGGCCAACTCGTGGCGGTGCGCGGCCAACTTCGCCAGCTGAGTGGGATTCTCGGCGAACACGACGCGGCACTCGGCATCGCCGAGGATGTAGGCGGTGTCTTCGGCCTTGGTGTTGGCGTAGACGGTGGTGGTCGCCGCGCCGGCGCACATGACGGCGAGGTCGGCCAGGACCCATTCGATGCGGGTGCTCGAGGCAATGCCGACGCGCTGTTCGGGTGCAATCCCCAGCGCCAGTAGACCCGCAGCCAGCGCTTCCACGCGGGCGGCCGCATCGGCCCAGGTCATCGACGTCCAGTTCGGGCCTTCTCGATATCGGAATGCTTCCCGGTCGGCCGAGGTGCGCACCCGGTCGAGGAAGAGGGCCCCCACGCTGGGGACGTCGCAGTCGGTACGAGTGTGGATGTGAGACATCGCCGTTGATCGATTCTTGAGGGAGCTCAATGCCTCACCACGAGCACTGAGCATGCGGGATGCTTGAAGATGGGGTGACCGCGCGGTCCGATGATGTCTGCGACCCGACTCGCATCCTCGGCGTTGATCACGACCATCGCGACGGGTGCGTCCTCGTCCTCGAGGAATCGGGCCAAGCCGGATCGGGTCGTGACCGGTTGCACGCAAATGTCGGGATAGCGTTGCCGCCACGTCTGCACCAGTTCGTCTAATTCCTCGTGGGGGAGAAGATCGGTGCCCTCCTCCCACAGCCCGATCGCCAGCAGTGAACTGCCGCGCACGCGGGCCTCCTGCATCGCGGCCACCACAGCAGCCTCGTCCTGGGGAGATGCCCGGACGGCCACGGCGATCGCGGCGCCGACGGATCGCCGGCCATCGTCGCAGGACCGGATCACCGCGACCGGACAGGATGCGTTCTCGGTCAACGTCGCGGCGACGCTACCCAACAGGGTCTTGGCTACGGCGCCGATGCCTGAGGAGCCGACGCACACCAGTTCCGCGGTACGTGACTCGGCCAGCAGTATCTGCGCCGGATCTCCTCCGACAACAACCGTCTCGACCTTCACATCTTTGCCGGATCGCGTGATCGCGGTGTGGGCTTGCCGCAGTACCGTCTCGCCGTATTCGACACCCAGCGGGACCTCACCGGCGGACCGCGACACACTGGATTCGGGGTCGGCGACATGGACAAGTCGCAGCGGTACGTGTCGTGCGACGGCCTCGTCGATCGCCCATACGGCGGCCTCGACGGCGGCGTGCGACCCGTCGATGCCGACCACCACCGCGGCGCCTGGTCGACTGTCGTTCATTTCGTCCCCCTTGCAGTGGAGCCAAGAGAGTTCCCATGAGCCGCGGGCTCCTTGACCACGATGTACTTGAAGACCTCACTCACATGTGGTGATGACCAGGCGGCGATGTCGGTCTCGCCGAGCGTGTACGTCGACTTCGGGCGCACCCGAATCTCGTTGACGACGGCGGTGACACCGCGCACGCGAAGCGCGGCCTCACTCGCGGCGGTCCGTTCGCAATACTTGTCGACGTCGCCTGTCAGTACGACCACGCCATGGTCGGCGGTCACTCCGATATGGGCGGCCACCATGTCGGGAGCCCACTCCAACTCGGCCGTGACAGCGGCCCTCACCTCGGGATCGGAGCGGGTGGGAGTGCGGCTGGTGAGGGTCATGTGGAATCTCCTCTGAGTCGATACATGTCGTCAGCGGTGTCGGGCAGGTGCGTGTGTCACGCGTACATCGGCATTCTCGCAGGCCACCAGTACGGCGAGGTCCGCTCGATGCGCGTGTGTCACTCCACCGATGATCTGCGCCAGCTCGGTTGACCGGGCGGCGTCGAGGACGACGAGACCGTTGATATCGGGGCTGTTCCGCAGGAATTGCGCCACGTCGGTATCGCACGAGATCGGATAGACGTGGACGTCCGGGAACTGCCGCTGCCAGTCGGCCACGAGCTGGTCGAGTTCGTCGCTGGTGGCGTTGTCGCCGTGGGGAGTGTGCGTCCCGACGGCCAGCATGGGCCATCTCCGGTACCGCGCCTCGGCGATGGCTTCGGTGATGACGGTGCGGTTGTCCTCCGTGTGACGGGTGACCGGCACGACGATCCAGCGCAGTGGCTCGTGGTGTGCGACGGTGCTTTCTGCACCGCGGACGACGACCACGGCGCACGCGGCTTCCTCGGCGACGGAGGCCGCCGTCGACCCTAGGATGGCCCTGCTGATCCGGCCTATCCCGGACGATCCGATACAGATCAGCCCGGCATCCGGGGATTCGGCCAGCAGAACGCCGGCAGGGGAACCTTCGGCGATGGAGGTCTCCACCACCACGCTCGGGTTGCGCTTGGCTATCGCGGTACGCGCAGCCGTCAGCGCAGCTTTGGCGGAGTCCACATCGGCCTCGTATTCACTGGCCGACAGCGTGCCGGTGAGGTCGGTGCGCACGACATAGATCAGCTTCAGCACGGCATGTCGCCGCAATGCCTCATCGACTGCCCATACCGCCGCATATTGGGCCTGGTCGGAGCCATCGATGCCGACGATGACCGGTTTGGTCGTGACCTCTGACATTTCGCGTCCTCTCGTACCGGAGTCGAGTTCGGAATTGACGTTACGAACCCGGACCTCTGTGCACTGGAGTCTTTGGTCACCGACGTACCGCCGAAGGTCTTCGCCGGGCCATCATGACGAGTTCCCACGACACGTCGAAAGCGATGGCCACCCAGAGATGGCGGCACGGGTTCGCTGTATCGATGCCTGTTTGGCGAATCGGATCAGCTCTCAACGCTCGTCGTTGAAGCGTGGAGGCGCGGGGCCTCGGGCTGAAAGTCCATCACCTGTGCCAGGGACTTGCGCGGGGTCATGGTGAAACCGGGCTTGGCTTCTGCCTGACCCACTCTGATCAGCACTTGCGGTGTACCGCGCTGGTCGATGAGGGCCCGCAGGAGTTCCCGGGGCTGCGCAAGCTCGGTCATATGAGACAGGGTGCAGGTGGCCTGGCCGGCCATCGTGCAGTCGAGCAGGACGGCTGACAGCGCCTCGCCGCAGCGCAGCAGATCGTGGCGAGAATCCTCGTGGGACGTAGACAGTACTACGGTCTCCGAGTGGTCGAGTTCAGATTCCCACCAACATGATTCGGCTTGACAGCGGTGATCCGCGGGGTTCAATTCTTCGGCGAGCTGCCACGCTTCGGCCAGTCGGGGTCTATCCGGTGGGAGCACCGTGTCGAACATGACGTGATAGGGAATGACCGTTTGGCGCAGTGTCACTTCGAGTCTCGGCCATTCGGCCGGAGCCGCGAAGGGGTGCAGGTCGGTGTGACGCGCCAGGATGGCTTCAGCCCGCTCACACGCGTGTATCGATACATCACCGACGACCGGACGGAAGTGGATCTCGGCCAGGTGCAGTGGGGCAGCGGGATCAGGAAACCGCCGCACATCGGCGACCCATCCCGCGGCGGCCAGCGCAACCACCAGATGATCCAGGGCCGCACCGCAACTCAGGTAGATCTCACGTCCCAGTGGATCCAACGCGGTCAGCGCGCGACCGGGCTCGGCGTAGAGGCTGAGCGTCGACGTCCCTTCGGCGACCCAGCGCCACGGCTGGCTGTTGTGCAGGGACGGAGCGCGGCACGCCATCTCCACAGCGTCACTGAGCAGTCGCGGTGGCAGCATCGCGCTCGGCATGGCCGTCATCGCCCCGCCACCGCGGTGTCGAATCGCCCGATGATCGATGTCCCGAGTTGTGGGAACGCCGAGTGGGCGCGGCGTCGCAGTTCGCTCAGCTCGAGGATGTCGAAGCCACCCGGTGTGGTGATGAGCAGGCCGCGCTCGACGAACTTCGCGAGTGCCTGGCTCACCGCCTCCCGTCTCGCGCCGGCGAGCTGAGCGAACTCATGACGCGTGAGTGTGTGCCGTACGCGCACATACCCGTCGGCACTCTCGCCGAATCGCTCGGCCAGCAGGACGATTTGGCGGGCTACCCGGGTAGAGACGTCGGCGGCGATCATATTGGTGATTTCCGCTTCGCGGCTGCGTATGTGCGCAGCGAGTGCCTGCAACCAGCGTTGGGCGAGGTCGGGATGCTGTCGCGTCAGCCGGCGAACCGACTCCCTGGTCAACCACGCTGCCCGAACCAGGGTTTGGCACGTCGCGGTCTGGCTGCGTGGACCGGGATCGAAGACCGCGAGTTCGCCGACCACGTCGCCGGCACCCATCAACCCCCGCACCACTTCGCTTCCGTTCGCCAGCGTGCACGACACCTTGACCAAGCCCGAGATGATCACGTACACCCGGTCGCCAGGATCGCCTTGGTGGTAGATCTGCTTACCCGACGGGAAATCCGCGAGATGGAAATTCGTTCCGAACACCTCGTCGATACGAAGGGCGTCTAGAGCTGTCGGCTCGTCGAGCAGCCAACTGTGTGACAGGACGCTTGCCCAGGCTGAGGACGGGCCCGTCGCACAGGGCGACGGAAGCTGTGCCACCGTCGCGAGTTGCTGATCGCCCCGGGCCGCGCGCACCAACGGCGGTTGGGAGCACGGTCGATAGGTGTACTTCACAGCTGAGGCCTTTTCTACGCGGCGTCCATCGGCAAGGACCATGATGCAGCCGGTGCATCTGTCCACAGCAGGGCCGAAAGTCCTCTGTCGCGTCATCTGCCGCGGGTGGAATCGCCCAGCGGATCGGTGACTTTCGCCTCTGTGCGTTCAGCCGTGGACGGCGAACAGTCGTCGCATGGAACGACTATCGCCGCTGGATGCGGCGTTTCTCGAAGCCGAGGATTCCGACCGGCACGTGAGCCTTGCCCTCGGGGCGGTGGCGGTGATCGATGGCCCGATGCCCGAATTCGACAGCGTTGCCGCCGCGATCGCGGAGCGGGTCGCCCGAGTCGAGCGCTTCCGGCAGGTGTTGCAGGTGCATCGTCTCGATCTGGGTGCCCCGCACTGGGCGGAGGATCCCACGTTCGACCCGCATCGCCACATTCATCGGGCCGCCCTTCCGCACGATGGTGACGACCAGGCATTGTTCCGGTTCGTCGACGACGTCATGGAACGCCGGCTCGACCGGGACCGGCCGCTGTGGGAGTGCTGGATCATCGAAGGCGTGGCCGGTGGCCACTGGGGTCTGCTGATGAAGATGCACCACTGCATCGCCGACGGTATCGCGACCATGCAGATGTTCGCCGGCCTCAGTGATTCGCGGAGCCCGGACACGTTCGCCACCGACATCCGGGCGTCCAGAGTGACTGCCGGCGCCCCCGACGTACGTGGCGTGGCGCTGAATCCGCTGGAATGGCCGGGTGCACTCTGGCAAGTCGCCACCACCCTGACAGACACGGCGTCTCGGTCGGTCGCAGGTGCATTGCAGATCATCGGGGGATTGCTGAACCCGGCAGCAGAATCGTCGTTGACGGGGCCGGTGACGACGATGAGGCGGTTCAGCGCCGCACATGTTCGTCTCCGCGACGTGGAGCGAATTCAGGGCAGGTTCGATGTCACGCTCAACGACGTCGCCCTGGCCGCCATCACCTCCAGCTACCGGGATGCCCTGATTCGCCGCGGAGAAGAGCCGCAGAAGACCTCGCTTCGGACCTTGGTACCGGTGTCCGTACGCACCAGCGACGCAATGAATCTCACCGACAATCGGGTGTCGCTGATGCTTCCGTTGCTCCCTGTCGACCAAGACGATCCGTTGGAACAGCTTCAATCAGTGCGCCACCGACTGACGAGGTCGAAGAAGGCCGGCCAACGTGAGGCGGTGAGCATCTTCGTCACCGCGGTCGGCGCACTGCCCTTCGCCCTGACGGCGTGGGCGGCCAGAGCATTGATGCGGCTCCCGCAACGAGGTGTCGTGACGTTCGCAACCAACGTGCCCGGGCCGCGCCGGCGCCTGAAGATCATGGGCTGCAGGGTGGCGCGAATACTCCCCATTCCGCCCATCGCGCTCCAGTTGCGCACGGGTATCGCGATTCTGAGCTACGCCGACAGTCTGTACTTCGGCATCACCGCCGACTACGACGCCGCCCCGGATGTCGATGAGCTGGCGCGGGGAATCGAACTGGCGGTTGACCGGCTTGCCGCACTGGCCGGACATCCATAGCAGCGGACCCGACACGAAAGGAAGATGAGCGGCCCGGGGGGCTTCGAAGCTGCCGACGCCCGGCGAGGACCAACTTCCGCGACACCTAGGGACCTTGGTCGCTATCGGGACGAGAACCAGGCGAATAGCGTTGGCGGCGGCAGGAACAACCACCGACAAGGAGCCGAAATGACCGAGACGACAACGGAACAAAAATCCCCTGAAACGCAGCCGGCCGAACTGTTCGACGAAGTTCGTGAGTCGGCCCGGACAGGCGAGCACGCAGCGGCGGAGGCCCTGCGCAAGTTCAGCCGCACCGTCGACGAGGCGATCCCGGAGGCGGTCCAGCCGCTCCGGACGAAGATCATCGACGCCGCGATCGATCTGGCCGACACCCTGGCCGCCGCCCAGTATCAGTTCAACCGCAAGCTCATTCGCAGTGCCGACCGGGCACTGACGCGGTCCGACGGCGACCAGAAGTAACACGCGCGGGGCTGTGGCCCGGCGTTATTGTCTCGACTGAGAGGGGACGCGTCATGGTCGCCTTCCTGAGGAGCAGCGACGCGTTCATCTGGTCGATCGGGACCGACGCACGATTCAGATCGACGATCGTGACGCTGATTCTGCTCGACAGCACACCGGACTTCGCCTGCGTGGCTGATCGGTTCGAGGCCATCAGCCGCATGGCGCCGATGTTCCGCAAGCGTGTGGTGCCGTCACCGTGGCCGGCACCACCACGCTGGGAACCCGATCCCGAGTTCGACCTCGCTTTCCATCTACGCCGGGTGGGCGCGCCCAGTACGGGAGACCTCGACGGGGTCCTGGAGTTGGCGCGGCTCGCCGCGATGGCCGACTTCGACGCGGCTCATCCGCTGTGGGAGGCAACCCTCATCGAGGGAATGGCCGGAGGGGGAGCGGCCCTGCTCTGCCGGATGAACCATGCGCTGACCGATGGTGTCGGGGCGGTGCAGATCGGTCGGCTGCTGTTCGACGACCTGGCTCCGGAGCGGCCGCTGCCGACACCGAAACAACCTGATCTTTTTCAGCTGACGCGGATGGCCGCAGGTGCGCTGTTCGGATCGATGCGCGCCGGGCCGGCACTCGTCGTCGAGGCGATGTTGCGGCCGGTGGCGACGCTCGGCATGGCGGGTGCGTGGACGGCCTCGGTATGGCGGACCACCCGCCCGCGCCGCCGCAGATCGCCGATGATGCAGAAACGCGGGAGCATTCGACAGCTGCTCATGCATGAGGTGTCCAAGGAGGCACTTCACCGGGCCGCGGCGACCGCCGGCGGCTCGCTCAACGATGCCTTCCTCGCGGCGGTTTCCGGCGGTCTCGGGCGCTACCACGCCGAGCACGGGGTGTCCGTGGATGAGTTGGTGGTGATGATGCCCATCAACCTTCGCACCAAGACCGACCAGGTCGGTGGCAACCGGACCACCCTGATGCGGTTCGCCGTCCCCACCGGTCCGGCCGATTCCGCGTTGCGCATCCGGAAGATCCATGAGCTGACCGACGCCCAACGGGCGGAGAAGGCGGTGCCGGTCACGCCCCTCATCGCCGGTGCACTGAACCTCGTGCCTGACTGGTATGCCCGGTCAATGTTTCAAAACGTCGATTTCCTGGCCAGCGATGTGCCTGGATTCCCCACGCCGGTCAGCCTGGCCGGTGCCGCGGTGCGCGGGCAATACGCGTTCGCGCCGACGCTGGGCACGGCGGTCAATATCACGCTCTTGAGCTACGGTGACGTCTGCGCCTTCGGTATCAATGTCGACACCGCCGCCATCCCGGATGTCGCGGCGTTCCGCGACTGCCTGATCGAGAGTTTCGACGACGTGCTCGCGCTCGGTGCCTGAATTCGAGCACTCTTGTATTCGGGCGAGCCGGAACCAAGGACATTGGACTCTAGCGGGTGTGTCTCCCGGCTGGCAGGCTCGCAGAGTCGGGGGTGAAGGTCATCCGAGGAATTCGGTGCTGCGTATGAACGAGGACTGCGTGACCGAGGTGACGACGCCGACCCGCGTCCCGGCAGGACGCGCGCGGCGGCCCATCTCCTGGGCCGGGGTTGCCCTGCTCGCCGTCTGTGCGGCCGCCTTGCTGTTCGCTCTGCACCGTGCCGGTCAGACCGCTCGCGGAGTCACCCGGATGGACCTCGTGGCCGTGTCCTCGGCGGCGGTCATCGTCGCGCACGGGCGCGTCCTCGGGCGCCCGTTCACCGCACTGCACGCGGGATTTGCCGGGGCACTGGTGCTTACCGGGGTGTTCATCGGCCTCAGCGGGCACCCCGGCGGTGCGCTCCTGGGTGTCGTTGCGGCGGCGGTTGTCTTTGTGTGGCCCAGTGATTCCAGGTATCAGCCGGCCGCACTGGATGCGGTGTCGGTGCTCGTCGACCAGACGCGCGACGATCCGTTGGCACCGTTTGCGATGGCGCCGGGGAAGAGCTACGTCTTCTCCAGCGACGGGGCTGGCGCATTGGCGTACCGCGCAGTGGCCGGGTTCGCCGTGGTCAGCGGCGATCCGATCGGCGACCCGGCCTGCTACGGCGAGGTGGTCGGCGATTTCGCCGCACTATGCCGAGCCCAAGGTTGGCGAATCGTGGTGCTGGGCGCGTCTGCGCACCAGGTGGGCATGTGGCAGAGCGACCTGGTTCCGGGTCCGCGGTTGCGGGCGATCTCGTTCGGTCGCGACGTTGTCGTCGATGTCGATCGGTTCGATCTGGTCGGCAGATCGAAGCGGAATCTGCGGCAGGCGGTCAACCGCACCCACAATGCCCATGTGACAACAGAAGTCGTCGTGGAACGCGATCTGGATGACGCTCTCAAGCGTGAACTATTGGAAGTGATCGACACATCGCACAAGAACACGCACCGCGGCTTCTCGATGATGCTCGGTCGTGCGCTGTCGGGCCGTTACCCGGGTGTGTTGCTGATCATCGCCCGTGGCAAGGCCGGGCGAGTCGAGGCATTTCAACGCTATGTCAGTGCGGGCAACGGGAGCGATCTGAGCTTGGATCTGCCCTGGCGGCGGCCGGACGCGCCGAACGGAGTCGACGAGCGGCTGGCCGTGGACATGATCGCCTGGGCAAAGGAGCATGATTTCCAACGGGTTTCGCTGTCCTTCGCACCGTTTCCCGACCTGTTCGCAAGTGCCTCCACCAATGCGCCGCTGCGAGTCCTCAGGCTGCTCGCCCATGCCGGCGATCGGGTGCTCAAGCTCGAATCGCTGTATCGCTACCTGCGAAAGTTCGACGCGATGTCGGAGCGTCGCTACGTGTTGCTTCCCTTGATCGGTGTTCTTCCCGCCGCGGTGGTCTTGATGGCACTCGAATTCGCTCCACACCGTGATCTGCGGGATTGAAGCGAGGACACCTGAACTGGGTGACCTTCGACTCTCGACGCCGATACCGCGGCTGATTCATGATGCGTTGGTGCTGTTGGTGATCGGCAGCAGACCGGGGAGCCCTGGATGTGTCGAAGGAGCGTGTCATGAGCACCGATGCAGTATCGAAGGGAAAGCCACTCGGCATCGTCGTGGCAGCCGACGGATCGCCCGCATCCCGAGTTGCCGTCGATTGGGCGGCTCGGGATGCCGAGCTGCGCGGGGCCACGCTCACGGTCGTACATGTGGTGCCGACCGGCACGATGGTCTCCTGGATGGACGTACCGATCTCGGAAGAGTACTGGGCAGAGCGTGATCGGCTCGCGGAGAAGGTCCTCACCGATGCACTCGGCGTGGTTGCCGACGCCCTTTCCGAGCACCCGAGTGTGGTCGTTGAGCGCCGGCTCCTGTCGGCTCCCGTGGTTCCTGCGCTGGTGGAGTTGTCCGCGGACGCCGATATGGTCGTGGTCGGTTGCCGCGGGCTCGGCGGGGTGGGCCGATTGCTCCTCGGGTCCGTCTCGTCGGGCCTGGTGCACCGGGCGCACTGCCCGGTCGCGGTCATCCGCGACGAGGATCCGCTGATGCCCGACCCGGCACACGCGCCGGTGGTGGTGGGCATCGACGGTTCCCCCGCTTCCGAGTTGGCAACCGAGATCGCCTTCGAAGAGGCCACCCGGCGGGGTGTGGAGCTTGTCGCCGTGCACGTCTGGAGTGACCGCAGCGACGATCTGGCCACGCCGTACTGGGGCGACCTGCAACGAACGGCCGAAGTCATGCTGGCCGAGCACCTCAAGGAGTGGACGAAGCGTCACCCGGAGGTGACGGTCCGCCCGGTGCTGGAGTGCAATCATCCCGCCCGACAGCTGCTCAGCCACGCCGATAAGGCCAGCTGCTCGTGGTCGGTAGCCATGGCCGCGGCGGCGCCGGCGCAATGCTGCTCGGCTCGGTCAGTTCTGCGGTGGTCCATGCTGCCCGGATGCCGGTGATCGTCGCCCGAGCGGACTGACCACAGATTCGAACGGGCTTGTCGTGGAGGGAATTCCGGTGTCGCATTCGGAACCGATGGTGACGGTGTTGCTTACTGCGTGTTGAGCGCCGCACGGATGTTGGCGTCTTGCTGCTTGCCGTAGTCGGTGACCAGATCTAGCGGCACGGGATCACTTGCGGCGCCGCTGAACTTGACGGCGGCGACGGCGGGCCCCTGGGTGAAGAGCAGAACGCTCTCGGACTGCCCATTGGTTGCCCGGCCGGTGATCAATGTCCCGTTCTGGCCGATCGCCATTGGGCGAGACGTTGCGCCCGGGATGTCGGCAAGGGCGTCGCCCCGACGGACGTCGAGCGCCGCGATGGCCTCCTGGGGATCGGGAAGCACCAGCACCCTGTCGCTGATGGCTCGGGTGCCGTCACGATGGGTGTATACGATCTCGATGCCAGGCGTGCCGTCGGGATCGATGACCGGCGCATCGGAATGATAGGCAACCGAATCTGTGATCACGTTGGGATCGACGGGCAAACCGTCATAGTCGGCGGCGTCTGCAAAGGCGGGCGGGGCAGTCAGGACCGCGGTCGCGATGCTTGCCGACGCCGCGAGGAGCAAGCCCGAGGGTCTTCCCATGTTCCGTCGTATCAGCATGGGTAGCAACCGAATCCGTGCCAGCCGTCGCGCCAGAAGAAGCCCGCGCCGCAGCCGTGATCACCAGTGGAACCCTGGCAATCCAACAGCTGCACCGACGGCTGCGGTGCCGGTACCGGTGTGGGGATCCGAGGCGTGTCGACCACCTGGCCCGCGTGCGCGATCGGCGCACCCAAGAGAGTGCCCCCCGCCAACATCATTGCCGCGGCTACGCCGCGCATCCGAACCCTCATCCCGACCCCCCGTAATTGTCGCATGCGACAATATTTTGCATCTTCCTCACTGAACGCGCAACGCTTTTGGCGTGCCCGCCGCACTTTTGGCTAGCCGATCGGCCGGTAGGCGCTCAGTACCGCAGTCCGGTACCAACCCTCGCGATTGCGGATCTGGATTCCGACCAGGTTCTGTGCGTTCACTCGGCTGTCGATGATGTGTTGGTCGTCGATGAAGATGACGACGTGCGAGGCCTCGTTGGTATTCCCATTGGGATGTAGGAATATCAGATCACCAGGCTGGAACGGACCGTCTCTGGAAATGGCCTGCCCCATCGGACCAGCAGTACCTGCGAATTGTTGGTGCACGTCGCCGCTGAACTTGATCCCCAAGCCGTAGTTGTATACCCAAGCGGTGAAATTCGAACAGTCCAGGCCGGGACCGGCGGCCCACTCGATCGTCTTATCGGGGGCATCCACATCGGGATTCTCCTCAGCTGCAGCCGCATACGTCGACGTGGCGGGATTCCAGCCAGGAATGTGGTGATGTCGATACTGCAATCCGAGCGGGTTATCGGGGTTGTTGATGTACCGCATCGCCACGGCGAGGATCCGTTCCCGCTTCCAGGTGGAGGCATCGCATCCCGCGTTCGTGGGGACCTCCGGTGCCGGCAGAGCATCCGCCGCCGGCCCCCAGCCCTGATTGATGTGGTGCCCATCGGCATTGGTCTGGTACCAGTGGTCGGGCGGGACTTGCGTTTGCGGCAGGGCGTCACGGGCGACGAAATCGGCAGTCAGCGAATCTTGGTCGCACGAGTAGTGATACGACGATTGGCTGGTGTCTCCGTGAGAGATACCGGCAGGCCATATCGCGGCCACGGCGATGCCAATGACGCAGGCGACGGACGGAACCCGGACGAGAAACGCCAATCGGTACATCGCCGAAGCTCCACTCTTTCGTGCGGACCCTGTCAATCCGGCCGATCCTAATCAGCCGACACCAGCGCTTGGCAAGTTTGGCGTACATGTCTGCTCACGTGATTCGACCGGGTGATGCTGGGCCATACTCGCCATCCTTCGCACCGAAGGAAGCGGCATCCAACCCGGGACGTTTACCCCGCCTTCGGTCAACGGTGATGGTGAACTTACCCAATGACACATGACGTGAACGGTGGCTCGCTCGGCAGGCGCGGTGCGTCCCGGGTCTCGCCAGGACTGTGCGGCCCGAGCGTCGCTCTTCGCGCGCCAGGTCGATACGACAGGCTGCCGAACCCACCGGCAGGTGTCGATGTCCGCGGTAGCGCCGCCCGATGAAGTTTGGTCTTGATCGCGCGCATCAGGCACTGCGGTCACTACGCAAGCAGTCCCCGAACCGGCTGGGAGCACCGGGTTCCTACGACGACAACGACATTGCGGTCATGCTGCGGGAGATCGGCATAGCCCTGGTCGAGGTGCAACAACCCACCCTGCTGGTCACCGCCAGATTGCAGAGGATCGCCGCGCAGTACACCGACCACCCGGTCCGGATGATCGTGTTGCCGACGGTGCTGGTGATCCAGGTGGGCAATGTCGCCTACGAGGTCGAGACCTCGACGCACGCCACCGTCCAACTCGACCTTGCCGGGCGGATCGACGCCATCGCCGAACTGGCCGAGGTCGGGGCAATCACCCCCGCCGAGGCGATCAAGACCGTCGCCGCGGCACGCGTCATGCAGCCGCGTTTCGGCCCCGTCACGACGGTCGCCGGGTACGCCCTGACCTCGGTCGGTTTCGGCATGGTGATCAATCCGACGTGGGCGTCGCTGCCCGGTTATCTGTTCCTCGGGCTCATCGTGGGCGCCATCGTGGCCGTCGGCAGGCCCTACCCGTCACTGACGGCGATCCTGCCGACGCTGGCCGCGATGGTGGTGACGATGCTGGCCACCTGGTTCGTCGCGGACGCCGCCAACGACGGGCTGCTGCGGGTCATCAGTCCCGCGCTGGTGGCCATGCTGCCCGGCATGTCGCTGACCATCGGGGCCATGGAACTGGCCAGCTCGCAGATCATCTCGGGTGCCAGCCGGCTGGTCTACGGCATCGTCCAGCTGATGCTGCTGGTGTTCGGGGTGGCGCTTGGCATCCACTTCGCCGGCCAGGTGGCCCCGCAGACCCCGTCGCTGCAGATGGGGCAGTGGTCGCTGTACGCGGCGATCGTGGTGGTAGGCGTCGGGCTCTACATCTATCTGTCTGCGCCCAGGGGATCGCTGTTGTGGATCATGGCCGCAGTGGCCGTGGCGCTCGTCGGGCAGAAGGTCGGCGGGTTGCTGGTCGGATCCGAGCTGTCCGGCGTCATCGGCGGTTTCCTGGTGGTGCCGTTCGCCACCATGGCGTCACAGCTGCGGACCTCACCGCCAGCCATCGTGATGTTGCTGGCGGCGTTCTGGTCCTTGGTCCCAGGGGCGCTGAGCTTTCAGTCGATGAGCGAGGCCGCCACCGGTAATGGGACGGACGCCTCCTCACTGGGCCAGACCGTCGGGGCCATCTTCTCCATCGCCCTCGGGACGCTGGTTGGCTGGAGCGTCTTCACGCCAAGCTCGAAGAAGGCCCGCTAGTCATGGCGTGCCACGATCACCGGGGAGTGGATCTGGTGGACCACAGCTGAACTCACCGATCCCAGCAGCATCCCGGCGAAGCCACCACGACCATGGCTACCGACGATGACCAGCTGTGCTGATTCGGCCTGGGCAAGCAGATTCTGCACGGGTTGGTCCCGGACAACCACCCGCTGCACCACCACGTCGGGATAGCGTTCCTGCCATCCGGCGAGACGTTCGGCCAGCGTTTCGCCGGCTTCCGCGGCAAAGGCCGACCACGGTAGCGGCATCACCTCGGGCCACTCGGTATTGCTGAACGCGTGCAGGGCCACCAATTCGGCGTGGCGCAAGGAGGCCTCTTCGAACGCGACCGCCGTGGCACGTTCGGAGGCCGGCGAACCGTCGATACCGACCACCACCGGACCGTGAGTCTGTCCTTCGCTCAACGGGCCGCGAATGATGGCGACCGGGCAGTGGGCGTGATGGACGAGGGCGGTACTCACCGATCCGAGGAGCAGCCGCCCCACCGCACCCATTCCCCGACTGCCGAGCACGATCATCGCGGCCTGCTTGCTGAAGTCGATGAGGGTCGGGACCACCGCCGTCAACGGCACTTCGGTGCTGATGTCCAGGTCCGCGCCATCGACGCTGTCCCGCGCGATACGGACGGCATCCGCGATGATCTTGTCAGCCTCATCCTGCTGCCAGGCACCGAACTCGGCTGTGATCGGAGAACCGAACATTCCCGCGCCGTACCAGCCGTCGGTCAGCGGGCTGACGATGTTCACGATGCTCAACTTCTGCCGGCGCAGAACCGCCTCGGCGGCGGCCCAGCGTACGGCGTCGTCCGAGCAACCCGAGCCGTCGACGGCGACCAATATTCCATTGTGGGGGGCGGTGGCGCTAGACATGTACGTTCTCCTTCGAGGTTGAGATCAGCTGCTTGTGGGGTAGGGCGGGGGACGAAAGTACACCGGCGATCATCGCGCGATCAGCACTGAACACCGGCCGTGCTCGACGAGCGAATGGCCTTGCGGGCCGACGATATTCGCCACCTGGTCGGCATCGTCCTCACCTATGACGGCCAGCTGTACGTGGCCGTCGGCATTGTCGGCCAGAAACCTGGGCAGGTCGGCCCGGCTGGCAACCGGATAGGCGTGCACATCGGGATAGCGGCTCTGCCACTGCTGGACGCAGCGTTCCAGTTCGTCGTAGGGGGCTTCGCCGAAGTCCTCCTGCCACAAGCCCACGGCTATGAGCGCGCAGTGACGGAGTCTGGCTTCTTCCAGCGCCTGTTGGAACACGCGGTCTTCGTGTCCCGCTCGTCGGAAGCCGACCACGATGACGCCACCTGTACGGGTCGGAGGTGACCCTTCGCTGTGCCGGATGATCGCCACCGGGCAGTGTGTCTGCGCAGCAACTGATTGGGCTGTCGAACCGAGCACCTTGCTGGCCGCCCAACCGATGCCCTTCGATCCGATGCACACCAACGATGCGTTGGCGGATTCCGTGATCAACACCTCGTCTGGATGGCCCCGTAATACGGCGCCGGCGGCCGTGACGGGTTTGCCGGCGTTTCGCACGGCTTCCGTTGCGCGGTCGAGGGCACGTCGAGCGGAGTCGATCTCGATCTGGGTGTCACTGTGCACGGTCCCGGGCCATCGCTTGTCGTCGATCACGTAGATCAGGCGCAGCGGCGCATGACGACCGGTGGCTTCGTCGACGGCCCAGAGCGCCGCGTTCACGGCCGCGTCCGACCCATCGATCCCCGCCACAACGGGTGGAGTGTCGATCTCACCTGCCATCATGACCTCCTGGTCCACCGGCGTGATCGGTCTTATCGGTCCCGGAAGCGCTGATGCGAGAGGCCGTCTCGGCGCGAGAGGGTAGGAACTCCGATATGTGGTCCCGGAATGTTCGGACGACAGCCGGGACCACGACCGGTCACTTCGTCGATTCGATAGCGACGTGCTTACCGGGTGCCTCGGCTTCGTTCACCGGAACGGACACGTTGAGGATCCCTTTGTCGTAGGTCGCTTTGATAGCTTCCTCGTCGGCTCCGGCGGGCAGGGTCACCGACCGCGTGAAGGAGCCGTACGCGAACTCCGAGCGGCCGTTGGATTCCTTCTTCTCGCTGCGCTCGGCCTTGATCGTCAGGATCCCGTTACGGATGGTGATATCGACGTCCTTGTCCGGATCGACGCCTGGAAGCTCGGCGCGCAGTTCGTACTTGCCGTCCTTGATGTCGTCCTCGACTTTGATCGGGTGGCCGATGAAGTTCGGGCGAAGGCTCGACCACGCCGGGAAGCCCGAAAGGAACTCCGAGATGTCCGGCCAGGTCGGCAGATGGCGCTGTGGGACAGCGACGTTGTTCATGCTGTTCTCCTTTGATCGAGTATGGCCAGTGGTGTGCCACCACGAATTCGACCACCGGTGGGCGGGGCCCACTAGGGACTGAAGTCCCTGCCCTGGGGGCCGTTCGTCGGGCAAATCTATCCGCTGCGAGTCCGCTGCCAGCGGAGTGACCTTCGGCCCTAACGGTTCGTCGTCGCACGGCGTACCAACGAAGATATGACTGATGAGGTGCAGTCCGCACCCGCCTTCGCCGTCGAGGTCACCACGCATGGTGAGCTTCCGGATGTCGCTGGGTACGCACGGGACAAGATCGGCAGTCTGGCCCGTCTTTTCGCGTCACCCGCGTCGAGAGCACATGTCAGCGTGACGCGTCGTCGCGATCCGGCCGTCGAGCATCCGGTGATCGCACACGCGAATCTGGAGATCGGCGGTCACGTGTTGACCGCGGAGGCCGAGGCAGATGCCGCACGTGAGGCGGTCGACATGCTGGAGGCACGGCTACGGCGACGCCTCGTGCATCATCTGGAGTGGAAGAGACGCCAGCACCACCCGGGTCTGGCGCCACCCTGGCGCAGCCCGCACGTCGATGAGACCGGAGTACCGGATGAATCCGGACACGTTGTCCGGCGGAAGTCGTTCTCGACCGTACCGTGCTCGGTGGACGTGGCGATAGCCGAAATGGAACTGCTCGGCTACGACTTCCATCTCTTCCGCGAGATCGGTTCGGGCGTAGCCGCCGTCGTGTATCGGGGCGGACCGACCGGGAATCGGCTCGCTCTGGTGGCTCCGGCGCTCGCACCGAAGGTGGCTCCCTTCGAACGACTGGTGACCGTCAGTCCGCATCCTCTGCCCTGCCTGACCGAAGACCAGGCTCTGGAGCGGCTGGCCCTGCTCGGTACCCCTTTCCTGTTCTTCATCGAAGCCAGCGAAGGCCGGGCCGGTGTGCTGTATCGGCGCCTCGACGGCGACTTCGGACTGATCACGCCCGCGGCGTAGGTGGTGGGGTCGTTATCCGTGGAAGTAGGGACTTTGTGCCACAGCCGCCACCAGGGCGCGCTGCTTACAGTCCCCCCATATGCACCGACGGAGAAGACAGACAAGGAAACGGAGTAACTCATGACCACAGCACGACGGACTGTAGGTGCAGGTCAGCCGAGACGAATGTTCCGCGATCGCCGGGAGGCCGGCCGTGTCCTGGCCGGCCTGCTGGGCGGCTACCGTGGCAAGTCGGGTGTCGTGGTGCTCGGGCTGGCCCGTGGTGGAGTTCCGGTGGCGTGGGAAGTGGCTGCGGCGCTGGGAGTTCCGCTGGATGCCTTCATCGTTCGCAAACTCGGTGCGCCCGGGCACGACGAGTTCGCGATGGGTGCGCTGGCCAGCGGTGGGCGGGTGGTCGTCAACGACGACATCATCCGGGCACTACGTGTGACACCGCAGCAGTTGCGCGACATCACCGAGCGCGAGGCCCGCGAACTCACCCGGCGTGAGGCGGCATACCGGGCGGGCCGTCCGCCGGTTGAACTCGCCGGCAAGACTGTCATCCTGGTCGACGACGGCCTGGCCACCGGTGCCAGCATGCTGGCCGCGGTTCAAGCGCTGCGGGATATGGACCCGGCCGAGATCGTGGTGGCCGTCCCCGCGGCACCGGAGTCGACGTGTCGCGAGTTCGAAGCGATCGTCGACGATGTCGTCTGCGCGTCGATGCCCACGCCTTTCCTTGCGGTGGGGGAGTCGTTCTGGGATTTCGCCCAAGTCAGTGACGACGAGGTGCGCGAACTGCTCGCCACGCCCACTGTCGGCATCGCCACCGCGCGACTCCGCCTTGCCGAATCGCCCGCCGAGGTCATCGCCCGCTGCGCGATCGATGCGCCGTCGGGTATGCCCCCGAAGGAGGCGCTCGACGAGATCATCGGCGACGCACGGGTCGTGCTGATCGGTGAAAGTTCGCACGGCACAGCCGAGTTCTATCAGGCGCGGGCCGAGATCACCAAGTGGTTGATCGAAGAGAAGGGCTTCTGCGCCGTGGCGGCGGAGGCCGACTGGCCCGACGCGTATCGGGTGAATCGGTATGTCCGGGGCCAGGACACCGATGGCTCGGCCGATGAGGCATTGCGCGGTTTCGAGCGCTTCCCGTCCTGGATGTGGCGTAACACCGTGGTGCGTGACTTCGTGGGGTGGTTGCGCACACACAACGCCTCGCGTCGCGCGGAGAGTGACCGTGAGACCGGCTTCTACGGCCTGGATCTCTACAGCCTGCACCGTTCGATGCAGGAGGTGGTCGACTATCTGGACAATGTGGATCCCGTTGCCGCCCAACGGGCGCGAGAGCGCTATGCCTGCTTTGATCGTACGTCATCGTCTGACGACGGCCAGTCCTACGGGTATGCCGCGGCTTTCGGCGCCGGAATGTCCTGTGAACGGCAGGTGGTCGACCAGCTGGTGGATCTGCAGCGCAATGGGCTGCAGTATGCGCGCCGCGACGGACTCCTCGCCGAGGATGAACTCTTCTACGCACAGCAGAACGCGCAGACCGTGCGCAATGCGGAAAAGTACTACCGCGCGATGTTCGGTAGCCGGGTCTCCTCCTGGAATCTGCGAGATCAACACATGTTCCAGACGTTGAAAGCCCTGCGCGCGCATCTTGGGCGCAGCGCAGAAGGGGAACCGACACGGATTGTGGTGTGGGCGCACAATTCTCACGTCGGCGATGCACGGGCCACCGAGGTGGGTGCCGACGGGCAGCTGACCCTGGGTCAGTTGGTTCGGGAAGGGTATGGCGAGCAGGCACGGCTGATCGGATTCACGACCTACTCCGGCACGGTCACCGCCGCCACCGAGTGGGGCGGTATCGCTGAGCGAAAGGTGGTCCGGCCGGCGCTCAACGGCAGTGTCGAGGAACTTCTGCACGAGGTCGACCGACCGGAGTTCCTGGTGTCCGCGGATATCAGCCGGGATGCCGAAGAACCGCTGGACACCGTCCGCCTGGGCCGAGCGATCGGGGTCATCTACCTGCCCTCCACCGAACGGCAGAGTCACTACTACCACGTCCGGCCGGGGGACCAGTTCGACGCGATCATCCACATCGACCGGACCACTGCGCTGGAACCTCTGGAGCTCACCAGCACCTGGGTCGCCGGCCAGACTCCGGAAACCTACCCCACGGGTCTGTGAGCGGCTCCGCCATCGTCACCTTGACGGTGAATCCAGCACTCGATGTCACCGTCGACGCTGACCACGTCCGACCCACCGACAAAATCCGTTGTCGTGCAGTCAGATACGACGCGGGTGGCGGTGGTGTCAACGTCGCAAGATTCGCGCACGCCTTGGGTGCCCCCGTATCGGCCGTGTTCACCGTCGGCGGCCCAACGGGAGCACACGTCGTCGCACTCGTCGACGAATCGGAAGTCCCCAGCCTGCCGATCACGGTCAGTGGTCACACCAGACAGAGCCTGACAGTGAACGAGTGTGCGACGGGTAGGCAGTATCGCTTTGTACTTCCCGGACCCGCCCTCACGCCAGAGGAGCAGATCCGGTGTCTCGATGTGCTGAGGGACGCTGCAGGGTCAGCTGAGTACGTGGTCGCCAGTGGGAGCCTGCCGCAGGGGGTCCGGCCCGATTTCTACCAGCAGGTGGCCGACATCTGCGGGCAGCAGGACGCACGGCTGATCCTGGACACCTCCGGCGGGGGATTGGCCCACATCAGTTCGGGCGTATTCATGTTGAAGCCGAGCGTACGAGAGTTACGCGAGTGTGTCGGGCGTCCTCTTGACACCGAGGCCGAGCAAACGACGGCGGCTCGTGAACTCATCGACCGCGGCGTCGCAGAAATGGTCGTGGTCTCCCTCGGCGCCGAAGGCGCCCTCCTCGTCACGGCGCGGTCCAGCCATCGTTACGCGGCCATCGACGTGCCCTCGGTCAGCGGTGTCGGTGCCGGGGACGCCATGGTCGCCGGTATCGTCGTCGGGCTGTCGCGCGGGTGGCCGGTACCTGGTGCGGTGCGGTACGGGATCGCCGCTGCGACTGCGAAGCTCCAGACGCCGGGGACCTCGGCATTCGTCCGGAGCGATGTCGAAGACTACTTCGACGGCATCGATGCTAAAGGGACAGCGGGGCACCCAGTCCGATCGCGGTGAGCGCGGCCAACAAGGTGGCTGGACCGTGACGACGCGTACGCTGGCTGCCGGTGACGCGCAGGGACTCGACCAGGTGATCGTCGCAGGATCTGAGCAGGATGTCGGGGGACCCGAAGAGCCGTACCAGGACGTCGCGGCTCACGCCGGTCGTGGTGGCCAGCGCCTGCCACGAAAAGGGGACTCCCTGAGCCCCGATCTGTCGAATGGCCGAATCACGGATGCGGCGGCGCAGTTCGTCGTCGGCGAGGATGGTGGCACAGTGTTCACCGGAACCCCGTAAGTGCGGATCTGCGACTGCCGAGGTCGAGTCGTTCATGCGGCCACCGTCACATCGATCGACAAGGCGTCGGCGATCGCATGCGCGGCAGCCCAATCACCTTGGCGCACCGTACGAGCGAGCTCCTCGACCAAACTGCTGTGCGCCCCGAGCTGGGCCAGCCAGTTCGACACCGTCGCGGTGAGCTGGTCGGCTGCCACGCAGACGCAGCGTTCGTGATGCAAACGGTCGGTGACGACATACCGTGTCGACACCGTGTTCACCTGCCGATGCCGGTAGCTGTTCAGTGTTTTCATCGTTGGCTCCTCGGTGAGTCCGTTATATAGATCACACCACTGCACGCCGGCGTTCGCTAAGGCCGAAATTCACGTGTTGCGAGTGTCTTTGGTCCTCATCCGGGAGTTCACACCCGTTGCGCGGGTGGGTGTTTCATACCCGCCTTGTTCAGGACGGAGGCCACATCCCTGTCACACGCTGAAGCGGCTACCGCCGCTACCGTGAGCGAATGTCACCGCACCGCATGGGTGACGCGGCACCACGAGAATGCCTACCGCAGTGACGGGGCCGCTCGCCTTCCCTGCCTGTTCCGAGTGACCGTCTGGTGCAGTGGGCTCACGCCTCCGAGGACTGTGGTTGGCGCACCGCTGTGGCCCCCGCAGTGCTGCGGACCGGATACCGCCGCATCGCCGCGATCCCGTCCGCCAGTGCGACCTCGTCATCCGCGCGCACCACCGATGCGTCGGTCGAGACTGCCACGAAGGGCAGCACCTCGTCGGCCGGCGCGATCCGGCATGGTGCCTCGCCGGACTCGGACAGCGAATCCGCATCCGCGGCGATGGTGGTCCGGTCCCGGCCCGAGACGACAGTGGCACTGCCCAGGGGGCCGACGATCAACGTGTCGACCGCACCGTCTCGCAACGCCGCGCACACCGCGGGCAAGCCTTGCACGGCCAAACCCGAACCTCGGGCATCTTCGGCCTGGAAGCGATCCAGGACCGCTTCGGTCACGGTGTGCTGACGGAGTGCGAATTCGGCGGCGATCGCGTCAGCAAGCTCCGATTCGGTGGCCCGGCAGCCGTGCGCTCCAGCCGGCAGCGCAACCGCATGGGTGCCGATATGCGCCGGCAAGGCCGAGATGACGTCAGTTCGGGCTCGTACCTCGCCGCTCACGAACACCACTTCCGCGCCACTCGTGGTCACCAGTTCGGTGATGCGGTCGGCCACCGACCGGACGTTCATGCGCACCGCTTCCTCGGTGGAGCGCTCGACGTCGCCGTAACCGTGCCAGCCGGCCGCGGCGGGTTTGTGCACCGGATAGCCCGGACCCTCAACGGCTTCGGTATGGACGTTCTGCCGGTCGTGCACGGTGAGATCTGCGCCGAGATGGTCCACCGAGGCGACGACGTAGGCCGGGTGCGCCACCGTGAATTCCAGCAGGGGAAGAAGGTAGGGGTAATCCGAGACGCGGACCAAGGTCGCCGGCGGCGCGTGGTCGAGCTGCTCGTTGACAAGCACCTCGTCCGGCCCGGCGATCACCAGGCGACCCTTCCGCCCGACCACGGGGGTGCTGTGCAGAACGGCGCGCTTCAACGCCGCGATGACGTCGTCGGCGACGTGCCGGTCCTCCAACTGCCTACCAATGCCAGTCCAGCGAGCTTCCGCTTGCTCGACAGCGTCATGGGTGTCGTGGCTGTCATCGACGAGTAGCGACACGAACGGTCCGGGCGCATCGGTGAGCGAGCGAACAGCATCAGTCTTCATGGCCAGATTCCTCAGAGGTGTCAGTCGCCAGGTCGAACTCGGCGAAATGGTCGATACCGAAGCGGGCGAATTCCCGAAATCTCCGGGCCGGCAGCAATGTCGCTGCATCGGTTGCCTCGATGACCCGGGGGTTGATCACATCGAAGCGATCGCCGCCGGTGGTGATGGTGGCCTCGCCAGCCTTGAGGGCATTACGCAGCCAATCGGTGTCCGCGCCATAGGGCAACGGAGTGACGATGTGGTCGGCCACCCTCACGGCGACGACCGGGGTCAGATGACTTCGCCCGGTGCGGCGGCCGGTATGCCGAATCACGCCCGCGTACCAGTGCTTGCGACCTGCCAGGTGCAGCATCAGCGGATTCAGCACGTGTTTGTTGAACTTGCGCACCCCGTCGTTGACCGGGTTGGTGGCGTTCTTCGGCATTCCTCGATGCTGGTAGAGCACGGACCCTGCGGGGCAGGGTCTAGAGCACGCAGGTGCAAGGACTAAAGGCCTCTGTTGCGCCGAGCGGCGTGGTTGATCGATGACGCGATCGTGCACGAGCGGGCAGCGGCCGGATCTGCGCCGACCTATTCGCTCCGGGGGGAGTATCGGCACCTGCCGCCGGTCTTGACAGCGAAGTGGTTACGCGGCTCCGCCGCGCCGGACGTGGTGGCGCAGCTCGTAGCTGCGACGACCGCGGCCGCTGCAGAGCGGTAGTGACTTTGGTCTCTAGTCCGCGTGATCTCCGTGGAAAATGATGGTGTTGAGAACATTCCGGAGGGAAGCGACCGATGCCAACGATCGAACGTCCGACCTTGACGAGAAGCCAGCTCGACAACGTGGCATGGCAATTTCTCCGGTCTGAGTTCACCGACGAGACCTACGCGCAGTGGCCCATCGAACGGCGGCTCGATGCGTTCCTGCTGCATCGAGGATTCCGAAAGTTGCACGACGACGGCTCCGCCTACGGCGCATTGCTCGACCGTGTGATGGCCAACTTGCCGACCGCCGCACGAATTGGGGTGCTTCCCCTGCTGAATGCTGGACGGCCCTCGTAAAGGTCATTCACAAGACGGCCCGCGACTCGCCTACAAGAGACTGAGCGCCCTGGCCAACCTCGCGGAGTATGTCGAGCAACGAAGCGCGCACCGATGAGGCCGGCAAGCCGGGACCATTATGCGCGGTCAGCGGCCGATCAGTGTTGCTGATGCGAACAATGTGTCGAGATGCCGTATTGCAGCAAACGTTTGCATCGCGTGTTCCGTGCCCTGGACTGCCGCTCACGGATTCTGCCCCGGCACGTCGCGGTGACCGTGACATCGCAGTTGTGACCGCGCGCCCGTTCGTTACTCGGCAAAATCGACCAATATTGACGGCTGCGTCCCCTTTCGCGGCGAAGTTCCGAATGCCACAATTCAGAACGGAGAGGCGCAAGGGGCGAGGTGGACAACGGGGACGGACCTGAACCGGCTTTCAGGCGACGGAGACCGCAAGATCTCCGTCGCATACACGACCAACTCGATGAGCTGGCCGCCGATCGTGATCAGATGGGTCTGCTGCTCCAACTGGCGATCGAGATCAGCTCCGATTTGGAGTTGGACTCCACGCTGCATCGGATCATTCGTGCGGCGCTGACATTGACCACGGCGCGTTACGGGGCCATCGGTGTGTGGGGTCCCGACGACTTGCTGTCCTCGTTCGTCCACGAGGGGATGGACCCCCAGACCGTAAAGCGCATCGGTCATTTGCCCGTGGGCAAGGGAGTCTTGGGTGCGCTACGAGAACGCACCGAACTTCTGCGACTGGACGACCTCACCGAGTATCCGGCCGCCGCGGGCTTCCCCGAGGGACACCCTCCGATGCGGGCCTTCCTCGGCATGCCGATCATGATCCGCGGACAGCCGTTCGGCAGCCTGTACGTAGCCGATGACAGGGCAGAACACACGTTCACCGAGGCCGACGAATTGGCGGCCCGGGCGCTGGCTTCGGTCGCGGCGGTCGCCATCGACAACGCGCACTTATTCGAACAAGCCCGAGTATCCGCACTGTGGACGAGTGCCAGTCGTGAGATCACGTCAGCTGTGCTGTCCGACAAGCGACCGAATCAGCGCCCCCTGCAGCTCATTGCGGCCCGTGCCCTGGAGCTCACCGAAGCAGAGCAGGCCATCGTCCTGGTGCCCGAGGACCCGGAGGAACCCGACGACGAGGTGGACACGCTGGTGGTGTCCGCTGCCGTCGGACGCTACGCCGAGGAGGTTCTCGGTCAACGCATTCCGGTCGAAGGGTCGACCACCGGCACGGTGTTCCGGTCCGGAGAGCCGATGATCACCGAGACATTTCGCAGACCGATCCAAGCATTCACCGACGTGGGTGAACGCCCCGCGATCGTCGTACCGCTGTGCGCGGAGAACCACACCCTGGGCGTGATCATCGTGGCACGCAACGCAGCTGGGGCCCGATTCACCGAGGACTATCTGGACTTCGTCCAGGATTTCGCCGGTCACGCGGCCATCGCGCTCACCATCGCCAGGGCTCGCCACCACACGGCCGAGCTCAACCTGCTCACCGACCGGGAGCGCATCGCGAGTGACCTGCACGACCAGGTGATTCAGCGTGTCTTTGCGGTCGGAATGGACCTCCAGGGTGTCATCGCACGTCTTCGGCACCCTGATCTGGTCCATCGGGTTTCCCGGTCTGTGGACGAGCTGCAGTCCGTGATCAATGACATTCGCGCGACGATCTTCAATCTGCAGAATCCGTCCGAGGCTCAGGAAGGGTTTGCCTCCCGCATCCACACCGCGTTCGAACGCCTGACGGAGAACCGAGAACTGTCCGCGACGTTGAATTTGACGGGTCCGTTGAGCGTGGTCACGTCGGTACTTGCCGACCATGGCGAAGCCGTGATCACCGAGGCGCTCAGTAACGCGATCCGTCATTCGGGCGCGGAGGAGGTCACGGTCAGCGTCGCGGTCGCCGACGAACTGCGCATCGTCGTTTCCGACAACGGGAGTGGGATACCGCCCGACAACAAGCGCAGCAGCGGATTGAGTAATCTCGCCCGGCGCGCCGAGTCGGTGGGCGGTGACTTCACCGTCACCGGTGGCCCGTCGGGCGGTACGCAGCTGATATGGAGTGCACCACTGCCGGTGGACTGATGCCGGAAGCGCGGGATGGGACCAAGGTCCCTCCCGGACCAGACCAAAGCCTTTAGCGCGAGCGGGCAGCTCACACCTAGCGTCAGATGATTGCTGAACTGCCGGACTACCGAAGGTCTGCTCATGGATGTCACCACCGATGTTCTGATCGCCGGATCCATGCGGGCTGCGCAGGTGCGCCGCGTGGCGGAGCACGGCGACGCGATCTCGGTGAACCGATGCGCGACATCGCCCGTGCTTCTGGTGTGGAACGACTCTGGGAATCCTGCGGCGGCATCTGCCGATCGTTGGGTCGTTGCCGTCTCGGGCGAGAAGGCGTCGGCCAGATCCGTGTTGTGCACCGCCATGGCCGAGGCGGCGCTGAGAGACGCGGCGGTGATGGTACTGACCCCGGCACAGTGGGACCCCGACGACTACCTGAGTGCGATCGGCTACGTCGAAGCCGCAAAGCAACCCGAGGTGTGGGCCATACCCCGACCGGACGATCTCGCCGCGCTGATACTGCAGCAACCGAGTGTGGATCATCTGATCGTCACGACGGCCGACGATGCCGCACTGATCGACACCCTCCTCGGAAATGCCGAGTTGGCCGCGATGCGGGCGCGCTTCGAACTACTTGTGCTACCGCGGTCCTTCGGAAGGGGAAGAACACATGAATCATCCGGCAGCATTGAAATCCCCTCCAGCGCTGACTATCTGGTCGCTGCTGCGGCACCCGGCTACGGTATGGGCGCTTCGGGCCTCGAATGAACGACTGGCGGCCACACAGACGAGCAGGGGAGCGCGGCGATGAACGTTCCGAGCAATCAGGGCAGAGAGTGGGCTGTCGGCGTCTGCGTCGACGAGCACGAGGATCACACTCGTGCCACCACCTGGCTGGTCGGCGATGACCGTGGCTTCACCGGGGTCGGTGTGGCACGGCGCAATCCGGACGACCGCGATGTACCGGCGATCGGCGATGAGCTCGCGGTGGCCCGCGCCTTGGCCGATCTCGCGGAGCAGATGCTCAAGGCGACGGCCGGGGATATCGAAACCGTCACCCATGAACACGTGCATCCGCTGCACTGATCGATGGATGGCCGCGCTGTGACCAATTCTGATGTGCTGGTGTGGGTCCCGTCGACAGCGCGGCAACGATGAGTCCGTCGCTGGGTGACGTGATCCGGCCCTTCACCAAGACCGGGAGCTACTACGCCCGGTCCTGGCGAGACTACCTGGGGGCGGGTTCGCCGCAATTGCCGATCGCGAGGCCGAGTCTCGCGCTGGCGGCACAGGCGCTGCGCGATGAGGTGGTGCTGTTGGGCCTTCGGGCCCGCCGTCCACTGAGCCAACCGCGGGCATTCGCGCACATCCACGACGAGGTGGTCGCGGCACTCGAATTCTATGGCGCCCTGGGTTGTCTGCGCGATCCCGGTAGTTTCTTCGTCACGCCCGGACCCCTTTCCGGGGTCGAGATCACACCGGTACATCGGGGCGGCAGATTCTATGCCCGGATGCGCTGGCCCAGTGACTACACACCGCGGGTCGGTGAGCCCGGGGCGGATCGGTGGCGTAGCTACGGTGCAGTCGGCAACGGCTATGCGCTGTTGCTGCGGCACCGCGACGAACGTCCCTGGCTGGTGTGTGTGCACGGCACCGAGATGGGCCGCGCCGCACTGGATCTGGCACTTTTTCGGGCCTGGCACCTGCACGACGACCTGGGACTCAACGTCGTCCTTCCAGTACTTCCGCTGCATGGTCCCAGGGCCACTGGCCTGCCGAAGGGTGCGGTGTTCCCCGGCGAGAACGTGATCGACGATGTGCACGCGACCGCACAGGCAGTCTGGGATATTCGCGGCCTGCTGGCCTGGATCAGGCAACAACATCAGGCGCCGACCATCGGAATCTACGGTCTGTCGCTGGGCGGTTTCATCACTGCGCTGGTGGCAAGCCTCGACAACGACCTGAGGTGCGCGGTGCTGGGCGTGCCGGTCG
Organism: Mycobacterium hackensackense; assembly: GCF_025822555.1. Classification (NCBI taxonomy): domain Bacteria; kingdom Bacillati; phylum Actinomycetota; class Actinomycetes; order Mycobacteriales; family Mycobacteriaceae; genus Mycobacterium; species Mycobacterium hackensackense. Next base: position 44,805 of record NZ_JACKUC010000028.1, read on the forward strand.
CCGATCTGGTCGACCTGCTCAGTCGGCATTCCGGACTGGACCGCGAGGATCCGCGTCGGCGGACGATTCTGCTGGCCGGTGCGCTCGGCCGGATGATCTCACCGTTGTCTCTGGAGCCGCGGGTACCGCCGGCCGGACGCTTCATCTATGCGGGCCTGGCGGATCAGGTGGTGCATCCGCGGGAGCAGGTCACCAGGCTTTGGGAGCATTGGGGGCGACCGGATATCGAATGGTATCGCGGCGGCCACACCGGCTTCTTCCAGTCGCGACCGGTGAACCGATTCGTCACCGACGCACTGGTGCGGTCGGGGTTGGTACCGGATCGGCCGGAGGCCGGGCAAATCGCGGGGTGAACACCGGCCGCCGCCTAGCGTGGACGGTAGATGACCACGGGCGTGCGCACCGACTGGACCACCGTGCCGCTGACCGAGCCCAGAAGAGTGCCGGCCAACGCCCCGTGCCCGTGGCTGCCCACGACGACGAGCTGCGCCGTGGCGGACAGTTCGACGAGGTGGTGAGCGGGTTGATCGGCGACGACGATGCGGCGCACATTCACCCGGGGATAATGCTCCTGCCAGGGGGCCAGCCGCGCGGCCATCTCGCGATCGACGTCGGGCCGCATCTGCTCCCAGTCGAATCCCGGCATGTCGAATGCGCCTGGTGACCACCACGCGTGGAGCACCACCAACTCGACGTTGCGGCGGGCTGCCTCATCGAACGCCAGCGTGGCCGCGTCGTCAGATGCCGGCGACCCGTCATAGCCCAGCAGGACGGGGGCGCGCTGATCCGGCGTTGGTTCGTCGTCATGAATGACGGCTACGGCGCAGTGGGCGCGGTGGACGAGCGCGGTGCTGACACTGCCCAACAGGTGGCGGGCCAACGACCCGCGACCACGCGAACCCACGACGACCAGCCCCGCCGTTGTGGACTCCTCGACCAGCACAGCGGCAGGAGTCGCAACCGCGAACACGGTGTCCACCCGAACCGACCCGTGCGTCACGTCCTGGACCCGCTTGCAGGCGTCGTCCAGGATGTCCTTGCTGCGCTCGGCCTGCCACTCCATGAACCCGCTCGGCGCAGGGGCCACCGGCCATGCGCCGATGGGCAGGGTGGCCGCGTACACGATGCGAAGGGTGGCCTGGCGCAGAGCAGCCTCCTTGGCAGCCCATTCCAACGCGGGATGCGAGCATGACGAATCATCGACCCCGGCGACGATTGTCTCGATATCTACGGTGTAGCTCATTGTGGCGTCCTTCACTTCGGCCTGGGCAAGACGAGCGGCGTGCCATGGACGGTAGGTGCGTTCGGGTACCCGCTTCTAGGGGCTTTCGTACTCAGCTGGGTGACCGACCCGGAGAGGACTTCAGGCCCTAGTGTGCGGATTCGCCACGGTGTTTTGATGTTCGCCATCTGCGAAATGACGTGTAAAGGACCCCACCGATGGACACCACAACCGAACCATCCTCTCGCCAGAAGGAGCCCCGACATCGTGGCGGCAGTCCGGTGTGGCTCAACTGGTTGTTGGCCTTGTTGACCGTGCCGGTGGCGATGGCGGTCATGCTCTTCGCCTTCGCCGCGGTGATGGGCCTGGCACGGTGTACCGACGGAGGCTGCGATCACATGGGCCCGGGTGAGTTCTGGTTCGGGATACTGGCCTACGGACCGCCGGTCGTGGCGGTCGTCACGATCGCCGCCTCGTTCTACACCGCATCGCGCAAACACGCGATCTGGGTGCCGGTAGCCGGATTGGGACTCTTGTTCATCGACCTTGCCGTTCTGGCCATCACGTTTCGGGCATAACCGAAGGTCATAGGTCCCTCATAGTGCACACCTCCGGCCCTGACGGAGTCGTCCACCGTTGCACATAGTTGAGCTGAAGCACATCACGAGCAAAGGTCTACCCGATGTCCGGTCATTTTCCCGCCACCGAAACGGTGCATGCTGCGCTGTCCTTGGCAACGCGTGCGCCCTCGGTGCACAATTCGCAACCCTGGCGTTGGCGGGTGGGGCCGCGAAGTGTCCATCTCTTCGCCGACCCGTCACTGCACCTCGAACATACCGACCCGGACCGGCGCGACCTGTTCGTCAGCTGCGGAATTGCGTTGAACCACTGTGTTGTTGCGCTTGCGGCGTTGGGCTGGCAGTCCAAGATTCATCGGTTACCCAACCCCGACGAATCCGATCACCTGGCCTCGATCGAGTTTCATCCGGTCCGGCCGGGGGAGATGGACATCTCCCTTGCCGCGGCGATCCCACAACGGCGCACCGATCGCCGGCACTACAGCTCCTGGCCGGTCCCACCCGGGCACATTGCCATGATGGGCGCGCGTGCCGCACGGATGGGTGTCACCATGCGTCGGGTCGAGACGAACGACGAATTCAGGGCGATCCTTGCCCGGGCGGCGCGTGAGCACAGCCAGGATGCCGGGTACCTCGGCGAATTGGCTTCCTGGAGTGGTCGTTACGGGGCCACCGCGGGCGTGCCCGCGCGTAATGCCCCTGCCTCGGACCAGCATTCCCCGGTGCCGGCGCGGATCTTCGCGGGGCCGGCGCTGGCACAGGCGCCGGAGTCGGATGCCGAGGACGATCACGGAGTCGTGCTCGCGCTCGGCACCGCCGCCGACGATGTCATCGCCCGACTGCGGGCCGGCGAAGCCACCAGTCAGGTCCTCCTGACGGCGACGTCGATGGGTCTGGCCAGTTGCATTCTCACCGAACCCCTCGAGATCCAGGCGACCCGCGATCAACTCCAGGCCGCGGTGTTCGGCATCGGGGAGTTCCCTCAGGTCCTGTTGCGTATCGGGTGGGCGCCCATCAACGCGGACCCGCTTCCCGCCACCCCGCGGCGGCCGCTGAGCGAAGTCGCCTGCAACCTCGACGGCTTCCCGCTCGCTTAGCATCGGCGGCTGGTCCTTCGCCGGGATGTATTGGGGCCGTGCGCCCATCCGGGCGGTGACCTTGGACCCTAAGAATTCCGGGTGGTTCGGCGCAAGCTGAAATCCTCAGTCAATCCGGCCGCGTGAGGAGCGGGACGTGGAAATTTACCCCATCGGCTTGGGCCGACGCAGCGGTGCTCTGTTGACGAGCCGCAACCCGCTGGTCCGAATCAGCGACCGAATCGAGGCCCTGACAACATTTCTCGCGCTGTCACTGGTCGTCCTGATGACACCCGTCGCGGGAGCCGTCGGCACTGCGGTACACGACTCGAACGCCCGCCTGTACGCCGAACAGGCGTTGACTCGGCACATCGTCTCGGCCACCGCCCAGACGGATACCGAGACCGTGGTGCAGCGCAATCAGCTCTCTTACGTCGTGCGGGCCCGCTGGACCGCCGCCGGGTCGGAGCACACCGGACTCGTGCCGTGGCCGTCGCCGGCCTCGCTCGGCGACAAGACCGATATCTGGGTGGATGCGCGCGGGGAGAACACCGTCGCGCCTACCCCGGTTCGTCAGGCGGCGGTGGATGCAGTCGGTATCGCGTTGTCTCTGTGGCTCGTCGTTGCCGGCGCTTCGGCCGGATTCGTCTGGGTGGTGCGGTGCCGGCTCGACCGGTCTCGGCACAGCGCGTGGGACCGTGAACTGGCCACGGTGGTCGGCGGCCACGGCGGTCGAGCCCCTCACCAGACCGACAACTGATGAACCTCAACGCAATCGGCTCCCGCGGGGCGCTGGCGCCGATGGTGCAAGACGAGCTGGACCGCACGACGACGATGCTGGTGGCCAGATTTCCGGACTGCGGCCGCGACGAGATCTCATCTGTCGTGACGCGCACCTACCTGCGGCTGGCGGCAGGTGCGCGGATCACCACCCACCTGATACCCCTGACCCTCAACATCAGCCGTCGCATTCTGGCGCTGCGCACCGCAGTCGCGGGCTCAACCGACCTGGATGCTCTGCCCCGACGCCAGACGCTGAACACGGCCCCGGCGGCCAGATGGATTTCTTCGGCGGTGGAGCTCCGCAGGGGTGGTTTCGACGACCGCGCAGCGGTCCGGCCGGACCCCGAGTCCCCGGGCGATTTCGCGGAGCTGGGCCGCGATGACCCGGGCTCCGCCCGGCATGCACTCAATCCCGGACGACGATCACGGGTGCATCGGCCTGTTGTGCCACAGCAGAACTCACCGAGCCCAGCAACATCCCGGTGAAACCGCCGCGCCCGCGGCTACCGACGACCACCAGCTGCGCTTTCTGCGACTCTGCGGCCAGCCAATGCGCGGGCCGATCGCATGGCAGTCTGCGGTGGACATTGACGTCCGGATACCGCTCCTGCCAGCCGGCGAGGCGCTCGGCGAGCGTTTCATGCGCCTGCTCCTCATAGAGGTACCAGTCCATTTCGATGGCGGGGAAGACCGCGGTGTCGCTCCACGCATGCATGGCCACCAGATCCACCCCACGCAACGAGGCCTCCTCGAACGCAAGTCCGGTCGCCGATTCGGAGGCAGGCGACCCATCGATTCCCACCAGGACGGGTGCGGTCGGGTCTGTCCGGTCCTCGGGATGTACCACCACGACCGGACAATGTGCATGATGAAGCAGTGCGTTGCTGACAGAGCCGATCGCCAACCGCCCGTGTTTTCCGGCGCCGCGGATTCCGACCACCATCATCGCCGCATCCTTCGACGTGTCGATGAGGGCCGAGATCACCGGTGAGGGCACCGATTCCGTGCGCACAACTGGGGCATTCGACTCGGTGACGCTGGCGTGAAAGGTCTTCTCCGCCTGTTCGAGGATCTGTTGGGAGGCCCCGTTCTGCCATTCGGCGATATCCAGTTGGGCCGTGGTGATGGGCCACGTGACGATCATCGGGGCAATGACGTGCATGATCGTGACCTCCGTGTGGCGCAGAGCGGCTTCATGGGCCGCCCAGGACACCGCCGCGTCGGACTCGGGGGAGCCGTCGACGGCGACCAGGATTCCGTATTTCTTTGCAAGCGGTGACATCTGGGTGCTCCTTCGGTGTGCGTCGGATGTCGCTGATACCACTCATCGTCAGGTTTTGCGTCCACGCTGACTAGGGCAGAAGGTCATTCACCGCCAGTTCGCTCAGCGGCGGCATCGGGCAACAGGCTGAAGTAGTTCTCCTCCTCCGCGACGAAATGCACGGCCAGCAGCTCGTCGAGTCCGTACAGGCAGGCAAGGAGATCCTCGCGTTGCGCATCGTCGATCCCGCCCTTGGCTTCGGCGACGGTGACGTGGGTGTGCAGCCGGCGGGCCAGGCTGTCGATCTCGGCGTGCATGCGGCTCATCGTCGCGGTGGCTTCCGGGCTGCCCAGCGGTGTCGCCAAGGCGGGATACAGATTGTGGTCCTCGGCGTGCTCGTGCGGCAGCAGCACGTGCTGCACGAAGGTGTCGGCACGTTGCACCAACGGCAATGCGGCCACGACGTTGCCGTCACAAAGCTGATGTGCGGCTGCGCGGAAAGCGCCGAGTTCGCCGCGCATCCGAACATGCTCGGCCGCAAACCTGCGGAGCAGATCCTCGGTGCCGGCGACCAGCGCCGGCGTGCCCACTCCTGGAGTCCGTAACGCGCGCAGGGCGTTGAGAATGACGGTGAGGTCGATCAACTCCTGCAGGAGAGCGCCGATCGTGGGCGGGAGAAGGCCGACCGCGGCGAAGGCCATCGCCACCAAGGACAGACCCATCCCGACTGTCGCGCTCTGCACGGCGAGGCGCCGGGAGCGGCGAGCGATCAGCATGGCATCGGCCAAGCGGTCGATCCGGCCGGTCGCCAGGACGATATCGGCGGTCTCGGAACTCGCCGTAGACCCGTACCCACTGAGTGCGATACCGACATCCGCCGCGGCCAGTGCGGGCGCGTCGTTGACACCGTCGCCGACCATCGCGGTGACGGCCTTCTCCCGCTCCGCCTGCACTCCGGCGACCTTGTCGGCCGGGGTCTGGTCGGCACGCACTTCATCGAGCCCGAGCATGGCTGCGATGTGCTCGGCGGGAGCCGGCCGGTCTCCGGTGAGCATGACCATCCGGTTGATGCCGGCGGCGCGCAACCGGCGAAGTGTGCGCGGCGCGTCCACTCTCAACGGATCACTGAGCAGCACAGCGCCGATCAATCCGTCGTCGACCGACACCCACGCGATGACGGCGCCGTCGAACGTCGCCCGGGTGAGCGCGGTACCGGCCCACTGCGGCGGGCTGGACGGAAGTTCATGATTTCCCACCCTCACGCGCATCCCGTCCACTGTTGCCGACGTGCCGATGCCGGCGACTTCGACGGCATCGGCGGGCACACTGATGGTTATCTGCCGTTCGCGGGCGGCGTCGACGATCGCGTGGGCGAGGACATGAGGGGAGAACCGGTCAGCGGTGGCGGCCAGGCGCAGAACCTCGTTCTGCGTCCACCCCGGGGCGGTCACGATATCGGTCCCGACGGGCCGGCCGGTGGTGATCGTGCCGGTCTTGTCCAGGACCAGGGTGGTCGCCTTTCCGAGATTCTCCAGTGCGCCACCGCTGCGGACGATCACACCGAGCCGGGCGGCCCGGGACAGACCGGAGACGATCGCCACCGGCGCGGCCAGGAGCAACGGACAGGGGGTGGCCACCACGAGCACCGCGACCGCGCGTTCGGCCGAACCGCTGAGCAGCCACGCCGCACCGGAGACGGTGAGCGTCAGAGGCAGGAACCACACGGCGAACCGGTCGGCGAGGCGCACCACCGGTGCGCTCTGCGCGGCGGCCTCCTGTGCCAACCGCACTATCTCGGCGTAGGTGCTGTCCTGCGCGGTCGCGGTCGCCTCGATCTCCACTGCGGCACCCGCATTGACGGCGCCGCTGCGTACCCCATCACCGGCCTGCCGCTCGGCGTACACGGACTCGCCGGTCAGCGCGGATTCATCGAATATCGCGGCCTCTGCGGCAATCAGCCCATCCACCGGCACGACCTCACCCGGACCGATGATCAGCCGGTCGCCGGGCTGAATCGCGTCCAACGGGACCGTCACGACCCCGTCGGTGTCGCATCTTCGCACCTCTCGCGGCATGCGATCGGACAGTGCGCGCAGGTCCCGGGTCGCACGGCGCTCGGCCGCGGAATCCAGCGCCCGGCCGGTGGCCAGCATGACGGCGATCAGCGCTCCGGCAAGGTGCTCGCCGACCGCCAGTGCACCGACGAGCGCCAGAACGGCGATGAGATCGGCGCCGAACCGGCGGTCCTTCATGGCGGTGGCCACCCACCAGAGGGCGGGCACCACGGCGATCAGAGTTCCAGCGTTCCAGAGCATTTCGGCGGTGTGGTGCGCTCCCAGGGACCATGCCAGGCCGCCGCCGCCGAGAGCGGTCAACGTGGTGGCGAGAAGGAGGAAGGGCAGGATACGGCCGACTCGTGCCACCAAGGTCTGCCGTGAAACGGTCACGACGAGGATGCCTCGACCACGGCGGAATGACGTTGCCGCTCCGCTCGGTGCTTGATGCCCAACAACATTCTCCTGGTCAACGCGGAGTGCAGGGGACCGGCCAGACTCAGCGCCACCACTTCGGCCGGGTGCCGCAGCCCTACCCGGGTGCGCACGAGCAGCCGGCAGCGATCGTCCCAGCGGGGCATCAGATGGATGGACCAGACGATGTCCCACGGGATGGCCGGTGGTGACCCGTGCAGCACGATCGCCTCCTGCGGGATCACCTTCGCCACAGGCAAGGTGACGCCGTCGCGTCGTCCCAGCCAGCCGGGCGGGGCGAAACGCACCGTGTCCCCGGCGCTGAGGTTCTGCCATTCGGCATGGATGCGGTCAGCGCTGTGATGGTCGAGCCCACAGGCGCTCTCGACCGTGTCGTAGGTGTAGCAGCCGCCGCGGCCCTGACCGAGCTGTACCACCCACGGCCACACCTGCTCGACGGGCAGATCGATCCACACCCCCTCGGTGGTCTTGACCAGAGGTTCCCGCAGCAGTTCATCGCCGGGCAGCTTCATGGCACATTCGTCCTTGGTGGTGCCCCAGTTCCGCCAGTAGCGCTTTGCCCCATAGAGCAGTACCGCCAGGGCCGCCACCCGCGTCGCGTCGATCTTCATGGTCCCACCATGCTCGTGCGCGCAAGCCGCAGATAGGGCCACTGGTCCTTCGTTACCGAGGAGATCGTCCTGAGGGCCGAAGTCGGATCGAAGTCGTGACTTCCGTCCCTAGCTCACCGCGGCGCCGATGTAGTCGGATGGGGCTATGAACGGAGCAGATGCCGGCACGCCGCGCGCGGACACCGGTGACGAATCCCTGCCGAGGACCGTGGAACTGGTCTTCGATCGGCACGGCGGATACACCAGAGCCGAGGCCCGACTGAGCTGGCGGGGCCGCACGACCGCCGGAGTCGGTTTCACCCGGTTGCGGTCGGGCGACCGGAGTCTCGCGGAAGTCGGTGACGAACTTGCGGTCGCTCGTGCGCTGGCCGATCTGGCCAACCGGCTGGAGAGTGTCACCGCCCGCGATATGGATCGTCTGCCGGGCACCCCGTGACCGCCGGAAACTCCCGTCAGGACTCTGGATGCCGCGGCCGCTGCAGCGTGGAGATGAATACTGCTGCCTGAGTTCGACGTTCCATTCCCAGTTTGGTCAGCAGGCGTGACACGTAGTTCTTCACGGTCTTCTCGGCGAGGAACATCCTGGCGGCGATCTGCTTGTTGCTGAGCCCCTCCCCGAGCAGGTCCAGCAGTGTCCGTTCCTGATCGCTGAGGGTCGCCAGGGGATCGGACCGGCCGGCGGCTCCCCGTAACCTGGCCATCAGCGCACCGGCCGCGCGGTTGTCCAGCAGCGAGCGGCCGGCCCCGACCTCTTTGATCGCCCGCGCCAACTCCATTCCTTTGATGTCCTTGACGACGTAACCGCTGGCGCCGGCGAGGATCGCATCGAGCATCGCCTGGTCCGAGGTGAACGATGTCAGTATCAGGCAACTCAAACCGGGCTGTCGAGACAGCAGCTCTCGGCACAGTTCGATACCGTTGCCATCCGGCAGCCGCACGTCGAGCACGGCCACGTCGGGCTGTAGCGCGGGAATCGACGCCATCGCCTCTGCCACCGAACCCGCCTCGCCGACGACCCGAAGGTCCGGATCGGCGCCGAGTAGGTCGATGAGCCCGCGCCGCACCAGTTCGTGGTCGTCGACGAGGAAGACGCGCAACACCCCGGCGTCATCCGGTTCTTCCCGGGGAGCCGTTGGGCGTGCGGGTGAGGGAGCGTGGCGGGTGGCGTTCACAATGCCGCCCGGGGTGGACAGACCAGAACCGAACACATGGTGTCGGTCAGGGTGGCATGCCCGGGTGACCCGATCAGGTCGCACAGACCGCCGCGCCGGGTACGGCCCACGACGAGGAGATCAACCGATGCGGCGTGCCGGCGCAGGTACGTGGTCGTACTGCCTTGCGCTGCAGCCATCTTGATGGTCAGTTCGGGGTATTTGCGCCGTAGCCAGTCAAGCTTGCGCTCGAGCCCGGCGCGGGTGCGACGGTTGCCGGCCGCCCGGGCCTGGGTGTCGTGAATATCGGTGAATCTCGGCTGCCAGGTCGCCACGATGGACAGGGTGGCGTGTCTGCCCCGCGCTTCCGCGACCCCGTGCTCCAGAACCGCGGCGATATCGCACGAGTCGTCGATCTCGGCGACCACTCCTGCCCCGTCGAAGGCCGAGCTGTCGGGGCGGATGACGGCAACCGGACAGTGTGCCGCACTGGTCAATTCGCCGATCCGGGCACCCAGGGAAACTCCGGGCGTGTGCTCCTGGCCAGTCGCCCCGACGCACAACATGAGTGCCGACGTGGAAGCCTCGATGAGCACCGCGGTCGGGTCGCCCTGCCGGATCTCCACTTCGATCTTGACCGGTGTCCGGCCCGACTCGACTGCCACGACGCACTCGCGCACCGCGATCTCGGCACCCGCCAGATCGCCTGCAGCAGAGTCGGTATCGTCGTCACCGTCCACCACGCACAACAGACGAAGCGGGACATCGTGTCGTACGGCCTCATCGACAGCCCAGACGGCTGCCGAGACCGCCGCATGCGATCCGTCCACCCCGACGACCACCGGTCGCGACGGCAATCGTGTGTTCATGGTGGTTGTCTCCGCACCGATCAGCGGACCGATACCCGCTCGCCGGTCGCCGACTCGATATCCGAGGCGGTGGCGGCATAGAGCTTTCCTGCAATATCCGACAATGCCCGGGCGATGGCGAGGTTCTCCCCGACCTGCTCGGGGAAGTGGTCATCCGGGTCGAGCGTCGTACGGCCTTTCCCGATCAGCTCCCCATCCTCCCAGGTCATTCTCGCGGTGGCATTGGTGCCGTTGTCGACCTCGTCGACGGTGATCTTCACGGTCAGGTGATCGAGGTGTTTCTTGGAATGCTTGTGACTCATGGGTTCTCTCTCGTAGGAAGTACGTGCTCAATCGTTGATGGTGAGGACTTCGGCGAGCGGCCGTCGCGGGGTGGGTGGGGGTACCGGTTCGCCGGCCGGGGTTCGGCCCATCCTGATCAACACCTGGGGGAACTCGTGACCCGTCAGTGATCGGACCATCGTGGAGGAGGCCGCCACCTCGGTGAGGTGGGTCAGCGTGCACGTCGCCAGCCCGGCCATGGTTGCCGACAGGAGTGCTGCAGACAGCGCCTCGCCGCAGCCGAGCAGATCCAGGTGGGTGTCGTCGTAGGTGGACAGCACGACGATCCGGGAGTGGTCTTCGGGTACCTCGTTGCGCTGCTCCTGATGGTGGGTGACGGGAAACCGACGTCCGAGGGCGACCCGGTCGGTCTCCGCCGCTGTGATCAGTGCGCTGTGTGGAATTCCCGCGGTGGGGTCGAATGACGAGGTCCACCAGTCCAATTCCGCATGATAGGCAGAGTCGTACAACCGCGCGTCCTCGGTCAGGGCCGCGGCTTTGACGAGGACCGGACGATCGTCGTCATCGAGCACGTCGACGACCGCGGTATCGCCGACGACCCGGAGCAGTTCCGGTTCGAAGGAACTCCACTCCACAGGTGCGGCGAAGGGCAAACGGTCCGTTCTGCGCAGCCGAATCGCCTGTGCGCGGCGGCGGTGGCCCTCGGTCACGTAGTCCAAGGGGGTGAAATGGATCGTCGCAAGATGTTTGTGGTCGTTCGGGTTCGGATAGCGGTCCACATTCGCCGTCCACCCCGCAGCTGCCATGGCGACGCGCAGGTGATCGAGGACTGCTCCGCAACTGATCAGCGCCTGCCGACCAGAGGAATCGGTCCGCACCAGGCGGCTCGCGTCCAGGTGCAGTTCGAGCGCACCGGAATCGGCGATCCAGCGCCACGGCTGGCTGTTGTGGATCGACGGAGCTCGGCACGCCGACTTCACCGCGTCCTTGAGCACGCTGGTGGCCACTTTGGTCCGCTGCATGTTCGGGGTCCCTTCGGCATGGTGTGAAGACCCCTTGACCATCGCTCAACGTCACGTTGCGCAGAAGGGCCATTGGTCCCAGGATTCGCCCCTGGCGGCAGCGCGGCTCCGAACAGAGTCTTTGTGCTCTGGTGAATGAGGACCAATGGCGTCGCCCAGGGGACGGTCGACCGCTTCCGCCGAGGTGCGCCGGCGGTGACGATTCTTGTCATGGACGAAGTACCCGGCGCGCCCATCGATTCCGCGGTGATCAGCCCTGCGGTCCACGAGACGCATACCGGGATCGTCGTGCTGGTGGGTGACCGTGCGTACAAGGCGAAGAAGCCGGTGGTCACCGATTTCCTCGACTTCAGCACACCGCAGGCGCGAGAGCAGGTGTGTCAGCGCGAGGTCGCATTGAACCGGCGGTTGGCGCCAACGAGCTACCTGGGGGTCGCGCACCTGACCGGTCCGCAGGAAGGTCACGCCGAACCGGTCATCGTGATGCGGCGCCACCCCGATTCACGGTGCCTCGCCACGATGATCGCCGCCGGGCTACCCGTCACGGGTCACCTGGACCGGATCGCAGAGGTACTGGCAGGGTTCCACCGTCGAGCAGAGCGCAGCGACGTCATCGACCTGTCGGCGACCCCGGAGGCGGTGGCCGCGCGGTGGCAGGAGAATCTCACCGAGTTGCACCGCTACACCGCGGACATCCTGCCGGCCGATACCGTGGCAGCGGTCGGGCAGCTCGCCACCGAATTCATGTCGAGAAGGTCTGCCCTGTTCGCCCGGCGCATCGAGGAGCGTCGGATCGTCGACGGTCACGGCGACCTGCAGAGCTCCGATGTGTTCTGCCTGCCGGAGGGTCCGGCGCTCCTGGACTGCCTCGAGTTCGATGACCAGCTGCGGTATGTCGACGGCGTCGACGACGCCGCGTTTCTGGCGATGGATCTGGAGTTCCTGGGCCACAAGGACCTCGGTGATCACTTCCTGGACCAGTACTGCCGATTGGCCGATGATCAGGCGCCGCCCGGGCTCAAGCACTTCTACACCGCCTACCGCGCGGTCGTGCGCGCCAAGGTGGATTGCATCTGCGTGCGACAGGGGCGCTCGGAGGCACGCGCGGACGCGCGCAGGCATCTCGCCATCGCGCTGGAGCATCTCAGCGCAGGTGCCGTCCGGCTCATCATCATCGGCGGGGGACCGGGCACCGGGAAATCCACACTAGCGCAGTCGCTCGCCCGGGAGATCGGCGCGCACGTGGTGTCGACCGACGATGTCCGCCGCGATCTGCAGCGGAGCGGCCGCATCGGCGGAACCGCCGGCACCCTGCACGCCGGGCTGTACGATCCCGCCAACGTCGACACGGTCTATACCGATGTGCTCCGGCGAGCACAGCAGTTCCTGACCGGAGGGCACACCGTCATCCTGGACGGCACCTGGCGCGACCGCAGACACCGCACCCTGGCCCATGAAGTGGCCGCGGAGTGTTCCGCACCGGTGCTCGAATTCGTCTGCACCACAACCCTTGACGATGCCAAGGCGCGTATCGCGACACGTGGTGAGACGGCCTCCGATGCCACCGCGGAGATGGCCGCCCCGCTGACGCCCGACCCTGAGGATTGGGTGGGCGCCCACCGCGTCGATACCAGCCGGTCGCTGCAGGAGAACATCGCGGAAGCGCGGGAGGTGTGCTGCGTCGCCATCTGACCGCCGTGAAACTCAACGCTGCCTCTACCCATCCGGAAGGAATCCGCACATGAAAGGCCTCGTCTATCAAGGCCCCGGCCACCGTTCTTGGCAAGACGTGCCCCATCCGCAGATCCAGCGCCCCGGCGACGCGATCGTCCGCGTGGATGCCGTGACCATCTGCGGGACCGACCTGCACATCTTGAAGGGCGATGTCCCGGAGGTGCCGGCCGGCCGGATCCTGGGCCACGAAGCGGTCGGTACCGTCACCGCCGAACAGCGGATCCTGTGGGAATCGGTGCGGCACCGGCCTGACAATGAGGAAGAAAGGGCGCACCATGGTTGATTCGGCACGGCCCATCGTGGTGGGTGTCGACGGGACGATCTCGGCACGGCATGCGGCGCGATGGGCAGGCGCGCTCGCGGTGCGGCTGGGAGCGCGGCTGCACATCGTGCACGCCATGCCGTACTCCGGGCACAACCTCACCGACGCCATGGCCGCGTTCCAAGCGGCCTATATCGACGAGCAAAGGGAGGCTGCACATCCCATCCTCGACGCGGTGTCCAGTGCGGTTCGGGCGAGCCATCCCGATTTGGAGATCACCACCGAGGCGCTCACCGAAACCGTCGACACAGCCCTGCAAGCGCTGAGTCGGCACGCGCGGATGCTGGTGCTGGGGTGTGACGAGCTGTCGCCCTCGGTCGCTCTGCTCGTGGGTTCACTCACGCTCCACCTCACCGCCCACGCCGAATGCCCGGTGGTGGCGTGGCGGGGCGAATTACTCAGCCCGACAGCACAACCGATTGTCGTCGGGGTGGACGGCTCCAGCGATGGCGCCGTTGATCTGGCCTTCGAACTGGCCGCTGCGCTGGGCGCTCCGCTGTGGGCGGTGCACTCCTGGTCGATGCGCACCCCACCCGGGGAGGTGTCCATCCCGTTCTTGATCGATTGGGACGCCCTGGAGGCACTTCAACGCGAGGAACTCGTCAATGCGGTGGAGCCCTACCGCCACAAGTACCCCGATACCGAGGTCAGTCTTTTCGTGGATGCCGCCAAACCCCGCCGCGCACTCCTGCAGCGGTTGGGGGAGGCTCAGCTCGTCGTGGTGGGTAGCCGGGGCCGCAATCCGCTGGCCGCCACCGTGCTGGGATCCACCAGCCTCAATATGCTGCACCACTCGCCGGTTCCGGTGGCGGTCTGCCGGTCGAGGCCGGCAGACCTGTGATGGCGCCGCCGGACCAGCTCACCAGGGAGTGGGCCGCCGCGGTGCCCGCCGAGGACGCATTCACCACACTCGGCAGTATGGCCACCGGTCTGACCTCGGAAGAAGCCCGGCTGCGGCTGGACCGCGACGGCCCCAACGCCGTACGCACCCACCGGGTCAGCGCGTGGGCCGTGCTGATGCGCCAACTGCGCAGCGCCCTGTTGCTGCTCCTGGCCGCCACCGCGGTCATGGCATTCTTCCTCGGCGATCACACCCAGGCACTGATCATCGGGATCATCCTGATCGCCAGCATCGGGTTGAGTTTCGTCAACGAATACCGGGCCGAGCGTGCGACCGCGCAATTGCACTCGCAGGTACACCATTTCGCCCTGGTGTGTCGGGACGGTCAGTTCACCAAAGACAGTGTCACCCATTTGGTGGTGGGCGATGTGATCCGGTTGACGCTGGGGGAGGTGGTACCCGCCGATATCCGTCTGGTGACGGTCCATGGACTGGAGTGCAACGAGAGCATCCTGTCCGGAGAATCCACTCCGGCCCAGAAAACTGCGCTGTCCGTCGACGATGCGCGCAGCCTGCCCGACTGTTCCAACTTGGCTTTCATGGGCACTGTGGTCACCGCCGGCGACGCTGTGGGCATCGTCTATGCCACCGGGCAGCGCGCTCAGTTCGGCAGGCTTGCTGTGGGATTGGGTGAACGTCAACCCGAGACCGACTTTCAGCGGGGCCTGCGAAGGTTCTCCTATCTCCTGCTGTGGGTGGCGCTGATCCTGACCGCCTTCATCCTAGGGATCAATGTGATGCTCGGACGCCCCCTGATCGACGCTGCGTTGTTCGCGTTGGCGATCGCCGTCGGCATCACCCCGCAATTGCTCCCCGCGGTGGTCAGTACCAGCCTGGCGACCGGTTCACGACGGCTGGCCCGCCAACATGTCCTCGTCAAACGTCTGGTCTGTATCGAGGACCTCGGCGATATCGATGTGCTGATCACGGACAAGACCGGGACACTCACCAACGGCCAGATCACCTACATCGACGCGGTCGACGCCACCGGTGCCCACAGCGATGCGGTACTCAGGCTCGGACTGTTGGCCAGCGACCTGGAGACCGCGGGCGGGCAGAGTGCCAATCCGCTGGACGCCGCCCTCACCGCGGCCGCCGGCACCGTGACCATCGACAGCGCGCGGTGCGTGGCGGTGCTCCCGTTCGATCATGCCCGGCGAGCGACATCCGCCTTGGTCGACGACCGGGGACAGCGCCGACTCGTGACCAAGGGTGCCCCCGAGCAGATCCTCGAGCATTGCGTCACCGTGCCAGACGGTGCCCAGGCGACGTTGAACGCACTCTTCGACGAGGGGCGACGTGTCGTGGCAGTGGCCAGCCGACCAGCCCCTGACCTGACCGAGATCGACGCGGCCGACGAGGCAGACCTGACCTTGGACGGATTTCTGTGTTTCGCCGACGAGCCGAAACCCGCTGCAGCGCAGTCCCTGCACGCTTTGGCAGAGCTGGGGATCGAGGTCAAGGTCGCCACCGGAGACAACCCGCGGGTTGCCGAGAAAGTGTGCGCTGAGCTGGGTTTGCCGACAAAAGGGACCATCACCGGAGCCGAACTGGCGGTCCTCGGTCCTGACGACTACGCACGTGCCGTCCAGAACCACACCATTTTTGCCAGGATCTCACCCGAACAGAAGGCGGCGTTGATCGCCGAGGCCCGCCGCGTCGGACGGGCGGTGGGATTCCTGGGCGACGGGGTCAACGATGCGCTGGCACTTCATGCCGCCGATGTCGGGATATCTGTCGATACTGCCAGCGATGTCGCCAAAGACGCGGCGGACGTGGTGCTGATGGAGAAGGACCTCGGTGTGCTGGCCGCCGGTGTGGCAGAAGGTCGACGCATCTTCGCCAACACCATCAAGTACGTCTTGATGGGCACCTCAAGCAATTTCGGCAACATGTTCAGTGCAGCCGCCGCCTCCTCCATCCTGCCGTTCCTGCCGATGCTGCCCAGCCAGATCCTGCTGAACAACCTGCTGTACGACAGTTCCCAGTTGGCCATCCCCACCGACCGGGTCGACCCCGAACAGCTGCGTGCTCCTTCACATTGGAACATCGCTTTCATCAGGCGGTTCATGCTCACGTTCGGTCCGGTCAGTTCCCTGTTCGACTTCTTGACCTTCGGCCTGATGCTCGGCGTGCTGCATGCCGCTCCGCCGGAGTTTCGCACCGGTTGGTTCGTGGAGTCGCTGGCGACACAGACACTCATCATCTTCGCCATCCGCACGCGACGAATTCCCTTCACCCGCAGCCGGCCCGGTGGTCTGCTGACCCTGGCGACCGTGGCCGTGATCGCTGTGGGTATCGCCATCAGCTTCTGGGGTCCTGCCCGGAGCATGGGGTTCGCGCCGCTGCCCTGGCAGTTCTTCGCCGCGCTTGCGGGTATGGCGGTCGCGTACCTGGTGCTGGTCGAGATCACCAAATCGGTGTTCTACCGCGAGCCCGTCGGCGCACCGCCAGCCCGCACGCGCGGCGCGGACACGCGCATCCACCGCCGCGCCGCACGCTTCAGTCATCATGGCCGCCTGGTGACAAGGACTGACGTCCCGAGGTTGAGGACCAAAGCCCATAGCTGATCGCTTCGTCCACGCTTAACGTGAGACGTATCGCGACATCACTCGTCCAGAGGGAAGCACACCATGTCCACGTCGGTATCGAAGCCCATCGTCGTCGGTATCGACGGCTCCAAAGCAGCCTTGGGAGCCGCCTTTTGGGCTGCCGATGAAGCTGTCAACCGGAATGTCCCGCTGCGATTGGTCCACGTCGTCGACGCGCACGATCACGAGGACACTGTGGTCGCCGAAGCCGGCCGCACGCTGCAGGCGGTCAGCGACGCCCTGAATGCCAGTGGGCAGCAGGTCAAGATAGAGACGGACATTCTGCAAGGCGATCCGGTGGACGTTCTGGCCGAAGTATCCCGTTCGGCGGAGCTGGTGTGCGTCGGTTGGAAAGGCACCCACGATTCCGGTCCGGGCCGGCGGGGTTCGACCGCAGCGCGTCTGGCGAAGGCCGCGCAGTCCACGGTGGCAATCGTGCACCGTCGGCATGCCCGCGAGCGCGTCGGGCCGCATCGTTGGATCGTCGCCGTTCTCGATGACCAGCCGGATCCACAGGCCGTCTTGCAAAGGGCGATCGACGAGGCGGCGTTGCGTGACGCGTCGATTCTTGCGCTCACCCCGTGGCCTGCCGAGTCGGAGCGTTCGGAGAATGTCGGCGCAAGGCTGGAGTCGCTGGTCAGCGATCGGGAGCGAGACCACGCCGACATGCAGATCGCGGTACTCCCACGGCCCGGCGACATCACCAATCTCCTTGCCCAGAGCGCCGATATCGATCAACTGGTCATCGCCTCGGCGAAAGACTCCGAAGTGGTCGCCCAGCTCGTCGGCCCCGTCGCCGCGGCGATCCTGCGCGGCACGAACTGCTCGTTACTCGTCCTGCGGGATCACGTCTAGGTCGACGTCCACATCGACAATGGACCCATCTCGGTGCAAGGTCACCGGCAGGTGGGAGTCTGCGATGACGCGCCGCACACGGTGGTTCTCGGCGAGGACGTCAGCCACGAGGTGCCGGAAACCGTCACGCTTGGCGAGTCGGACGAGCTCTCCGAGCAATGCCGTACCCACACCGCGATCGTGCTGGTATCGCGCGACGACGACGGCGACCTCGGCCTGGTCGGGCACCTCGCAGCGGGTGTAGTTCGCCACACCGACCAGCTCGCCGTGGTCGAAGGCCCCGAGTGCGACGACATCGCCGGAAGCTTCGGTGAGCGAGGTGGCCCATTGCGGGATGAAAGCCGGGCGGGTGGTGAAGAAGCGCAGGTACTTTTCGTCATCGCTGAGTCCGTCGGCGAGTTCGACGACCCGGTCGAAGTCGGCGGGGGTGAGTTTGCGCAAGGTGACCGTTGCTCTTCCGTCGAACAGCGGGACGATTCGTGGGGTGCCGGGCTGTTGGTCCGTCGGAACCGGGTGTGCTTCGGGCATGTCACGCCCCGCGGGTGATGATCACCGGTACGGCAGCGCCTTCGGCCACTGCGGTGGCAACGGACCCGTTGATCTGGGTCGAGAAGGCCCCGCGCCCGTGACTGCCCACGACCACCAGACCGGCGTGCTCGGATTCCTCGATGAGCCAGTGGGCCGGCCGATCGCAGTACACCTTCTCGATCACCTCGACATCCGGATAACGGGCTCGCCAGTCCGCCACTGCCCGGCGCAGCGCCGCTTCGGCGTGTCCGCGGTAGTCTTCCCAGTCCGATCCCAGCAGTTGCAGGACATTTTCGTCGCTCCATGAGTGCACCGCCACCAGGCCGACGTGCCGCCGCGCGGCTTCGTCGAAGGCCAGGGCCACTGCATGCGTGGACGCGGCTGAACCGTCGACTCCGACGAGGACCGGTCGTTGCGCCGGGATCTGCTCTTGCATGTGGATCACCGCGATAGGGCACCGGGCCCGGTAGCACAGCGCCGCGCTCGTCGAGCCGATTCGCCGACCGCCCAGGGACCCGCGAAAACGGCTGCCCAGTACGATCATCCATGCGCCATCGGACAGTCGGGTCAGCGCCTTCACCGGATTGTCCAAGTACGGTGCCGACGATATGACGTCGGCGTCCAGCCGTGTGTGCTCGACCAGGTCCGCTTTGGTTTTGTCGAGAAGCATGCGGGCGCAGTGCATCCGCCAACGGTCGAACCGAGCGCGAAGAACAGGCTCGTCGGTGTCGACGATATCCGGGGTGACCGCATGCACGAGTACCAGTGGGCGGTCGTGCAGGAGGGCCTCTTCTGCAGCCCAGCGCACTGCGGCCACGTTCTCCGGCGAGTCGTCGACTGCGACGACGATGGCGCCGTCGACCTCAGGCTCAGGCATGGAGGCGCCGAATCTGTTGGCTAGAAAGCGGATTCAGTGCCGAAGGCAAATCGTCGACCGGTGATCCGCAGCGGCCGGATCCGGACGAAGTGCGGTTTCGGGGTGGCTGTCCACGGACGCAGGCCGGCATGCTCGGCATCGTGGATATCGTCGTCGGTGTGCGGGGCCCGAGCATCGCCCTTCACGATGACACTCCAACCCTCGCTGAGGGTGTGGCCGTCGGCCTCGAACAGCACCTGCTTGTTGATCGCCGTGCCGGCCAGTTTCGTCCCCTCCGCGGTGCGGAACAGTATCGTCCGGTGTTGCACGACGAAATTCACCGGAAAGATCGCCGGTTCGCCGTCTGCGGTGGTGACAAGTCGGCCGAGCGACACGGTGCTGAGCAGCCGCCAGCACTCGCTCTCGGACAGGATGGTTACGGGTTTGGTGTCTGGCAACATGGTTGCGACGTTACGGACTCGGCCCACTCCGGTACCAGGGCCATAAGTCCCCCTTCCGCAGCGGCCCTGGGTGACCTCCGGTTGACGAAAGTCCGGGGTGCGTGTGACTTCGGGCCCTACCGGAGCTGACGGCGTGGCGCTGGGATGAAGACAGTCCCGCATCTTGAGGAGGTCCCCCCATGAGCGTCGAAGAACGTGCTGAGCGGCTCGATCCGGTCGAGGACGGTTGGTTGGTCACGATCTCCATCGACGATCGCGAGGACCGGACCGTCGCGAAAGCAAAGCTGAATTTCCAAGGGAGAGAATGGGTGGGTGCCGGGCTCGCCCGGCTGGCGCCCAGCGAGCAGGGACCTGGTGGGTCGGGCAGTCAGGTGGCGGTGACGCGTGCCCTGTCCGATCTTGCCCGCAGCCTCGAGGGCGGCGTGTCGGCCCTCTGAACGGACCGAACCGTCGCACTCCGTCAGTGCTGGGCCGAGCTGCGGAGCAGGGCCATCCGGTGCCCGTATTCCGCTTCGTCGATCTCGCCGCGGGCAAATCTGGCGGCGAGGATCTGCTCTGCGGTCGGGGATTGCGGCGGCGGGGCGATCGCTGAGCGGTCCCGGACTGCGTATATCACCGCGACGATGATTCCGAACAGAATCGCAGCGGAGAAGACCACCATGCCGATTCCCATCCCGGCGTAACTCCACCAGCCCATATCGTGGTCGAAATACATGGTCTATCCCAATCATTCGGCGTTGCGGGACTATCCGGCCAACAGCAGGAGGTTGCCCACCCGGCGTGAACGTCGCGCAGCTGCAGCGATGGTGGCCAGATGGGCCACCCCGGCTTCGATGCCACGGGCCAGTTCCTCCGGGCTGAGCGGGCTGTCGGCATCGCCGATCACCCCGAATACCAGTTCATCGCAGTAGCTCAGAATCGCGATCGCGGTGCGAAGGTGCATGGCGATCGGCGGCACCGGCATCAGCGTGAGCACCTCGCATCCCGCGATGTGCAGCCGGCGACGCGGGCCGGGCACGTTCGTGGCGACGGTGATCACTCCGCGTTGTGGCAGTCGGGTCAGCAACCGCACCACCGGTGCTGTGAGGGCATACGGCAGCAGCCCCGCCGCTGCGACGGCCAATGCGCCCACACTCACCTGACCACCGGATTTGGCCGACATCATGCGGTCGTGGACCGCTTGCAGTCGCCGCAGCGGGTCGGCATGTTCGACCGGTAATTGTGGCAAGGTCACCGCGATCCGGTTGTCGGGAATGTGCAGGGCGTCGGCCGATCTCAGCGACACCGGCACGGCGGTGCGCAGTGAATGAGCCCTCGGGGTGAGTCCGCGCCGCAGCATCGCCGAGCGGAAGCTGTCGGTGATCGCCGCAAGCGCCACGTCGTTTACCGTGACACCGAGCCGCTCACCGATCATGCGCACGTCGTCGAGCTGCACTTTGGCTGCGCTATAGGTCCGCAGATCGCTCAACGGCCCGGTGAAGGATTTGGGCGACACCTCCAGAAGCGCTGTCGCCAGCTCGGTGGCGCCACTCGCGACGCGGAGCGCGGCCTGCGGTGCGCGCGCCGACATCCGCCACGCTGACTGCATCCATCCGACCGGGTTCAGGCTCCAGTTGCCCGAACGTTTGGTCGTCGACTCGGAGGTGTCGGCGGCAGGCGCGGTGAGCGCCCAATCGTCGCACAGCTCTTCGAATATGGCCGTCGCGGCGACACCGTCGGCAACGCAGTGGTGGATCTTGATCAACATCGCCCATCGGTCACCGGCCAGCCCGTCGATCATCCAGCATTCCCACAACGGTCGCGAGCGGTCCAGGCGTCGCTCCATCACCTGCGCGACGAGGGCGAACAACGCGGCGTCGTCGCCCGGTGCCGTCACCGCGACGCGGCGGACGTGGTGCGCGATGTCGAACCCCTCGTCTTCGACCCAGCGCGGCGCCACGAGGTCCATCTGCGTCTCGTGGAGTACCTCATGACAGCGGGGGACTCGGGCGGCGCGTTCCGCCAGCACCGTCAACAGGTGATCGTGGCTGGGCGCCGGTCCACTCAGGAGGGCGACCGCGCCCAGGGCCAGACTGGTGTGGCCGTCGGCATCCTCGGCCTGCAGGAACCCGGCCTCCAGTGCATTGAGATGGTGACTGGTCATGACTCTTCCCTCGGGGACACCATCTCAGCTTCGGTGGTGATCTCTTTGGCGACTAGGGCCTTTGGTCATGTGTCGGGGCGTTCACTCGGTGATCAGCGTCAGGGCCAGTCGAGGGCACCGGCTGACCGCGCGGCGCGCATCAGCCAGCGTCCGCGCGGGCACCGAGGGTTCGCGCGAGCCGTCGCGAGCCAGGGGGTAACCCCAGTCGTCGCGGTCCAGCAGACGGGGGAGCAGTTCGGTGCAGAGTCCACGCCCGTCGCAGCGGGTCCAGTCGATGTGCAAGCGCATCGACGATGCCGTCACGATATCGCTCGTACGTGGTGGTCTGCGTTGGCCGGCAGCGCTTCACAGCGACCGCGGCGGTGCTGGGCGACGTCGCCGGCGAACACCGTGAGCGCGGTGCGCACCATGCGGGCAGTCCCGTCCGGGTGGCGGCACGCACCGCGGCCGTCGACCAGCCGCATGGTCCGCTGGAGTTCGTCGACCAATGCGTCGTCGACCGCTCCGAACGCCAGTTGGTCGAGCAGCTGCGCCAGGCGCGGCAGGCCGTTGAGGCACGGACCGCACTGGCGCGCACTCTGGCCGGCCAGGTAGGACGCGATGGCGGCGGTGCGCTCAAGGCCGCACTCGTGACGTCCGAGCACGTGGACGACGCCCGCACCTGGTGTCGCGCCGAGTGCGGCGAGGCCGGCGCGCGACAGCCGTGCGGTCAGCGCTTCGACCGGGATCCAGCTGCCGTGATATCCGCCGACCAGGACTGCGCGCACCATGCGAAGGTCGGTGCGCCCGGACGTCGTCAGTAGGTCGGACAGCCGAGATCCGGTGGGTACCTCCACCACACCCGGCTGCGCGAGCGAGCCCGACAGGGTGACGAGCATGGTGCCCGGCTCCTGGTGGTCACCGACAGCGCGAAACCAGGCCGGACCGTAGCGGGCGATGAGCCCGATATGGGCGAGGGTTTCGACATTGTTGACCAACGTGGGCCGCCGCCGAACCCCCGAGGTCGTGGTCAGCACCGTCCGGTCGCGGGGCGATGCGGGGCCGCCCTCGACGCGGCTGACGACCGCCGATTCCTCACCGGAGACAAACCGGTCGGGAGCTTCGACCACGGTGATCCGTCGACGGTCCGTGTTCGCCGCGACCCGCTCCGCGACGGCGACCCGAACGGCGGCGATGGCGCGCCGGGGAACGTAGATCACCACCGAGTCCGCGGCGATCGCCGTCGCAGCGACACTCAACCCGTCGAGCACGAGGTGTGGTGCGCAGGTGAGCAGGGTGGCGTCCTTCGCGCTCAGTGGCTCACCTTCGGCGCCGTTGCCGATGACCACCGGTTTACGGCCGGTGACAGCGGCGATCTTGCGGCCGGTGGGAAAGCCCGCGCCGCCGCGGCCGGTCAGGCCTGCGTCGCTCACGCAGCCGGCCAGCGACGCGGCGGTCGGCGCGGGAAGTTCGCCATGGCGTTGCCGGTGTGCGGCCAGGC
Source organism: Mycobacterium hackensackense (assembly GCF_025822555.1). NCBI lineage: Bacteria > Bacillati > Actinomycetota > Actinomycetes > Mycobacteriales > Mycobacteriaceae > Mycobacterium > Mycobacterium hackensackense. The sequence continues at coordinate 68,020 of NZ_JACKUC010000028.1, forward strand.
CGGGTTCGTGGCCGGTGAGCAGGCGTGTGGTCGTCATGGGCGACCCGGGAGGCGTGCGCCGGCGTATTCGGTGTAGTTGGAGTGCAGCCGCCAAGCCAGCGCGCCGGCCACTGCCAACACGCAGCATCCGGCGAACACCAAGAACCAGGGACGTCCCGCATCGGTTCCGTTGCCGAGTCCGTGGGCCAGGGCGACCGGCCACAGCGCATAGGCGACCCAGTGCACGATGCGAAAGACCTTGAGGCCCAGTCGATGCCGCAGCAAGCTCGTGACGATCACGACAAGCAGGAGGTCGAAGGCCAGCGTCCCCAGCCCCTGCCACAACGGGCGGTACGCGCCGAGGAACGGCACGACGAAGTCGACGAGGCGCAGCTGGGCGTAGGGGTCTGCGAAGAGCAGGGCGAGGTGCAGCGTCACCAGCAGGGTCCCCGCCAGCGCGGCGAAGCGGTGGACATCGGCGACGGCGAACCGCGGCAGCGTCAGCAACGGACGGCCGGAGCGGGTGGCGATGCCCAACGTCACCGAGATGGTGAGGAAACCGAGCGCGGTGATCCCGGTGCCGCGGCCCAGCGCCCACAGCGCCTCGCTGGTCATCGGGGCCTGCAGATATCGTCATCAGGCCACCCGCCGAGGGTGTGCACAATCCCGTCGCAGTCCACCAGCCGTGCTGCAATGCCTTGGTGGCGAATCCAATCCGGCGCTCGCCGGCCGCGGATGATCGAGGCCGTGCTGACGGTATTGGCGGACAGACAACTGGCGCCCGCGACGGTGACCGTTCGCCACACCGGATCAGCGGAGACGCCGGTCCGCGGGTCCAGGATGTGATGCAGCCGCTGCCCACCGCGGCGCCATGTGCGGCGCACCGTACTCGAGGTGGCCATGGCTGCACCGGAACACAGCGCCACCAACGACGCCGGCTCGTCGTCGCCGTCGTGAACCAGTACCGGCCAACCGCCCTCGGGTGCGGTTCCTGCGGTGGCGATGTCGCCGCCGAGGTTGATCAGCACGCCGGAGCCGGTGGCAGCGTGGACCCGCGCAGCGCAGCGATCCGCGGCCAGGGCCTTGGCCGTCGCGCCGAGATCGAGCACGACGCCCGCGGGCACCGTGACCGTTCGATTGTCGATGTGGACCATCGACCACGTCGCCGGCCGCGTGACCGACGTTGCCAGCGGTACCGGCGAATCGAGCGCGGTGCCATCGCGGTCATCGCCGAGCGCGATCACTGCGGCGCCGATGGTCGGGTCGACATCCCCGTCGGTGTACCGTGCTGCCTGAAGTGCGGCTCCCAGCATCTCCGCGAGCAATTCGCTGACCTCCGTCGGCCGCCCCGATGACCCTGCCAGCGCGCTGATTTCGGAGTCGGCTCGAAACCTGGAGGCGGAAGCTTCGACGGCGTCGAGTTCGGTATCGACAGTCAGATGTGCCTCGGCAAGGCAGCCTGGGTCCGTGACGATGACCTGCATGTCGACCGTCCACCGTCGCCAGTGCACTTCGGCGGTGGCGCCGGCGGGCTCGAGGTGTCGCTGCGGGGTGATGGTCATGAGCCGCGCGAGATCGTGACATGTGGTGAGTAGTTCGGGGAATTCACCGTCGTCGGCGGTTTGACGTGCCGCGTGGTCGGCGGGGCGGTCGTCGCCGCCTTGGTCGGCGCGGGAGCTTGTGTTTGCCGGGTGTCGTACGCAGGTGCCTGTTCGTAGGTCTGTTGCGGGGTGTACTGCTGGACCGGTGCGTCGGTGGTGACCGGCGCCGGAGTCGGGGCGGATTCCGTCGAGACCGCGACGGGCGGCGGCGGGTCGACCGGTGTGGCCACGATGTCGGGCGCCGTAGGGAGATCCGGGCCAGTCGGTGGCCCGACGTCCTCGGGAGCGACGGGAACCGCGACCTCGACAGGAGCTTCCGCTGCAGGTGTGAAGGTATCCGCGTAAGCCAGGGAGGAAGCCCCGGCGACACCGGCGACACCGAGACCCACCAATGCCCACGACGCCGCGGTGGCGCGGTGGAAGCCCGATCGAGGTGAGTTCATGCGTCGAATGCTGGCACCGGATTCTTCGAGCCTTCCAAGAACCGGCATGGGACGCTGTCTGGGTGAGCGACGGACAATCAGCACCGCTGCTGCTCGTTGTCGAGGATGACCCGGCCTTGAGCAGGTTGCTCACCGACCTCTTCGTCGACGAGGGTTATCGGGTCGACGTCGCCGCGGACGGGCAACAAGGTCTGCACAGCGGTCTCACCGGTACCTACGACGCGATGATCATCGATCGGGGACTTCCGGTGATGGACGGCGCGGACCTCGTCGCGCTGCTCCGGTCCCGCGGTATCGCCACTCCCGCTTTGCTTCTCACGGCACGTGGATCAGTCGCCGACCGCGTCGACGGGCTCGACGCCGGCGCGCAGGACTATCTGGTGAAGCCGTTCGAAATACCCGAGTTGCTCGCCAGGGTTCGTGCCCTCGTCAGGCGCCCGGACGGGGGTTCCACGCTGCGTGCCGGGGGGTTGTGCCTGGACCGGATCACTCGGACGGTCAGCGGCAGCGCCACCGGCAATCGCGTGGTCGAACTCTCCGAACGAGAGATGACACTGCTGGCCACACTGATGAGTGCGCCCAAGCGAGTCTTCACCCGCCGTCAACTGCTGGAGATCGCCTTCGAGGGTGCCGATTCCGCGGGCGTGGTCGACACCTACGTGCACTATCTGCGTCGCAAACTCGGCAGGGCAGTGGTGCAGACGGTGCACGGAATCGGCTATCGGTTGGGGCCAGGCTGATGTCGGACGGTGACCTGACAGTCGTCCGGCGCGCCGGACGGGTCGCGGCATTGCAGGCCTCGCTCGCCCTGACCCTGGTCCTGCTGATCGTCGGCGCCGCGGTGTTCTTCGTCGACGCCCGGGTCCAGAGCCAGCAGATCACCTCGCAGCTGAGCAACGTCGCCGCGACCGCCGACGATGCCACCGATCCGCCGACCGGCATGATGCTGGTACTGCGTGATCCTACCGGCAAGGAGGAGGCCAGCTCCGATGGCCTACCCGTGGCGGAGTTGCTGGCCAGATCCCCGGGGGCGTTCGACACGGAGATCAGCGGCACGCGGTACCGCGGGTTGGTGGCCGACAAACCAGAGGGGCGAGTGGTCGCGCTGCTCGATCTGCGTCCGTACGAGGCCAGTCGAAGTCGGTTGCTGCTGTCGCTGGCCATCGCCGAACTCGCGGGAATCGCGGTGTCCGTGGCGGTCGTGGTCCTACTCACCCGCCGGTCTATCCGGCCGCTGACCGAAGCCCTGGCCTTGCAACGCAGATTCGTCGCCGATGCCTCACACGAACTGCGTGCGCCGCTGACGGTTCTGCATACCCGGGTGCAGATGCTCGCTCGCCAGTTCGACGACGGGGACGCCCACGCCGCCAAAGATCAGATCGACGCTCTCGCTTCTGACACCCGCGCTCTCGGTGCGGTGATAGAAGACCTGCTCGCCTCGGCGTCGATGACGGTGGGCGGCGCGCCCCGCGATCGAATCGACCTCGCGGGGCTGGCCGATGCCGTGCACGGCAGCATGGCGCAGCACGTCGAAGCGGCGGGGGTGCGGTTGGTTGTCGAACACGGCACCGATGACGGGCAGAGCTGTGTCGTCCTCGGATCGACATCCGCACTGCGCCGGGCAATATCTGCACTTGTCGATAACGCACTGGCCCACCAGCACCCGGGCGGCACCATCACGCTACGGGTCGGTCGCCGCGGTGATCGCGCCGTCATCGATGTGCAGGATGACGGAGTCGGAGTGGACCGCGCCGCGATGGACACCTTGTTCGACAGGTTCTCCCACGGCCACGCGCACACCATGACCGGCGGCCCGCGCCGCTATGGTATCGGTTTGGCGCTGGTGCGGGAGATCGCCCATGCGCACCGTGGCGAGATCAGCGTCGCGCAAACCCCTGGTGGCGGAGCCACTTTCACGCTGTCCATACCTGCTGCGGACATACGGGCAGAGCGTGGGCAGTGACCGGGTCCTGGGCGCCGAAGCTCAGGCCGCCAGCCAGTAACGACGCGTCTCGTCGGCGATGGCGTCGTTCGCGGCCCCGGTGCCATCCCACAGCCCGCGATTCAATGTGATCGGCGTCGACCACCACAACGCAGCGGTGTCGCGAACCTGCCGAATCTGGATGCCGGCAGCAACGGTGGCGTAGTGCAGCCAGAAGTCGTCGGCCCGTGGGCACACTCGGAGAAATTCGTCACCGCGATCCTGCAACGTGTGAAGCACCGCCGGCGGATACGCGACACCCGAAGTGCCGGTGGCGAACACGGTGTCGGAGGCTTCGGTGGTGGTGCACAGTGGCCATGTGCGGTACGGGCCGTCGCTGCGGACCCGCGCCCGGAAGGCCGTGACTTCGCACGGATCATGCACGCTCAGAAGATCTTTCAGCCAATTCGCCGGGTACAGGACGTCATCGTCGGCGGTGACCAGCGTCTGGTCCGGCTGCTCCGGCAGGATCTCGTTGACGTAGGGAAAGTACTTCTTGTGCGGGCCGTAATCGGGGCAGCTCCGAATCTCCAGCCCACGGGCCTGCAGCCGTCTCAGGGATGGCGGCAGATCCACCATGGCGGCCGGGTCGTCAAGCCACAGGATGACACGACGAGGTTTGACCTCGCCGGCCCCGATGGTCTCGATGGTCTTCCATACCGAGGCGATACGTTTTCCGTAGCTGGTCAGTGACACATTGGCGTCTGCATTGCCGAGGATGTCGGCCGTCGACGTGCGATTGGCGCGACGCAGCCGGACGTGTTCTGCGGCCAGCTCGGTGAGCGTTGCGCAGAAGGTGAGTGGACCCTCAGGGTTGGCGCCGGTGTTTCGGGTGGCCGCCTTGCGCGGTGTCGCATCGTGCGCGGGTTGCGTTGCCGAACGCCGCGGCTCGGTCGCTACGTCGAGGTCACCGACTGGCGGTCGCCGCCGGACCCGTCCCCATGAAGCCATGCCCAACGGTACCAATTCAATCTGGCGTCAAACTTGGAAGTTGCTGTGTTATCGACCATTTCATGTAGCTGCACTAGGCAGAGGTAGCCACGTGTCGTGATATGGAGGCTGTATGCCGGTGGCATCGTATGCCTGACGCGCAAGACAGTTTGCCCACATGGAGTTTTGCTGAGGTGGGCGGTTCGCCCCGGTTCAGACCAGTTCGGCGAGCGCCTTACGGGCAGCTTCCAGTTCGGCTTCGAGAGTGGCAACCCTGGCCGCCTGTTGGGAGCGCGCCGCCTCGATCACCTCATCGATCGGGGTGGCGAGATCCTCGTGTAGTTCCTTGGCTGCGCGGGAAACGGCGGCGGCCGCCACCGCGAGATCCCGGGCCAGATAGGTGGTGCCCTGCTTGAGTTCGGCACGCCACTCACCGTCGGCGGTGCCGGTGACCGTGAGGGTCAGCTCGAGGGTCTTCGTCCTTTTGCCGGCCGTCTTCTTGGCTGCGGCCTTTGGCTTTTCGGTGGGCGGAGCCGGGGGTGCGGCAGGTGCGCTCGCGGGGGCGCTGCTTTCGGCAGGGGAGAAGGCGGCAGCCTGTAGCTCTGCGTCGGGGGCGGCTATGGTCGTCGTCACGGCGAACTCCTTCTAAGCATGGGCCCGTGAAGCGGGGCGGGCGTGACAGTCATTAGAACACATGTTCGACGACCGATGTCAACTTCTAGCGGTTGGTGTGGGGAATGCCCTTGTGCATCAATCTGTCTCGACTGGGCACCGTACCGATCCCGATGGCGACCTGGCCGAGGAGGTTCGGGTAGACCGCGATGCGCTCCGCCACCCCGGCGTCATCGGGGAGGGCGACGGTGAGCATGAGGACAGTTCCGGTCAATCCGAGCAACCCGAGCAACCCCAGCGCGAGGGCGACTGTGGTGCGCCCCCGTCGGTGCAGCAGCCAGGCCGCTGTGAGCAGCGCGAGGTTGCCGGCGAGAATGCACAAGCCGGCACCGATGCTGTGCACCTGCGGCGCGATGTCTCCCCGAAAGATCCCCGCCAGGACAATCCCGAAACCGTAGGTCAGCGCCAGGGCCAACAGCACACCCCGCCCCGCTCCCGGCGGCTGACGCCGTCGCAACGCGACCGCTGCGGCCACCGTCAATACACCGTTCAGCACGAACGCGGTGCTCATGGCCACGCCGTATGGGTACGGCGCCAGCTGAAGTTGGCTGATGAAGTTGCGGGCGTAGGAGTATCCGAGTGACATCGATGCGGTTGCTGCGAGAGCCTCGATGATCAAGAACCCCGCGCCCGCAAGGATCAAGGCCGGTCCCGGCCACCGAGCCGCGGCCACGCCCGCTACCCGGACGTCGCCTGGCGGGTCACCGCGTCGCCGCGCACCGATTCACCGCCGCGCACCGATTCACCGCCGCGCACCGATTCAACACTGTCGCCGACGTCGACGGTCACCACGGCAGTCGCCTGGAACAGGCCGTAGAAGTCGTCGGTGCGGGCGAAAGTGTGTGCGCGGCAGAACAACGGATGCACGTCGAACACACGCACCCGAAGCTTCTCGCGAGTGAGCCTGCCCAATTCCCGGCCGGATTCAGGATCGGTGATCATCTGGACCGACTCCGAGTGCACCGCAAAGATCATGCCTGCGGTCACGCCGGCTTGCGCACCGCGATTGATGACCAGGGTGTAGTCGTCCTCGACGAGCGCGACGTGGCCGGAGATGGTGGCGTCGTTCACGACGCCGCCAGGGAAGTGTTCTCCCGCAACAACGATTTCGCGGTCGCGCCCGCGCGAATCCGCGGTCGGGCGTTGTGGTCGTCCACCGCCAACAGCGCGTCGATATGGCTCGCGGTGTCCTGCTCTGTTCCGAGGGTGAGTTCCACCGCCGTCTTGGCCTGGAAGAGCGCGATCATCGCGTGCTGATGACGTTCTGCGCCGAAGGCATTGAGTGCGACGGTGAGCTTGTGGTCGACGTACTCGACCGACCGTTGCAGATCGGTGGCCGACGCCTCCGCTGCCGGGCTGTGCATGCCCCCTGCACGCTGTTCGGCGTACCAACGGTGGCCAAGCGCACCGAGGGCGATCGAGCACACCGGCACCACCACGACGATGCAGGCCAGACCGAGCGAATCGTGCAGCGTGATCGCGCCGACCATGCCGAGGAGTGTGAGTACGCCGACCAGGCCCAGGACGCGCAGCGCCGGCGGGACCGTCTCGATGGCACGGGCCAGTCGGCGCGCGAGGCGGCCGCCGTATCCAGCGATGGCGGCGATGAGCGTGATGACGGACTTTGCGCCTTTGAGCGCAATCCGTCCCACCTCGTCCGCCTGCCCACGGGTTACCGGAGGCTTGGGCATCGACCAGGCCCGCTGCTGCGGCTGCGGACTGGAAGCCACCTCGGCCGTCTGGTCGTCAGACGACTGAGGCGTCGGCACGTCGTTCGTCACATTCGCATCAATAGCCACATCCGTATCATCTCGCCCGATGACGCCCGACGCCGGTCCGGCGCGCCGAAGAGTCGGATGTTGCCGACGGTGAATCTCTGCGTTGTGCGATGGCGTGACAGTCCGATTGTGACCACCGCGTGGGTAATTCGCGCAGTCCCGGCTGTACAGGCGGTGCTGCGCTAGACTGGCAGGAGAACCTCCGGTCAACGGGCATATCAGGCAAACAGTGCGTCATAGGTACGTAGCGGTTCCCGCCGAACACCCCTCCGCACCCCAAGAGGCCTGCTGTGCAATTCGAACTGATTTCCTCACCGCCCATCGTCATCGGCCGCTGAGCATGGTCGACCGTCGCCTGAAAGGCACGCGCCTCGGCGCCATCAGCTACGAGACCGACCGAAATCTCGATCTCCCGCCGCGCCAGGTCGCGCGCTACCGCACGGCGAACGGCAAGGAATTCGACGTACCGTTCGCCAGCGATGCCGAAATTCCCGCGACCTGGGCATGCCGAAACGGTATGGAGGGCCTCCTGCTCAACGGGGAGGCACCCGCGCCGAAAAAGGGCAGGCCGGTGCGCACCCACTGGGACATGGTGCTGGAGCGCCGCTCGATAGAGGATCTCGAGATCCTGTTCAAGGAGCGGCTGAAGCTCATCGACTCACTCCGTCGCGGCCGCTGACTCGGTTGCCCGACCGGGAGACCCAGTTGATGATCCAGAAGATCTGCTTCGCCTGCTTCCACCGCTTGTTTCCGGACAGGCGGATACGCAAGGTCACGTTGGGTCGCGAATGCGCGGCATGCCACGTGACCACAGCGGGAACCGAACAGATGGTCCCCGTCGAGTCTGAGGACCTCGCGCAGAGCCCGGTCCAGGTAGCGCGCTAGACAGCAGCCGACGTGTCCACCCCCGCGCCGACGGTGGGCAGGGTCAGCGTCATCCCGGAGACGTGGATGACACCGAACTGGGTGAGATTCTCGTACTGGGTGGCCGACCCGACCAGTTGCAACGTCAGAATGCTACCCGCCGCGGCCGCGGTATAGGCGATGTCCTGCAGCGTGCCCAGCGCGATCGAGACGGTATGCGACTGCCCGTCCAGCGTGACCGGGATGGCTGTGTCGAGGTTGCCGAGGACCAGGCCGGTGTCGTTGTCCACGATCTGGGCGTACACGGTGCGACTCGTGCCGAGGCCGGCATAGGTGAACGACAGTTGCGGGGCCCCGACGATCTCGGTGCCACCGGGCACCGACACCTGTAGGTTGATCGCATTCTTGGCCGGCGCGGCCGTGGCGATCGACAACAGGGCGGCGTCCAGGGCGTCCAGTCCCAGGTTCAAGACCTTGGTCTGCGGTCCTGCGCCGCCGACGATGGGGATGATCGGTATGGTGCCACCGGATCCGGTGGCCGTCACGGGGGTGCCGTTGAAGGCCGGATCCGACGGAAAGACGTTGGAGGAGTGCAGATCCCCATTCTGGTCGTACCATTGGAACGTCGGAATGGCGTCGGCCGGCGAGCCGTCCTGCTTGACGTACTGATCGAGCCACGCCAGGGTGTCCTGGGTGAGAAGGGTGGCCTGATCGGCATTGCCGGGGTTCAAGCACACCCCGTGACCGCCGCAGAACCAGACCATCTTCACGGGAACGTCTTTGGCCAGCAACTGTTCATTGGTGACGGCCTGCTGCAGCGTGAAAAGCCCGTCGGCGGTGCCCTGCAGCAACAGCGTCGGCACCTTGATGGCGCTGACGAGCGGGCCGGGGCCGCTTGAGGTGAGCAGCGACTGTGCGCTGTGGGTGAGGAAGCCGAACAGCGACCCGGTCAGTACACCGCCGTAGATCGTCGGGTTGATCCGCGCGGCCCCTTCGAGCAGCGACAGCACCAGGATGGCGGCCCACGAGGTCTTGAACGCGGCGTTGGGGTACAGCGCGTTGTTCAGGCTGTTCCAGGCGATGCTCGGCACGATCGCATCGATACGGGGATCGATTGCCGCACTGACGAGTTGGATACCCCCGCCGTAGGAACCGCCCACCATCCCGATCCGCTGGTTGTCAGCCGTCTCCGGGAGCTTGAGGACGTAGTCGATGATGGACGACACGTCCTTGCCTTCGAAGGACGGATTGTCCAGTTGGAGGGTGCCCCCGGAGGCGAACTCCCCGCGGGGATCCCACGTGACGACGTTGTAGCCGGCGTCGCGCAGCGGAGCGACGCCCGGAACGAGACCTGGGTTGGACGGGATTCCGTTGGCGGAGTATGGGTCGGTGAGTCCGGCGCTGCCCAGTCCGGGCCCTTCCAGAATGGTGGGCGCCGAGCCCGAGCCAAGATGAGACGCAGGGAAGAAGTTGGTGCTGATCAGCGTGCCGTCGAAGGACTTCACCTTCACCGTGTACGCGATCGGCGCACCGGTGGCGTTGAGCGCCGACGGGTCGGCGGTGTACGGCACGACCACCGCGTAGCCGATGAGCGGCGCGAGCGCGGTGTTGACACCCTTCGTCTGGTACAGCTTGTCCAGAATCGGTTCGAACACCAGAGAACCCAGAAGCGGGACGTTCTCCAGATTCTTGTCGAATGCCGTGGTTTCACTGACCAATTCGCGGAACGTCTCGGTGCCGGACTTCACCACCGTGGCGTACGGCAGATAGGCGAAGCTGCCGGCGGTCCCTTCCGGGGTGAAGGCGATCTTTCCGCCCTGGCTCGGGCCGGACACGACCGTGTAGGACAAGGTGACCCCGCGGCTGTCGGTGGCGTTCGCGTTGCCGTCGATGATGCCGTCGTTGAACGTGAGGGTCGGATTGACGGTGATCGGGTTCGTCGTGACGGATGTGGCGGGGACGGCGGCGGACTTCACATGCGTCGCCGCGGTCTTCGACACGGTGGTGGTGGCAGCGGTGGCAGCGGTGGAGGTCGCAACGGCGGCCACCTTCTCGACCGGGGATGTGCTGCTTTGCGCCGGTGTCGTTGAGTCGGGGGTCGATTGCGTGGCAGGTGAATTGGACGTCGAGTCGGCAGGCGGTGATGTCGATGGATCGGTGCCTGGCTTCTTGGGGTGGCGGGGGCTTGCGGCGTGCGGTTTCGGCTTGGTGGGGGGCGTCGGCGCGGTCTGTGCCGTACTGGACGACGTGGCGGCGGCCGTGTCCGCCGGCCCGGTCTGGGCCGAGGCAACCGCGTCGGCGCCGACGAGCAGGACGGTGCCGATGCCGAGTGCGGCGGCCAGTCCGCCGATGCGACCGATATACCGAGATGAATTGCCGCGTGCGAGAACTTCGTTGGTCATCTGCGCCTCTTCCTGATGACCCGATCTTTCGACCACCAATTGACGCTCGCGTCGGCAATCAGCGGACGCTACTGAAACTCACAGGAGGCGCTCAGACTCGGCTGGTCACCTCGGTCAACGTCCGGTCCAGATTGTTCAGCGCCCGCACTGCCGCCCGGACGGGCCCGGGCGGGATACCCGAGGTCGTCATCACCTCTGCGATCACGTTTGTCGCGGCTTTGTCCTGGGCTCCGGTGTCGCCGGCCGCAATCATCCGGCCGACGCCGGCGACGGTGTCACACACGTGGTCGGCCGCCTTACGCAACGCGATGGCGGTGGACTCCGACGGCGCGGTGGCGGGATCGGCACGTGCGGCATTGACACCGGCGCGGGCCAGGGCATGTGCCGAGCGGTTACCCGCGCGGAGGCCGCGCACCAGGCGCTGAGCTCCGCGCCGGCTTCGGACCGCAGGTCCGAATTGCAGTGGCTTGCCGGCCTTCACGACTTCCTGCAGGGCGTTGTCGAGGCTGCGGGTCTCGGCCACGAGATCGGTTTCCCCGCCCGGTGCGAGCACCGACGCGATGCCGGCGTCGATCACTTCCGTCAGCCGGTCGAAGTAGTCACCCGCCTTCTCGACGAACGTCGCGCGGGTGCCGGTGGTGAAGACGAAATACGCCGAGGCGATACCCACCGCACCGCCGGCGGCGGTCTCGGCGATACGCAACTCCAGGACCTGGATACTGAAATTGCCGAGCAGCCCGTACAGCATCGCCAGCACCACGGTGACGAAGAACGTCAACCAGGCATAGGCGACGGTGACCAGATAGAACGCGCAGAACACACAGACGACCAACACCAGGATCTGTACGGGCTGGTTCTGCCCGATCAGGGTGGCCAGCACAACCCCCGCCACCACACCGGCGATGGTGCCGACGATGCGGTGCCCTGCCCGGGTGAGGATCTCCCCGCGGGTGGAGACCCCGGTGAACACCAGGAAGGCCGTCAGCACGGCCCAATACCAGCGATCGGGGGAGATCAGCTCACCGAGCACGGTGGCCGCGCTGGTGGCGACGGCCACCTGGATGGCGGCTTTGGTGCTGGGGTCCAGGCCCGTGGTCTCGTCCTCGTCCTTGTCCCCGGCTTCTGGTTCGGGCGCGGGCTGGGGCCCGGGGGAGACACCCAGGGCGTTGGTGGTGATGTGGTGAATGGCAAGGTGCGCCTGCACCGCCCGATAGGCGACCACGGTGGCGATACCCGAGGCCGCGGACACGTCGGCTCGGTCGGCAGCCGCGGCCGCGCTCTTGCGGGCCGCACGAAGCTCCTCCTGGGTCGGATGGTCCTGGAGGCACATGCGAAGCGCGATGACGGCGTCGACGAGTCCGCCGGTCCATTCGCCGGCAGCATCGAGGCCCCACAGCAGGCCGGCCAATTGCTCGACGGAGATCTGTGCATCGAAGACGCGAAGCGCCAGCTCGTCGCTGGTGACGCTGAGGGTGGCCGCGGCATCGTGCCGATCCAGCCAGTCATCGATCATCAACCCGGTCTCGCCGAGGCGGTCCAGCCGGCGCCGCACCGCAGCCAGATCGTGTTTCTTGCGGTCTTTGGTGACGGCGTCGAGCACCGTGATCGACACCCCGCGCAACGCCCGCACCAGGTGGACCACTTCGGCGCGCGGCCGGTCGGGAAGGACCACCACCCGCACGAACAGGGTGGCGCAGACCCCGACACCGACTGCGGCGGCGAGGATCGGAATCTGGGCGGGGGTGGCGTGGATGAACAGAGCGAAGAAGTACGCCATGAACGCGACCATGCCCAGCGCGTTGCCCCGGGGGCCGAATCGGCGCACCCACACGGCGAGGAACAGCACGATGATGAACCCGACATCGGCCACCCAGTCGAGAGGGGCAAGGACCGCCGCCAGCGCCACCGCGGCCACCGCCGGCAAGGGCAGCAACAGCGTGGTGATGACCCGGTCGTGTTGCTGCTTGTCCTTCACCGCCGCCGACGACTGCATGGCGACGATGGCGCCGAGCATGGCCACGGTCACCGGCTGATGGGTGTACCGGGTGAACGTCAGCAGCGCAACGATGGCCAGCACCAGCGACAGCGTGGTGACCGCTGCGCTGCGCAGCCGCAATCGTCCCGGGTCGGAGTCGACGATGAAGCGCACAGCGCTATCTCGAAGCGCCGACGGGTGCATCGCTCGATTGTGCGTCACCCGATCCCGCACGCCGCGCACATCGGCGGCTCGGCTCCTTCGCGTCCGGCCGACGGATTCTCGACGTGGTGACGTTGGAGTGGGGTGTCGAGGTCGCGGTCGTCGAATTGAAGGGTATCCAACTGCCCGACGGGATGAAGCGCGCGAGGCGGAGGCCGAACGGGAATCGCTCGCCGCGGTATTTCTCGGCGATGCGGCGGACACGATGTCGGCGCCTTCTTCGCTCGCGAAGTCGGTGTCGCCGCGGAATTCGCCGAACCACCGACATCTCTTCCGCGGGTGGCGCATACGTCCGACCTGACGGCTTCGGCGGGCAGCGCCGACCGCTGAGCGCCGCTCAGCCGGTCAGCGTCGTGACCGCCAACGCAGCGACACAGATGAGAACGACCGCCGTCGTGACGACGTACGCCGCGGTGGCGGCCCGGCTGATGGTGAAACGACCCATGAGGTCACGGTCCCTGGCGATACCGATCATCGCGATGAGTATCGGTATGAGCAGCACCGCGTTCAGTACCTGGGTGGCGACCAAGATGGTGACCAGCGGTGCCGTCGGCACGAGCACCGCGGTGGCACCGATGAGCGTCACGCCCCCGAAGGTGACATAGAAGGTCTTCGCCTCGCCGAACGAATCATCCACCGCCGCCTCGACTCCGGCGTATTCGCACACCGAGTAGGCCGTCGACAACGGCAGCACGGAGGCGGCCAGGAGCGCCGCGCCGATCAGCCCGACCGCGAAGAGTGTCGACGCCGCGCCTCCGGCGAGCGGTTGCAGCGCCACGGCCGCATCGGCGGCATCCCGGATCGGCCGGCCGCTTCGGTGCAGTGTCGCCGCGCAGGCCACGACGACGAAGAAGCCGATGATTCCGGTGAGCAGCGCTCCGGTAATCACGTCGACGCGTTCGAGCGCCAGGTCGGCGGTCCGTAACTTCTTGTCGACGGCGTAGGACTGGATGAAAGACAGCCCCCACGGCGCAAGGGTGGTTCCCACGGTGGCTGTGACGATGGCGATGGCTGCGCCGCCGCTGGGCATACTCGGCACGATCAGACCGTGAACGGCGGCGTGCCAGTCCGGATGGGCGAGGAGACCCGAGGCGACATACGCCAGAAACACCGTGGACAGCACCAGCAGGAAGCGCTCGACGCGGTGAAAGCTGCCCCGCAACACCAGCACGGATACCAGCAGCGCGGCGGCCGGGACGCTCAGATATCGGCTGATCCCGAAGAGTTCGGTGCCCGCGGCGATCCCCGCGAACTCGGCGCAGGTGGTGCCGACATTGGCGATGACCAGTGCCGCGAGGGTGGCGCCACCCAGTCGCACGCCGTAGCGCTGACGGACCAGGCCGATGAGACCCTGGCCTGTCACCACGCCCATGCGCGCTGCCAGCCCGTGGAACAACACCAGCGCGACGGTGGAGAGCAACAGGACCCACAGCAGCTGGTAGCCGTGGTCCGCGCCGAGGACCGAGTACGTGGTGATGCCGGCGGGGTCGTCGTCCGAAAGTCCCGCGAGCAGACCCGGTCCCACCACCGCCATCAGCGACCCGAGTGTCCACCTTCGTCGCGTCGAACCTTTCATCGCGACCTGCCGCCGGTTGTCCGCCGGCGCCGCGGCCAGACCTGGAAGCGGAGCGAACGGCGGCCGGGATGGGCGTGTGCTCGTGCGAGGCGGGCGAGCCACCGCTTCGCGTGTGCGGACGGCATCGCCGCCACGATGTGCGCGGCGCGGTCACCGGGCATCGCTCGGAGTACCTTCTCCCCGATGACCGGGTCCGAGCCATGGATTACCCGCGCCGCGACAAGCGGTTTCGTCGTCGCCAGAACCTCGGCAGCCGACTCGACGTCGAGCCGGTCAACGAGTGCGACGAGCGCGGACTCGTCGAGATGGTGGACGGCCGAACGGGGCGTGTTGAGTTGCACGGTGTGGCCGCGTTCCGAGGTGAGATGCAGATCGGTCCAGTCCACGACGTCGTCGCCGGCGCGCACTGCCAGTCGGTGCAGACCGAGTCGTCGCAGCACCCCGCCGAATCCGACTTCGGCGCCGACCAATTCGAGTCGGCCATCCGCCGTTCGATTGAGCACCACATCCGAAACACGGGCCAGGCGCTGCCCGACGATGTCGACGACCTGGGTGTCGAGTACGTCGCGGAGAAGCAGGATCTCGTGGTCACGAAGCCCGGTGCCATCCGGGTCGAACGGGACGGCCGTGTCGATCCCGTCGTTCAGGAGTACGCCGTGACGTCCGAACTCGACCACCGCTGTCCACGGGACCAGAAGGCTCGGTGCTCGCCGGCGCCGGATGAGAAGGCGCTGCACCATCTGCGGTCCGCTGGGTTGATCGAGTTCGACGGAGAGGTCGGCGACCAGCCCGACAACCGTGCCGTCGGCCCGCAGCACCTCCTGGCCCGTTTCGCGGCTCAGCCACAAGAGGCCGGAACGTTTCCGTCGAGTCCCGGGTTCATGACTGGCCAGGGTGCATCTCCATCGGGGCGTCGAACCTGCGTCGGTCGGCGGTGCGGCCCCAGCGTAGAGCGTGATCGCCGGGCACACCATGATTCCGGCTGAGGCGGATCACGACCCGCCCGCAATCCACTGTCGGGCCGACTCTAGGTGGCCGCCGGGGAAATGTCTGATCTGCGCCGACATGAAGTGTGACGCCAGGTGTTCGGCGAGATCCCCGATCGGCGAGTCGGTCACCACGGCGACCTTCTTGACACGTTTCTGGTGGTCCCGGACGAAACGGTAGTGGCGGATCAGCGCGGCGAAATCAGCCCAACCGGGAAACGAGGGAGCGTCGATGATGATGCCGGCCAATGAGCCCGCCGCCTCGATCTGCGGGTCGACGGCATTGGTGAGCGTATCGAAATCTCCTGCCTGGAGCCGAGATTGCGGACGGATGACGACCAGGGACCGTGCGGCGTCGAACTCGAAATCGATCATTCCTACCCCTGTCGGTGCGCCGAGACGCGGTGGACGTGAAGCGATCAGTCTTCGGCACGCCCCGCCGGGGCCAATAGGGCACTAGGTCACCGAACCGTCCGCACCGGCTAGGACTGCATCGACCCCAGGTAGTAGGTCTCGTGTCCGGTGGGATAACCGCCACCGTCGGTGGCGATGTGCACATGGTCGAAGTGGTTGGCGGTCTCGTTGCCGTAGTCCGCGGTCCAGCTCGGCGCGCCGATGCCGGGGTAGAAACCTTGCCGCCAGATCACGTGCAGCACACCCCAGCGTTGCGCGTTGGCCAGGGCGTACCCGGCGATCTGATTGCCGAGTTCGATCCCGGCGTCGGAATGGTAGTTCGGGATCATCACATCGATGGCGAGTCCGTGCGGATGCCACTTCAGCGGATCCTGCCGGTAACCGCCGATGGTCTTGATCTCCGGGAACATCATGCTGATGGCGCGTGCCACCCAGATCGTCTTGAGCTGCAGCCCGCCCTCCGGGGCGACGCCCGCTGCCAGTGGATAGTCGAATACCCGGGCTTCTTCGGATGGGGCACTGGCCGCCAGCAACTCCGCTCCGGTGGTTGTCACGGTCGGGGAAACGGCCGGCGGGGCAGACGTCCGAACCGGCTCACGCGCCGGGGCGGCATCCGGTGTGGGCGAGGTGTTCTGGGCGTGGAACATGGCTGCGGAGACCATCAACGACGCCGCGAGCGCCAGCCAACGGCCGGCGGACTTGCGCCGGTCGCCGACCAGTAGCTTCACGCCCACGAACAGCACTGTAATCAGTGCACCCGGCAAACATCGGGTGTTCGGTATCTCGGCTCGGCCGTCGTCGCGGATCCCGGAAAACTGTGTGATGCCTGTCAATGGCCGCGTAGCCTCCAGTCTCGAATATCGGATCGGAGATGTCTGGTGAAGACCGTCAAACAGGTATGCCTGGGTGTCGCCATGGCCGGGGTGATCGCCGGGGCCGGATCGGCGGCCGCGACCGCGGTGGCTTATGCCGACCCCGCCGACAGCGGTGCCAGCAGTACGAGCGGAGACTCACCGGGCAGCGACAGCGGCCACGGTGACAGTCACAGTGACAAAGGGGCCACCGCCTCCTCGGCGCCCAAAGCCGATACCGACGTCACCACCGGTGCGACCCCGGGCGAGGATGCCGACAGCCCGGCGGAGTCCACACCGAAGGCGGGTACGCCCACACGCGGGGACGTCGGCACACCGAAGAAGAGCCGGACACCGGGTGAAAAGGTCCGCAAGGCAACCGAATCGGTCTCCGGGACGGCCGTTGGCTCCACCACGTCCACGCGCAAGAAGGTGACGCTGGCCGTGCCCGCGACTGTTGCCGCGGACCCCGATCCGGCGCCCGCGGTCACCCCGCAGAGCAGCGCCGAGCCGATCGCCGCCAAGGCCGTCGAACCCGCGGTGAAGACGGCACCCACGCTGACGGTGAGCACACCCGTCGCTCCCGCGCCCGATCCCGAGCCGTTACCGCTCCCGCTGCCCGCGGTGCCCGCCACGCCGGCCGGCCTGTCCAGTGCCACCGCGGCCACCACCACCTCGCGCAGCCGCGCCATGAGCACCAGCACCGGTGACGCGGTCGGCCAGATCACCGCCGCCCCCACCCAGCATGTCCTCGTCATCGGTATCGACGGCACCAGCCTGGGCCGGCTGCTCGGCAATGACGACAACGGCAACAACGAGAGCTTCCTG
The DNA here is from genome assembly GCF_025822555.1 of Mycobacterium hackensackense. Lineage (NCBI taxonomy): Bacteria > Bacillati > Actinomycetota > Actinomycetes > Mycobacteriales > Mycobacteriaceae > Mycobacterium > Mycobacterium hackensackense. The sequence goes on from NZ_JACKUC010000028.1 coordinate 85,522, forward strand.
GATCTGTTGGACACCAGCACCACCGGCGCGTCGAGCATCCAGGGGCACACCACCATCTCCAACCCGTCCTGGACGACCATGCTGACCGGCGTGTGGGACACCAAGAGCGGCGTGATCAACAACATCTTCAACCCGCAGGTGTACAACGTCTGGCACACGGTGTTCGACCGGCTGGAAGCGTGGAACCGGGGCACCGTCACCAAGACCATCGCCGACTGGGACGTGATCACCGACATTTCCGGCGCGGGCACCTATGGCGCGGATCAGTCCATCCTCATCCCACGTGTCGCCGGAGACACCAATTGGTCGCAGACCGATACCGTGGTGGCCAACGAGACGGTCAGGACGATCCTGGGTGTCGACCAGGGATACGAGGACGTCCCGAACTTCCTGTTCAGCTACCTGGTCCAGGTCGATGAGGCCGGCCACGCACACGGCGGCGCGTCCACTCAATACACGGATGCCCTGACCCGTACCGATGAGAACCTCCGGCTGATCCTGACGGCCGTCGCCGACCGCGAGGCCGCCACCGGGGAGGACTGGACGGTGCTGGTGGTCACCGACCACGGCCACCAGCCGCAGCTCGGTTTCGGGCACGGATTCCAGACACCCACCGAGACAACGACATTCGTGGTCGCTGATGGGCCCGACTTCGGCGACGGGAAAGTCAACCTGCAGTACTCGATCGCTGACATCACACCGACGATCCTGAGCCTCTTCGGCGCGCCGTTGTCGAGCGATTTCGACGGTGTGCCACTGACCGCGCACGGCCCCGGTGCGATCCCGGACGACGGTGTGGAAGCCGCGCTCAAGGATGCGATCGCCGATATCGGCTACCCCGACCTGGGCACGCAGGTACGGCTGAGCGTGCGCACCATCTTCGCCTCGATCCCGTACTTCCTGAACCAGTTCACCGACCAGGTCGTGGCACAGCTGCAAGCCGTGGCCGACCAGGGCATCTTCCTGATCAGCACCATCGCGTCGATCGCGGTGCTGCCGGTCCAGTTCGTCGCCGACGTGCTCTTCCAGACGACCAACGTGCTGGGGAATCTGATCGGCCTGCTCACCGGTGCCGGCGTGATCGGGCCCACCGATCCGATGCCGGAGCCGTTCCTGGTCCCCGACAACGCGATCCTGGTGTGAGGTCGGCCATGTCCGGTGTTGATGGCGCAGCGCTCGTCGCAGGCGGCATTCGGCTCGCTTCGGGACTGTCCTTCCTGGTGGATCCGATGCGCGCCAACAAGTTGTGGGGTGAACCCAACGATCCCGGTCCTTCGGCGCGGCTGCTGCTGCGGTCCATGGGCTACCGCGACGCGCTGATCGGCGGACTGCTGCTCGCGGCCGGATTGCGCGGCCGTGACACCCGCGGATGGTTCCTGGCATCCGGTGGCGCCGACGCGGCCGACCTGCTGGGTGGTCTTCCGGTGCACAAGGAACTGACGCGAGGCCAGCAGGTGATCGGCCTGGGCGGCGCGGTCGTCGGAATCGGCGTCGGGTTGTGGGGCGCCACCCGCCGCCGTCAGCCGCTCGATACCCGCCATGGTCAATAGGGACTTTGGTCCCTACCGGAGAGTGCCTTCGGCAGGCGAATCCGGGCTGATCCGGCCGTAGCGTTGCGGGCATGACCTACGTGATCGGAAGCGCCTGTGTGGACGTCAAGCACAAATCGTGCGTCGCCGAATGCCCCGTGGACTGCATCTACGAGGGCGCCCGCACCATGTACATCAACCCCGATGAATGTGTCGACTGCGGTGCCTGCCGGATCGCCTGCGAGGCCGACGCCATCTATTACGAGACCGATCTGCCCGAGGACCAGCTGCCGTACATGGCCGATAACGCCGCGTTCTTCAGCGATGTGCTGCCGGGCCGGGACCGGCCGCTGGGGAACCCCGGTGGCGCCGCCGAATTGGGCCCCGCCGGTGTCGACACCCCGCTGATCGCCTCGTTGCCGTAAATCCCCCCGTCGCTTCGCTCGCCCCCGGTGCGAAACCACGTAGTCCTACTCATCCCAGTCGGCGCGAATTCGGGCAGGCTGACGGTATGTCGCTCACCGAACCCGTGAACACGCACACCGCCCCGGCCACCCCGGGCCGCGACCGTGCCGTCGACGTCGCCCGGCTCACCGCCCTGGTGGTGGTGATCTTCGGGCACTCTGCGCTGCTGCTGGCGACCATCGATGACAGTGGTCTTCGCATCGGCAACATCCTGGGCGAACTGCCGGCGCTGGCGCCGATCACCTGGGTGGTGCAGGTCATGCCGCTGTTCTTCCTGGCGGGCGGAGCCGCGGGGGCCTACTCCTGGCATCCGGGCCGGAGCACCTGGGGCACATGGCTGTTCACCAGGGCGCAGCGACTGTGCCGCCCGGTGTTCTGGTATCTGGCCTTCTGGGCGGTCGCGCTGCTGGCCGCGCGCGCGATTCTCGGGGCGGAATCCGCGGCGGGCCTGGGCCGTGAATGCGTCGCCCTGCTGTGGTTTCTCGGGGTGTACCTGGTGGTGCTCGCCTTCGTGCCGGCGCTGACCCGGCTACGCAGTCTGGGCGCTTTCACCGCCGTGGTGGCGGCCCTGATCGCCGCCGCGGCGGCCTTCGATGCCCTGCGCCTGACTCTCGGGACTCCCGACGCCGGCTTACCCAACTTCGTCCTCGTCTGGCTCATCCCGATCGTCATCGGCGTGGCCTACGCCCGTGGGCTGATCCATCCGATCGGGGCGCTGCTGACGGCCGCTGTCGCCTGCACCGGTCAGGTGCTGCTGGTGGTGGCCGGACCCTACGAGGTGTCCCTGGTGGTCACCGGCACAGAACGCCTCTCCAACGTCTCGCCGCCCACCACCGTGCTGGCCCTGCACTGCACCTGGATGTCGTTACTGTTCGTCGCCGCCGCCGGGCCGATCCGGCGGTGGGCCCAGCGCCCGCGGGTCTGGGCTGTCGTCGCGACGGGTAACGGGGGAGCGATGACGCTCTACCTCTGGCATATCCCCGCGATCGCGGTGGCGACGTTCGGTCTGCACGCCGTCGGTCTGGATGCCTATGACGTGCACGCGCCGGGATTCTGGGGGCTGCTCGCCTTACGCGCCGTGGTCTTCGCCGTGGTCATGGCCGTCTTCTTCACCCTTCTGTCTCCGCTGGAGCACCGACCGCTGCCGTGGTGGGACGCCCCGGCCGGCGCCACCGGCCTTCGTTCGACGGCCGCCGGCGTGCTGGTGTGCGTGGCCGGCGTGGCGTTGCTGCTGATGGCGAAGTTCGGCCTGAGCGGGGCCGGGGGCTTCACCGCGCTGGCGGCGTTCCTGGTGGCGTCGATCGCCGGCCGCCTCACGATCGGCGTTCGGCCCGGGCTGCCCGGTCCTGTCGCCGCCATTCGGTAGGGTCCACCGGGTGAGTCAGAGCGCCGTACACATCGTCAAATCTGTAAACACCCGTCTCGCTGAGGAACTGGCCGTCGCAGAAGGCCAGGTGGCGGCCGCTGTGGCGCTGCTCGACGAGGGGGCGACGGTGCCGTTCATCGCCCGCTACCGCAAGGAGGCCACCGGCAGCCTGGACGACGGCCAGCTGCGCACCCTGGAAGAGCGCCTGCAGTACCTACGCGAGCTGGATCAGCGGCGTGCGGCCGTGCTGGCCTCCATCGAGGAGCAGGGCAAGCTCACCGACGCGCTCAAGGCCGCGCTGCTCGCCGCAGACACCAAGGCCCGGGTCGAGGACATCTACCTGCCGTACAAGCAGAAGCGGCGCACCAAGGCGCAGATCGCCCGCGAAGCCGGTTTGGAGCCGCTGGCCGACCGGTTGCTGACCGACCCCACCGTGGTGCCGGACGAGGTCGCGGCCGAATTCCTGGGCGAGAACGTCGCCGACGTCGCCGCCGCGCTCGACGGGGCCCGGCACATCTTGATCGAGCGGGCCGCCGAAGACGCCGAACTGGTGGGCGAGGTCCGCGCGAAGTTCTGGGCCGATGGCACCCTGCGGACCCGGCCGTGGTCCGATGACGCCGCGAAGAGCGCTGCCGCACAGAAGTTTCGCGATTACTTCGATTTCGCGGAGCCGCTGGAGAAGATGCCGTCACACCGGGTGCTGGCGGTGTTGCGTGGTGAGAAGGAAGAGGCACTCGCACTGACCTTCGATCCCGGCGAGGACGAGGTCTACCAAGCCCGGGTCGCACAGTCTCTCGGGATCGATATGACCGCGCCGGGTCCGGCGACGCCGTGGCTGGCCGCGACGGTACGCCTGGCCTGGCGTACCAAGCTCATGATCTCGGCTTCTGTCGACGCCCGGATCAAGCTGCGGCAGCGGGCCGAGGAGGAAGCCACGGCGGTGTTCGCGCGCAACCTCAAGGATCTGCTGCTGGCCGCGCCCGCGGGCACCCGCACCACCCTCGGTCTTGACCCGGGCTTCCGGACCGGCGTGAAGGTCGCCGTGGTGGACGACACCGGCAAGGTGGTCGACAGCTGCGCCATCTTCCCGCACCAGCCGCAGAAGCAATGGGACAACGCCAAGGCCACCCTGGCCGCGTTGGTCGCCCGCCACGGTGTGCAGCTCATCGCGATCGGCAACGGCACCGCCTCGCGTGAAACCGATGCTCTGGCAACCGAACTCATCGCCGATATCCGGGCCGCGGGCGCACCGGCGCCCACCAAGGCCATGGTCAGCGAGGCCGGCGCCTCGGTGTACTCGGCGTCGGCGTACGCCGCCCACGAACTGCCCGACCTCGACGTCACCATCCGAGGCGCGGTCTCCATCGCGCGCAGGCTGCAGGACCCGCTGGCCGAACTGGTGAAGATCGACCCCAAGTCGATCGGTGTCGGGCAGTACCAGCACGACATCACCCCTGGCACGCTGGCCCGCAGCCTGGATGCCGTCGTGGAAGACGCAGTGAACGCCGTCGGGGTGGATCTGAACACCGCGTCGGTGCCGCTGCTGTCGCGGGTGTCCGGGGTGACCGAATCGCTGGCCGAATCCATCGTCGCGCATCGGGAGAAGGTCGGCGCCTTCGCCAGCCGCAAGGCCCTCCTTGAGGTTCCCCGCCTGGGGCCCAAGGCTTTCGAGCAGTGCGCGGGCTTCCTGCGGATCACCGGTGGCCAGGATCCACTGGATGCCTCCGGCGTACACCCCGAGTCCTACCCGGTGGTGCGGCGCATCCTGGACCGTGCCGGTGTCACCCTCGGCGAGCTGATCGGCGACGAGCGGTCGTTGCGGGCACTCAAGCCGGCCGAGTTCGCCGATGACCGCTTCGGGATCCCGACGGTCACCGACATCCTGACCGAGTTGGAGAAACCCGGGCGCGATCCCCGGCCGGCCTTCTCGACCGCCACCTTCGCGGCCGGCGTGGAGAAGGTGGCCGACCTGAAGGTCGGCATGGTGCTCGAAGGTGTCGTGACCAATGTCGCGGCGTTCGGTGCGTTTGTGGACATCGGTGTGCACCAGGACGGGCTGGTGCACGTATCCGCGATGTCGGACCGTTTCGTCTCGGATCCGCATGAGGTGGTCAAGTCGGGTCAGGTGGTGCGCGTCAAGGTGGTCGATGTGGACGTCGAACGCCAGCGCATCGGCTTGACCCTCCGGCTCAACGACAATCCGCAGGGCGGCCAGGGTAAGCGGCCCGAACGGGGTAACAATGCTCCCCGGCGCGATGGTGGCGAACGCCGCAACCAGAACCGTGGCAACCAAGCCCGCCCGGAGCCTCGTCAGTCGTCGGGTTCGATGGCCGACGCGCTACGAAAGGCCGGCTTCGGGCGCTGACCGGAACCGGTCGGTGACCACTCGGTGAACATTCGGTGCCACCGCGGGCCGGCCCACGATGTGTGCAGCGTGGTTTTCGGGGTACCCAGCCCCAGGTAACGAGGTGGAGCGGAGCGCCGAAGGTCCCAGTACGACATCAATTCGCGCTTTCCTCACAAGATGCCGCACGGAAGCGAGCAAACTATGCTCGGCGCGATTGACGGTTGGCCGGTGTGAACAACGTGACAGGAGTGGGCCAGGGGTGAAGACGGTACTGGGTCTGTCGGTGACATCGGCCGGTGTGGGCTGGGTCCTGGTCGACGGCGCAGAACCCGAAGCACTGACGGTCGACGATGACTCCTTCAGCGTCAGCACCATCGATGACCTGCAGTCACGGGCGCTGGCCGCGGTGCGGGGAGCGCAGGCCATCGCGTCGGCCAGCGGGCATGAGATCGAGTCCGTCGGTGTCACCTGGGGCGATGACGTGGCTGCGCATGCGGCGCAGCTGATCGCGACGCTCAAGGAGTGCGGCTACGCCGACGTTCGTTCGGTGCGGCTGCAGAACGCCGCCGCCCCGGCCGCGGAGGACCGCGCCGCCCACGAAGCTGCGGCGCGTGCGGTGACGCTGACCGACGCCGATCTGTCGGTTCTGCTCGATGTGGACATCGAGCCGGAGCCGGCCGATCCGGACGACTCGCTCACGGTGGCGGTGGCACTTCCACCAGAGGCCACCGAAGCAGCCACGACCCGCTTCACCCCGGCCTATGACGCGGCCCGCGCAGTGGCGACCAATGCTGTTCCGGCCGGGTCGACCGACGGCAGAGTTCGTCGTCTACGCGGCTGGGTTCGGGATACGTCACCCGCAAGGTTGGCGACCGTGGCCGGTGCTGCGGCGGTCACCGCTGTGATCGCACTGCTGGCAGTCGGCTCGCAGTTCAGCGACCCTGATGCGCCGGCGCCGCTGGCTACGGCCACCCAGCCGGTGAGCCCGGCGGCGGGGACGTCGCAGATCGTCAGCTCGATCCCGGCTCCCGCGCCGCAGGCTCAGGAGCTCGTCGTGCCCGAGCGGTCGAATTCGGAGCCCGCCGCACCGCCGCCCGTGTATTCCGAAGCCATCGTGCCCTTGCAGGCCGGCGAGCCGGCGGCTATCCCGGTCATACCCGTCGAGGTCCCGCCGCAGGTTGCCGTGGCGCCCGAGCAGGTGCCGGCCGCGGCGCCCGTCGTCGAACAGGCTCCTGGTCCGCTGCCCGGCCCGCCGCCCGCCGCGGTGCCGGTCGTTCCCGAGCAGCAGGCCCCCGCGCCTCAGCAGGTCCCGGCGCCTCAGCAGGTTCCTGCGCCGCAGCAGGTCCCGGTGCCGGCGGAGTCCGTGCCGGCACCGCCGCCGGTGGATCCGATTCAGGCGGCGATCAATTCGCTCTTCCCGCCGCCGGCACCTGCTCCGGCACCCGTTCCCTAGTTCAGATGTGGGCGGGCATGCTGTCCCAGCCGCGCACCACCGACGATGACGAGAACACCGCGTTGTCGAGATCGACTGCCCAGTCCGGGAAGCGATTCATGATCTCGTCCAGGGCGATACGGCCCTCGATGCGTGCCAGCGCGTTGCCGAGGCAGTAGTGTGCGCCGACCCCGAACGTCAGGTGCTGCCGCGGCGCCCGGGTCACATCGAACTGGTCGGCGTTCACTCCGAACCGGCGTTCATCGCGGTTGGCCGCACCGATCAACAGGATGATCGCACTGCCCGCAGGCACCGTGGCGTCGTGGAACTCGACATCGCGCATCACGTGGCGGGCGGCCTGTAGCGCCGGCGGCTCGAAGCGCAGGATCTCCTCGACCGCGCCCGGTACCAGGGACCTGTCGTCGACCAACCGGCGGCGTTGATCGGGATGCTCGGAGAGCAGCTTGCCGGCCCACCCGATCAGCCGGGTGGTGGTCTCCGACCCGGCCACCGCGACGACGTTCATGAACATCAGCAGTTCTTCGCGGCGCAGCTTGCGGGTGCGGCCCGTCTCGTCGGTGAACTCGGCGTTGAGCAGTTCGGTGGTCAGGTCATCGGCCGGATGGTCGATCCGCCAGTCGACGAACTCGGCGAACAGTTGACCGTCGGTGATGGGCCCGTCGGGGTTGTCGGTCATCTGGGCTCCCCGTTCGGTGCGCACGTACTTGTCACCGTCTTGCGTGACCCGGCTCTGATAGTCCTCGGGAATGCCGAACAGCTCGCTGACCACGCGCAGCGGCATCACCGCGCCGAGATCCTTGACGAAGTCCAGCCGGTCGGCACCGACGAGTGGGTCCAGGCACCGGGCGGTGAACTCGCGGACCTTCGGTTCCAGCGCGTTGATCTTGCGGGGCGTGAAGGCGCGGGACAGCAGGTTGCGGTGGATGTCGTGGATGGGCGGGTCCTCGAATATCAGCGAGCCCGGTGGGATCTCCACACCGGCCTTGATGATCTCCAACACCGCGCCACGGGCCGAGCTGAACGATGCGTGATCAACCAGCGCACGGTTGACGTCGTCGAACCGGCTGACCGCATAGAAGTCATGAATCTCGTTGTGATACAACGGTGCTTCGTCGCGGAACCGCTTGAACATCGGGTACGGGTTCGCATTGAGGGCCGGGTCCCACGGGTCGTAGTACACCTTGTCGGTGGCGGCAGTCATTCGAACGTCAGCCCGTGCTTGGCGAAGTGCTTGCCCAGGGCCTGCATGTACTCGTCGTGGTGGAACGGTCCGCGTGCGTCGATGGCCAGTTCCAGGAACGGGCCGTACTCTTCGTCGTTGACGTAGGTGGACCAGTGCGTGATCTCGGCATCGTCGTTGGTGTCGACGAAACTGATCGAGTAGAAGCCCATCACCTTGCCGGTGGTCTGCGAGGTGCCCTGCCACCGGTAGCGCATCACGAAGCCGTTCTCTGCCGGCCAGACCTTGAAGTCGACGGGTTTCCAATCGGGGAACTCCACCCCGTAGGCCTTGGCTTCGATGGTGGCCGCGGTATCCCAGTGCGTCGCCACATCTTTGAGGACGAGCTCCTGATCGGCGACGAAGTAGGGGGAGGTGTAGACCGCGTCGTCGGTGAACACCCATTCGTCGTAACTTTCGCCCTCCTGCACCTTCTGCAGGACGTACTTGTCGCGGTAACTCTCGGCCATCCGGCGATGTTTGGCGATCCGGTCTTCCAGCTTCACGCGGTTTCTCCTCGTCTCGGTAGGGCAGCACTTCCCGGTTGCGGTTGTAGCCCCCAGGTGCCGAATGCCATCGCGGTCAGCGTGTAGGTGCCGACGATGAAGATCAGCTCCATGGCGGCGTGTTCGCCGAGTTCGTCCACCAGGGCCTCCCAGGTGGACCAGTCCGCACGACCGGTGCCGATCAGTTCGTCGGTGGCATCCAGGACCAGCCGGTCGGTACCGCTGAAACCGTCATTGCCCTCGGTGAGCGCGGCGACGTCGTCTGCGGTGACGCCCACCGCGGCGCCCAGCCGGACGTGCTGGCCCCATTCGAAAGCCGATCGGTGCCGGTGTGCCACCCGCAGGATGACGAGCTCGCGCAGCCGGCCGGACAACTCGCCGCGTTGTAACAGAAACCCGTTGAATCCCAGGAAAACCCGGGCCATTTCGGGGTGACGGGCCAGCATCCCGATGATGTCGAAGTTCAGCGGGTCCAGCGCCCCACCGGATCCGGCGCGGGGCACCTTGTCGGCAGGCAGGTTCAGCAGCGCCGCGAATGCGGCGTACTCCGGCTCGCCCCACTGGTCGGCACCAAGTGGTGCCATCACTGTGGCAGCGCCATCTGCAGGTACAGGTCAAGGCGCCGAATCCGTTCGTCGGACCCGAACTCATAGACCGAGAGTGAGTTCACCACACTGCGGAAATCGCCCACCACGCTGCGTTCCTCGAGCTCCAGGAACACCAGGCCGTCGTGCTCGGTGATTCGTTTGAACGTGCATTCCCATTCCGAGGTGGTGGCCCAGCCGGTCAGGAACGCCACGTACGCATCCCAGTCCATCTCCTCCTTGAAGGCGCCGACCCGGTGGAAGTTCTCGGTGTCGACGAGCTCGGCCAGGGGTGCCCAGTCCGCGGCCGTGAAGCCGGGTTGTTTGGCCTTGGTGACAAGGTCCCCGGTGGTCTTGGCATACCGGAGTACGGTATCGGCCCGCCGGGACATCAGGTCGCCGCCAGATACCGGTCGATGACGGAGTGGTAATGGGCGATGACGACCTCCTCGTCGACCAACGCCATGTGATCCAGGCGCGCGTTTCGCAGACCGAGCTGCTGACGTGGCATCTGCTCGTAATCCTGCTGCAGCGCTTCGAAATACTTGTAGCTGCCCGGTTCGGTGACGTCCACCAGGTCGGCGGCGAATGCCGCGCGGTGTTCTTGCGGGAGCCACATGAAACTGGTGATGTGCCAGATGCAGCGGTTCGGGTCACCGTCCGGATGCGGGGTGGAAATGATGATCGTCGCCTCGCCGGCGCGAATGGTCATGAAGAAATTGGGGAACAGCACCCAGCCGTGGTTATCGCTCATCTGCTCATCGGTGAGACCGGATACGTCCAGACCGTCGTTGGTCAGTGAGTCGCGCGTGGCTCGCTGTAAGAGGGTGCGGCCGGTCACCCCGTCGGGGAAGACCAAGGTGCCGTCCGGTTCACGGTAGGTCTCGACGAGTTCGGTGAAGCGGGGGAGTACCCGCACCACGCCGGGGAAGGTCTCGGGCAGTTCCATGATGCCCTCCACCTGCTTCTCCGGACCCATGCCCGCGACGTGGGCGACCTCGAACGGGGCCACGGCGACGCTGTGTCTGTCCAGGAATCGGTACTTGGTCTTGGTGGGATCGATGACGATGACGCGCAGCAGTTGTGGATGGATGCCGGAGATGTGATAGCCCTCCTCGAACGCATCCATCACCACTTTCCAGTTGCATTCCAACGGTTCTCGCACATCGAGCACCGTCGTCATCTCGTCGAGGTGATAGGGCTCCAGCATCCCGATGACGTCTTCGCCGAGGAAGTCGCGCAGCGGAGCCGCATCCGGATCCGGGTTGAGGAAGATGAATCCGGCGAAGGTGTCAACCGCCACCTGGAGCAAACCGTAGGCGTCCTTGTCGATTTCGGGCTTCGAGCAGCCGCGCAGATTTCCGTCCAGGTCATAGGACCACAGGTGGTACTGACAGACGATGCGCTGCCGGGCCTGGCCGGTGCCCGAGAGCAACACGTTGCCGCGGTGCCGACAGGCGTTCACGAACCCGCGAAGGTCGCCGTCCTTGCCGAGCATCACGACATAGGACTGGTCGAAGATCCGGTACTCCTTGAAGTCGCCGGGCTTTCGCAGTTCGTCGACGCGTCCCACGATCTGCCAGACGCGGGTCCAGATGGCTTTTCGTTCGCGGTCGACGAACTCGGGCGAGGTGTACCGCTCGGTGGGGATCTGCATGGGGAAGAGCGCGCTGGCGGCATCGGGGGTGAGGCCTTCGGCGTCGACCCAGTCACCGGGGCGGGCGGATCGTGCGGAATCGATGGACATGGAGATCCCTTCCGGGAAGAAACGTCAGAGCTGTGACGACAGTCACGATAATACATAGATGAATCTCAGATACAAGAATGTATTTGAGATGATTTCTTGCAAGAATGACGGGGTGACCGAGCGCTGGACCAGGGAACGGCGGATGGAGCAGACCCGTACCGTGCTGCTCGATGCCGCGGAGAAGATCTTCGCCGGACGCGGGTACGCCGGGTCGCTGGAGGACATCGCCGAAGCCGCCGGCTATACCCGCGGCGCGATCTACGCCCAGTTCGGCGGCAAGGACGAGTTGTTCCTGGCGGTCATCGAGCGGCACCGCCAGCGTTTCCTGGACGGATTCGCCGACGTGATGCAGTCCTACGATCGGCTGGCCGATATCGACGTGACCGGCTTTGCCGAACGGTGGCGACTACTCAGCGGGGCTGATGCCTTACACGCGGCGGCCCTGAACTGCGAGTTCACCCTGTTTCTGCTGCGCAACCCGGCGGCGCGGGAGCGGGTGGCGGCCCAGCGGCTGGAAACCATTCGATCGCTGGCGGACTACATCACCAAAGGTGTTGCCCGGCTTGGAGGTACGTTACGCATCCCGGCCGAGCCATTGGCCCGCGTGTTGCTGGCCACCAACGACGGGATCACCCTGGCCAGCCATCTGGACGGCGAGGATCTCTACGGCACCTTCCTGCAGTTGGTGCTCTCGAGTGTCGGTCCGCCTCAAGGATGAGGACTCGACATTAAGCGTAGTGTGTCTAACTATGGCACGTACAGACAACGACACTTGGGATCTGGCCTCCAGCGTGGGCGTGACGGCGACCGTGGTGGCCATGCAGCGGGCGATGGCCACTCGTGGTCCACGACCGCTGATCTATGACCCTTACGCCGAACCGCTGGTCTCCGCGGTCGGCCTGGACGCGTTCACCCGGTATGCCCGCGGTGAGATCGACACCGACGGCGGACCGTTCGATGTGCACCGGATGTCGGACGGGATCGCCGCGCGGACCAAGTACTTCGACGATTTCTTCGCCGACGCGACGGCCGCCGGTATTCGGCAGGCGGTCATCTTCGCCTCCGGGCTGGACGCCCGCGCCTACCGGCTGAGGTGGCCGGCGGACACCACGGTGTACGAACTGGACCAGCCGCAGGTCATCGAATTCAAGACCGGCGTGCTCGCCGATCAGGGCGCCGTGCCCGCCATCGAGCACCGGCCCATCGGTATCGATCTGCGCGACGACTGGCCGGCGGCGTTGCGGGCCAACGGGTTCGATCCATCCCAGCCGACGGCGTGGATCGCCGAGGGCCTGCTCGTCTACCTGCCGCCGGATGCGCAGGACCGCCTGCTGGACAACGTCACCGCGCTCAGTGCCCCGGGCAGCCGGATCGCCGCGGAGAACACCGGCACGCTCACCCCGGACGAGCTGGCGCGGATCGGCGATCAGATGCGGTCTGCCCAGGAGCAGTGGCAGGGCAAGGGAATCGACGGTTTCGGCGGCGCGACCGATATCGATATCACCGAGCTGTTCTACGCCGGTGAGCGCACCGAGTCGTCGGTGTTCCTTGCCGACCGGGGCTGGGCTGTGACCCTGCACAAGAGTTCGGAGCTGTATGCCACGTACGGACTGGAGCCGCCGATCGAGGGCTTGTCCGCCTTCGGTGACATCACCTACCTGACCGCCATTCTCGGTTAGCGCGGTGCGCTGGACCGTCGGCAGTACGCACACCCTTTCCGACCTGATCCCCGCCGAGCCCGCTGCGGTGCGGGCCTTCTATGTCGACCTGGCCAACCTTACGCTGGTGCATCCGCTCGTGGTGTCGGTGCGGCCGACCCGCCACCGGGAGGCGCCCGGTGGCGGTCAGCTGCGGGCCTACCGGGTCCGGGATCGGATCCCGTTGGGTCGCCTCGTGTTACGCGCGAGCTACGCGGCCGAACTGTATATCCCCGCTCGAGGTGAGGTGCTGACCGAGGCGCGGCAGTTCCCCGGTGTGCGACTCTTCGGCCGGGTGTCGTTCGACGGTACGGCCGAGGGCACCACGCTCACCGAACATCTCGACATCACGGCGCCGGCGGTACTGGCCGCGCTCACGGTGCGTCAGGCCCTCGCCGCTCATGTATCGATGCTCGCCGGGATCCGGCGGTATTTCCAGGCGCTGAGATGACGACGGGAAATGGCTTACCGTAAGTATTACGGGATGGCATACTGACTTTTATGGGTGCGCAATCTGCCGACTCCGATGACCTCCTGCCGCCGGCGGTGGCGCGCCTGGGCGCCGACCGCACGGCCGTCTACCGGCTCGACGTGATCGGGGTGGACACCGCCGACGTGGTGCGTTCGGCGGGCGGCTGGCTTTTCGACCGGGCGATGGCCGGTTGGGATGTGCAGGTGACGTTGACCAGGCCGGGCGACCTGCGCCCGCTGCAGATCCTGGGCCTGCGCACCGGCGATCGGCGTGACGAGTCGGTGGCCGTGGCCGCCGCGGGCGAACTCAGCGGCCGGGTACAGGCGGCGCTGAAACGGGGACGCACCGAAGTCACCGTGTGGAACGCCGGCCGGCTCACCGCGCTGGTACCGGTGCGGCACGTGCTCAGTGCGGCGGCGTGCGCCTTCAAGGCCCAGGCGCTGGCTGCCGCCGGACTCGACCCCGCGGGTGTGCACCCGGCCGAGGTGTTCCATGGCGGGAACAGGTCGCTGCTGGTGGTCCCGTCGGACTTGACGGCGATCTAGGGGCTCGACGCGACCGCGCCGGCGGCAATCGTCTTGGCCCAGCGGTAATCAGCCTTACCGGCCGGCGAGCGCACGATCTTCGGCTCCCGGATGAAGGCCTTGGGGATCTTGTACCGGGCGACCGATCGCCCGCAGATCTCGGCGAGCTCCTCGTCGGAGGCGGACGCGCCGTCGGCCAGTTGGACCACGGCGACCACTTCTTGGCCCCAACGCTCCGACGGGCGGCCCACCACCACGACGTCGTAGACCTTCGGATGCGCGGCGATGGCCCGCTCGACTTCCTCGACGAAGATCTTCTCGCCGCCGGAGTTGATGGTCACCGAATCGCGGCCGAGCAGTTCGATCCGGCCGTCCGCCAACACATTTGCCCGGTCCCCGGGAACCGACCAGCGCACGCCGTCGATCGTCGGGAACGTCCGTGCGGACTTCTCCGCGTCGCCCAGATAGCCCAGGGGGATCAGATCGCGACGGGCCAGCCATCCGCCGCCCTCACCCGGCAGCAGCACCCGGCTGAAATCCTCGGCGACGACGGCGGTGTCGGACTGCGCGCTGAACACCGCAGCAGGGGCCGGCTGAGCTGTGCCGGATTCGCGGCTCGCCGCGGCGGTGGAGTAGGTGCTCATCTGCGCTCCGGACTCCGAGGCGCCGACCGCGTCGAGCAGCATGACGTGGGGAAGTGCGGTGAGGATGCGTTCCCGCACCGTGGGCGACAGGGCTGCACCGCCGTTGGTGATGGTGAACAGGCCGGACAGGTCGTAATCGCCGTTCTCGATCTCCTCGATCAGTGGCCGCGCAACTGCGTCGCCGACCACCGGGATGGTCAGCACCCGTTCGCGTTCGGCCAGCCGCAGGACGTCGGCCGGGCGCAGCCGCTCGACATCGTCGGGGATCACGATCCGGCCGCCCATCGTGATGGCGTTGTAGGCGGCCCATTGTGCGGCGCCGTGCATGAACGGCGGGATCATCAGCATGCCGAGGGCGCCGCCGGCGGTGCGGGCCTTCTCGGCGAGCTCCTCGTAGGAACTCAGGGCGTGATCGCTGCCGAACGGGCGTCCGCCCATCGAGGACAGGAAGATGTCGTGCTGGCGCCAGAGCACACCCTTGGGCATGCCGGTGGTGCCGCCGGTGTAGAGGATGTACAGGTCGTCGCCGCAGGCCTGGGGCAGGCCCCCCGCCGGGGTGGGGGTGGCGATGGTGGATTCGTAGTCGACCGCACCCGGGAGCAGTTCGTGACCGGACGCGTCGGCCACCTGCAGGAGCACCTCCAGGTGCGGTACCCGGTCCCGGATGGCCGCCACCCGTGGGGCGAACTCGGCGTTGTAGACCAAGGCCCGGGCCTTCGAGTCGTTGAGCAGGTAGACGAGCTCCTCCTCGACGTAGCGGAAGCTCACGTTGTACGGGGCGACGCGGGCGCGGTAACTGCCGATCATCGACTCGAGGTACTCGTTGCCGTTGCGCAGATAGATGCCCAGGTGGTCCTGACCGGACTCGTGCCCGGCCAGGGCGTCGCGTTCGGTGTGCACGCCCAAACCCGCCGACACCAGGAAACTGGCGAACCCGTCGATCCGCCGATCGAACTCGGCGTAGGTGTAGCGCCGGTCGCGCCACACCAGGAAGGTCTGCTCGGGGACGGCCTTGGCCACGGTGCCGAACACAGAGGACAGGTCGAAGCTCACGCCACTCATGACAGCAGACCATACATGGTGCCGCTGTCTGTATGGTCGATGTGGTCGAACAACATTCCTTGAATCATGGGCACGTTCAATACACCTCGGCGCGGACCACCAGTCCCGCCAAAGGTCTAGGGTCGTGTGACCGCGCGGCAGGCCCGCCCGTCCGTAACGTGAGCGGGATGAGCTGGACAGCATTGGAAACGTTGATCCGCACCTGCGTCGACACCGCGCTGGAGCGCCGCGCCGAATGGGACCGCCTTGATGCCGCCGTCGGTGACGGGGATTTCGGGAGCAGCCTGGCCCGTGGCGCGCGCGGCGTCGCGGCGCAGTGGGAGGACCTCGACCGCTCGTCTCCGGAAACGTTCCTGCGGGCTGTGGGTGCCGTGCTGAATCGCGAAATGGGCGGTAGCTCAGGGCCGCTGCTGTCAGTGGCCTGTGAACGAGCAGGGGCGAAGGCGGGTGATGTCGAGGCGATCGACGTGGCCACTGCCGGCGCCATGGTGCAGGCCGCAGCGGCGGGGATCGCCGAGTTGGGGCAGAGCGGTCCCGGGGACAAGACCCTGCTCGACGCCCTGCTGCCGGCCGGAGCCGCCATCGCCCGGGTCGCGGCGCAGGGTGGCACCGCGACCGCGGCCTACACCGACGCTGCGGTCGCCGCGGCCGAGGGTGCGCGATCCACCCGGGAATTCGTGGCCAAGCGTGGCCGAGCCGCCTATTCGGCGCAACGCAATATCGGCGCGCCCGATCCCGGTGCGGTGGCGGTGGCCGAGATCGCTGCCGCCGCCGGGCGCGGGGTGGGTGTCGAGGTACCCGATGTCAGCGATTTGACGGCCGACGCCGCCGCACCGATCGAGGACACCCGCAGTGGTAAGACGAAGCAGTTTCTCAACGACCCCGCCGATGCGGCACTGGAGAGTCTGGCCGGGCTGGCACGGTCGGTGCCGGATCTGGTGGTGTGGGATGCCGACGCGCAGATCGTCCGCCGGGCGACGGCACAGGGTGCGGGCCGCGTGGGTCTGGTGTCCGGTGGCGGTTCGGGTCACGAACCGCTGCATGCCGGATTCGTCGGCGTGGGAATGTTGGCCGCGGCGGCGCCCGGTGCGGTGTTCGCCTCGCCGAGCACAGACCAGATCCTGGCCGCCACCCGGGCGGCATCGGCCGGAGGCGGTGTGTTGCACGTCGTGAAGAACTACACCGGCGACGTGCTGAACTTCCGCCACGCGGCCGAGGCCGCCCGGGCCGAGGGGATCGACGTGGCCAGCGTGCTCGTCGACGACGACGTCTCGGTCGACGGCTCCGATCACACGGTCGGCCGCCGCGGTACCGGCGCCACCCTGTTCGTGCACAAGATCGCCGGAGCGGTCGCCGAAGCCGGAGGGTCGCTGGAAGATGTGCACGCCGCGGCGGTGGACGTCGTCAACCGCAGCGCGAGTTTCGGTATCGCACTGACGTCCTCGTCGCCTCCGGGAGCCGGGCCGATCCTGGCGCTTGGTCCCGACGAGATCGAGATCGGTGTCGGCATCCACGGTGAACGAGGCCGTCGCAGTGACCGCCTTCGCCCGGCCGCCGATCTGGTGGCCGAGGCGGCGGAGATCCTGGTGGCCCACCTCGGGCTCGATGCGGGAAGCCAGGTGGTGGCGTTGGTCAACGGCCTCGGTGCGACACCGCTGATGGAGCTGTACCTGCTGTTCAACGATCTGGCCGATGAACTGTCCCGCCGGCGGATCGGTATCGCGCGAAATCTGGTCGGGAACTACGTGACCAGCCTGGACATGGCCGGTGCCTCTTTCACGCTGATGACCTTCGATGACGAGTTGGCCCAGTGGTGGGACGCCCCGGTGCACACCGCGGCGCTGCGATGGGGACGGTAGTCGCCGTGCCGGACAGCGTGGAGCTCCGGCACGCTATTGTTCGAACCCCATCGGCAACAGAGGAGAGCCAGTGACGCAACCAGAGCAGCAGCTGACGTTCGGGCAGAAGGTCAAGCTGGGCCTGCAGGCCGCAGGCGCCTTGGCCCGCAACCCGAAAGCACTGGTCGCGCTGGTGAAGTACAAGCTCGCCGAGCGGAAGTCGGCCAAGAACGCCGACTGACCCCGAAGGCTAGTCCTCGCCCGGTGTGACGATGATCGGTACCCGCAGCACCCGCAGGATCTTGGCGGCGGTCGACCCGATGAGCAGGCGCCGTGGCGGAGCCAGCCTGCTGGAGCCGAGCATCAGCAGGTCGCCGTCCGCCCAGTCGAGCTCGTCCACGGCGGCCTCGATGGTCGCACCGTCCGCGACGACGGCCGTCACGGCGAAACCCTCCGGAAGCGCAGCCTGCGCGGACTTCAGTGTGCGGTAAGCGTGTTCGCGGGCGGCCTCGATTCCGGCCGCGCCGTGCTGGTCGAGTGCTACCAGCGACACGAGCCGCAGTGGTGCGCCCGTGGCGCTGCTCGTCCGCACGGCGGCGTCGAGCAACCGGCGTGCGCCGGCACGGTCGCCGATCGCACACGTGACGGATCGGACGCGTTCCACTTCGGAGTGGCGGGTGCCCCGCGGCGCCACCGCGACCGGGACCGGCGCGGTATGCAACAGCTCATCGACCAGGGCGCCCAATGACAGGCTGCCGGCCAGCCCGCCGCCCGAGCCGCCCACCACGATGGCCTCGGCGTCGAGCCGAAGGGCTTCTGCGCCAAGGGCTTCGGCCACCGATTCCGCGACGATGACCTTTCCGTCGGCCGTGACGTCATCCGGCACCAGGCGCAGTGCCTCGGCCAGCCACGCCTGACCCTGTTCGGCCAGTACTTCGTGGTACCGATCCGAGGTCAGACGGGGCGTGGTCACGTCGTCGGGGGCCAGCACCAAGCACACCTGCAGATCCGTGCCGAGCGTACGGGCCAACCGCACGCCCAGCGACAAGGCGTCGGCCCCACCGGCTGTCGCGAGATAACCCACGACGAGCGTCATCGGGAACCGCCCTTCTTGCCGTGCTGGATATGGGGGATCGGGGTGCCCTCTTCGGCGAGGGTGTCCTCTTCGATTCTCATGGTCATCGGGTTGCGCAAGCCGCGGGTGACGTAGATCAGCAGGGTCAGTCCGATGACGAACCAGATGGCGCCGTAGAGCAGCGCGTCGAAGTGCAGGTTGAGCCACAGCACGGCAGTCAGCAGCATGCCGATGATCGGCAGCACGATGTTGGTGAAGATCTCCGCCGGCGTGTGTCGCTTCTTCTGATAGACGGCGAAGTACAGCAGCACGGTCAGATTGACCATGGTGAAGGCGATGAGGGCACCGAAGTTGATCATCGATGACACGAACTCGAGGGTGAACCGGAAGGCCAGCAGCGATACCGCGCCGACGATGAGCACGGCGTGCAGCGGCGTCAAGAACCTCGGGTGGATGTAGGACAGGAAACGCGGGATCCGGCCCGTGCCGTTGCGGGCCATCACGTAGATCATCCGGGACACGCTGGCGTGTGAGGACAGGCTGGAGGCGAACATGGCCGATAGCGCGGCCGAGACGAAGAGGATCTTGAAGAACTCGCCGCCCACCTTGAGCGCGAGCTCGGGAAGCGTGTCGTCGGTGACCTCGAAGCCGTCGAGGGTGGGGAAGGCGGCCTGGCTGAACCAGGCGCCGAGCAGGAAGATCGCGCCGCCGATGAGCAGCGCGAGGACGATCGCCTTCGGGACGGTGGTCGCCGACTTCGCCTCCTCGCTGTACATCGTGATGGCGTCGAATCCGATGAACGAGAAGCACACCACGGTGGCGCCCGCGATGACGGCCTGCATGTCGACGCCGGCGTGATAGAGCGGGGCAAGCGTCAGGGCGGTGCCCTGACCCAAGCCTCGGGTGAGGGAGATGTAGGTCAGGACGACGAAGATGCCGATCAGAAGGACCTGGAAGACCACCAGCACGCCGTTGATGCTCGAGGTGCCCTTGATGCTCCAACAGTTGAGTGCGGTGACGACCCCGACGTAGACGACGACGAATATCCACGACGGGGTGTCGGGGAAGAAGGACTCGAAGTAGATCCGGCCGATGACCGCGTTGACCATCGGCAGGAGCAGATAGTCCAGCAGGGAGGACCAGCCGACCAGGAAACCGACATTGGGGTGGATCACCTCGGAGGCGTAGGTGTACGCCGACCCGGCCGAGGGGAAGACGCGGGTCATCCGTCCGTAACTGAGCGCGGTGAAGATCATGGCGATCAGCGCCACGATGTAGGCAAGCGGGACCACCCCGTTGGTCTCTTCCGACACGATGCCGAAGGTGTCGAAGACGGTCATCGGCGTCATATAGCCGAGGCCGAGGCCGACAATCGCCCACAAGCCGAGCGACCTGGACAGGCGCGGGGAGGTGGAGACGCTACCTAAGGGAGCCTGCGGGGAAGTCTGCTGCACCCAAGAAGTGTGCGCTGTGCCACACCGATGCGGCCCGCTCCGTTCTGTACATTCCTGAGGTGATTTTGCACCACTCCGTATAATCGCCGGGTGCGTGTTTCGGTGGCGTGGGTGCTCACTCAGACGGGTTTGGCGCTTCGGCTGCGGGGTGGCGCGACCGGTGTGGGCCGTCCGATCGACGTGGTGCTCACCACCGAACTGGCCGATCCGTCGCGCTGGTTGTCGGGCAATGAACTCGTGCTCACGACCGGGATCAGACTTCCGGACACGGCCCCGCAGCGAGCCGCCTACCTACGCGAACTCGACGACCGCGGGGTGGCGGGTCTCGGATTCGCGACCGGCTTGACCCACCCGGCGGTACCGGAGGATCTCATCGCCGTGGCCGACGAGATCGGCTTACCGTTGATCGAGGTGCCGCTGGAGACACCTTTCGCCGCGATCGTCAAAGCCGTCACGGCCCGGATCGCCGAACTGCAGTACGACGACGTCGTCCGCGTGTCGAGGGCGCAGCCGCATCTCACCCGGGCGGTGATCACCGGGGGAGCGCACGCCGTGGCACGCGAACTCGGCCGCGCGCTGGCCGCCACGGTGGTGATCGTGGACACCGTCGGCGACGTGGTGGCATGTCATCCGGCGCCGGCCGATGTCACGGTACTGGACGAGATCCGACGCGCAGTGCTGCCGGGTGCCGACGCGGGCGCGACGACCGTCGTACTGAACGGGGCGCCGACCACCGTTGCGCACCAACGCATCCGAGTGGGATCGAGATCGTACGGCGAACTGGTGGTCATCGGGGCGCAGCCGCTCAGCCACATCGATCAGGTGCTGCTCGGACATGCGAACGCCCTTCTGGCCCTTGACTTCGACAAGCCGGCACGGCTGGCTGACGCCCAGCGCCGGCTGAATTCCTCGGCGCTGGGCTTGGTGCTGACCGCCACCGCCGACGTGCAGCCCGCGTGGACGTTGCTGGCCCCCGTTGCGGATTCGCATCGGCGGATTCGCGCCTTGTCGATCGACAGTGATTCGCGGGAGGTGCTGCCGGCTGTCGGTGCTGCGTGCGCGGACCTCCTTGAGCGCGAGGGGTATCAGTGTTTTGTGCATGCCGGCGAGGTCGAGGTGGTGGTCATCGTCCCGGGCGGGGTGGGCATCGATTTCGCGGGCCGGCTCATCGACGGGTTGGACGCGCCCACCCGCCGGGCCGTGCGGGTGGGGATGAGCGGAACACACGTGCTCGACGATCTGCCCACTGCCGTGCAGCATTCCGCGCGCGCCGCCGCGATGGCCACACGGGGCGGCGCGCCGGTCGAATTCGGGGCGGTGGCCGGTCAGATCCTGCTGTCCGACAATGCGAGCCGGAAGGTGCTCGCCACTGTGGCGGAGGCTGTGTTGGCGCCCCTGGTCGAGTACGACCGCGAGCAGCGCGGCGGCCTGATCGAAGCGCTTCATGCGTTTCTGGAGGCGAACGGGCAGTGGGAGACGGCCGCAGCGGAGCTCGGGATCCACCGGCATACGTTGCGAAACCGGATCAGGACTGCCGAAAGGCTGCTGGACTGCGATCTCGGTGTGGCCAGGGTGCGCGCCGAGTTGCTGCTGTCCTTGCTGGCCGGCGGTGAGGGGCGGGCACCGGTACCGAACTGAGGCATGCCGCCTTCGGTCGACGGCGGAGGTAGGGGTCGCGCCGATATTCAAATCATTCTATGATTATCGAATCGTCGTATTGCAAGATTGGAGGCGAACTCATGAGGTTCGGTGAAAGACGCCGTCGCGGCAAGCGGGTGGCGCTCGGTGCGGGTGTTCTGGCGGTCTGTGTGTGGTGCTGGCTGGGTGTGGATCAGATGGCGCTGTCGGGCACGACGACGCTGGGCCACAACAGCATCAACAACGCGGGGGTGTCGACGACCTACACCACCCCGGCTCCCGTGACGATGACGGTGGGCGTCACGACGTCGGTGACTACTCCGGAAGATGCGCCGGCGACGCCGATCGCGCGGCCCGCGCTCTAGGCTGCCTGCGCGCCAGGACGCGTTTGACCACGTGCGCGGCTGCGGCGTACACCAGCACGGTGGCGCCGATGAAGGAACAGCAGGCCGGCGAGAGCGGGCTCATGTGCAGCTTCGCAGCCAGCGGGCTGAACGGCAACCAGCATCCGGCGGCGGCCGCGGCGACGGTTGCCGATATCACCGCCAGGCTCGGGCGGCGCCGACCCCACGGCGCACCGCCGGTGCGCAGCACCAGCACCACCAACAACTGCGAGAGCAGGCCTTCGAGAAACCAGCCCGACTGGAAGACGGCATGGTCCCGGTCGCCGCCGAAAGCGAACCACAAAGCCCCGAAGGTGAAGACGTCGAATACGGAGCTCAACAGTCCGAAGATGACGATGAAGCCCACCAGTCCGTCGGAGCGCCATGTCCGCGGTCGGCTCAGGTAGTCGGGATCGACGTGATCCCACGGCAGGGCCAACTGGGCCAGATCGTAGAGCAGGTTCTGTACCAGCAGCTGCACGGGCAGGATCGGCACAATCGGTACCAACGCGCTGGCGGCAACCAGGGACAGGGCGTTGCCGAAGTTCGAACTCGCGGTGACGCGCACGTATTTCAACGTGTTGGCCACGGTGCGCCGGCCCTCCAGGACGCCGTCGGCGATGACGCCGAGATCGCGATCGAGAAGGATGAAGTCCGCCGCCGACTTGGCGGCCGGTGTCGAGGTGTCGGCGGCGATCCCGGCATCCGTGGCGCGCAGGGCCGCGATGTCGTTGAGCCCGTCCCCGACGAAGCCCACCACCGCGCCGGCCCGCTGGAAGGCGGTGACCACCCGCGCCTTCTGGTCAGGGGTGAGTTCGGCGAAGACGGTGGTGTCATTCGTGCGCCGCAGCAGTTGATCCTCGTCGAGATCCTCCAAATCGTCACCGACCACGACCGAGGCGACGTCGAGTCCGGCGCGTACGGCGGCGTCGACGGCGACGGCCTGGGCATCGCCGGTCAGGATCCGCACACCGACACCGTGCGTCTCCAGGGTGGCAATGGTGTCGGACACGTTCGCGCGCAACGGGTCCAGGAAGCAGAGAAATCCCAGCAGGACGAGATCCCGCTCATCGCGGGCGCCGTACTTCTCGAATCGCGCAGGCCCGCGGCGAATGGCGATGGCCTGCACTTGGAATCCGCGCGCGTGGCAGTCGCCGAGCACGAGGCGCCAGGACTCGTCCTGGTGGGACATCTCGATATCGCCGTGATCGGTGCGAATCCTGCTGCAACACTCCAACACCCGATCGGGGTCGCCACGGCAGATGAGGATGTGGGCTGCGCCGTCGGCCACCACCATGGTCGACCTGCGCCGGGTGTAATCGAAGCCGATCTCGGCGATCTTGGTGTGCTCACCCGCACCGGCCTGATCGGGTGGAGCCTCGGTCACCAGTGCGGTGATGGCCTCGCCATAGCGGATGTCGATGTCACAGCGGTGGCGTTCGGCAATGGCGGCGTACCACGCGGGGGCGCCGTCGAGGCGACCTGCGGTGTTCAGGCTGTGGGCGTAGACAATCCGGTCCTCGGTGAGAGTGCCGGTCTTGTCGACACACAGCACGTCCATCGCTCCCAGGTCGGCAATGGCGTTGAGCCGATTGACGATCACCTTCTGGCCCGCCATGCGCATCGCGCCGCGGGCCAGGTTCGATGTCACCACCACCGGCAACATCTCCGGTGTCAGGCCCACCGCGACGGCGACGGCGAGAACCGCGGCCTGCGCCCAGGAGCCGTCGACGAGACCGCGGATCACCATCACCGACGGGATCATCACCAGCATGAACCGGATCAGCGTCCAGCCCACCGACTGCACGCCGCGGTCGAAGCTCGAGCGCCGTGGCAGCCGCCGCGCCGTCGCCACCAGGCTGCGGGCGTAGGTCGCGGCGCCGGTGGCCAGGACCACCGCGGTCGCCGACCCCGCCAGCACCGTCGTGCCCGCCAGGCACAGCCGGGAACTGGCGGGGACCGGCCGGGTCGAGAAACTGGGCTCCTCCTCGCCGGACTTGCCGACGGGCAGCGACTCCCCGCTGAGGGTGGACTGGTCCACCAACAAGTCCAGGGATGTCACGATGCGCACATCGACGGGTAGCGCATCACCCGGGCGCAACACCACGATGTCACCGGCAACGACATCGTCGACGGGCACCTCCCGCTCCACGGCGGGGTCCCCGTCGGAGGCGCGCCGGCGCACCGTCATGGTGCTCGGGATGCTGCGGCGCAGAGCGGCCACCGCACGACTCGACCGGCCCTGCTGCCACAGTCGAAGGGCCACGGCGAGCAGGATCATCGCCGCGACCGTGATCGCCGCCCCGGCATCGCCGAGAACGGCGAAGACGATATCGAGTCCGGCCAGCAGCGCGACGAACGGTGAGCCCAGCGCAAGACCGACACGTCGAGGCGACCGAACGGCAGCGGTGCGGTGCCGATTCTCGGACATCGTGTGCGTGACGCGCCGTGCGGCCTCGGCTTCGGTGAGGCCGGCGGGGCCGCTGTCCATCGACCGATAGAGCAGAAACGACGACATCGCCGCGGATGCCCGCAACGTCGGTTCGGCCTCGGGGCGATCGTTCATCGGGTCGCCGTCCGCACGACGCGGCAGTCAAATGGTTGCACAACCATGCAAGAGCCGGGATGCTGACATCTGTCGAGAGAGGACGCCGCCACGTGCCGAAGAATTCCGAACCGCAGCCGCTCCCCGATGAGCTGTTGCAGGAGGCCGCCTCCACGATGGCGCTGCTGGCCACTCCGGTACGTCTGCACCTGCTGTGGCTGCTCTCGCACGGCGAGCAGGATGTCGGAACCCTGGCCGAAGCCATCGACCAGACGCTGCCCACCGTCAGCCACCATCTGAACAAGCTGAAGCTCGCCGGGCTGGTCGGTGACCGGGTTGCCGGCCGGCATCGGGTCTACATGGCCATCGATCAGGACGCCGTCGATCTGGCGACCTTGGTGATATCGCGGCGACTGGAACGGAAAAGCGGCCGGGCGCGCAAGCGGCGCGCCTGAGCCGACTTCGAGGACCATGCGCGCGAGTGTCCGGGTACATCCTGTGAACCGGCTGTCGGGAAGCCGGTGCGCGCGCTGTCAAAACTGATCGAGTTCGATCGGTAGTCAAACGATAACGCATTCAAATAATAGTTTGAATGAGCTGGTGGTAGGTGGTTTGTCTGGCGGCGGGTACCCACGCAGTGACACTCGACAGTTGGATAAGCGTTTGACTGTCGGGCCGCGGTGAGGTCTACTGATCTCAGTGCAGCGCCCCGGGTGGGCGCAATCGATGACCGATCGGAGGTGCCCTCATGAGTGAGGGAAGTAGTACACCGCCTCCATGCGCGCTCTCCGCCTGATCCGGTCGTATCCGGTGTGGCCGGCAGCCCGCATGGGGCCGGCGAGTGAGTACCTCCGCGTGACCGGGGATCCGTCCGCCCTGCGGTGACGTCCTGGGTGCGCAACAGCTGACTTGCGCACGAGTGCAACCGATCTGGATCTCAGCCGAGTCTCGGCGCCCAATACGCGGACCATCGAACCGAGGAGTGACACCACCATGGTCATGCTGCGCACCTATTCCCTGCGGGCCGCCTTCGCCCGGCCCTCCGTCCACGTCGGCGCTGACGTGATGGTCTTCGTCGGCGCGGCGGCACTGGTGTGGCTCGTGGTGCGACTGGTCCACAGTGCCGACGTGCCGTGGACCGTGCAGACGGCTCCGGCGTCGGTATCCACCGACCCTGCCGAATTGCCCTATTACGCAGGACGTTCGCTGCTGCGGATGTTCATCGCGCTCGGCGCCTCACTGGTGTTCACCTTCGTCTACGCGACGGTGGCGGCCAGATCCCGGCGCGCCGAGAAGGTGTTGATCCCGCTGCTGGACATTCTGCAGTCCGTGCCGATCCTCGGCTTTCTGTCGGTGACCGTCACCGGGTTCATCGCCTTGTTCCCGGGATCGGAACTCGGGTTGGAATGCGCGTCCATCTTCGCGATATTCACCTCGCAGGCGTGGAACATGACCTTCGCGTTCTACCACAGCCTGGTGTCCCAGCCGCGGGAGCTCGACGAGGCCGCTCGATTGCTCAGACTCTCACGCTGGCAACGCTTCTGGCGGGTCGATGTGCCCAGCGGAATGATCCCGCTGGTGTGGAACGGCATGATGAGTTTCGGCGGCGGGTGGTTCTTCCTCACCGCGTCGGAGGCGCTGAGTGTCGACAATCACGACTTCGCGCTCCCGGGCATCGGTGCCTATGTGGCCGCGGCCGGCGACAACGGTGAACTGAACAGAGTCCTGCTTGCCATCGCCGTCATGGTGGTGCTGGTGGTCGGTGTCAACGTGCTGTTCTGGCGCCCGTTGACCGCGTGGGCCGAGCGGTTCCGGATGGAGGATTCCGAATCCGCCGAGGCGCCGCGGAGCCTGACGCTGAACATCCTTCGACGCTCCCGTATCGGCCGCGGTGTCGGCCGCCCCCTGGGACTGCTGGTCAACCCGCTCGACCGACTGATGGCGGTGTTCGGTATCGCAGAGCATCCGTTGCGCACGCCCACGGCGCGCCGGCGGGTGGGGGACTGGGCGTTCGCCGCGACGGTGTGTCTGGTCGTCGGCTACGGAGCCTATCGTGCCGTCGATTTCATCTCGGCGACAGTCGGATTCGGCGAAGTCGGGCACGCGCTGCTGCTCGGCTCGGCGACGTTCGCCCGCGTCGTCGTGCTGGTGATCTTCGCGACCGTGGTCTGGGTGCCGGTCGGGGTATGGATCGGAATGAACCCGCGGGTGGCCAGAGCGGCGCAACCGGTGGTCCAGGTGCTGGCGTCCTTTCCCGCCAATTTCCTCTTCCCGCTCGTCGCGGCGGTGCTTCTGGCGACGGGGATCAGCCTCGATATCGGCGGCGTCCTACTGATGGCCCTCGGGGCGCAGTGGTACATCCTTTTCAACGTCATCGCCGGAGCCAGTGCCATACCCAATGACCTCCGCGAGGCTGCGGCGAGCCTACGTCTGCCGCGAATAGCGCTGTGGCGCAGCCTTATCCTTCCGGCGGTCTTCCCGAGCTATGTGACCGGCGGAATCACTGCCGCAGGTGGGGCGTGGAACGCGTCGATCGTGGCGGAGGTCGTCACGTACAACGGAACGACGCTGACCGCCACCGGACTCGGCGCCTATATCAAAGACGCCACCTCCAGCGGTGACACCGGACGGATCCTGGTCGGCGTCATCGTGATGAGTTTCTACGTCGTGCTGATGAACCGGCTGCTGTGGCACCGGTTGTACGCGATATCCGAACGACGCTTCGCCCTGTCCTGACTACCCCCACTTCTCCGAGGAGGTCACCCATGACGATCAACGAGGACATCCTGGTCAGCGTCGAGCGGGTGAGCAAGAGCTTCACCGGTGCCGGCGGCGACACGCTCCTGGTGCTCGACGACATCACGCTGGATCTGCGAGCCGGTGAAATCGTCGCGCTCCTGGGACGTTCCGGCTCCGGCAAGTCGACGTTGTTGCGCACCATCGCCGGTCTGATCGCCCCGTCGAGCGGGTCGGTGCGGTACCGCGGGCACGAGCTCAACGGCGCCAATCCCGGCACCGCAATGGTGTTCCAGACATTTGCGCTGATGCCGTGGCTCACGGTGCAGGACAATGTCGAGCTCGGGCTGGCCGCACGGGGAGTGCCGCCCGCGAGGCGGCGCGAGCAGGCGCTGCGGGCGATCGACACCATCGGCCTGGACGGATTCGAATCGGCCTATCCGAAGGAGCTTTCCGGCGGGATGCGTCAACGCGTCGGGTTCGCCCGCGCCTTGGTGCTCGAGCCGGACGTACTGCTCATGGATGAGCCGTTCTCGGCGCTCGACGTGCTCACCGCGGAGAACCTGCGTACCGAGCTGATGACGCTGTGGCGGGGACAGGATTTCCCCACCCGGTCGATTTGCCTGGTGACCCACAACATCGAGGAGGCCGTGCTGCTCGCCGACCGTGTCATCGTCCTCGGCGCGAATCCGGGCCGGATCCGCGCCGAGGTCGGCATCGACCTGCCACGCCCGCGGGACCGTCGTTCGCCGGCCTTCGCCGCACACGTCGACCGCCTCTACCAACTGCTCACCGGAACGGCGGCCGGCGCCGTCACCGAATCGACCGATGCGACACCGACCGACACCCCACTGCCCGACGCGACGGTCGGCGGCCTCGCCGGACTGGTGGAGATCGTCTATGCCCGAGGCGGGCACGTCGACCTGCCGGAGCTGGCCGCGGCGCTGAACTTCGAGATCGACGACCTGCTCCCGCTGGTGGATGCCGCCGAACTACTGGGGTTGTTGGATGTCGAACGTGGCGACATCGAACTGACCACGGTGGGAACCGGATTCACCACCGCCGGCATCCAGCGCAGCAAGCAGATCTTCGCCGAACTGGCCCGCACCCGCGCGCCGCTGGTCCGGACGATCTGCACGGCGCTGCAGTCCAGCGCGGACGGAAACCTGCGTGCCGGGTTCTTCCTCGACCTGTTGCGCCGAGGGTTCGGTCCCGACGATGCCAAGAGGCAACTGGACATCGCGATCGATTGGGGCCGCTACGCGGAGTTGTTCGATTACGACACCGATCACGACCAGATATCGGCGGATCCGACGGCCGATCTGTCCGGCGCGGCGGCGGCTCCGCCACGGGTGCGGACAGGCCCGATCTGACGGGAGCCGGACCGCCCGCCGGCCGCGGTGCTACGCGATCCGGCGCAGTGCGACCACGTCTCGTTCGACGCAGCCGACGCGGTCGGCGGCTTCTGCCACCGACAGCGTCGGATCGAGCAGAATCTCCAATTCGGCAGGGGAGAACCAAGGTTCGTCATCCCAAGGGGCGTGGTCCCATCCGGCATCTTCAAAGCCGGAAAACAGTCGCTTGCTCAACTCGAACCTCTGCGGGCATTGTCGGCTGTCGCTGTCTTCGATGAAGCGAATTCACTGGTACCGCTGCGGCACCGTGTGCAGAAGTCTACCGGCTGGGACGGCTTTCCGGGTGGCGGCAGGTGACCGGTTGGACCCCGGTGGAGGCCGTGAATCGCCAGGTCAGACCCGTTTCGGCGGGTGAAAGTACTGCCCTCGGGCCGTGATCGTTTCGTTATGCACCTGATACACCCCCATGACCGTCGCGCTCGGTTCGGTGACCGGCCCGAAACCCGCTATGGCGCTTCGGGAATCCCGGTCAGCCCAGCGGATCACCGTCGACGACATCGCTGATGGTCACGTCGATCGGACCCGACGGTGTACGCCCGTCGTCGTCGAGGTCATCGAGGATCAGGCGGACCGTGTCGATCACGGTGCGGCGGATATCGTCCCCGAGTTCGTGCAGTTGAGTGCCGTAGCTTCCGGTGACGTCGATATCGATCGCGCGCAGTACGTTGCCCTCGAGCGTGAAGGCGATGCGCGTGGGCTGGCAGACGAACTTGCGCCGCAACTCCCGCGCCAGCAGGCTGCGCAGCGCGTGATCGCTGATGTAGACCACGCCGTGCCCGAGGTCGCGTGAGGCGCGGATGGGCCAGCCGGGGAGCGACGCCGCATGCACGGCGGCACGCACCTTCGCGCTGATGGCATCCCACCCGGGCTCGGGCGCAGTTCTCAGGTACGAGGCCGCGCGGTGCAGGAAAGGATCTGACTCCGTCACTGCCACCTCCTCAACAGAACTCGCAAGGCCTTCGTCGCCCGGATGTGGTGACCGCGCACGGCGTCGGGACTGAGTTGCAGAACTTCGCCGATCTCAGGAAACGTCATCAGTTCGATTTCACGCATCATCCAAACCGCACGCTGGCGCACGGGCAACTCGCCGAGCGCAACTTCGAGCGCATCCAGAAAAGCGGCGTTCGATGCGGCGGTGAACGGGTCCGCCGTGGTGTCCGGCCCTGCCAACGGCTCCAGCACCCAATCCTCGACCGGATTGGCACGTTTGAGCCGGTGCGTGTCGGCGATTTTGCGGTAGCAGATCGCGAACAGCCACGTCCGTAGCGAGGAGGACCCGCGAAAGCCGGCGATCTGCCGCCACGCAGCAACGAAGGTGTCCTGCACCACGTCCGCGACATCTGCTTCCGAGGCCAACATCCGCCGCGCGTACCGGTACAAGACCGGGCCGTACCGGGTCACGATGGCGTCGAAGGCCTCTCGGTCACCGACAGCGGCCGAGACCCGAAGGGCCTCGTCATCGGCGTCGCGCAGGTCGCCGTCGGTTGGCGCTCTCACCCCACCCCGCTCCCAGTTACGCTTGACTGCTGCCCCAGATATCGACTCTGGCGCCGCAGGCAAGCATGCTATGCCCGTTGCGCCGGCCTTAGCTGGGGGTCCGGTGTGTGTCATGTATCACGCCGGAAGGACGTTCGGTTCGGGGTGTTCGCCCCGACTAACCATGAGTTGCTCGTCAGATCGGATCAGAGGGGAGAGGCGATGACCAGCGCACAGCTCGGTACAGATGCAGCCGGCAAAGAGGTCAGCCCGTATCAAGGGTCACCGTTGGTGAGTTCGCAGGGCAAGACCACGATCGCCGGGGTGGTGGTGTCGAAGATCGCCGGGATCGCCACCCGTGAGGTCAGCGGCGTGCACGACCTGGGTGCCGGCGCATCCAGGGTGGTCGGCGCGCTGCGTGAGCGGATCCCGGGTGCCAGCGTCAACCAGAGCCAGGGCGTGTCGGTCGAGATCGGGGAGAAGCAGGCGGCCGTCGACATCGACATCGTCGCCGAATACGGGGTGGCGATCGCCGATCTGGCCGCGGGCATCCGGCGCAACGTCATCGCCGCGATCGAGCGGATGACCGGACTCGAGGTCACCGAGGTCAACATCACGGTGCACGACGTGTACCTCGACGGCGACGGTGCCGACGACGCCGATGCGGCGCCCGCGCGTGTCCAGTGAGGTACCGGCAGCGGCCGACCCGGCCGAGGAGCAAGCGGAGCGCATCGCCTCGGCGGTGATCGCCATCGACGGCGTCGCCGGGTTGCATGCCGGCATGTTCGGCGAGGTGGCCACCTACCTGCCCGGCCGCCGGGTGGCGGGGATCCGGCTGGGGCCGGACCGGGTCGATGTCCACGTGAGCCTGGCGCTCGATGCGCCGGTGCGGCCGACGGCCACCGCCATCCAGCGAGCGGTCGCCGCGATCACCGATCTGCCCGTCGACGTCACTGTCGAGGATCTCGTGCCTGTGACACCGGCGTCCGGGCGAGAACTGCGATAGTGCGCGGTGTGGCGGCGCGACGAGGGGCGCGCCGCCACACCTCTTATGAATTCATTTGTGCCAGTGAGATTTTCCTTCCGGAAGGTGCGCGTCATGACCTCGTCGACATTGGGGCTGGTTGCGGGATTGTTGCTTGGAGTGGCCGCGGCCGCCGGTGGACTGTGGGGTTTCCTCATCGCGCTCCTGCTCGGGGTGGCGGGTTACCTGATCGGTGCCCACCGCGATGGCGAGCTGGATCTCGGGTCATTACTGCGGGGCCGCGGCCGTGAGTGAGGTGCACGAGGACGACGACGCCGCCACCCGGGGCAACCTGACGGTCCGGGAGAAGGTCGCCCAGCGGCTCGCGGTCCGCGCCGCGCTCGACACACCGGGTGTGGTGCCGTTTTCGGCCGGCCTGGCCAAGGTCGCGGGCCGGTCGTTGCCCCAGGCGCAGCTGACCGTCACCGGAAGCCGGGTCGCGGCGCACCTGCGGGTCACCGTCGGGTGGCCGGCATCCGCGGTCGAGGTGGCCCGTGCCGTCCAGGCCAATGTCGCGCAGACCCTCTCCGCCATGGCCGGGCTGCACGTCGACCGTGTCGACGTCACGGTCGAACAGTTCAGCACCACCACCACCGACGCGAAGAGGACCCGATGACGACCGCCGACACAGCGGGGCTGCCCGCACCTGGCCGGGTACCGGTCGCCGCCGCGACCGCTCGCCATATCGGCGTGGCGCTGGCCCTGGTGGTCCTGAGCGCCGGGGTGTTCGCACTGCGCGAGGCCGGGGTCGCGCTGGGCTGGATGGCCGGAACGTCGTGGATCGGGGCCGCCCTCACGGCGGTGGACGGTCTGTCCAGTGAGTGGTGGATGGTCCCGGCCGGCGCGGTCGCGCTGATCGTCGGCGCATGGATGGTGTTCTCGGCCTTGCGGCCGCGGCGCAAGACCGCCGTCGCCGTCGATGCCCGAGCGGCTGTCTGGATGCGTCCGCGGGATGTGGCACGACTGGCGTCCCACGCGGCCACCTCCGTGTCCGGTGTCGAGGTGCTGCGTTCGGAGGCGACCCGCCGCAAGGTGATTCTCTATGTCGGTGTGTCCGGCACCGAATCCGATGCCGGCGCCAAGGGCGCGATCACCGCCGCGGTCGGCAGCGCCACCGAGATCCTCCTGCCGCCGCCGCAGGTCGCGGTGCGGATCGTGACGAGCGGGTCGGCATGAGCCTGCGCCCGACCGATGTGCTCGACCGTGCTGCGACGCTGGTCGTAGGCCTCGTGCTGGCCGCGATCGGTGCGGCCGCGGTCCTGTGGCCCCTCCATGTGGTGCGCGGTGTCCCGGAGCGCATCACCGCGGAACCGGCCGCGCACGCCACCACGTCGAGCTGGTGGCCGTGGGCACTGGCCGGGGCGGGGGCGTTGCTGGTGGTGATCGGGCTGCTCTGGGTGGTGTCTCATATCCCGACCCGCAAAGCACCGGTGCTGCGCGTGTCCGGTGGGACTGACCCGGGACTCGTCACGGTGAACCTGAACGGTGTCGCCTCGGCGGCGGCCGCGGCCTTGGAACAGGACCCGAACGTGCAGTCCGCCAAGGGAAAGGCGGTCACCGATCGCGGTACCGCGACCGTCGAACTGACCGTCACCGTCGCCCATCCGGCCGCTGTGCGTGAGGTGATCGGCGCAGTCGACGCGACATGCGGTCACATCGCCCAGGCCACCGGCGATTCCGCAGTCGCGACGCGCACCCTCCTGCAGGTCGTCAAAGCCGGCGGCACCTCCCGGAAGCCCCGGAACCTCGAATGATCCGCTTGACCAGTGACGCCGCCGTCGCCGCCCTGTTCGCGGGTGCGATCGTCCTCGGCGGCGTCATCCGCGCGCTCGCCAAACTGGTCGAACGCCCGAAATCCGCATCCCCAGACAAGGAGTCAGATGTCCAGCACCGACGATCACGGTGAGCGGTTGTTCGCCTGGGCCGTACTCGCACCGGTGCTGACCCGGCACTACTCGATCGTGGCTCCCAGCGACCCGGAGGTATCGGTGTGCGCGTGCTCACCGGGCATTCGCCGCAGCATCGACGAGTGGGCGCGCCACGTCAGTGATGCGGTCGCCGCCAGCATCGCCTGAACGGTCAGGCCGGGAAGAACCCGTCACCGGTGAAGAAGCCGGGCTGCCAGCCCTGCGCACCGAGGCACAGCATCGGCTTCCCGTCCGGCGATTGGGCCGCCGCCTGCGGCCCCGGGCACGGCGCACCGGTCTGCTGCACGCCGTACAGCGGATAGGACGGCATCCAGAATCCGGTGTACACCGGCGGCCACTGGTTGGGCACCCAGCGGCACATCATCGCCTGGCCGCCGGGGCCCCGCCCGAAGGTGAACAGCTGATAGTTGTCGCACGGTGCGCCCGAGGAGGCGTCATAGCTCATCCCGGGCACGTCGCTGGGGTAGCGGCCGGGCTCGTCATCGGCGAGCGCCGGTGCGGCCGTCCCGAACGCGGCACATGCAATGGTCGCCGCCACGGTCAGTTCACGAATCATGTCCCCACCCTCGAAGTTGCCGTCCCGACCCCGCCGCGGCAAAGCTTAATCCCGAAGCGGGGCGGTCACGGCTTATTCGGGAGCGTCGAGCACGCTGACGGCGATGCCGTACGGCAGGAACCGCACGCGGCGGGCCGCGTCGGTGTTGTTCTTGTTGGCCCGCAGTGCCTCGAGTTCGCTGGGGTAGACCTCTTCGATGTGGGCGCCGCCCGCCTCGTCGACGGTGTAGATGGCCCAGACGCCGTCCCCGGTCTCCCCGGTGGCCTCCGGTCCGGCCGGGCGGGACTGAGCGGTGAACTGATCGATCAGCGTGGACCAGCCGGCGCGTTTGCCGAATCGGTCGAGCGCGTCGCGCAGTCCTTCGCCGGCCTCGCGGGCGAGGCGATCGAATTCTTCGGGGTCGATTCCGAACGGCCCGTTCTGGCTCATTGCCGTCCTCCTTCACACCGGGGTGGTAAAGGAAAGGATATGTCGACAACACCAGCGGCGGTTCTGGCCACGGTCGAGCGCTCCCCGGCTGCCGTCGCCGGCCACGATCGCCAGGCCTGGGTGGGGTTGTTCACCGCGGACGGACGGGTGGAGGATCCGGTCGGCTCGCGGCCGCATATCGGCCGGGATCAGCTGGCGCGGTTCTACGACACCTTCATCGGTCCGCGGACCATCACCTTCCACCGGGACGTGGACATCGTCACCGGAGGGCTGGGGCCACCTCTTGCTCGCGGGGGAGAGCGAAGCGACCCGGGAAACGGCACGCGTTCCACGGTGCTGCGCGATCTGGTGCTGGAGGTCGCGATGGGCTCCCGGGACAGCGCCTCCGTCACCATGCACATCCCGGCGATCCTGCGCTACGACGTGCAATCACACGGCGGTGAACTGCGGATCGCCGCGCTGCGGGCCTACTGGGAACTGCCCGCGATGGCCGTCCAGTTCGCCCGCTGCGGGGTGGCCGCGGTGCCGGCAGGCCTGCGGCTGACGGCCACGCTGCTGCGCAATCAGGGTCTGGTGGGGGCTGCCGGGTTCATGGCCGGCATACCCGGTGTGGGAACCCGCGGTAAACGGCTGGTCTCGGATCTCCTGGCCGACGCCGCAGCCGGCGACGAGGTGGCGGTGAAACGCCGGCTCGGCTCCACACCGCGGGTGACGGCCGGCGACGATGCGGTGCTGCCACAGTCGGAGCTGGTCGGTCTGCTGGCCGGCACCCGGGTCCGCACGCTGCTGGCGGCGGGTCGGTCCGTCGCGGCTCGCCTGAGCGGGGGAGGTCGGGATCTGGTGCTCATCGCGGAGTTCGGCACTCATCCGACGGCGCTGCGCGGGCTTCGGGTGTTCGCCGACGATCGATAACCGGGGTGGGTTGTGCGACGCCGCACCGCGGACGTGAGACGGTAGGTTCACCATGTCTGACATTGAGTACCCGATGGGGTACATGACCTACGAAGAGTTCGGCCGAAAGTTCTTCGATGTCGCGGTCAGTGAGCGGCGCGTCGGCGACGCCATCAGCGCGATCGCCGGTGACGAGTTCCAGATGGGTCCGATCAGCCAGGGGCCGGGCGGGATCGCCAAGGTCACCGCGAAGGTCAGGGTCCAGAACCCCCGCGTCACCCGCCATTTCGGGGAGAACTTCACGTTCGACATCAGGATCCCGCTGGAGATCAACATGGTCGTCGACCTGAAGATCGACAAACCGCAGTTCAGCGTCTTCGGCGAGATCGCGTTGCAGGCCGTCGCGCGGGCGGCCGAGCCGCTGGTCCTCATGCTCGATGTGCGCAAGCCGCACTCCCGGGACATCGCCATCCACGTCACCTCGCGGACCCTGCGCGCCGAGGTATTGCGGGTGATGGCCGGTATCGATGCCGAGATCAAGCGGTTCATCGCGATCCACGTGGGCGGTGAGATCGACAACCCTGCGGCGCAGCAGGCCAAGGTGATCAACATCGCCGAGATGATCGACTCGACATGGACCGGTATCTGATCCGTACCCTTGCGCGCGTGCTCAGCGCGAAAGCCGGATTAGCGGGCGTCTGACCGGGCCACCACGGGGCTCAGCTGCGGATGCCGGGGGCCGCCGCCGATACTGGCCGACCGCCCGCGCAGATGCCGCCAGATCCATGGCATCAGCATGTTCTGAGTCCACATGGCCTGCGAGTACAGCCGCGAGCGCAGCGACTGCTCGGTGTCCGCCGCCGCCGCGTATGCCCAGTCGTGGCTGCTGCCCGGTAATCCCAACGCCTCCGCCGCTGCGGCGGTGAACAGCTGGTGCCCCTTGGTGCTGCCGTGCACGCGGTCGGTGCTCCAGTTCTCGGGGTCGGTCATCGAATCGGCGTGGTACAGATCGATGAGCCGGAAGCCGTGCCGGTCGGCCGCGGCGCGGATGACGTCGTTGATCCGCAGCACGCGCGCCACCAGGATCCGGCCGGCGGGCAGGACCCTGGCCAGATTTGGAAAGGTCGTCGTCACCACGGTCGCGCCGGTGAGGGCCAGCCGGTCGTGCAGGATATCCAGATCGACCAGGGCCTGGTCGAACTTGCGACCCGGCCGTGTCACGTCGTTCATGCCCACGCACATCGTGATGAGGTCCGGCCGCATGGCCACGGCTTCGGGCAGCTGCACCTCCAGCACGTCACGGATCCGCTTGCCCCGGACCGCGAGATTGGCGTACTCGATACCCGGGGAGTAGCCGTCGAGCAGCCAGGCCAGCCGATCGGCGAAGCCGATGAGGGCGCCGGTGTCATCGGTGTCCCAGAGTCCCTCGGTCTGGCTGTCACCCAGGGCGACATAACGTGAGTAGTGGACGTCGACCACGGTGGTGACTGTAGTGCTCCGCCGCCCCGATTCGCCCGCGGCGCACCACACCTGCCGTGGGCGGACCGCGCTTCCGGTGCAGGTCAACGCGGTGCTTCACACCCGATGCGGAAGATGGACGCCGCCCGGTGGCGGCGCATTCATCCCGTGTTCACCGACCGTGTGGGCGATGTCACGGCGGTTCTGCGGACGCTGACCCCGGTCCCTACAGTGAGGCGATGCCCCGTCAGAGTGCAGGCCTGCTGCTGTACCGCACGACCGGCGGTGTCCTGGAGGTGCTGTTGGGCCATCCGGGCGGGCCGTTCTGGGCACGGAAGGACGAGGGCGCGTGGTCGATCCCCAAAGGGGAGTACCTCGACGGGGAGGACCCTTGGGCGGCGGCCCGCCGGGAGTTCGCCGAGGAGGTCGGTGTCGCGGTGCCGGACGGCCCGCCGATCGCGTTCGCGCCGTTGAAGCAGCCCGGCGGCAAGATCGTCACCGCCTTCGCGGTCGAGGGTGACCTCGATACCGGCCGCGCGGTGAGCAACACCTTCACCCTGGAATGGCCCCGGGGTTCGGGGAATTTCAAGGATTACCCGGAGTTGGACCGGGTCGGTTGGTTCGATGTGCCCACGGCACGGCTGAAAATTCTGAAAGGTCAACAGCCGCTGCTGGATTGGCTGCTCCAAGAGCTGACCGGATCTGCTGCGGGAACGGGGCCGGCTATCTGAACGAACCCGCGCCGCCGTCGAGCAGGATGGTCTGTCCGGTGATGTAGGCCGCGTCGTCCCCGATCAGGAACGCCACGGCGGGGCCGATGTCGGTGGCCGGATCGCCGATACGCTTCAGCGCGGTCGTGCTCACCACCTGCTGGTAACGCTTCGGATCCAGGTCTCGCAGTACTTTCAGCCCGTCCGTCTCGGCCAATGGGCACACGACGTTGACGCGGATGCCGTCCCGGCCCCATTCGAGCGCGGCGACTTTGGACATGCCCCGGATAGCTTCCTTGGCGCCGGCGTACGCCCCGAAGTTCCGTTCGCCCGCGGTGCCGGCGGCGGACCCGATGTTGACGATCGCGCCACCGCCCGCGGCGAGCAGGTGCGGATGAACGGCCTGCATCAGCGCAAAGGTGACACGTGGACCGGTGTCATAGACGAGGTCGTAGTCGGCCGCACTGATGTCACCGAAGGCCTTGGGTTCGTTGCATGCCACGGCGTTGTTCACCAGCGCGTGGATGGCCCCGAAGGTGTGCGACGCGGTATCGACGATCCGTTGCGGCGTGTCGGCGTCACGAAGGTCGGCGACCAGCGAATGAGCCTGCAGCCCAGCCTCTTTGAAGCCAGCGGTGGTCGCTTCCAGGACGTCGTCGAGGATATCGGTGAGAAGCACCGATGCCCCGCGCTGCAACAAGGCGGTCGCGATGCCTTTCCCGACGCCCCGCGCGGCGCCGGTGACGATCGCCACGCGACCCTGCAGGGAACGGGGATGGGAGTAGCCGGACCGGTCGCTCGCAGATGTCACGGTGGTCACGGTAGCCCGTCACCGCCGCGCGACCCGCGGTATCAGGCCCCCGGGACCGACATTCCGGGTTGCGGGCCGACCGGGGTCGGCGTCACCGTGGTGACACCGTTGGCACCGACGTTCGGCGCACCGGGCACGCCGGCGGATGCGCCACCACCTCGGGACGGGGTCGAGGCCTGAGCGTCTTCATACGCTTTCTGGGTGCAGTTCAGCTCCAGGATCATCTTTCCGGCGGAGGTGGCCTTCTGCCCGCTGACGATGCACTGGGCCTGGGGAACATCGCTGCCGATGGATCCGCCGAAGCTGGAGCGCACACCCTGGCTCTTCAGGATGGCCACGGCCTTGCCGTACGGTTCCCCGATCACGCTGTAGGGGTTGGCTCCGCTGGTGGGGTCCGAACTCGCGACACCGGCGCCGACCAGGGTGGCCGAGGCGGCCGCCGTGAGCACGGCGAACCCGCCGATGCCGAGAACAACTTGCTTCTTCACGTGACCTCCGGGTTATCGCGGTGCGTTGCGAAGATATCGCAGTTGAGCACCCGTAGAAACTTCAGTCACGGGTTGATCGTCCGTACCTGCGCTTTCATTACTTCGCCCAGGGCAGCGGCCCGCGGATCGGTGAACACGTCCTCCAGCAGCAGCCGATTGCCCGCCGGCCCGGCCAGCGGGACCCGCCAGTTCGGGTACTCGTCGGTGGTCCCCGGCTGATTCTGGGTGCGGATATCGCCGACCGCGTCGGGCAGAGCCAGGGCCAGCAGCCGCGACGGCGTCCGGCCCAGGTAGGCGTACAGCCCGCGGATGATCTCGTCGGTGTCCGGGTCGGTTCCGACCAGCCCGAGCCGGTGCAGCGCCGACAGCCAGGCGGCCAGCTCGGCTTTGTCGTCCGCCAACTCCTCCTCGACGGGCCGGGTCAGCAGCCCGAGTTCGTCGCGCAGCCGGACATGTTCACCGGCCAGATAGCCCGCCGTCGGTGGCAGGTCGTGCGTCGTCACCGACGCCAGGCAGTACTCGCGCCAGCGTTCCGCGGGCAGCGGTGTGTTCTCACCGGAATGATTCCCCGAGTCGCTGCGCTCCTGCCCGCCGGAACCGTCGCGGTCCAGTTCGAACCACAGGATCGAGGTACCGAACAGTCCGCGCTCGCGCAGGTAGTCACGCACCCACGGCTCCACCGTGCCCAGATCCTCGCCGACCACCACCGCGCCTGCCCGCTGCGCCTCCAGTGCCACGATGCCGATCATCGCCTCGTGGTCGTAGCGCACATAGGTGCCCTCGGTGGGGGCGGCACCCTTGGGGATCCACCACAGCCGGAACAGACCGATGATGTGGTCGATGCGCACCCCGCCCGAGTGCCGCAGCACCGCATTGACCAATGCCCGGAACGGCGCGTAGCCCGCGCGCTCCAGCTGGTCGGGCCGCCACGGCGGCTGCGACCAGTCCTGGCCCAGCTGGTTGAACTCGTCGGGCGGTGCGCCCGCGGTGACGCCGAGGGCCAGCACATCCTGCAGTGCCCAGGCGTCTGCGCCGTCGGGATCGACCCCGACCGCCAGGTCGTGCATGATGCCCAGCGTCATCCCGGCCTGCTCGGCGGTGGCCTGGGCGGCGGTGAGCTGATCGTCGAGGAGCCACTGCAGCCAGCGATGGAAATCGACGGCCGCGGCGTGGCCGGCGGCGAACTCGGCGACGGCCGGGTTCGCGGGATGCCGTAGCGCTTCGGGCCACGTGTGCCAGTCGGCGCCGTACTCCTCGGCCAGGGCGCACCAGGTGGCGAAGTCGTCGAGGCTGCGGCCCTCCCGGGCGACGTAGGCGGCGTAGGCCAGTTCGCGGCCCGCCGAACGCTTGACCCGGTACACCTGAGCGAGTGCGGCCCGTTTGACCTTCCACGCCGCATCGCGGTCGATGCGCTTCTTGCGGCGCGACCGGGCGGCGAGTTCGGCGCGCGCCTTACCGAGGGGGGCGCGTTTGCGCAGGAACGCGTATTCCGGGATGGCCTCGATCCGCAGATACAGCGGGTTGACGAACCGCCGCGAGGTCGGCAGGTACGGCGACGGCTCCATCGGCGCCACCGGAGCCGCGGCGTGCAGCGGGTTCACCAGGATGAACCCGGCATCGTGGCGGGTCGCGGACCACACCGCGAGGTCGGTCAGGTCGGTCAGATCGCCGATTCCCCAAGAGTTTTCCGATGTCACGCTGTAGAGCTGGGTGGCCAGGCCCCACTGCCGTCCCGGCGGCGGGGTGAGCGACGCGGGGGAGACGATGAGCAGGGTGCTGGTGTCGGTGCCGCCGGTCTGGGCGTGCAGGTGGTGGTACCCCGGGGGCAGATCGGCAGGCAGCTCGAAGGTGGCCTCCCCGATCAGCCGGCCATCCAGATCGTATGGGGGGCGGTTGTTTTCGAGCTGACGTAGACCGGTGCGCACCGATCCGTCCTCCAGTCGCAGCCACAGTCCGATCGGGTCGCCGTGGGTGACGTGCACCCAGAACGGTGTTGCGGTGCCTGCCGTGCTGACGACGGTCGGCGGCAGCGTGCGTTCCCAGTACTCGCGGTCGTGGGCGCGTAACGCGGCCCGGCGTTCGTCGTCCGTGCCGGCGGGCACACCGAGGGCGTCAAGGACTGATACCAGCGTCGACTCCGGCACCGGATGCCATTGCCCGGTCCAGTCCACGAACTCCGTCGCCACCCGGTACCGCACGGCCAGGTCGGCTAGTTCAGTCATGCCGGCAATCTTGCCGGATTCACGGCTCCACGTCGCGGGCGAGCAGATCCGCCCAGGTGTCGCGGCGCACGACCAGGCGGGCATATCCGTTGCGGGTGAACACCACCGGAACTCGGCGTGCGCCGTTGTATTGATTGGACATGGTGTAGCAATACGCACCGGTGACCGGGACGGCCAGCAGATCACCCACCACGGGATCGCGCAGCGCCACCCCATCGACCAGCCGGTCGCCGGACTCGCAATGCCGTCCCACCACGGTGACGGTCTGGCCCCCACCCACTCGGTTGACGACGGTGGCCTCGAACCGCTGCCCGGTCAGTGACACCTCGAGGTTGTCGCCCATCCCGCCGTCGACGGCGACATGAGTGATCTGCCCGCGCTTGACGGTGGTGACGCGGTACAGCGTGCAGGCCGACGCCGCGACCATGCTGCGTCCCGGCTCGACGATGATGCGGCTGCCCGTGGGCAGCAGGGTGCGGGCCTGCTCGACCATGGCGGCGGCGTACTCGTCGATGGTGGGTGCGTGCTCGGCGTAGGTGTAGCGCACGCCCAGCCCACCACCGAGGTCGTAGGTGTCGAACGTGCCGAGCGCGGCGATCGGGGCGACTGCGGCAGCCAGTTGTTCGGTGTGCAGCAGCTGCGAACCCACGTGGGTGTGCACCCCGTCCATCCGTAGCCGCGGGCTGGCCTGGACCCGGGCGATCGCCCGCCTGGCATCGTCGGGAGCCAGCCCGAACTTGGACCCCGCGTGCCCGGTGGCTTGTGAGGCGTGGGTATCGGCCTGCACGCCGGGGATGACCCGCACCAGGCAGGGCTGCCTGCGACCGGCCGGCACGATGTTCTCCAGCCTGT
The DNA here is from genome assembly GCF_025822555.1 of Mycobacterium hackensackense. NCBI lineage: Bacteria > Bacillati > Actinomycetota > Actinomycetes > Mycobacteriales > Mycobacteriaceae > Mycobacterium > Mycobacterium hackensackense. Next base: position 127,066 of record NZ_JACKUC010000028.1, read on the forward strand.
CGATATCGTCGAAGTTGTCGATCACCACCAGCCCCACGCCGTGCTCGACCGCCATGGTGAGTTCCTCGTCGGTCTTGGCGTTGCCGTGCAGCACCAATCGGGCGGGATCGGCGCCCGCCTTGAGGGCGGAGAGAATCTCCCCGCCGCCGGCGACGTCCAGATGCAGTCCCTCTTCGACCATCACCCGTTGAACCGCGGTGCACGGGAACGATTTCGAAGCGAAAGCGATCTCGCTGCGAGCCCAGCGAGTGCGGAACGCGTCGAGGTAGGCCCGCGCCTGGGCGCGTAGGGCGTCCTCGTCCACGACGATGGCAGGCGTTCCGAATTCCGCGGCCACCAGGTCCAGGCGGCAACCGCCGACCATCAGGGTGCCGTCGGTATCCAGCGTCGAGCCCGGTGGGAACAGGGCGAGCAAGGGGGCGGCCGACATGAGCCCAGTATCGTCGGCGTCCGTGAAGTCCGGACGGGAAGTGCGGCACGCCAGGATCGCGGTGGCTGCGCTGTTCCTCATCAACGGAGCCACGTTCGCCAACCTGCTCCCGCGGTTTCCCGAGATCAAGGCCGACTTGGGGCTGAGCAATGCGGCCTACGGCGTGATGGTGGCGGCGTTCCCGGGTGGTGCGCTGGTGGCGGGTCTGGCCGCCGGTGTGGTGATCCGGAGGTTCGGTTCGGCGCGCGTTGCGGTGCTCGCCTCGGCCGCGCTGGCGGTGCTGGTGGGTCTGGTCGGCTGGGCGCCCTCGCCGGTGCTGGTGTCGGTGGTGCTGTTTTCCGGCGGCTGCTGTGACGCCCTCGCCGATGTCGGACAGAACTCGCACGGGTTGTGGGTGCAGCGCCGCTACGGCCGCTCGATCATCAATTCGCTGCACGCGGTGTGGGCCGCCGGTGCGGTGCTCGGCGGCCTGCTCGGCGCGGCATCGCTGGCGCTCGGCATGAGCCGGGCCGCACACCTGGGGTTGTCGGCGGTGCTGTTCGCCGCGGTGGCCCTGCTCGTGTGGCCGTTCCTGCTCAAGGGCGCCGAACACGATGAGCATGCCCGCGCCCGGCAGGGGAGCGGTGCGCGCGCCGGACCCGCTGTGTACGCCGTGCTGGCCGCGCTGGTGGCGCTGGCCATCGCCGGCGCGATCGTCGAGGACGCCGGAAGTTCATGGGCGACGCTGTATCTGCGATCCCTCGGCGCATCCGACGCGGTCGCGGTGTCCGGGTACATCGCGCTGGCCGGCGCGATGTTCGTCGGCAGGTTGCTCGGTGACCGGCTGGTGGACCGGTTCGGTGAGCGCGCCGTGGTGCGCGGTGGCGGGGTGATCGTCGCGGTGGGAATGGGCGCGGCGCTGGCCTACCCGTCCGTGGTGTCCAGCGTCGCGGGATTCGCCGCGGCAGGCCTCGGGATGGCCACCGCGGTACCCGCAGCCATGCACGCGGCCGACCGTCTGCCCGGGCTGCGGCCCGGCAGTGGGCTGACGATCGTGGCCTGGCTGATGCGGGTCGGGTTCGTGGCCGCGCCTCCGGTGGTCGGGCTGATCGCCGACGCCGCGGGACTTCGGGCGGGCCTGGTGCTGGTGCCGGTCGCCGGGGTGGTCGCGCTGCTGATGGCCGGGGCACTCAGCGGGCGACGGCTCCCAGCTCGATCGTCAGCACCCCCGCCATGATGAGCGCGATACCCAGCCCCATCCGCCAGGTGAGTGGGTCCCGGAACAGCACCCGGGCCACGACGGCCACCAGTGCCACCCCGCACGCCGTCCACACGCCATAGGCGATACCGACCGGCATCCCGAGCGACAGCGTCAGCCACAGCAGATAGAACGACAGCACGTAGCCCGTGGCAATCGGCAACAGCCACGCCTTGCGGCGGAATCCATCGGATGCGCGCAGCGCCAGGGTGGCCAGCACCTCACTGCCGATGGCGCCGGCCAGCGCCCACCACATCATGTCGAAGACTCTGTGTGCGAGCCGAATTCGACGAGCAGCACACCGGCGATGATGAGCCCGATGCCGATCGCGATAGGCCAGGTGAACGGGTCACCGAAGAGCGCGGCGCCGAGCGAAGCCGTCACCGCGGTGCCCACCGCGCCCCAGATACCGTATGCGACGCCCACCGGCATCCCGGCCCTCATCACCGCCGCCATCAACGCGAAGGCACCGGTATAGCCGACGACCACGACCACCAGCCACGCGGAGTCGTCCTGAGACGCTCGCAACGACAACGTCGCCGCGACTTCGACGACGATCGCCGCGCTGAGCAGCAGCCACTTACGCACGCCGACGACGCTATCGGGCGATCACGCGGGCGCGGCCTCCCGGGTCTCGAACAGCTCGGCCACCGTGCCCTCCACCAGGTCGAGCTCGTCGGTCGAATGCCGGCCCAGGCCGCACTCGGTGGACAGCCCGAACCGGGGCAGGAACCTTGCCGCGAGCGCGGCCCTGTGACGAGCACCGACCGCACCATCTGCAGCGTGCACCAACCCGAGATAGAACTCGGTCTCCGGCTCGGTCGCGAGGTCGGCCAGCGGTTGCCAGTGCGTCAGCCGATTCCACGTGGTCACCGTCGCCGCCTGGATGGCGTCGATACGGCGCGGCACGTGCCGGGACAATCCGTTGGACACCGCGACGATCACCGACGCGTGGTTCCGGGCCGCAGCCGGGCCACCTTGCGGCCGTCGCTCTCCACGACGTCCATGGTCGGGTTCTCCAGGAAATGCCGGGTCTGGGTGAGTACCCAGTTCGCTCGGTCACCGGGCTCACCGTCGGGCACCCGGGTGACCGACGGCTGCAACCGCTGCCCGACGAACCGCAGCGCGTCCTCGACGGTGGGTGCGTTGATACTGCCGGTGAGATAGAAGCTGGTGTGGTAGCTCAATTTTCGCTCCGTGCGTTCAGAGCACGAGACCGAGCCGGGGCGGCCGGGTGCCGTGCAGAGTGTGGTTGCCCAGGTGCACGTACTTCCACCGGGCCGGGTCGTGCAGGGAGTGGGTGCGGATGTTGCGCCAGTGCCGGTCCAGATTCGCCTCGCCGTCGGTGCCCGAGGTGCCCGTGAGTTCGAAGATGCCGCTCGCGATCTCGACGGCGAACTCCTGCGCCAGCGCCTTGGCCGCCGCCACTTTCAGCGAGGCGGCCGCCGCGGTGTCCCGCGACAGATCCGGCTGCGCCTGGCCCTCGTCCACGACGGCCGCACCCGCGGCGAGCAGTGCCTCCAGCGCGTACAGCCGCGCGGTCAGCTCGCCGAAACGGCGCACGATATGCGGCTCGTGGTCGGCGCGGTCGATCCCCGCGTCCAGGGCTTCCTTCCAGGGCCGCGATGTGGTGCGGACGAACTCCGCGCCGTCTTCGAGTGCGGCGCGGGCGATTCCGATGTCGATGGCCGCGTGCAGCGCCTGGTCGTAGGCGCCCAGCACCGTCGGCGGACCGTCGACCGGGTGTGGCGGGGCGCCCTCCTCGATGACCAGATCGTCGTCCACGAGCACGCCCTCCAGGCGGATCTCACCGCTGGCGGTGCCGCGCTGGCCGAACGCCGACCATTTCTCCAGGTTGAGGGTCACACCGTCCTGATCCGGCCGGATGAAGACGGTCGCGGTCTCCCCGTCGGTGCCGGCGATGCCGGCGGCGACCGCGATCCAGGTCGCGCCGAGCGCCCCGGTGGCGTAGTACTTGGTGCCGTTGAGTTCCCATGAGCCGTCGTCGCGGCGGCGCACCGTCGTGTTGCGGTGCAGTGGCGACGCGGTTCCGCGTTCGGCGGTGGCATTGCCCAGCTGTCCGCCGGCCAGAACGTCGCCGTAGATCCGGACGGCCTGCGGCGCGTCGGCGTCCAGCGCCGAAATCGCCTGGGAGATCACGAAATGCGCCAGCAGCAACTGGCCGAGCGCGCCGTCGCCGCGGGACAGCCGGCGTAGCACCTCGACCTGAACCGACGCCGGGAAACCGGGGCCGCCGTGTTTGGCGGGTACCGGCACGGCCAGCAGTCCGGCCTCGGCGACCGCCCGCAGCTGCGTCAGCAACGATGCGCCGGAACGCTCACGTTCGGCGCTGCCCACCGCGACCTCGGTGGCCACGGCATCGGCGGCGGCCAGGGCAGCGGCGGGGGAGTCGAGTACGGGAACGTGGGTGATCGGCTCAGCGATGTCTACGGCCATGACCGGCGACGTTAGGGCCACTGTGACAGCCCCGACAGGGTTGTGTCCAGGGCGAATGAATCTCCATCCGCACTGGGAATCGACGAACGCCGGTAGCGTGGAATGGTTCAGCACTCGATCGAGGGAGGCACGTGTGATCCCGGATACCGACACCATCACCGGGTACGGACCGGTCCGTGGCACCGATGACGGCATCGTGCGCCAGTGGCTGGGTATCCGCTATGCCGCGCCGCCGGTCGGCGAGCTGCGCTGGCGGGCTCCGCAGCCGCCCCAGCGCTGGACCGAACCGGCCGACGCGACCCGCTTCGGCCCGGTCTGCCCGCAGCAGACCGATCCGCACATCCCGCTCGACCTGGGCGCCCCGCAGGGTGGTGACTGCCTGACCCTCAATGTGTGGGCGCCGTCGACCTCCGGGGGACCGAAGCCGGTGATGGTGTGGGTGCACGGCGGGGCCTATGCGCTGGGCTCGTCGGCGCAGCCGCTGTACCGCGGTCGCGAGCTCGCCGCCGGCGGTGACGTCGTGGTGGTGACGATGAACTATCGGCTGGGTGCGCTGGGTTTCCTGGACCTGTCGTCATTCGGGTCCGGATTCGAGACCAATATCGGTGTGCGCGACGTACTTTCGGCCTTGAACTGGGTGCAGGCCAATATCGCGGCGTTCGGTGGTGACCCCGACAATGTCACCCTGTTCGGTGAATCCGCCGGCGCCGGCATTCTCACCACGCTGATGGCCAGTCCCGCCGCGGCGGGACTGTTCCACCGGGCCATCGCGCAGAGCGCCCCGGTCACGTCGGTCTACGACCGCGACCGCGCCCGCAGGATCGCCGAGCAGTTCCTGGACCGGATCGGAGTGCATCCCGGTGAGACGCACCGCCTGCGCGAAGCCCCGATCGAGAGCATCATCGCCGCCTCCAAACACCTGTACAACGAGGTGCCGCGGCGTTTTCCCGGGACGCTGGCCTTCGTGCCGATCGTCGACGGCGACCTGGTGCCGGACTACCCCGTGCAGGCCGCCCGCGCCGGCCGCACCCATCCGGTACCGCTCATCATCGGGACGAACCGGCACGAGGCAGCGCTGTTCCGCTGGATGCGTTCCCCGCTGATGCCGATCGCCCCGCACACCCTGCGCGATATGTTCGCCGCGATCGCCAGCGAACAGCCGGGGCTTCAGATCCCGACAGAGGCCGAGATCACCGCCGTCTACCGGGGCCGGGGCCGCAAACCCGCGCTCGGCGTGGCCCGCGACGTCGGCTTCCGGATGCCGTCCATCTGGTTCGCCGAGGGGCACAGCGCCGTCGCACCGGTGTACATGTACCGCTTCGACTGGGCCACCCCGGTGCTCAAACTGCTGCGCCTGGATGCTGCGCACGCCACCGAGTTGCCTTATGTCTGGGGCAATCTGGTGATGGGCCCGAAGGACCCGACGTTCAAACTCGGCGGTCTGGCCGCCGGCACCGCGGTATCGGAGCGGATGCGGGCACGCTGGACCCGCTTCGCCGCCGGCGCCGACCCGAGCGCGGGACCGGGCGCACCGGTCTGGCCGGCGTATCGGCCCGACGAGCGGGCCACCCTGATCATCGGCCGCGAGGACGAGGTGGTCGCCGACCCCGACCGTGAACAGCGGCTGACCTGGGGTGCCGAGGTGCTGAGTTTCCGGTAGCGGGCCGGTTTAGGCTGAGCGGCATGGACGGTATCCGGGCGTTACTCGACGCGCTGCCACCGCAGATGCGTGATCCGGTGCTGTTCGCCGTCCCGTTCTTCCTGCTGCTGCTCGTGTTGGAGTGGACCGCGGCCCGCAAACTGGAGTCGCTGACCAGGGCGAGCGAAGCGACGGGAAATGTCCGCGGGGCGAGCGAAGCGACGGGAGATGTCCGCGGGGCGAGCGAGCGCACGCGGCCCGGGGCCTATCTGCGCCGCGACGCGTGGGCCAGCGTATCGATGGGCCTGGTGTCCGTGTTCACGACAGCGGTCTGGAAGCTGCTGGCGCTGTTCGGTTATGCCGCCATCTACGCCTACCTCGCGCCGTGGCATCTGCCGGCAACGCAGTGGTACACCTGGGTGATCGCGTTGGTCGGCGTGGACCTGCTTTTCTACGCCTACCACCGCATCGCGCATCGGGTGCGGCTGATCTGGGCCACCCACCAGGCCCACCACTCCAGTCAGTATTTCAACTTCGCCACCGCACTGCGCCAGAAATGGAACAACAGCGGCGAGATCCTGATGTGGATTCCGTTGCCGCTGTTGGGCGTTCCGCCGTGGATGGTGTTCGCGAGCTTTTCGGTGAACCTCATCTACCAGTTCTGGGTGCACACCGAGCGCATCGACAAGCTTTGGCGGCCCTTCGAATTCGTGTTCAACACCCCGTCGCACCACCGGGTGCACCACGGCATGGACAAGCAGTACCTGGACCGCAACTACGGCGGCATCCTCATCCTGTGGGATCGACTGTTCGGTAGCTACGCCGACGAGGAGTTCCGCCCGCACTACGGCCTGACCAAGCAGGTGGACACCTACAACATCTGGAAACTGCAGACCCACGAGTACGTGGCCATCGGACGAGATGTCCGGGCCGCGAAGCGCTGGCGGGACAAGCTCGGCTACGCGTTCGGCCCGCCCGGCTGGGCACCCCGGGACGCGCCCGTTTTACAGAAGTAGCGACGCCGGCCCACAGCATTCGTCCAGGATGGACGGATGGATGTCAAAGAGGTCCTGCTCCCCGGCGTCGGGCTGCGCTTCGAATTCGATACCCGCGACGGTGACCGGATCGGTGTGGTGGCCCGGCGCACCGGAGATTTCGAACTGGTGGTGTACCCGAAGGAGGATCCGGACCAGGCCAGGGAGGCGTTCCGACTCAGCGATGAGGAAGCCGAGGCGCTGGCCCAGATCCTCGGCGCGCCCCGGATCGCCGAACGATTCGCCGATCTGACCCGGGCGGTGCCGGGGCTGGACGCCGGCCAGGTGCGTATCCGCGCCGACAGCCCGTTCGTCGACCGGGCGCTCGGTGACACCAGGGCGCGCACCCGCACCGGCGCATCGATCGTCGCGATCGTGCGAGACGAGGAGGTGCTGGCCTCACCGGGTCCGGCCGAGCCGCTGCGTGCCGGCGATGTGTTGGTGGTGATCGGTACCGAGGACGGGATCTCCGGCGTCGAGCGCATCGTCGACAAGGGCTGAAGGCGTGCAGGTATCGGCCGCGCTGCTGCTCGAGCTCGGCATCGTCCTGGCGGTGCTCACCGTGTTGGGCACGGCCGCCCGCCGGTTCGCACTGTCGCCGATCCCGCTGTACCTGGCCGCCGGCCTGGCGCTCGGCGAAGGCGGGGTGGCCCACATCCCGGCGGCCGACGAGTTCGTGACGACCGGCGCGTCGATCGGCGTGGTGCTGCTGCTGTTGACCCTTGGCCTGGAGTTCTCCATCGGTGAGTTCGCCGCCAGCCTCCGCCGCCATCTGCCGTCGGCCTGGGTCGATCTCGTGCTCAACGCCGTCCCCGGTGCGATCGCCGGCTGGCTGCTCGGGCTGGACGGCGTCGGCATCCTGGCGCTGGCCGGGGTCACCTACATCTCGTCGTCCGGGGTGATCGCGCGCCTGCTCGACGACCTGCGCCGGCTCGGTAACCGCGAGACGCCGGCGGTGCTGTCCATCCTGGTGCTGGAGGATTTCGCGATGGCGGCCTACCTGCCGCTGCTGGCCGTCCTGGCGGCCGGGGGCAGTTGGGCCCACGCCCTGTTCGGGATGGGCGTCGCCGTCTCGGCGTTGGTGCTGGCGTTCGTGGCGTCCTACCGCTGGGGACATCTGGTGGGCCGGCTGGTCGCGCATCCGGACAACGAGCAGTTGCTGCTGCGGATCATGGGGCTGACGTTGATCGTGGCCGCGCTCGCCGAGTTCATCCATGCCTCCGCGGCGGTCGGGGCTTTCCTGGTCGGGCTGACCCTCACCGGGGAGGCGGCCGATCGTGCCCGCATGGTGCTCAGCCCACTGCGGGATCTGTTCGCCGCCATCTTCTTCCTGGCCATCGGGGTGTCGGTCAACCCCGGTGATCTGGTCCCGATGCTGCCCGCCGCGCTGGCCCTGGCCGTCGTCACCGCCGGCACCAAGGTCGCGACCGGGATGTTCGCCGCCCGTCGTGACCAGGTGGCCCGACCCGGCCAGTTGCGCGCCGGGACGGCGCTGATCGTGCGCGGTGAGTTCTCCCTTGTCATCATCGGTCTGGTGGGCGCCACGCTGCCCGCCCTCGAGGCGATCGCCACCCCCTACGTGTTCATCCTGGCCATCGCCGGACCCGTACTGACGAGGTTTATCGGTGGGCGCGCCCCGCGTAGTGTGCAGGGGTGAAAACCGCCTTCGATGCGCATGTCGACTCCGGATTGGTGACGCGGTCGCTGGCCGCGAGCGCATTCGGCTCGATGTGGCTCGACCTGCCCCGCCCCGAGCATCCCGCGCTGTCCGGCGCGGTGACGTGCGACCTGCTGATCGTCGGCGGCGGATACACCGGATTGTGGGCGGCGGTGCACGCCGCGCAACGCCACCCCGGACAGCGCATCGTGCTGATCGAGGCCGAGCGGATCGGCTGGGCCGCCTCGGGCCGGAACGGGGGCTTCGTCGACGCCAGCCTGACCCACGGACACGACAACGGAAAGTCGCGGTGGCCGGGCGAGATCGACCTGCTCGACACCATGGGGACGGCAAACCTGGACGGGATGGCGGCCGATATCGAACGGCTGGGCCTCGATGTGGAGTGGGAGCGCACCGGGATGCTGACGGTGGCCACCGAACCGCATCAGGTGAGCGGGCTGGCGGCCGCGGACAAGGGCACGTTCCTGGACCGCGAACAGGTTCGTGCGGAAGTGGCCTCGCCGACGTATCTGGCCGGACTCTTCGAGGCCCACAGTGTGGCGATCGTGCACCCGGCCAAGCTGGCTCTCGAGTTGGCCCGGGCGGCGACCGAAGCCGGGGTGGTGATCCACGAGCACACCCGCGCCCTGTCCCTGGATTCGTCGGGGGCCGGGCTTCGGGTCGACACCGGTGCCGCGGTGCTCACCGCGCAACGGGTGGTGTTGGCCACCAACGTGTTTCGAAGCCTGCTGCGCAGGAACCGGCCGTACACGGTGCCGGTGTACGACTATGTACTGGCGACCCAACCACTGACCGACGCCCAGTTGGACCGGATCGGCTGGCGCAATCGGCAGGGAGTCGGCGATTGCGCCAACCAATTCCACTACTACCGGCTGTCTGCCGACAACCGCATCGTGTGGGGCGGCTACGACGCCGTCTACCATTTCGGGCGCCGGGTCGACCCGGCATACGAGGACCGGCCGCAGACCTATCGCCGGCTGGCCGAACACTTCTTCCTCACCTTTCCGCAGCTCGACGACATCCGGTTCACGCACCGCTGGGCCGGCGCTATCGACACCAACACCCGGTTCTGCGCGCACTGGGGCACCGCCCGCGGCGGCCGGGTCGCCTACGTCAACGGATTTACCGGTCTGGGCGTGGGCGCTGCCCGGTTCGCCGCCGATGTGTGTCTGGACCTGCTGGACGGAAAGCCCACGCCGCGAACAGAATTGGATATGGTGCGGCGCAAGCCGCTGCCGTTCCCGCCGGAGCCTCTGGCCAGCGTGGGTATCCAGGCCACCCGCTGGTCGTTGGACCGCGCGGACCATTCGGCGGGCCGGCGCAACCTCCTGCTGCGCACCTTGGACCGGCTGGGGCTCGGGTTCGATTCCTGAGCACACGCAGTGTTCGCCAAGTGTTCTGATTTTCGCGAGCACAACCGCCCCGCCGGCAAACGTTGGTCACTAGGCTCGGTGAAGTCAACGTCGATCAGGGGAGAACAGCATGGGAGACAGACTTCACAAGGGCGAAAAGCTGGAGCGGGGCCAGTCGCTGACGTCCGACAACGGTGCCTACCGGGTGACGCTGCAAGACGACGGCAACTTCGTGCTCTACAGCGGGGACACCGCCGTGTGGTCCACCGAGACCAACGGGCAGGACGTCGTGCGTGCCGAGGTGCAGGAGGACGGCAACTTCGTGCTGTACACCCCGGACAAGCCGGTCTGGCACACCGACACCAAGGGCGCCAAGGATGTCCGGCTGATCCTGCAGGACGATCGCAATCTGGTGCTGTACGGCTTCGACGGTGTGGCGTGGGCGTCGGGTACCGATACCGACGAGGCGCCGCCGGCCCCGCCGGCCGAGGAGGCTCCGGCCCCCGAACCCGAGGTGGAATTGGCCGCGGCGGCAGAGCCGGCCCCGGAGGCTCCGGCACCCGAGGCTCCCGCGCCGGAACCGCCGCCTGCCCCGCCCGCCCCGCGCACCTACACTGTGGTCTCCGGTGACACCCTGTGGGCGATCTCGGAGCGGTTCTACGGCGACGGCAACCAGTATCAGCGGATCGCCGACGCGAGCGGGGTGGCGAACCCCGATCTGATCCACCCGGGGCAGGTCCTGACCATCCCGTAATTCTCTTCGCGACACGCCGGCCCGGATTCTTGAAATCCGGGCCGGCGTTGTTGTAACGGGATCGGACCGTTACCCGATCTACACCTCAGCATCCCGGTAGCGTCAGACTTACCGAGGGTGGAGGGATCGGGAGGAAGTCATGCGCGCACGTCTGTTCAGCGTCCTTGTGGGTGTGCTGATGGCCGGGCCGGCCTTGCTGGCCGCCGGGCCGGCCGGCGCGAGCCCGGTGGCTCCGGCGCCCGGTCCCACGGTCTATCCGGGGATGGAGATCCGGCAGGGCTCGACAATGTGCACATTGGGCTTTGTCGACATGGCGTCCCGGTCCGCCCTGACCGCCGGTCACTGCCGCGCCGATGGCCCGGTGACCGACCGGGACGGCAACGTCATCGGCGTGGTGACCATGTCCAGGGACAACACCCCCGACGGCACGACCGTCACCACCGACTACCAGATCACCGACTGGGAGGCCATCGCGCTGGCACCCGACGTCCAGATGCTCAACGTGCTGCCGGGCGGCCGCCCGTTGATCTCGGATCCGGCACTGGCCGTCCAGAAGGCCGGCCAGACGGTCTGCCACTTCGGCATCATCACCGGGGAGACCTGCGGCACCATCGATTCGGTGAACAACGGCTGGTTCACCATGACCAACGGGGTGATGAGTCAGAAGGGCGATTCCGGCGGGCCGGTGTACGTGCCGACCGCCGACGGCCGGGCCGCGATCATCGGCCTGTTCAACAGCACCTGGGGCCAGCTGCCCGCCGCCGTCTCGTTCCAGTCGACCGGTCAGCAGATCATCGAGGCGGTGGCGGTTCAGCCGACCAATTCGAACACCGGGATCTCGACGGTCTTCACCCGCAGTTCGGCATCGGTGGAGTCCGGCGTCAAACCGCCGATGTGAGTCTTGACCTCCCAGAACCAGCGGTCCATGTAGCGCCGCACCAGTTCGGGTTTGGCGCTGTCGGCGACCTCCACCGCCTGCACCTGCCGCCGGCGCCACCACGGTCCCATCTGCACCGAACCGGCGGCGCGGGCATTACGCGCCCACTGGGTGTTGCCGCGGGGTGAGATGAGGTAGTCGCGGCCGTCCACGGTCAGGACGTTGACCACCACGCCCTGCCAGCGACCGGTGCTTCTGCCGCGGACCCGCAGGGCACGGGTGCCCGCAATGCTGATACCTGCTTCGGCCAAGCGGCGAATCACGGTGTTGGCCGCCTTGGCGATGCGGTTCGGTTCGTCGTAACGAGTCGTCATGCGATGTCCCTTCGAGTTTTCGAGAGCGGTGCTCTTGTTTTCACCATGTCATGGCGCGCCGCATAAATCAAGAGCAGTGATCTCGTTTCGTGTCAGACTGGCGTCATGGGCAAGCGGCGGGACGCACGTGACCGGATCGAGGCCGAGATCATCGAGATCGGCAGGGGGCACCTGATCACCGAGGGGGCGGCGGGACTGTCGCTGCGCGCCGTCGCCCGTGACCTGGGCATGGTGTCCTCGGCGATCTATCGCTACGTCGCCAGTCGAGACGATCTGCTGACCCTGCTGTTGGTGGACGCGTACGACGAACTCGCCGATGCCGTGGAGGCCGCCGCCGCAGATTCCGGCGCCGACTGGCCGGACCGGATGGTCGCGATGGCGCATGCCGCCCGGTCCTGGGCCGTCGATCAGCCCGCGCGGTGGGCCCTGCTCTACGGCAGTCCGGTGCCGGGGTATCGCGCCCCGGCCGACATCACGGTCGGCCCCGGCACCCGGATGATCGTGTCGGTGCTCGCCGTGGTGGCCGAGGGGATTCTGGCCGGGGATGTTCCGGACCCGAAAGAGGCTCTGCTGCAACCGCTGTCCGAGGATTTCGCGGCGTTGCGGACGGAGTACGGCTTTCCCGGCGGTGACCGCGCCCTGCTCAAGTGCTTTCTGCTGTGGGCCACCCTGGTGGGTGCGATCAGCATGGAGGTCTTCGGGCAGTACGGGCCCGGCACGGTGTCGGATGCCGCCCTGGTGTTCGACGGCCAGATCCGGTTGGTGATCGACACGCTGCGGCAGAACTAGAACACGTTCTAGCCACGGTGGCGCGGTGGGGATATCCTCACATCGATGCTCAATCAGACACCTGTCCAGATTGCGTGGGTGACGCGTGACCTCGACACCACCGAACGCACGCTCACCGCGCTGCTCGGTGCCCGTAGCTGGGTCCGGATGCCCGGCGTGCACTTCGGGCCGGACAGCTGTGAGTACCGTGGCGCGCCGGCTGACTTCGTCGCCGACATCTCGCTGAGCTATGCCGGGGACACCCAGCTCGAGCTGATCACCCCGGTCCGGGGAGACAGCATCTACACCGAATTCCTCGACACCGTCGGCCCCGGACTACACCACATCTGCGTGGCAGCGCCCGATGCGGACGGCTACGAGGCGGCCCTGCGCGACGCCACAGCCGCGGGCGCACCCGTCGTGCAGCAGGGGGTGATGCCCGGCGGTATGAAGTTCGCCTACGTCAGCGCGGCCGGTGTCCCGTTCATCGAGATCGCCCTCATCCCACCCGAGATCCAGGCATTCTTCGACCACGTGAAACGCCAGCAGCAGGAGAGCACATGACTGACATCCCGAACACCGTCGACGCCGGCGATGTCACCGACTGGTCCGACGAATTCGACGTCGTGGTCGTCGGATTCGGTATCGCGGGCGGAAGCGCGGCCGTCAGCGCGGCCGCCGCCGGCGCCCGGGTCCTGGTGCTGGAGCGCGCCGCCGCGGCCGGTGGCACCACCTCGATGGCCGGCGGCCACTTCTACCTCGGCGGGGGCACCGCGGTGCAGCAGGCCACCGGGCACGAGGATTCTGCCGAGGAGATGTACAAGTACCTCGTCGCGGTGTCGAAGGACCCCGAGCTGGACAAGATCCGCGCCTACTGTGACGGCAGCGTCGAGCACTTCACCTGGCTCGAGGCCCTCGGCTTCCAGTTCGAGCGCAGCTACTACCCGGGCAAGGTGGTGGTGCCCCCGGGCACCGAGGGACTTTCCTACACCGGCAACGAGAAGGTCTGGCCGTTCAACGAACAGGCCAAGCCGGCCCCGCGCGGGCATTCGGTGCCCGTGCCCGGTGAACTCGGCGGCGCCGACATGGTGATCCAGCTGCTGCTCAAGCGGGCCGCCGAACTCGGCGTCGAGATCCGCTACGAGACCGGGGCGACCAACCTGATCGTCGACGACGGCGCGGTCGTCGGCGTGCGCTGGAAGAACTTCGGCAACACCGGCGCGGTCAAGGCGAAGGCCGTCGTCATCGCGGCGGGCGGTTTCGCGATGAACCCCGAGATGGTCGCCGAGTACACCCCGGCGCTGGGCAAGAAGCGCAAGACCAAGCACCACGGTGAGGTCGAGCCCTACATCCTGGGCAACCCGCACGACGACGGTCTCGCCATCGGGCTGGGTGTCTCCGCCGGTGGGGTCGCCAAGAACCTCGACGGCCTGTTCATCACCGCGGCCGCCTACCCGCCGGAGATCCTGCTGACCGGCGTCATCGTGAACAACCAGGGCCGGCGGTTCGTCGCCGAGGACTCCTACCATTCGCGCACCTCGGCCTTCGTGCTGCAGCAACCCGACCAGCAGGCCTACCTGATCGTGGACGAGGCGCATATGCAGATGCCCGAGATGCCGCTGATCAAGTTCATCGACGGCTACGAGACCATCGCCGAAGTCGAAGCGGCCCTGGGCATCCCGGCCGGGAACCTGGCCGCGACGCTGGAGCGCTACAACGCCAACGCCGCGAACCACGAGGATCCCGACTTCCACAAGCAGCCCGACTACATCGCGGCACAGGACACCGGGCCGTTCGCCGCCTTCGACCTGTCCCTGGGGGTCGCCATGTACTCCGGTTTCACCATGGGCGGGCTGGTCGTGTCGCTGGATGGCGAGGTGTTGCGCGAGGACGGCGGCGCCGTGCCCGGTCTGTACGCCGCCGGGGCGTGCGCGTCCAACATCGCCCAGGACGGTGAGGGCTACGCCAGCGGTACGCAGTTGGGCGAGGGTTCGTTCTTCGGGCGGCGGGCCGGCGGGCACGCCGCGCGCCGGGCCGCGGCGCACGCCGTGGCGCGCTGAGTCAGGGGGCGGCGGCCAGCGGAGTCAAACTCCAGCGGCCCTCGCCGAGCAATTCCAGCCGCTGCTCGTGATGGCGGTCGACGCTGTCTCGATGGCTGACGCTCACGACGATGGTGTCGGGCAACCGGTCTCGCAACGTGGTGTACATCGCGAACTCCTGCCCGGCGTCCAGTGCTGAGGTGGCCTCATCGAGGAACACCGCTCTGGGGCGCGCCAGCAGCACCCGGGCAAAGGCGATGCGTTGCTGTTCACCGGGGGAGAGTTCCTTACCCCAGTCGGAGTCCTCGTCGAGTCGCGTTGCCAGATGCCCCAGCGTGACGGCCGCCAGGGTGTCGCGGATCGCGTCGTCGGGGAAGGTGCCCGCGGCGGCGGGATAACTGAGCACGGCGCGCAGATCTCCGAGCGGGGCGTAGGGGAGCTGGGACAGGAACATCGTCTCCGCCGGGTGAGCGACAGCACCCGTGGCGTACGGCCATAGTTGCGCCACGCTGCGGAGCAGCGTCGTCTTGCCGGTGCCCGACGGTCCGGTGATGACCAGCGAGTCGCCGGGGCGCAGTCGCACCTGAAGATCGTCGACGAGCGGCACCCCGTGCGGCGAGCGCACCTCGACATCGGTGATCTCGACGGCGCCATCGGCACTCACCGTCGCGGCCAACCGCGGTAGCTCCCTGGCCTGTTCGTTCGCCGTCACCAGCCCGTCCAGCCGGATGATGGCGGCGCGATAGCCGGCGAACGAGTCGTAGACGGCGCGGAAGAAACTGAGCGAGCTCTGCACCGAGCCGAAGGCCCCCGCCGACTGCGTGACATCCCCGAGGTTGAGCTCGCCGGCGAACAGCCGTGGCGCCTGCACGATCAGCGGCAGCGGGGAGACGAGTTGGCTCACCGAGCGGTTCCAGCCCATGAACGCGACACCCCGCAGCACGAGTCTGCGGTAGTTCGCGATGATCCGGCCGAAGCGCTCCGACAGCGCGCGACGCTCGGTGTCCTCGCCGCGGTAGAGGCTGACCGCCTCGGCGGCGTCCCGGATGCGCACCAGCGCATAGCGAAACGCCGCGTTGGTGAGCTCGTTGCGGAACGTCAGCCGGATGATCGGCTTACCGATCCAGAACGCCACCACGGTGGTCATCGCGACCCACAGCAGGGCCAGCCAGAACAGCGCTTTGGGGATCGTCACCCCGAACAAGGACAGCGGGCCGGCCAGATTCCACAGGATCGGGGTAAAGGCGACCACCGACAGAACCGAGTTCACCGTGCCGAAGAACAGCGTCTGCGCGGTGCCGACGGTGAAGGTGTTGGTCTCCGGTCCGGTCCCGGTGGTGAACACATCGATGTCCTGCTGGATGCGCTGGTCCGGATTGTCGATGGGGACGCCGCCGAACGCCGCCACGAACCGGTTGCGGTAGTAGGCGCGGTCGCCGAGCCAATCACCGGTCAGGTGATCGGTCAGCCATACCCGCCAGCGAATGATGAAGTGCTGCATCAGATACAGATCGGCCACGGTGCGCGTGATATCGGCGATGAGCAGGCCGACGAAGATCAGGATCGACTTCCAGAATCCGTCGACACCGGAGTTGCGGACGGCCTCGTTCCCGGCCCCGGCCCCCTCGAACGCGACTTGCAGCGCGGTGTACTGGTCGTTGGCGTAATAGCTGAACAGCACGTCCATCCGCACGGACACCATGACCGACAACAGCAGCACACCCAGCAGGCCCCACACCGGAATGCTCTGGCGCCCAACGAAATACCCGCGGGTGACATGCCAGAACTGCCGTCCCCAGGTGGTGAACCGGGCGAGAAACGCAAGTACCGCGACCGCGACTACCGCGCTGATCACCCACGCCTTGGTGATCCACCACAGCGACGCGAGGATCTCGTTTCCCCAGTCCAGGGACTGGCTGAACATCTCCATGCCGGGAAGCTACCCGACCGCAGTCCTCAGACGGGGCTGACTTCGTCTTCGACCGCGTCGTCCATATCGCCGAGGGACCAGCGCCCGCCACCGTGCAGATGCAGGTACTTCTCGTGGTGCTGGCCCACGGTGCTGCGGTGCGTGACGCTCACCAGAATGGTCTCCGGCAGCTCCTTGCGCACCAGGTCGTACATCGTGTACTCCAAGCCCTCGTCGAGAGCGGAGGTGGCCTCGTCGAGGAACACCGCGCGCGGCCGGGTCAGCAGCACCCGCGCGAACGCGATCCGCTGCTGCTCACCGGGGGAGAGCACCTTCACCCAGTCGGCGACCTCACCCAGTCGCTTGGAGCACTGCGGCAGCGACACCTTGTTCAAGGCCCAGTGCAGCCGCTCGTCGGGGATGCTGCCGGGCTCCTGCGGATAGGACACCACCGCACGCAGATCGCCCAGCGGCACATACGGCATCTGGGACAGGAACATGGTCTCGTGGCCGGCCTGCGGGTACCGGAAGGTGCCCGTGGTGAACGGCCACAGCTGCGCCAGGCTGCGCAGCAGCGTCGTCTTACCCGACCCCGAGCGGCCGGTGACGATGAGCGTGTCACCGCTTTCCAGGCGCAGGTTCAGATCCTGGACCAGGGGATCACCCAGAGGGGTGCGCACCTCGACGTTGTCGAGTTCGACCAGGCAGTCCCGGCTCGGCTCGACCGTCAGTTCGGGCAGCGCCCGACCCTCCTCGTTGGCGATCACCAGTCCGTGCAGACGGATGATCGACGCCCGCCACCCGGCGAACTGGTCATAGGTGTTGCGGAAATACGACAGCCCGCCCTGGATCTGGCTGAAGGCCGAGGAGGTCTGCGAGATGTCACCCAGTTTGATCTGGCCGGCGAACATCCGCGGGGCCTGGACGATCCACGGCAGCGGCACGATGATCTGGCTGATCGAGACGTTCCAGCCGTAGAACTTCACCGAGCGGTTGATGAAGCGTTTGTAGTTCGTCACGATCGGGGCGAATCGCTGCCGCAGCTGCACCCGCTCGGCGTTCTCGCCGCGGTAGAAGGCCACCGATTCGGCGGCGTCGCGCAGTCGCACCAGGGCATACCGGAAGGCGGCGTTGAACTTCTCGTTGTTGAAGGTCAACTGAATGAGGGGCCGACCGATCCAGAACGCGATGATGGTGGCGACCACGACGTAGACGATGGCGATCCAGAACATCGCCCTGGGCAGGGTGACGTCGAACATCGTGAGCTCGCCGGACAGATTCCACAGGATGACCGCGAACGACGCGACGCTCACGATGGCCTCGATGGCACCGAACAGCAACATGTTCGCGCTCAGGGTGTTCGGATTGGCCGGCAGGGGGCCCGCGCCGTTGGTGAAGACGTCGATATCGGACTGGATACGCTGATCCGGGTTGTCGATGGTGTCGTCGATGAATCTGCTGCGGTAGTACGCCTTGCCGTCGAGCCAGTCCCCGGTCAGGTGATCGGTGAGCCAGGCGCGCCACCGGATCAGGAACCGCTGTGTCACGAACAGGTCGAGCATCATGCGCGTCACGTGCACCGTTGCCAGCACGGCGAAATGCGCCCAGGCCCACCAGAAACCGCTCACGCCCGAGTCCTTGACGGCCTGATCGCCCCCGCCGATGCCTTCGAAGGCGGTCTGGGCGGCGCTCATCATGTCGTTGCCCTGATAGCTGAGCAGCACGTCCAGGCGCACGCCGATGATCACCGAGAGCAGGATTCCCGACAACCACACCCACACCACGACGCTCTCGCGGCCGGTGAAGTATCCGCCGGTGATCCGCCAGAACTGCCGGCCCCAGGTGGTGTACCGGCCGATCAGCGTGAGGATGATCAGCGTCGGTATCGCGGTGTACACCCAGACGGTGGCGATCCACCACAGTGACTTCGGTAGCTCGGCGCCCCAATCCAGCGATGGGGTGAACATCTCCATCCCGGCAAGGTACCCGCACAACCCTGGCCGGGCTGCTTATAGGTGGTCAGCTCGGTACGAGCCGGCCGGTTTTCCACCGCCCGCCGCCGAGCAGCTCCAGCCGGTGGCCGTGGAACCGTTCGACGCTGCGGCGGTGACTCACGCTCACCACCGTGGCTCCCGGCAGCTCGGTGCGCAGCAATTGATAGAGCGTGAGCTCCAGGCCCTCGTCGAGCGCCGAGCTGGCCTCGTCGAGGAACACCACATCCGGGCGGGTCAGCAGCACCCGGGCGAAGGCGATGCGCTGCTGCTCGCCGGGGGACAGCGTGCGGGCCCAGTCGGCCACCTCGCCGAGCCGGATGACCAGCTGCGGCAGCGCCACCTTGAGCAGCACCCGCTGGATCTCGTCGTCGGGGCTGGTCCCTGCAAGCCGGGGATAACACAGCACGGTGCGCAGCGATCCCAGCGGCAGGTAGGGCAGCTGCGGGACGAACATCGTCTCGCCGGCCGGGAAGTCCACCCGGCCCGACGTGTAGGGCCACAGTCCCGCCAGGCTCTGCAACAGGGCGGTCTTCCCGCAGCCCGACGGGCCGGTGATCACCAGCCAGTCACCGGGGTCGAGGCTCAGCTCGATCCCGCCGATCAGCGGTTCACCCGCGGGGGTGCGCACCTCGACATGGTGCAGCCGCAGGCTGCCGCATCGATTCCCCGTCGCTTCGCTCGCCCCGGGTCTATTTCCCGTCGCTTCGCTCGCCCCGGGTCTGTTTCCCGTCGCTTCGCTCGCCCCGACGGGTGCGCCCGTGCGGGGCAGCACCGGCAGCGCCCGCGCCCGGGCGTTGGCGTCGTACAACCCGTCCAGCCGGATCAGCGCCGCCCGGAACCCGGCGAACTCGTCGTAGGCGTTGCGGAAGAACGACAGCGCGTCGTGCACGGCGTGGAACGCGGTCGCCGACTGCATGACACCGCCGAACGAGATCTCACCGGCGAACAGGCGTTGCGCCTGCACGATATAGGGCAGCGGGTTGATGGCCTGGCTCACCGACACGTTCCAGCCGAGGAACAGCATGCTGCGGTGCAGCCAGTGGCGGTAGTTGTCGATCACCGAGCCCAGCCGCCCGACCAGGGCCTCGCGTTCGGCGTCCTCCCCGCGGTACAGGCTCACGGCCGCGCCGGCCTCGCGCATCCGGATCATCGCGTAGCGGAAACCCGCGTTGCGGACCTCGTTGAGGAAGCTCAGCCGGATCAGTGGCCGGCCGATGACGAAGGCCACCAGCGTCGCCACCGCCACGTAGCCGATCACCACCCAGAACAGGGCCCGCGGCACCGTCACGCCCAGCACGGTCAGTGGGCCGGACAGGCCCCACAGGATCACCCCGAACGACGCCACCGTCAGCAGCGCCTCGACCGCACCGAAGACGAGCATGTGCCCGGATCCGAAGGTCGGGTTGTTCGGTTCCCGGGAACCGGTCGTCACGATGTCGACATCGGCCTGGATGCGCTGATCCGGATTGTCGGCGCGTCCGTCGGGATCCCGGTTGAAACGGCACCGATAGTAGGCATGCCCGTCGAGCCAGTCGCCGAGGGTGCGCCGGGTGAGCCACACCCGCCAGCCGATGAGGAAACGCTGGGTGAGGTACAGGTCGAGGAAGAACCGCGCCACGTACAACGACGCCAGGATCGCGAAGATCAGCATCGCCGCCCAGAAACCGTGCACCCCGGTCTCGGCCGATCCGTCGGCCCGGAACGCCTGCTGCAGCGAGGTGAACAGGTCGTTGGTGTAGTAGCTCAGCAGGATGTTGATCCGCACCGCCGTGACCGTCGAGACCAGCAGGGCGGCCAGCACCAGCCACACCCGCAGGCGCCCGGGCCCGGTGAAGTAGGCGCCGGTGACGCGCCAGAACTGCCGGCCCCATTCACAGGTCCGGCCGATGAGCATCGCGACCACCAGCAGGCTCACCGCGGAGATCCCCGCGGCGTTGCAGATCCACAGCGACGAACGGAGGAATTCGGTGCTCCAGTCGATCGCCGGGCCGAGCAATACCCCGTCCATCGGGTGAAATTACCGCGCGCGGCGGCCCCAGCGCCGCAGGTGGCGCCGTGTCCGCACCGACAGGAGGCCCGCGTACCGTATGACTGTGCGTGTGAGTGCTAAGACCCCGAAGACCGCCATTCCGAAGTCCGGACGACTGAGTAACCGGTTCTGGAAGCTGTTGGGCGCCAGCACCGACAAGGACCAGGCCAAGTCGATGACGCTGGTCCGCGCGTCGGAGAGCTTCGAGGAGAAGGCCGCGGGCCTCGACGACGAGCAGCTGCGCAAGGCTGCCGGCCTGCTGAATCTGGACGAGCTCGCGGAATCCTCCGACATCCCGCAGTTCCTGGCCATCGCCAGGGAGGCGGGTGAGCGGGCGATCGCGCTGCGTCCGTTCGACGTGCAGCTGCTCGGGGCGTTGCGCATGCTGGCCGGCGATGTGGTGGAGATGGCCACCGGCGAGGGCAAGACGCTGGCCGGTGCCATCGCCGCGGCCGGCTACGCCATCGCAGGCCGCAAGGTGCACGTCATCTCCGTCAACGACTACCTGGCCCGCCGCGACGCCGAATGGATGGGCCCCCTGCTGGAGGCGATGGGCCTGACGGTCGGCTGGCTCACCGCCGACTCCACGCCCGCGCAGCGCCGGGAGGCCTACGCCTGCGATGTCACCTACGGCTCGGTCAACGAGATCGGGTTCGACGTGTTGCGCGACCAACTGGTGACCTCCGTCGACGATCTGGTGTCGCCCAGTCCGGACGTGGCACTGATCGACGAGGCCGACTCGGTGCTGGTCGACGAGGCGCTGGTGCCGTTGGTGCTGGCCGGCACCTCGCACCGCGAGACCCCGCGCCTGGAGATCATCCGGCTGGTCGGCGAGCTGAAGTCCGGTGTCGACTACGAGACCGACGCCGAACGGCGCAACGTCCAGCTCACCGATACCGGCGCCCGCAAGCTGGAGGCCTCTCTCGGCGGTATCGACCTGTATTCCGAGCACCATGTCGGCAGCACGCTCACCGAAGTGAACGTCGCCCTGCACGCGCACGTGCTGCTCGAGCGCGATGTGCACTACATCGTGCGGGACAAGGCCGTGCACCTGATCAACGCGTCGCGCGGGCGGATCGCCTCGCTGCAACGCTGGCCCGACGGGTTGCAGGCGGCGGTCGAGGCCAAGGAGGGCATCGAGATCACCGAGACGGGTGAGGTGCTGGACACCATCACGGTGCAGGCGCTGATCAACCGCTACCCGACGGTGTGCGGGATGACCGGTACCGCCCTGGCGGCCGGCGAGCAGCTGCGCCAGTTCTACAAGCTGGGTGTGTCACCGATTCCGCCGAACACCCCCAACATCCGTGAGGACGAGTCGGACCGGGTGTACATCACCGCCGCGGCCAAGAACGACGCCGTGGTGGAGCACATCACCGAGGTGCACGCGACGGGCCAGCCCATTCTGGTGGGCACCCGCGACGTCGCCGAATCCGAGGAGTTGCACGAGCGGCTGGTGAAGGCCGGGGTGCCCGCCGTCGTCCTGAACGCCAAGAACGACGCCGAGGAGGCGGCCGTCATCGCCGAGGCCGGCACCCTGAACACGGTGACCGTGTCGACTCAGATGGCCGGCCGCGGTACCGATATCCGCCTCGGTGGTTCCGACGAATCCGAGCACGATCCGGTCGCCGAACTCGGCGGGCTGCACGTGATCGGCACCGGCAGGCACTACACCGAGCGGCTGGACAACCAGCTGCGCGGCCGCGCCGGGCGCCAGGGCGACCCGGGGTCGTCGGTGTTCTTCGCCAGCTGGGAGGACGATGTGGTGGTCGCCCATCTGGAACCGAACAAGCTGCCGCTGCAGATCGATGAGAGCGGCCGGATCACCAGCCCCAAGGCCGCCGCGCTGCTCGACCACGCACAGCGCATCGCCGAGGGCAAACTGCTTGACCTGCATGCCAATACGTGGCGCTATAACCAGCTGACCGCGCAGCAGCGGGCAATCCTGGTGGACCGGCGCGACACGCTGCTGCGGACGGCGGCCGCCCGTGAGGAGCTCGCCGAGCGCTCACCCAAGCGTTACGAGGAGATCGCCGAGCAGGTGTCGGAGGAGCGGCTGGAGGAGATCGCCCGGCTGATCATGCTGTACCACCTGGACCGCGGCTGGGCCGACCACCTGGCGTATCTGGCCGATATCCGGGAGAGCATCAGCCTGCGCGCGCTGGGCAACCAGAGTCCGCTCGACGAGTTCCACCGCATGGCGGTCGACGCGTTCGCGTCGCTGGCCGCCGACGCCATCGAGGCCGCCCAGCAGACGTTCGACACCGCTGACATCGTCGGCGGCGATGTCGGTCTCGACCTGTCCAAGCTGGCCCGGCCGACCTCGACGTGGACGTACATGATTCACGATGACCCGCTGGCGGATAACGCGATGTCGGCGCTCAGCCTGCCTGGCGTGTTCCGCTAGGTTTGGCGCATGGGGGCACCGGAGGGCAAGGGGCACCTCCCGCGTGCGGGGGACGGTGAAGCGACCCGGGAAAGCGCTCGGCCGGCAGGCTCGGACCGGGTACTGACGATCCCGAACGCCCTGAGCGTGCTGCGGTTGGCCCTCGTGCCGGTGTTCCTGTACCTGCTTCTGGTGCTGCACGCCAACGGATTCGCGGTGGCGGTCCTGATGTTCAGCGGCTTCTCCGACTGGGCCGACGGCAAGATCGCCCGCCTGTTCGACAACCAGTCGTCGCGGCTGGGGGAGTTGCTCGACCCCGCGGTGGACCGCATCTACATGCTGGTGACGCCACTGGCCTTGGCCGCTGCCGGCGTGGTGCCCTGGTGGTTCGTCGTCACGCTCATCGGCCGCGACCTGATGCTGGCCGCGACCTTGCCGGTGCTGCGCCGGTACGGTCTCACCGCCCTGCCCGTCACCTATATCGGCAAGGCGGCCACCTTCGCCCTCATGTCGGGCTTTCCGCTGGTGCTGCTCGGCCAGTTCGACGCCTTGTGGAGCCGGGTGATCCTGGCCATCGGATGGGCCTTCCTGATCTGGGGAATGGCCCTGTACCTGTGGTCGGCCGTGCTCTACCTGTTCCAGGTCGTCCTGGTGGTCCGGCGTGGCTGAGGCGTCGCGCTCGCTCGGCGGGTATGAGCCGCACGTGGGGCTCAACACCCACGAAGCGGGTGCGCCGCAACGCATCCCGGTCCCCTCGCTGCTGCGGTCGCTGCTGTCGGATCATCTCGACCCCGGCTACGCGGCGGCCGCCCGCCGGCGCGCCGAGGGCGGCACCCGCCGAATGGACTGGGCGTGGCAGTTGCTGGCCGGTCTGGGCGTGGCGACGGTGTTCGCGGTGGCGGTGGCGCAGGCACAGACGGCGGCCCCGGCGAATCGGGCCGCCCAGCAGGTCCTCTCCGGCAGCGTCCGGGCCGCCGAATCCCGTACCGACGCACTGGCCGCCGGCCGTGACGCGCTCACCTCGCGGGTGGAGGGGGAGCGTCGCAGCCGGCTGGCCGGTGACGAGCGTGGCCGCGCGTTGCTCGCCGACCTGGACCGGGATTCGTTCGCGGCGGCCGCGACCCCGGTCATCGGACCGGGTGTGACGGTGGTCGTCACCGATCCGGGCGTGTCCCGCGACCTCACCGATGTGTCCAAGCAGCGGGTGGCGGGCAGCCAGCAGGTCATCCTGGACCGCGATCTGCAATTGGTGGTGAACTCGTTGTGGGTCAGCGGCGCCGAAGCCATCGCGGTGGGGGGTGTGCGGATCGGGCCGAACGTCACCATTCGGCAGGCCGGCGGCGGCATCCTGGTCGACAACCAGCCCATCGGCAGCCCGTACACCGTCATCGCGATCGGGCCGCCGCATGCGATGCAGGAGGCGTTCGGTCACAGCACGGGCCGGCAGCGGCTCGCGTTGCTGGAGAAGTCCTACGGTGTCGGCGTTACGGTCAGTACCGGAGAAGCGCTCACCGTCGCAGCCAGCTCGGTCCGAGAGCTCCGCTTCGCCAAGCAGATTGGGCCCTAGAACATGCGATCGAACCAGGGACAGCCATGATCGGAATCGCCGCACTCGCCGTCGGCATCGTGCTGGGCCTGGTGTTCCACCCCAGCGTTCCGGAAGCGATCCAGCCGTATCTGCCCATCGCGGTGGTGGCGGCGCTGGACGCGGTGTTCGGTGGTATGCGCGCCTATCTGGAGCGGATCTTCGACGCGAAGGTGTTCGTCGTGTCGTTCGTGTTCAACGTGCTGGTGGCCGCGCTCATCGTCTTCGTCGGTGATCAACTCGGCGTCGGTACCCAGCTGTCCACCGCGATCATCGTGGTGCTCGGTATCCGCATCTTCGGCAATGCGGCCGCGCTGCGGCGCCGGCTGTTCGGGGCATGACCGTGGCGGCCGAGCAACCCGAACACGGACGCCACGAGCGGGCGCCCGGTGCCGAGCCGCCCAGACGCCGCACCCGCTCGCAACGGATGTTCGGTGCGCTGGCCGCGCTGCTGGTGCTGCTCCTCGGTGTGGCGATTGTCACGCAGGTGCGCCAGACGGAGTCGGGTGATTCCCTGGAAACGGCGCGGCCCGCGGATCTACTGGTGCTGCTCGATTCTCTGCAGCAGCGCGAGGCCGCACTGAACACCGAGGTCGGCGATCTGCAGCGGACGCTGTCGTCGTTGCAGGCGTCCGGCAGCAGCGATCAGGCCGCCATCGAGAACGCGCAGGCGCGGCTGGCGGCGCTGTCCATCCTCATCGGCACGGTCGCCGCGACCGGGCCCGGTGTGAGCATCACCATCGACGACGCGGCGCGCGGTGTGTCACCGGAAACCATGCTCGACGTGATCAACGAATTACGAGCCGCGGGCGCCGAGGCCATGCAGGTCGGCGGCGGAGGGCAGGCGGGAAACGGATCGGTGCGGGTGGGTGTGGACACCTGGGTGGTGGGAGCGCCCGGGGCGTTGATCATCGACAGCACCACCGTGAGCCCGCCGTATTCGGTTCTGGCCATTGGTGATCCACCGACCCTGGCCGCCGCGCTGAACATTCCGGGTGGCGCGATCGACAGCGTGGAGCGGGTCGGTGGCACCATGACGGTCTCCCAATCCGACCGTGTCGACGTGACCGCCTTGCGACAACCGAAACCACGCCAATACGCTCAGCCAGTCAAATGAGCAGTACCCGCCACCAGCCCGCACCGAAGGAGCGCCGTGAGCGACATCCCAGCCGACCTGCAGTACACGACCGAGCACGAGTGGGTGCAGCGCACCGGTGACACCACCGTCCGGGTCGGGATCACCGACTACGCGCAGTCGGCGCTCGGTGACGTGGTCTTCGTGCAGCTGCCCGAGGTCGGCGCCGACGTGACCGCGGGCGAGTCTTTCGGTGAGGTCGAGTCGACCAAATCGCTGTCGGATCTCTACGCCCCGCTGACCGCGAAAGTCGTTGCGGTGAACGGCGACCTGGAGGGCAGCCCCGAGCTGGTCAACTCCGATCCCTACGGCGCCGGCTGGCTGGTCGAACTCGAGGTCGACGCCGCCGCTCTGGCCAGCGGTTTGGCCGAGTTGCTCGACGCGGATGCCTACCGAAGCAACGTGTCCGAGTAGCGAGTTGTTAGGGTTTCGCCCGTCGGTCCAGACGACCGACGGGCATCAACAGGCACACATCGGCGTGGCCAGGTCCGCGTGACCGGATCCGGCCGTGGTGGACCCAACAGGTCGCACGGCGCGGTACGGTCGACAATGAAGTTTGACGCGACGCGACACGGCTGGGAAGCAACGCCCGGCCACCGTGTAACACGCCACAGCAGCCAGCAGAGGAGCAGCGGGTGACGGAGAACAGCAACACCGGGGCCGACCAGACGTCCGACGAAGTGACCGTGGAGACGACCTCGGTTTTCCGCGCTGATTTCCTCAACGAACTGGATGCCCCGGCGGCGACGAGCAGCGACAGCTCGGTGTCGGGGGTCGAGGGACTTCCCGCCGGGTCGGCGCTACTGGTCGTCAAGCGCGGCCCCAATGCGGGCTCGCGCTTCCTGCTCGACCAGCCCACCACCTCGGCGGGCCGCCACCCCGACAGCGACATCTTCCTCGATGACGTGACGGTCAGCCGCCGCCATGCCGAGTTCCGCCTGGAAACCGGCGAGTTCCAGGTCGTCGACGTCGGCAGCCTCAACGGCACCTACGTCAACCGCGAGCCCGTCGATTCGGCGGTGCTGGCCAACGGCGACGAGGTGCAGATCGGCAAGTTCAGGCTGGTGTTCCTGACCGGACCCAAGTCCGACGACGCCTGAGACCCTCACCCGACGAGCAGATGAGCCAGCCGGACCCGGGATTCACCGGGATGTCGATCGGAGCGGTCCTCGACCTGCTGCGTCCCGACTTCCCCGATGTGACCATCTCGAAGATCAGGTTCCTTGAGGCCGAGGGTCTGGTCACACCGGACCGCTCGGCGGCCGGGTACCGGCGGTTCACTGCATACGACTGCGCCCGCCTGCGCTTCATCCTGACCGCGCAGCGGGATCAGTACCTGCCGCTGAAGGTGATCAAGGCTCAGCTCGACGCGCTGCCCGACGGTGAGCTGCCTTCCGGCGGAACCGCTTACGCGGTACCGCGTTTGGCGGTGGCCGTGCAGGCGGCGACCGCCGCCGATTCCGAACAGGTGGCCGCCGCGGTCGCCCCGGCGCAGGTCCGGCTCAGCCGTGAGGACCTGCTGGCCCGCTCCGGAGTGGATGGCGCGCTGCTGGCGGCGCTGGTGACGGCCGGCATCATCCGGCCCGGCCCGGCGGGGTTCTTCGACGAGCACTCCGTGCTGATCGCCCAGTGCGCGCGGGCCTTGGCTGATTACGGAGTCGAGCCGCGGCATCTACGGGCCTTCCGGTCGGCCGCCGACCGGCAGTCCGATCTGATCGCGCAGATCGCGGGTCCGGTGGCGGCCGCGGGTAACGCGGGTGCCCGGGACCGGGCCGATGACCTGGCCCGCGAGGTGGCCGCACTCGCGATCACGTTGCACACGTCGCTGATCAAGTCGGCTGTGCGCGACGTTCTCGACCGCTGAGGACTAGACTTTTCGGTGGCGACATCGTCATGGAGGGCAGACGCAGATGGGTGAGGTTCGGGTAGTCGGTATTCGCGTTGAGCAACCTCAGAATCAGCCTGTGCTGCTGCTGCGTGAGTCCAATGGCGACCGTTACCTGCCGATCTGGATCGGGCAGTCCGAGGCGGCCGCCATCGCCCTCGAGCAGCAGGGTGTGGAGCCGACACGACCGCTGACCCATGATCTGATCCGGGATCTGATTGCTGCGCTTGGGCATTCGCTCAAAGAGGTGCGCATCGTCGATCTGCAGGAGGGCACCTTCTACGCCGACCTGATCTTCGATCGGGATATCAAGGTCTCGGCGCGTCCCTCGGACTCGGTGGCCATCGCGCTGCGGGTGGGCGTCCCGATCTACGTCGAGGAAGCCGTGCTGGCCGAGGCCGGACTGCTGATCCCGGACGAGAGCGACGAAGAGCCCACCGGCGCGGTGCGCGAGGACGAGGTCGAGAAGTTCAAGGAGTTCCTCGACAGCGTGTCGCCCGACGACTTCAAGGCCACCTAGGCGCCACCCGGGCACTCCCTAGGACCCGGTCGTGCTGCCCACGGCGTGGTCTTCTGTCTCCGGGGTGATCGACCAGTCCGCATTCCGGTAGACGAGTCGGGCGGTGATGACCATCGCCGCGAGCATCGAGGCGGTGAACAGCCAGGCGCTCACCGACAGTTGGATACCGCCGCTGAGGGTGTGTCCGCTCGTGCATCCGCCGGCCATCCTGGCGCCGAACAACGTCAGGAACGAGCCGACGAACACCGCGGCCGCTCGCGTGGTGCGCCCCGGCCCGAAGCGGTGTCGCCAGGACGGCGGGACGACCGGCCGGAACGCGGTGAACCGGCCACTGAGGAACCTGGCCGTGAGGAAGGCCCCGATCAGAACTCCGAGGTCGCTTAGCGGTTCCCAGCCGATACTGCGGATCACCTGGTGTGAGTACGCGAAGTGGGGCATGAACAACTCGCCGACCACCCACGAGTAGGTGGTGGACTGGCCGAACGGCTGGCGCAGAAATATCGACAACACCACGAGCGCGGCCACTCCCGTGGCGACCACGGCGATCGTGCGGGTGAAGAAGGCCGGGTGCGCCACCTGAGCGCGGTAGACCCGCTCGAACCACGGCCTGCGACGGCCCGGCCGTTCTTTCGTGCCCTCGTAGAGATAGGCGATGGTGTCGCGCATCATGCGGCGCTCGAATGCGGAGGGCGTCGCCCCGCCGAGCTCACGAAGGCAACACCGCTGCCCCCCGCGAAACCGCGGCAGATACTTCAGCAGCATGAAGGCCAGCGCCGCGTAGCCGACCGCGACCGCCAGCATTCGGCCGGTGGCCTGCGCATTCAGGTATCCGCCCGCGACCAGGCCGCCGTAGTTCGCGGTCGTCGTCAGCCACTGGCCGACCGGTGTTCCGAACAGTGCCGTCCACGCCGCCGCTCCGAGCAACCCGCCGGGGACCGCGGCCAGCGCGTCTCGCCGACCTTCGCCCAGCGCGATCAGCGCGGTGCCCGGGAAGTACCCGCTGATCGCCGCCCCGGTGCCGAACAGCACGCCACCTGCGATGACACCGAAGACGTAGAGCGGCTTCGGCGCGAAGTGCATGGGCACTCCCAGTGCGTGCAGGCCGTAGAGCACTACCGCGCCCACCGCCGTGACGAACAAGAAGCAGCCCAGTAACAACCGGTCGACCAACCGGGCGGCGCGAATGACGGTCTCAGGGTTACCGATTCCCCAGAGCCCGGCGACCATGCCGAAGGCGGCTCCGATCGGCAGAGCAACTCCGAGAGGCGCGGTGACCCCGCTCATGGCCGGACACCGATCGCGGCCGACGGTGAGTGGTGCGGGAAAACGGGCATATCTCCGTGATACCCCACGGGGTATCACGGTGTCATTGTGACGTCGCACCGGGTCGCCGCCCGCTAAGTCGGTGAGGCACATGCGAGTCGCCCAGATCACGGATACGTCTCGTGACGTCGACACGCGGGCCGTGTGTGGGCCGACTGTGAAACGGGCAGCCATACTTTGACACGACGAGCAGTGACAGGAGCGTGTTGAGCGTATGCTCGACACATTCGAAACTGGGCAAACGTGACGCTGTGCAGGTCATGGGGCCGGAATCGATCGGCGGAGAGGATGGATTGTGGGCGACACGCCACGCACGCCACATCAGGGGGAGTTGGATCTGTCCACCAGTGGCGACCCCGTGCCGGCGGTGAGCGGCAGCGTCAGCGAACCCGTGCAGGGTGGCCTGTTCCCGGATGATTCGGTACCGGATGAGCTGGTCGGCTACCGCGGTCCGAGCGCCTGCCAGATCGCGGGTATCACCTACCGCCAGCTCGACTACTGGGCCCGCACCTCGCTGGTGGTGCCCTCCATCCGCGGTGCGGCCGGTTCCGGCAGCCAGCGGTTGTACTCCTTCAAGGACATCC
Organism: Mycobacterium hackensackense; assembly: GCF_025822555.1. NCBI lineage: Bacteria > Bacillati > Actinomycetota > Actinomycetes > Mycobacteriales > Mycobacteriaceae > Mycobacterium > Mycobacterium hackensackense. The sequence goes on from NZ_JACKUC010000028.1 coordinate 157,055, forward strand.
TGGTCCTGAAGATCGTCAAGCGCCTGCTCGACACCGGCATCTCCCTGCACAACATCCGCGTCGCGGTCGATCATCTGCGTCAGCGCGGTGTGCAGGATCTGGCCAACATCACGCTGTTCTCCGACGGCACCACCGTCTACGAGTGCACCTCCGCCGAAGAGGTCGTCGACCTCCTCCAGGGTGGTCAGGGTGTGTTCGGTATCGCGGTCTCGGGTGCCATGCGGGAACTGACCGGCGCCATCGCCGACTTCCCGGGCGAACGCGCCGACGGCGGCGAGTCGATCGCCGCCCCCGAGGACGAACTGGCTTCCCGGCGAAAGAGCCGCGACCGCAAGATCGGCTAAGCTGTCGGGGCATCGCCCTTGTGCGGGAGAGTTCCGTGACGGCCAGTCACGGACGCCGAAGGAGCAATACCTCTCCGTCAACCTCTCAGGCACCCCGGACCGCGCATGGCCCCGATGCCTCTGGAAAGTGGTGCGCCCTGCGCATCCGCCCATGGGGAAAGGCAGCGAGCCGCCGCCGAATCTCTCAGGCGCCCCGACAGAGGGAGAGGACGCGGTTTTACGCGCCCGCCTGCGCCCTCGACCCAGGGGAGATCTCGTGTCTATCGACCACTTCGGCTTCGCCGATCGCCATATCGGACCCGACGCCGCCGCCATCGCCACGATGCTGGACGTCATCGGTGTCGGCTCACTGGACGAACTCGCCGGCTTGGCGCTGCCGGCCGGCATTCTCGACGCGGTGAGCGCGGACGGGCTGGCGCCAGGGCTGGATCAGCTACCCGCACCCGCCACCGAGGAGGAGTCCCTCGCCGAACTGCGTGCGCTGGCCGACTCCAATACCGTGGCCGTGTCGATGATCGGGCAGGGCTACTTCGACACCTTCACCCCACCGGTGTTGCGCCGCAACATTCTTGAAAACCCGGCCTGGTACACCGCGTACACGCCGTATCAGCCGGAGATCAGTCAGGGCCGCCTCGAAGCACTGCTCAACTTCCAGACCATGGTCAGCGATCTGACCGGGCTGGACGTGGCGAACGCATCGATGCTCGACGAGGGCACCGCCGCCGCCGAGGCCATGACGCTGATGCACCGCGCGGTGAAAGGCTCGGCCACCCGACTTCTCGTCGATGCCGATGTCTACCCGCAGACCGCGGCGGTGCTGGCCACCCGCGCCCGGCCGCTCGGCATCGAGATCGTCACCGCCGACCTGCAGCACGGTCTGCCCGACGGCGATTTCTTCGGTGTCATCGTGCAGCAGCCGGGGGCCAGCGGTGCGGTGCGGGACTGGACCGCGCTGGTGACCGAGGCCCACGACCGTGGCGCCCTGGTCGCGGTCGGGGCGGATCTGCTGGCGCTCACCCTGATCGCCCCGCCCGGCGAGATCGGCGCTGACGTCGCCTTCGGCACCACCCAGCGATTCGGGGTGCCGATGGGCTTCGGCGGCCCGCACGCCGGTTATCTCGCGGTGCACACCAAGCACGCTCGCCAGCTGCCCGGGCGCCTCGTCGGTGTCTCGCAGGACGTGGACGGGAACGCGGCATACCGGCTCTCCCTGCAGACCCGCGAGCAGCACATCCGCCGGGACAAGGCCACCAGCAACATCTGTACCGCTCAGGTGTTGCTGGCGGTGATGGCCGCCATGTATGCCAGCTACCACGGCGCCGACGGGCTCACCGCCATCGCGCGCCGCGTGCACGGCCGGGCCTCCGCGATCGCCGCCGGTCTGGGCGAGGCGCTGGTGCACCCGGACTTCTTCGACACCGTGCTGGCCCGGGTGCCGGGCCGCGCCGACGAGATCGTGGCCGCGGCCAAGGACCGAGGGATCAATCTGTGGCGGGTGGACGCCGACCACGTGTCGGTCGCCTGCGACGAGGTCACCACCGAGGCGCACGTCGCCGCGGTGCTGGAGTCATTCGGCGTGCCGGCCGCCGAGCCAGGCGCAGCCGATATCGCCACCCGCACGACGGAATTCCTGACCCACCCGGCCTTCACGACGTACCGCACCGAGACGGCGATGATGCGCTACCTGCGCAGCCTCGCCGACAAGGACCTGGCCCTGGATCGCACCATGATCCCGCTCGGCTCGTGCACCATGAAGCTCAACGCGACCGCGGAGATGGAACCCATCACCTGGCCGGAATTCGCGCGCCAGCATCCCTTTTCGCCGGCGTCGGACACCCCCGGCCTGCGCAGGCTGATCGCCGATCTGCAGGACTGGCTCACGGCTGTCACCGGCTACGACGAGATCTCGTTGCAGCCCAATGCCGGGTCGCAGGGGGAGTACGCCGGCCTGTTGGCCATCCAGGCCTATCACGCCGAGCGGGGCCAGGCACAGCGCGACGTGTGCCTCATCCCGTCCAGTGCGCACGGCACGAACGCGGCCTCGGCGGCGCTCGCGGGTATGCGGGTGGTGGTGGTGGCCTGCCGCGGCAACGGTGACGTGGACCTCGACGACCTGCGCGCCAAGATCGCCCAGCACGCGGAAAACCTTGCGGCCCTGATGATCACGTACCCCTCGACGCACGGCGTGTACGAACACGATGTGGCCGAGATCTGCGCGGCCACCCATGACGCCGGCGGCCAGGTGTACATCGACGGCGCGAACCTCAACGCCCTGGTCGGGTTGGCCCGGCCGGGCAGGTTCGGCGGCGATGTCAGTCACCTGAACCTGCACAAGACGTTCTGTATCCCGCACGGCGGCGGGGGCCCCGGCGTGGGGCCGGTCGCGGTGCGTTCGCACCTGGCGCCGTACCTGCCCGGACATCCCCTGGCTGCCGAGCTCGGTGACGAGCTGACCGTGTCGGCCGCACCGTACGGGTCGGCCTCGATCCTGCCGATCACCTGGGCCTACATCCGGATGATGGGCGGTGTGGGCCTGCGCAAGGCGTCGCTGACCGCGATCGCCTCGGCCAACTACATCGCCCGCCGGCTCGACGAGTACTACCCGGTGCTCTACACCGGGGAGAACGGCATGGTGGCCCACGAGTGCATCCTGGATCTCACCACGATCACCAAGACCACCGGCGTCACCGTCGACGACGTGGCGAAGCGGTTGGCCGACTTCGGTTTCCACGCCCCGACCATGAGCTTCCCGGTCGCCGGGACGCTGATGGTGGAGCCCACCGAGAGCGAGAACCTGGCCGAGGTGGACGCCTTCTGCGACGCCATGATCGCCATCCGCGCCGAGATCGACAAGGTCGGTTCGGGGGTGTGGCCCGCGGACGACAACCCGCTGCGCGGCGCCCCGCACACCGCGGAATGCCTGCTGACCGAGCAGTGGTCGCACCCTTACACCAGGGAACAGGCGGCCTACCCGCTCGGCAAGGGCTTCCGGCCCAAGGTGTGGCCGCCGGTGCGGCGCATCGATGCCGCCTACGGTGACCGCAACCTGGTGTGTTCCTGCCCGCCCGTCGAGGCGTTCGCCTAGCCTGAGGCGGCGAGCGTAGCGACGGGAGGACGGATAGCGCATGTTGTCGCCGACCGTCGCCCAGTGGCGTGAGGGCGGCCGGTTACTGGACACCCGGGCCGGCCGGATCTTCGTCCGATCGGCACCCGGTACCGGCCCGACCGTCCTGCTGCTGCACGGCTTTCCGTCCAGCTCGTTCGACTACCGGGAGGTCGTCGGACACCTGGGTGGCCGGGCCTGGGTGACGCTGGACTTTCTCGGGTTCGGTCTGTCGGACAAGCCGCACCCGCATCGCTACTCGTTGTTCGAGCAGGCCGACCTGGTCGAGCGGGTCGTCGCGGCGACCACGACCGGTCCGGTGGTGCTGATCGCCCACGATATGGGCACCTCGGTGGCCACCGAACTGCTGGCCCGCGACATGGAGGGGGCGCTGCCGTTCGATCTGCAGCGAGCGGTGCTCACCAACGGCAGCGTCATTCTCGAGCGCGCCAGCCTGCGTCCGGCCCAGAAACTGCTGCGTGGCCCGTTGGGGCCGTTGGTGTCCCGGCTGACCAACCGGTCCGGTTTCACCCGTGGTTTCGCCAGGCTGTTCAGCGCGGCCCATCCGCTGAGCCCCGACGAGGCCCGGGCGCAATGGGAGCTGTTGTCCTACAACGACGGTCACCGCATCGCCCATCTGCTCTGCGCCTACCTCGACGAGCGGGTGCGATACGCCCGGCGCTGGCACGGCGCAGTTGCCGACTGGCCGAAACCGCTGAGTTTCCTCTGGGGGTTGCAGGACCCGGTGGCCACCGTCAATGTGCTCGACGGCCTGCGTGAGCTGCGGCCCGCCGCGCGGGTCACCGAACTGCCCGGTGTCGGGCACTACCCACAGGTCGAGGTGCCGGAGTTGTTCGCCCGCAGCGCGCTCGACCTGCTTGCTCCCTAGCCCAGGGCCGAGGCGACTGCGGCCGCCAACTCGGGGCCGGCGGAGTTGGGCACGTTCTGATACTGGCCACCGCTGGCCTGGGCGACGGCCTCCCAGGTGGCGCGATCGGAGTCGGAGCCGAAATCGATGACGTTCACCGCGACCGGCCTCGCCGGGTTGGCGGCGCCCTTGATGTAGTCGACCAGACCGGAGCCGTCCAGACTCTGGTCGGTGTGCGGTCCGGCGGTGATCACCAGGACCGAATTGGGCTGGCCGTCCCGGAATGCGGACAGCGCCTCCCCGTAGACCAGGCGCAGCGTGGTGAACGACACTGCGCCGCCACCGGATGCGGTCTGCCCCTCCAGGCTGGATTTGAGGACGGCCGAGCGGGGCTGGCCGGCGACGGGGTCGGAGAGAGGTCCGGTACTGACCTCCGACCGGCCCGCCACGCCGTCGAAGGTCCACAAGCCGACGGCCGAGCCGGCGGGCAGCGCCTGCAGTCGCGCATCGAGTGCGCTGGTCACATTGGCCAGCCTGCTCTTGCCGCCCTCGTCGGTGTTCATCGACTGGTCCAGCATGATCGTCACGGTCTGGCCCTGGGCGGGTGCGCTGATCCCGGCAGCCATGGTGGCCCTGGTCTGGCTGTCGCCGACCGACAGCGGCTGGGCCACGGGTGCGAAATCGGTCACCGGGCTCTGCGGGGCCGGTGCGCCCTCGGCGCGGAAACCGGCCTTGGCGAATTCGGCCAGTTGGTCCGGTTTGCGCATGAAGCGGTCGAATTCGCTGGCCGCGCTGATCTGCTCCTGCGACAACCAGTCACCGCCGAGCAGCACCGCCGGATAGTCCGCGACCGCCGCCGGTCCCGGGGGTGTCCAGGAGCCGAGTTTCTGCGCCGCGTCGGGCAGGTCGGCGCCGCGCTTGAACAACTGCTGTTCGGTGGTGACCACGGCGTGCACGGGGGCACCGGCCGGGTCGGCGGCGTTCACGAGCGCATCCAACGCGGTGGTGGCATTCGTATCGGCGAGCTTGGGCTGACCGGCGAGCAGCGTGTGCACCGCACCCACCCCGGCGGTGGCCGGCGCACCCTGCGGTGCCGAGGCGGCCGCGACGGCTTCCGCGGCCAGGTAGGTGGCGTCGGCGTTGCCCGTCAGCGGAAGCGCCAACTTGAGTGCGCCCCACCCGGGGAGGTTCAGCTCGTCCAGCCCGGACGGGTTGTTCTGCAGTGCCGGAAGCGTCGACCAGTTCTGCTGGGACAGGGCCGCTTTGAGTTCCGGGCGGATCGCCAGCAGGACAGGGGAGGTGACCAACGGGCGGCTGTTGCTCACCGTCTTGGCCCCTGCCGCACTCTCCAGCCGGGCCTCCGATACCGAGCTGGCCGGGATCCACAAGGCCGGGCGCTCGCCGAGGTCGCCGGGCCACTGCCCGACGAAGCCGTTGACGACGGCGTCGGAATCGGCCGGCTTCACCGCGACCTTCACACATTTGTCGCCCACCGGGGCGGCGGTCTTGCTGTAGGCGTCGGCCAGTGTGCGCACCTGATCGGCGATCGTGGGATCAGCCAGTACCGCGACGGTGACCTCGCCCTCCACGCACCGGGCCGCGGCCTGCTGACTGCGGCTGGACAGCGCGTCGCCGAAGAAGCGCCACAGGATGAAGGCTCCGACCACGACGACGACGGCGACCAGGGCGGCGATCACGGCCGGGCTCACCTTGCGCCGGCCGGGTGTGATGGCCCGGTGGCTACCGGTCCATTCGCCGGAGTCCCAGGTGCGCTGCGAGCCCGTCGTCGTCAGCGCACGGGTGGGTGGCTCGTCGGGCTCGCCCGGGCCGCCGGCGAAGAAGCCGTCACCCGGGGCAGCCCCGCCGTCACCGGTCTCGTCCTCGTACCCGAACCTGCCCAGCGGTGACGCGTCGGGCTCGACGGGTCCGGAGTCCCGCCGTCCGGGGTCCTGGTAGTCGTCGGCGGAATCGTCCGGTCCGGGAATGCTGTGCCTGCCCATCCCTCACCTTTGTACTCGTCGTGTCGATCGGCTACCCGTCGCGTCGCTTGCCCCGAAAAGTCTTCCGGGGCAAGCCGCTATCGAATCACGAACTGGCAGCGCGGGCTTTGAACTCGCGGCGGCGCCGGTGCAGGATCGGTTCGGTATAGCCGTTGGGCTGCTGGCAGCCGGACAGCACGAGCTCCTGAGCGGCCTGGAAGGCAATACTGGCATCCGGGTCCGGGGCCATCGGCAGGTAGTCGGCGTCACCGGCGTTCTGCTCGTCGACGATGGCGGCCATCCGGCGCAGGCTGGCCTTCACATCCTCTTCGGTGATGACAGCGTGGCGCAGCCAGTTGGCCAGCAGCTGGCTGGAGATGCGCAGCGTGGCGCGGTCCTCCATCAGAGCGACGTTGTGGATGTCGGGCACCTTGGAGCAGCCGACGCCGGCGTCGATCCAGCGCACCACGTAGCCGAGGATGGACTGGCAGTTGTTGTCGACCTCCTCGCGGATCTCCTCCGGGGCCCAGGCCAGCTCGCCCGACAGCGGGATGGTCAGCAGCTCGTCGATGGTGGCCCGGGTCTTGCCCTTGAGCTCGGCCTGCACCGCGTAGACGTCCACCTCGTGGTAGTGCATGGCGTGCAGGGTGGCTGCGGTCGGGGAGGGCACCCACGCGGTGGTGGCGCCCGCCTTGGGCTGGCCGATCTTCTGCTCGACCATATCGGCCATCAGGTCGGTCATGGCCCACATACCCTTGCCGATCTGGGCCCGGCCGGACAGCCCGGTGGCCAGGCCGGTGTCGACGTTGGCGTCCTCGTAGGCCTTGATCCACGGCTGGGACTTCATGGCGCCCTTGCGGATCATCGGGCCGGCCTCCATCGAGGTGTGGATCTCGTCGCCGGTGCGGTCCAGGAAACCGGTGTTGATGAACACCACCCGGTTGGCCGCCGCCTGGATACACGCCTTGAGGTTGAGCGTCGTGCGGCGTTCCTCGTCCATGATGCCCACTTTGAGGGTGGCCTGCGGCAGGCCCAGCACGTCCTCGACGCGGCTGAACAGCTCGCAGGTGAACGCGACCTCGTCGGGCCCGTGCATCTTGGGCTTGACGATGTACACCGAGCCGGTGCGGCTGTTGAGATGTGGTCCGTTCTCGTCCGAGGACTTCAGGCCGTGGACGGCGATCAGACCGGTGAACAACGCGTCCTGGATGCCTTCTGGGATCTCGTTGCCCTCGGCATCGACGATCGCGTCATTGGTCATCAGGTGGCCCACGTTGCGGACGAACAGCAGGCTGCGCCCGGGCAGCGACAACTCGCCGGCACCGTCGGGGCGGGTGAAGGTGCGGTCCGGGTTCAGCACGCGGGTGAAGGACTTGCCGCCCTTGCTCACCTCTTCGGCCAGGTCGCCGCGATTGAGCCCCAGCCAGTTGCGGTACCCGAGCACCTTGTCGTCGGCGTCGACGGCGGCCACCGAGTCCTCGAAGTCCATGATCGTGGTGATCGCCGACTCCAGCACGACATCCTTGATGCCGGCCGCGTCGGTGGAACCGACGGGCGATTCGGGGTCCACCAGGATCTCGATGTGCAGGCCGTGGTTGACCAGCAGCACCGACCACGACGGCGAACCCAGTTCACCGGTGTAGCCGACGAACTGGTCGGCGTTGGCCAGGCCGACCGAGAGGCCGTCGCCGAGGGTCGCCTCGAGTTGGTGCTCGTCGTCGATCTTGAGCCCCGTGATCTCCGACCACGAGCCCGACGCCAGCGGCACGGCCTGATCGAGGAAGTTGCGGGCGTAGGCGATGACCTTGTCACCGCGAACGCGGTTGTAACCGGTGCCCTTCTCGGCGCCGTCGTCCTCACTGATCACATCGGTGCCGTACAGCGCGTCGTACAGGGAGCCCCAGCGGGCGTTGGCGGCGTTCAGCGCGAACCGGGCGTTGAGGATCGGCACCACCAGCTGCGGGCCGGCGGTGCTGGTGATCTCGGTGTCCACCCCGGAGGTGGTGATGGTGAAGTCCGCGGGTTCGGGCTGCAGATAACCGATTTCGGCGAGGAAAGCCTTGTAGCCGGCGGCGTCGAACTCGCCGATCAGCCGGGCGCGGTGCCACTTGTCGATCTGCGCCTGCAGGTCGTCGCGACGGGCCAGCAGATCCTGGTTCTTCGGCGCCAGGTCGGTGACGACCTTGTCGACGCCGGCCCAGAAGCTGTCGGGATCTACTCCGGTGCCGGGCAGCGCCTCGTTGGTGATGAAATCGTGCAGCACCTTGGCAACCCGAAGATTCCCGACGGTCACGCGCTCGGTCATATTTCCTCCCTTAAACGTCGATCGAGTTTACCCGTGAGTAACCGCACCCAGAGAAGCAGGACCTGCGTTGAGTCCGTGGTCACACCGCCGGTGTCATCGCGGAGCACCGGGGAGGGCGACGGCGGGAACGTCCGGCGTTCCCAGCCGGCCGGCCAGCCAGGGCAGTGCATCGGCGAACACCCGGGCCGCGGTGGTGAAGCTGTGACCACCGTTTCCGGGCACCACGGCGCACTCGATGCCGTAGCCGCCGGCCATCGAGCACAGGTGCTGCGCCACGGCGTCGTGCTCGGTATCGAGGGAGTCCGGGTCGACCGGAGCGGTCGGCGTGTCCGTCACCGCGGACGGGCGGTACGTCGGCTGCCCCGGCCCGGATACCGCGAACCAGGCCGCGACACCGTCGTATGGGCCGTGCCGGGCCATCACCGTCTGCGGATCGAAAGCCAGGTAGGCGTCGAGGTCACTGCCGAACAGCCGCGCCACGGTCTGCGTCTTGGAGCCGGCATTGGGTCCCATCTGGCCGTCGATGTCCAGGAACGTGGAGAACATGTCCGGGTGCATCAGCGTCGTGGTCAGCGCGCAGGTGCCCCCGGCGGACCAGCCGGCGAAACCCCAGTGCGCCGCTTGTGGTCTGGCGCCGAAATGGGCGACGACGTAGGGCACGACACCCTTGATCAGGTGGTCGGCCGCGTTGCCGCGCGGTCCGTTGACGCATTCCGTGTCGTTGATGAATTCGCCGCTGGTGTCGACGAACACGAGGATCGGCGCGTTGCCGCCGTGCTTGTCGGCAAAGGCGTCGGCGGTGGCCCTGGCCTCGCCGGTGGTCGGCCAGTCACGTGGCGTCCCGAATTCGCCGCCGGCCATCACGATGGCGGGCAGCGCCGGGGGAGGGTTGCTGGCGAACCAGGCGGGTGGCAGATAGACCAGTTCGTCGCGGTGCCGGAAACCGGAGGCGTCGTCGGGAATCTTGACCGAGACCACGATTCCCGCCGTCGGCCGTTCCCCGCGGCGAAGCATGTCCTGCACCGTCGCCTCGTCGACCTCGTTGGGTAGGTGCGCTCCGGTCACCCGATCGGCCATGGCGCCGACCGTCGGAAGGTAGCCCGTCCATGCGTTGACGGTCATCGCGACGCACAGCACGCACAGGGGGATGGCGGCCAGGGCGGCGCTACGACGGCCCCATCGGGTGGTGCGCCAGTTGGTGATCGCCAGCACCACCACCAGGCCGGTCGCGGCCACCCACACCCACAGCGCCGGAACGGCGGGCCCGTCGGCCAGGGCCTGGGAGTGGATGAACCAGTACGTCAGGCCCGCCAGCGCGGCGCCGCAGGTGATTCCGAGCAGGATCCAGTGCAGCCAGAACCTGCTCGGCGTTCGCCAGATGACGACGACGATGACCAACACCGCGACTGCCTGGATCACGATCGGCAGCCATCCGTGGGTCAAAGGCAGGTCATTCACCTAGCCCAAGGTAGCCCGGCAAAGCGACAGGGTTTGCGCAGCAGCCGGTGCACCGGCATCGGATCTGCTGTGATGTCGCTCGGTGTTTACTGTGGGCATTCATTTTGGGCGGCAACCGAATTGAAACGATCGGCAAGCCAACCGAGTGCCTGGGCGGGGTCGGCCTGGGCGCGTGTGCCGAACATCACGGTGTCGCCTATCCCACATGCGCGGGCCAGGGCGCGATCGGTCCACGCCTGCGGAATCAACGCATCGGGCCCATCGGGTACCACCAGCATCGGTGCCGCGATGGGTCCCTGCGGCAGCGAGGTCTTCTTCAGATAGGCGCGCAACGCGTCCGCGGCGTCGGTGGTGGCCGGGCGCAGATCGTCCGGGGTCATCTCCGAGATGACCTTGGTACGTTCCGCCGACGACCCGCCGGTGCAGCCGCTGAGCGCGTCCCAGTCGGCCTTGACCACGCCGCGGCGGTAGTCGTCGATGTGGAAATCGTTGTACTGGTTGGCCAGCGCGGACAGGTATTGGTGCAGGGTCAGCATCTGGTCTTTGGTGAGGCTGCCCGCCGCAGCGCTGTCGGCCAGACCCTCGATGGCGGCGGTGGGCGCCACGGCCACCACGCCCACCAACTGTCCGCCGAGGCCGTAGTCGGCCGCGAGTTCGTCGGCCGCCCATACCGCCTGGCCGCCCTGTCCGGTCCCGTAGCCGGCCCAGCGTCCGGAGGTGCCCGGCACGAGTTTCTCGGTGGCGCGCACCGCGTCCATCACGTTGTAGCCGGCGGTGGTCGAATCCAGGAATGGATGCGGAGAGCCCTCCAGTCCGAGACCCTGGTAGTCCGGCACCGCGACGACGTATCCGGCATCGACGAAGGTCTCGGCCGTCGGCGCCAGACCGCGCAGCGTCGGGGACCATGATGGCGCGCATTCGGTCTCGCTGCCGGTGTTGGGGTGGCCCACCACCAGGATCGGCCAGCCACCCTGAGGCGCAGTGCCTTTGGGCACCAGGACGGTGCCGGACACGTTCACCCCGGTGTCGCCGACACCGGATGTGGAGGTGTACACGATGCGGGCCGCGAGCGCGGTCTTCTCGCGCAGCACCGGATCGAGGTTCGACAGCGTGTTGGCCGACACCAGGGTGCCCGGGCCGGAACCGCCGAAATCACCCGGCAGTGCAGGGCCGAACGTCGGTGTCGGCTTGGCTGCGGGCGCCGGATGCCCGCAACCGGCCAGCAGCAAGGTCGCCGATATCAGCACGGCCACGGCCGTGCGGGTACGCCTCACCCCGGCACCCTTTCCACCCGGTCGCCCGAGATCATCCCGCGGCAGTGGTCGCGCAAGGCCGTCCGCAGTTCGGCGGCCAGCCGGGCCACCTCCTGCTGGTGTCGGACGTAATCGGTTCTGCCGGAAGCGGTCTCGATGCGGATCGGCGTGATTCCGTACCCGGTCAGGTCATACGGACTGGCCCGCATGTCCAGCAGCCGGGCCGTACACGCGAGCTCGAAGCAGTCCATCAGCATCTCCGACGGGACCAGCGGGCCGAGCTTGTAGCACCACTTGTACAAATCCATGTTGGCGTGCACACACCCCGGCTGCTCGTGCCGCAGCTGCGCGTCCCGGCTGAGCTGTTCGGCGTTGCGTCCCACGGCCGCGTCGGTGAAGAACCGGTAGGCGTCGAAATGGCTGCAGCGCAACGGCATCGACTCCAGCACCTGATCGGTGTGGTGGGGGTCCAAGCGAAGCGGGACGCCGTTGTGGCGGACCTCCCGGCTGCGATACACCATGGCCCACTCGTGCATCCCGAAACAGTTGAGCCGGGCCGGCCGGTCCGCGGTGGCGGTCAACAGATCGGCGATGAAGGTGACGGTGCCCAGACGTGACGCGAGGACATCTGCGCTCAGCGCGACCGCGGACCCGGCCTGCCGGTACCCGGTGCGCCGGAGGAATTTCCCGGCGGCCGCACCGTCGAGTGCGGTCCCATACCCCGGATGCCATCGGGCCAGCTGACGCGGCCGGAAGCTGTAGTAGGTGAACAGGAAATCCCACACCGGATGACTCTGGCCGGTCTGTGCCCTGGTGCGGTGCGGGCCGAGCAGCCGGTCGACCCGGTCGGTGTGCCGGCGTTCGCGCGCAGTCCATTCGGCCTCGTCGAGCACATCAGACACGGTGGGTTCCGTCGCGCACGGTCCCGACCAGGTCCTCGACCAGATCCTCCAGCGCCACCACCGCGGTGATCCTGTCCTCGACCGTGACCAGGGCCAGATGGCTCTTGTTGCGGCGCATCCGGGACAGCGCTTCGGGCACCGACAGCGAGGCCGGCATCTTGATGAGCGGGCGCACCATCGACGCGTCGAGCACCGCGTCCGGATCGTCGATCAGCGCCAGCACGTCCTTGATGTGCAGATAGCCGAGCACGGTCCCGCTGGGGTCGGTCACCGGGAAGCGCGAATAGCCTGTCTCGGCGAGCGCGCTCTGCACCGCTCCCACGGTGGGTCCGGATCCCGGGGCGGCCACCGGTATCGCGCGGATCCGGCTGAGCGGGATGGCGATATCGGCGATGACGCGGTTGCTGATCTGCAGGGCCCGGGTGAGCCGCGTGTGCTCCTCGTGGTCGAGCAGACCCTCGGAGCGGGACTCGGCGATCATCGCCGACAGTTCGACGGTCGACACCGCGACGTCGAGTTCGTCCTTGGGTTCCACGCCGAGCGTGCGCAGCGTGGTGTTGGCCGCCCAGTTGTAGAACGCGATGAACGGTTTGGCCAGCCGGATGTAGGCCAGGTACGGCGGCACGAGCAGCATCGCCGCCGTCTCCGGCCCGGCGATCGCGATGTTCTTCGGCACCATCTCACCGAGCAGCACGTGCAGGGTCACCACCACGGCCAGCGCCACCACGAACGAAACGGTGTGCAGCACCGCCTCATCGACGCCCAACAGCGTGAACGGTTTCTCCAGCAGGTGCGCGACGGCGGGCTCGCCCACCCGGCCCAGCAGGATCGAGCAGATGGTGATGCCCAGCTGCGCGCCCGCCAGCATCAGCGACAGGTTCTCCGCGGCGTGCATCACGGTGACCGCACGTTTCTTGCCCTGCTCGGCGAGCGCCTCCAGGCGGTCACGGCGGGCTGAGATCAGCGCGAACTCGGCGCCCACGAAGAAGGCGTTGGCGCCCAGCAACAGCACGGTGAGGACGACGGCAAGCAGATCACCCATGGCGCGGCTCCCGGTTTCCGGTGTCGTCCTTGGGGCCCAGTTCGGTCAGTTCGAGAAGGTCGATCCGTCGACCGTCCATCCGCAGCACCGTGGCCTGCCAGAGCACCGGTTCGTCCACGCTGTCGGGATCGAAGGCGCGCAACTCGACGGTGTCGCCGACTTCGGGGATGCGGCCCAGTTCCTGCAGTACGAGTCCGCCGATGGTTTCGTAGTCGCCGTCGGCGGCCCGGAACGGTGTCTCCGAGTCGACCTCGTCGATGCGCAGCAGGCCGGACACCTGCCATCCGGTGCGCACGTGCACCACGTCCGGGGTGGCGTCATCGTGTTCGTCGCGGACGTCGCCGACGATCTCCTCGATGAGGTCTTCGACGGTGACCATGCCTGCGGTGCCACCGTATTCGTCGACCACCATCGCGGTCTGCAGGCCGTTGGCGCGGATCTGGGTCATCACCGCGTCACCGTCGAGGGTGGACGGGACGGTCGGCACCGGGAGCGCCAAGGTGGCGAGCCGGGTACCGGCTCGTTCGCCCGGGGGCACCTCGAAGATCTGCTTCACGTGCACCATGCCGATGGTCTGGTCGAGGTCACCCTCGACGATCGGGAATCTCGAGTGCCCGGTGCGCATCGCGGCCTCGACGAGATCGGCCACCGTGTCGTCGGCTTCCAGTGTCTCGATCAACTGGCGCGGGGTCATCAGCTCTTCGGCCGACCGCTCACCGAATTGCAGGGAACGGTCGACCAGCAAGGCGGTGTCCTGGTCCAGCGAGCCACTGCGCGCCGAGTTGCGTACCAGCGACACGAGTTCCTGCGGGGAGCGCGCCGAGCGCAGCTCCTCGGCCGGTTCGATACCGAGCCGGCGCAGGATCCAGTTGGCGGTGCCGTTGGTCGCGTTTATCACCGGGGTCAGGGCTTTGGCGAAGTACCACTGCGGGGCGGCGGCGAAGCGTGCGGTCGGCAACGGCTTGGCGACGGCGAGGTTCTTGGGCACCAGCTCGCCGAAGATCATCGACACGGAGGTGGCGATCAGCAGCGCCAGCGCCAGCGCGATGCCGTCGATCATTCCGGCGGGAATCCGGATCGCCGCGAGCGGGGCGTGCAGCAGCCGGGCGACGACCGGTTCGGCCAGGTAACCGGTGGCCAGCGTGGTGATCGAGATACCGAGCTGCGCACCGGACAGCTGGAACGACAGCGTGCGATGGGCCTTGCGGATGAACTCGTCACGCCGGCCGCCGGTGCGGGCGTTTTCCTCGACGGTGCTGCGCTCCAGCGCGGTGAGGGAGAACTCGGCCGCCACGAACAGCGCGGTGCCGGCCGTCAGCGCGATGAACGCGAGCAGGGACAACAACGTGATGGTGGGACTCATCGCGATCTCACCGTACTGAGGCCGGGCCACGCGCCCGGCCGACTAGTGGAGGGGTCGGCGTCACCGGATTCGCCGGCGGGGTCTGGAGCCCCGGGAACCCCCGAGCCCATGTCGAGACCGTGGGCTTCCACGGGTGCCTGTGGCACGGGATCCCTTTCGCTAAATCGGCGCAGCACTGTGCATTGCGCCGGGAAGACTCAATGGTAGCGTGCCCTGCCCGCGGCCCGGGCTCACCAACCGCTGGGTAGCGGATGCCCCTCGGCGAACCCGGCCGCGGACTGCACCCCGAGGATCACCTTGTCGTGCAGCTCGGGCAGGGACGCGGCGCCGACGTAGGTGCAGGTGCTGCGCACCCCCGAGGTGATGTGGTCGAGCAGGTCCTCCACACCGCCGCGGGCCGGATCCAGCGCCATCCGCGAGGTCGAGATGCCCTCCTCGAACAACGCTTTACGGGCCCGGTCGAACGCGCCGTCACCGGCTGTGCGCGCGGCGACGGCCCGCTTGGACGCCATGCCGTAGCTCTCCTTGTACGGCAGGCCGTCGCGGTCGCGCAGCAGATCGCCCGGCGATTCGTAGGTGCCGGCGAACCATGAACCGATCATCACGTTGGACGCGCCCGCGGCCAGCGCGAGCGCCACGTCGCGGGGATGCCGCACACCGCCGTCGGCCCACGCGTGGGCGCCGAGTTCCCTTGCTGCAGCCGCACATTCGACGACAGCGGAGAACTGGGGACGCCCGACGCCGGTCATCATCCGGGTGGTGCACATGGCGCCGGGACCGACCCCGACCTTGACGATGGTGGCGCCGGCGTTGATCAGGTCGCGGGTACCGGAGGCGGACACCACGTTGCCCGCCACGATGGGCAGACCGAGGTCGAGGGCCGCCACCGTCGCGATCGCGTCCAGCATCTTGGCCTGGTGGCCGTGGGCGGTATCGATGACGAGCAGGTCGGCCCCGACCTCGGCCAGCCCGCGCGCCTTGGCGCCGACGTCACCGTTGATCCCGACCGCGGCGGCGATGCGCAACCGGCCGCGGCTGTCGACGGCGGGGGCGTAGATCCCGGCGCGGATGGCTCCGGTGCGGGTGAGTACGCCGGCGAGTTCGCCGTCGGGCCCGGTGAGCACCGCGACATCGACGGGTGCGTGCTCCAGCAGATCGAACACCTTGCGGGGGTCGGTGCCCACGGGTGCGGTGACGAAATCGGTCAGCGCGACATCCTGGACCCGGGCGAACCTGTCGACGCCGGCACAGCCGGCCTCGGTGATCAGGCCGACCGGGCGGTTGCGGTCGACCACGACCGCGGCGCCGTGGGCCCGCTTGTGAATCAGCGCCATCGCATCCGAGACCGCGCTGTCGGGGGCCAGGGTGACCGGGGTGTCGGCCACCAGGTCCCGGCTCTTGACGAAGTCGACCGTCCCGGCGACCGCGGCCAGCGGCACATCCTGTGGCAGCACGACGATTCCGCCGCGGCGGGCCACCGTCTCGGCCATCCGGCGACCGGCGACCGCGGTCATGTTGGCGACCACCACCGGGATGGTGGTGCCCGAACCGTCGACGGTCGACAGGTCGACGTCGAACCGGGACGCGACATCGGTACGTCCCGGCACGACGAAGACGTCGTTGTAGGTCAGGTCATAGGGCGGCGTGTGTCCAGGCAAGAACTTCATCGAAACCTCACGTGCCCAGTCTAGGTTTCCGCTCGCTCAGGCCTCGACCTCGCTGCGGTCCCCGCTCCACAAGGTGTGGAACTTCTGGCCCTCGGGCGCATCGGTGCGGCCGTAGGTGTGCGCGCCGAAGAAGTCCCGCAGCCCCTGGGTCAAGGCCGCGGGCAGCCGCTCGGTGCGCAGCGCGTCGTAGTAGGACAGGGCCGAGGCGAAGCCGGGAACCGGGATGCCCAGTTCGGTGGCCTTGACCACCACCCGCCGCCAGCTGTCGATCCCGGCCTCGACCGCGTCGCGGAAGTACGGCGCGGCGATCAGCGTGGCCAGGTCGGGATCGTCGTCGTAGGCCTCCTTGATCCGGTTGAGGAACTTGGCCCGGATGATGCAGCCGCCGCGCCAGATGGTGGCCATATCGCCCAGGGTGATGCCCCAGTTGTATTCGGCGCTGCCGGCCTGAATCTGGTTGAACCCCTGGGCGTACGCGATGATCTTCGAGGCGTACAGCGCCTTGCGCACGTCCTCGATGAACTGCGGTGCATCGGTGGGTGCGGCCCCGAGTTCGCCGGACGCCAGGCCGGTCGTCGCCTTGCGCTGGGCGACCGAACCCGACAGCGCGCGGGCGAACACCGCCTCGGCGATACCGGTCACCGGCACACCGAGATCGAGCGCGGATTTCACCGTCCAGCGTCCGGTGCCCTTCTGCTCGGCCTCGTCCACGATGACGTCGACCAGCGGCTTGCCGGTCTTGGCGTCCACCTGGCGCAGTACTTCGGCGGTGATCTCCACCAGGTAGCTGTCCAGATCGCCCTTGTTCCACTCACTGAACACATCGGCGATCTGGCCGGCCTCCAGGCCCAGCCCGTCGCGCAGCAGTTGGTAGGCCTCGCCGATCAGCTGCATATCGGAGTACTCGATGCCGTTGTGCACCATCTTGACGAAGTGACCGGCCCCGTCGGGACCGATGTGGGTGCAGCACGGCACGCCGTCGACGTGGGCGGAGATCTCCTCCAGCAGGGGGCCCAGCGACTTGTAGGACTCGGCCGGTCCGCCGGGCATGATCGACGGCCCGTTGAGGGCGCCTTCCTCGCCGCCGGAGATCCCGGCGCCGACGAAGTGCAGGCCGCGTTCGCGGATAGCCTTCTCGCGGCGGATGGTGTCGGTGTAGAGCGCGTTGCCGCCGTCGATGATGATGTCGCCCGGCTCCATGGCGTCGGCGAGCTCGTTGATGACGGCATCGGTCGGGTCACCGGCCTTGACCATGATGATCACCCGGCGTGGTTTTTCCAGGGCGTCAAGGAATTCCGCGATCGTCTCGCTGCGCACGAACTTGCCTTCGGAGCCGTGCTCGGCCAGCAGCGCGTCGGTCTTGGCGATCGACCGGTTGTGCAGCGCCACGGTGTAGCCGTGGTGGGCGAAGTTGCGGGCGAGATTGGAGCCCATCACGGCCAGGCCGGTGACTCCAATTTGGGCGGTGCCGGTTTGGGTCATGCAGACGCCTTTCGTTGTTTTGTTGTACGACGCGCTCGATGGAACAGGGGCAGTGCTGCGCGGAAATTCATGCCTAGTTGGCGAACAACCGATGCAACTCGGTCAGCCACGGGATGGCCAGCGCGAGCGTGGGCAGTACCAGGATGGCCGCCGCGCTCAGATAGGCCGCGACCGCCAGCACCAGACTATTGCCCTCGCCGCCGAGCCGCCGGACGCGCAGGACCGTCGTCGGTCCGCCGGCGGCCAGCGCACCCGATGGGGTCCGGCCGGCAGCGCAGGCGACCAGCGCACGGGCCAGGGGAGTCGGCCCGGTGACGCGGACGGCGGCGTCGTCGGCGAGCAGTTCGATGAGCAGCCGGACGGCGTCGAGGGCATTGGCGCTACGGACGAACCGCGGAAACGCGGCGTGCACCGCGGTGAACATCTCCAGCACCAGATCGTGCCGGGCCCGCAGGTGCGCACTCTCGTGGCTGAGGATGGCGTCGATCTCGGCTTCGGAGAGGGTGGTCAGGGCGCCTTCGCTGACGACGACCCGGCTGCGCACGCCGGGCAGGCAGTAGGCCATCGGCTGGGCCACCCCGAGTACGCGCAGGCCACTGGGGCGCCGAGCCGGTGCCGGGATGGCGTCGCGGGACATGCCCACCAGGTCGACCAGCATGCGGTGGTGCGCGCGGCGCCGCCGGGTGGCGACCGCGACGGCGAGCACCGACACGATGAGCCGGGCGCCGATCATCAGGGTCACGGCGAACACGGCGACGTAGAGCAGCCACAGCGGCCAACCCAGGGCGACGATCTCGCTGGTCAGGGTGGCGGTGGGCTTACCGTCCGGTCCGGGCACCAACAGCCTGCTGGCGATCGCGATACCCGCCGAGAAGGCCGACAGGACGGCGGCCAGTGCGATGGCTTGCCAGAGCACGATGGCGGCGCGGGGAGCGCGCTGTGGCCAGGACGCACGCGCGAGCAGCGCCGGCACGGGGCCGACGAGCAACAACGCGACGATGGAGAAGGCCAGCGCGGACACGCCGCTAGTGTCTCTCAGCCGGTGGTCGAATTACCAGCGGGCGGCGCAATATCGTGCTTGGCCTCCAACTCGGCCAGCGCACGGCGCAGCGCGGCGGCTTCACCGGCGCCTACTCGTTCGACGAAATGCACCAGTGCGGCCTCGCGGCTGCCGGAGTCGGCGGCCTGGTCCAGCGCATCGACCATGAGGCCCGCGACCAGCTCGTCCCGACCGTGGGTGGGGGCGTAGCGGTGCGCCCGGTCATCGCGATGCTGGATGACCAGATTCTTCTTCGCCAGCCGCTGCAGCACGGTCATGATCGTCGTATAGGCGAGATCGCGGCGTGCCGCGAGCGCCTCGTGCACCTGCCGGACCGTCTGCGGCTCGCGCGAGGTCCAGAGGTGATCCATCACCTCACGCTCGAGTTCACCGAGCCGCGTCAACTTGGCCATATTCCGTTCCACTCCTGAGCAATCAAACAAGCCTACTACGCGTTTACTACCGAGCGTCGTATCCGATTTACGTGCCTGGTCCAACGTGTGGGACTGCGCTCTCCGTTCCCGGTCACGCGGCGTTTCCGTGTGGTCTGTGAGTCGAGTCACAGCTTTTGGCCTCCTTGTTAGGTGTGACTATAGTAAGGCTAACCTAACTGAACGAGGAGGTGCGGATGACGGTCGTGGTCGACGACCCGCTGATTGCCCGGATGTCGATTCGGCGGGCCCTGCCGCTGCATGAATCGAGCCGGCGGCTTCGCGAGTTGTATCCGGAGTGTCCGCGTGTCTACGGCGTCGCGGTGATGGGTGACCTGTCCCGGCGACGCTGGTGGCCGCTGGCGGAAGTGCTCACGACCGACCGTTTGCAGCACATGTTCGACGCGGCAGTGGCCGAGACCGACAGCCGTGCGGCGGTGGCTCAGCAGTTGGCCGCCACCCTGGCCCACGTCGTGGTCGGCCGCGTGGTCCCGCTGATCGTGCTGGAAGGCCGGGCCTGGGACACGGGACTGGAGAACCTGTGGGTGCACGTCGACTCCGAGGGTGCCATCGACTGGGTGGGCGTGGTCGATCCGACGCTGCGCGCGCTGCCCGATGACCCGCACCTGGCCACCCGCTCGAGTGTGGGCGCGGTGCGCACCACCCGGGACGGGATCGTGATGCTGCCCAGCGAGGGGGCGCTCACGACATGGGTGGCCCATCGCAGTCACCGCGCGTTGAGCCCGCTGTTCGCCAAGCTCGTCGAGGTGACCGAGGGGGCGATGTCCGTGGCCGCCATGTGGAACGTGGTCGGCACGGCCGTGGTCAGTGCCGCCACGCAGGTGCCGTTGCTGGCCGGTTCCAGTGAGCTGACGAGCATGCGTCGCAGCCAGGCCATCCTGGACGCGCTCGTCGGATTCGGTCTGCCGGTCCGCGGCACGAGCCGGGTGTCGATCGGGAAGGCCTTGCAAAATTAGGCAAGCCTTGCCTACTATGTTCATGCGAGGCTAACGGACCGAGCCGGAGTCCTGAGGGCTGCAGAGACCCCCGGTCCACTCGAAGGATGGGCCCCGCGCACACCGTGCGCGGGGCCCATCCGCATTTCGGTCTGCGGCCCGTGTAGACAAGAGTGCTGTGACGGCACCTGGACTCGACACCCTCGGCAAGGGCTTCGACAACGAACTCGGACTGAAGTATCTGGAGGTCACGCCCGACGGCGGACGCGCCCAGCTGACGATCACCGACAAGGTGCTCCAGCCATGGGGCATCGTGCACGGTGGTGTGTACTGCGCGGTCGTGGAGAGCCTGGCCAGTGTGTCCGGCCACGTCTGGCTCGCCGAGCACGGCGGCGGCACCGTGGTCGGGGTCAACAACAACACCGACTTCCTGCGCGCCATCAGCTCCGGCACCGTCACCGCGGTCTCCACACCGATCCACCGGGGCCGACGCCAGCAACTGTGGCTCATCACCATCACCGACGAGAACGACAAGCTGGTCGCCCGCGGGCAGGTCCGGCTGCAGAACGTCGAAGGGTAGACGCGGGCGACAAACCCGATCGATTGCCATGAGCGCTGCTGATTGCCGCGCGCCATGGCAATATCGCGCACTATGCGTTTAACGCCGCATGAACAAGAGCGGTTACTCATCTCCTACGCGGCCGACCTGGCACGGCGACGTCAGGCGCGCGGTCTGAAGCTCAACCACCCCGAGACGGTGGCGCTGATCACCGATCACATCCTCGAAGGTGCCCGCGACGGGCGCTCGGTGGCCGAACTCATGGTCAGCGGACGCGATGTGCTCACCCGCGAGCAGGTGATGGAGGGCGTGCCGGAGATGTTGCACGACGTGCAGGTCGAGGCGACCTTCCCCGACGGCACCAAGCTGGTCACCGTCCACCATCCGATTCCGTGAGGCGGTCCCATGATTCTCGCAAGTGAGAAGCCGGAGGCGGATCACGCATGATTCCCGCAAGTGAGAAGCCGAAGGCGGATCACGCATGATTCCCGGCGAATTCTTCTACGGCGACGGCGAGATCGCGCTCAACGCCGATGCGCCTCGGCTGACCCTCGACGTGGTCAACACCGGTGACCGTCCGGTCCAGGTGGGCAGCCACGTGCACCTGCCGCAGGCCAACGCCGCACTCGACTTCGATCGTGCCGCCGCACACGGGCACCGACTCGACATCCCGGCCGGCACCGCCGTCCGATTCGAACCCGGCATCGCCCAACGGGTTTCGCTGGTCCCGCTGAGCGGCACCCGCGAGGTGTACGGGCTGTCCCTGACCCCGCCCGGCAGATTGGACCCGCACCAGTGAGCTCACTGTCCCGCGAGCGCTACGCCGCCCTGTTCGGTCCCACCACCGGCGACCGGATCCGGCTGGCCGATACCGACCTGCTGATCGAGATCACCGAGGATCGCAGCGGTGGGCCCGGCCTGGCCGGTGACGAGGCCGTGTTCGGGGGCGGCAAGGTGCTACGCGAATCGATGGGGCAGTCCAGGGCGACCAGGGCCGACGGGGCGCCCGACACCGTCATCACCGGTGCGGTCATCCTCGACCACTGGGGAATCATCAAGGCCGATATCGGCATTCGCGACGGCCGCATCGTGGCGATCGGGAAGGCGGGCAACCCCGACATCATGTCCGGGGTGCATCCGGACCTTGTCGTCGGTCCGTCCACCGAGATCATCGCGGGCAACGGCCGCATCCTCACCGCCGGGGCCATCGACTGTCACGTGCACCTGATCTGCCCGCAGATCATGGAGGAAGCCCTCGGCGGGGGCATCACCACCATCATCGCCGGGGGTACCGGACCTGCCGAGGGCAGCAAGGCGACCACCGTCACCCCCGGGTCCTGGCACCTGGCCCGGATGCTGGAATCGCTGGATTCCTGGCCGCTGAACGTGGCACTGCTGGGTAAGGGCAACACCGTCAGCGCCGAGGCCATGTGGGAGCAATTGCGCGGTGGCGCAGCCGGGTTCAAACTGCACGAGGACTGGGGCACCACGCCGGCCGCGATCGATGCCTGCCTGACGGTGTCCGAGGCCGCCGGCGTGCAGGCCAACATCCACACCGACACCCTCAACGAGGCCGGCTTCGTCGAGGACACGCTGGCCGCCATCAAGGGCCGAGGTATCCACGCGTATCACACCGAAGGCGCCGGCGGCGGCCACGCTCCCGATATCGTCACCGTTGCCTCGCACCCGAATGTGCTGCCGAGTTCGACGAATCCCACCCGGCCGCACACGGTCAACACCCTCGACGAGCATCTGGACATGCTGATGGTGTGCCACCACCTGAACCCCAGCATTCCGGAGGATCTGGCCTTCGCGGAGAGCCGGATCCGGCCGTCGACGATCGCCGCCGAAGATCTGCTGCACGATATCGGCGCCATCTCGATGATCGGCAGTGACGCCCAGGCGATGGGCCGCATCGGCGAGGTGGTGCTGCGCACCTGGCAGACCGCCCATGTGATGAAGAAGCGCCGCGGTGCGATCAGCGGAGATATCGCCGGTGCCAAGGGAAATGACAACAACCGTGCGCGGCGCTATATCGCCAAGTACACGATCTGCCCGGCCGTCGCGCACGGCCTGGATGACGAGATCGGCTCCGTCGAGGTCGGAAAGCTCGCCGACCTGGTGCTGTGGGAACCTGCGTTCTTCGGGGTGCGCCCGCACGCGGTGCTCAAGGGCGGGATGATCGCCTGGGCGGCGATGGGGGATGCCAATGCATCGATCCCGACGCCGCAGCCCGTGCTGCCCCGGCCGATGTTCGGTGCGACTCCGGTGGCGGCCGCCGCCACCTCGGTGCATTTCGTGGCCCCCCAGGCCATCGAGGACGGCCTGGCCGACCGCCTGGACATCCGACGAAACCTGGTGGCGGTCAAGAACGTCCGCAAGATCGGCAAGGCGGATATGCCGCTCAACGATGCGCTGCCCCGCATCGAGGTGGATCCGGACACCTTCACGGTGCGTATCGACGGTGACGTGTGGGCCGAACAACCCGCGGCCGAACTACCCATGGCGCAGCGCTACTTCCTGTTCTGATGAGTTTCGATTTCCCGTCGCTTCACTCGCCCGGGTTGGCAACCCTTCTGGCACTGGCGGATTCACGGTTGCCGACCGGCGGGCACGTGCATTCCGGCGGTATGGAAGAGGCGATCACCGCGGGGTTGGTGATCGACCTGGCGACGTTACGGGCTTACCTGCGGCGCCGGATCCGCAGCCAGGGTCTGGTGACCGCGTCGCTGGCGGTGGCGGTGCAGACGGGCACACTGACCGTCGCGGCCGCCGATGCCGAAACCGACGCCCGCACCCCGGCACCGGCCGCGCGGTCGGCCTCCCGGGCGCAAGGGCGCGGATTGACCCGGCTGGCCAAACGGGTGTGGCCCGAGCATGATTGGCGGCCGGTGGGCACCAAACCGCATCTCGCGGTGGCCGCCGGCGTCGTCGGCATCGCGGCGTCGGTGGCCCCCGAGCACACGGCGCTGTCACTGGTCTACACGACGATGACCGGCTCGGCGACCGCGGCACAGCGACTGCTGGCCCTGGACCCGGCCGACGTCGCGGCACTGACCTTCGCACTGTCACCACTGTGTGAGCAGACCGCAGCGGCGGCGGTCAAGGAGCTCGCCGACTTGTCCGACCCCCTGCTCGACGTGCTCGCACAACAGCACGCCGCCCGCGAACGACCCCTGTTTGTTTCCTGAAGTTCGAGAGCTGATGAGGACCGATATGCCACCGCATTTCATCGACGGACAACCGCACAGTCACTCCGACCGGCCCAAGCGGGTACGGCACGCGGGGGAGGCGCTGCGCATCGGCATCGGGGGCCCGGTCGGCTCCGGTAAGACCGCGCTGACCGCCGCCCTGTGCCGGCAGCTGCGCGACGAGCTGTCGCTGGCGGTGCTGACCAACGACATCTACACCACCGAGGACGCCGACTTCCTGCGCCGCCACGCCGTGCTGCCCGACGAACGCATCGCCGCCGTGCAGACCGGCGGTTGCCCGCACACCGCCATCCGCGACGACATCACCGCCAATCTCGACGCGATCGACGATCTGATCGAGACGAATCCGGGTCTCGATCTCATCCTCGTCGAATCCGGCGGCGACAACCTCACGGCCACCTTCTCCTCAGGTCTGATCGACGTGCAGATCTTCGTCATCGACGTCGCCGGTGGGGACAAGGTGCCGCGCAAGGGCGGCCCGGGGGTGACGTTCTCAGATCTGTTGGTGATCAACAAGACTGATCTCGCTCCGATGGTCGGCGCGGATCTGGAGGTGATGCGCCGGGACTCCACCACGGTGCGGGGAGACCGGCCGTTCGTCCTCATCTCGCTCACCGAGGACCCCACCGCCGGGCCGGTGCTGCGCTGGGTGCACGAGCAACTGCAGGTCCCGGTCTCGAGCTAGCCCATGCATTCCGACATCCTGCTGGTGGCACGGCCCGACCGTGGTCCGCGCATCGAATGCAGTGGCGCACTGGCGGCCCGTCGAACCGCCGCCGACACCGTGCATCTGCTGTCCGCGGCGGCCACCCCGCTCGGGGGTGACACCATTTCGGTGCGGATCGTGGTGGAGGCCGGGGCCCGGCTAAGGGTGCGATCGGCGGCGGCCACGATGGTGCTCCCCAGTGCGACCACCGTCGAGTCGCACAGTGCATGGGACCTGCAGGTGGACGGCGAACTCGACCTGGACCTGCAACCCACCGTCATCGCGGGCGGCTCCCGCCATGCGGCGGGGACCCGGCTCCGATTGGGAACCACGGGCCGGGCCAGGGTGCGCGAAAGCGTCCAGATCGGCCGATCGGGGGAGTCCGACGGGTATTGGACGGGAGCGCTGCACGCCGATGTCGACGGTGTGCCGCTACTGCGGCACCGCGTCGAGTTGGGCGCGGCGACGGTGGCCGATGACGAACTCGGCAGTCCCCGCGCATGTGTCAGCGAATTGCGGTACCCGCAAACGAGTTTCGAGAGCCCAGGGACGGTCCTCGAACTCGCCGCGGGTGGCTGCCTGGCGACGTGGCAGGGCGCGCGACTCTGACCGATTCCCGGGTCGCTAGCTCGCCCGCTCCTGTTCGACCGCCGCGGCGATCTCCTCGAGCTGGTCGATTCTGGTGCGGGCGTAGGCCTGCTGCTCGGTGATGGTCAGCTGGCCGCGCTGCCGGCTCAGGAACGTCACCGCCCACGACAACAGCGTGGCGACCTTGGTCTTGAAGCCGACCAGATAGATCAGGTGCAGCCCCAGCCAGGCCAGCCAGGCGATGAAACCGCTGAACTCCAGCTTGCCGACCTTGGCCACCGCATTCCACTTCGACACCGTGGCCATCGAGCCCTTGTCGAAGTATTTGAACGGCACGCGCGGCTTGGGGATGGTGCCGTGCTGGCGGGCCTTCGCCTCGTTCTTCAGGATGGCCGCGACGTACTTGCCGCCCTGGATGGCGCCCTGCGCCATACCGGGAACGCCCTCGACGAAGGCCATATCGCCGATGACGAAGACATTGGGGTGGCCCGGGATCGACAGGTCGGGATTGACCTTGACGCGCCCGGCCCGGTCGATCTCGGTATCGGACTGCGCAGCCAGCTCCTTGCCCAGCGGGCTGGCCTGCACACCGGCCGACCACACCTTGCACGCCGACTCGATACGCCGGATCGACCCGTCCTTGTCCTTGACGGTGATGCCGTTGCGGTCGACGTCGGTGACCATCGCGTTGAGCTGGATCTCGACGCCCATCTTCTCCAGGCGCTCCTTGGCCCGCAGGCCCAGCTTCTCGCCCATCGGCGGGAGCACGGCCGGTGCGGCGTCGAGCAGGATGACGTGCGCCTCGGTCGGGTCGATGTGCCGGAAGCTGCCCTTGAGTGTCTGGTCGGACAGCTCCTGGATCTGGCCGGCCATCTCCACTCCGGTCGGGCCGGCGCCGACGACGACGAACGTCAGCAACTTCTTGCGGCGTTCGGGGTCGCTGGACCGCTCGGCCTGCTCGAAGGCGCCGAGGATGCGGCCGCGCAATTCCAGCGCATCGTCGATGGTCTTCATGCCGGGCGCCCACTCCGCGAAGTGGTCGTTACCGAAGTAGGACTGCCCCGCGCCGGCCGCCAGGATCAGCGTGTCGTAGGGGGTGCTGTAGGTGTGGCCCAGCAGAACCGACTCGACCGTCTTGCGCTCGAGATCGACATGCGTGACATCCCCGAGCAGCACCTGCGCGTTGTCCTGCTTGCGCAGGATCAGGCGCGTCGGCGGGGCGATCTCACCCTCGGAGATGATGCCGGTGGCGACTTGGTAGAGCAGCGGCTGAAACAGGTGATGTGTGGTGCGCGCGATCAACTTGATGTCGACGTCGGCGCCCTTGAGCGCCTGCGCGGCGTTCAATCCACCGAACCCCGAGCCGACGATGACGACCTTATGCCGATCCGATGCCGTAGCTCCGGGGTGGCTCATTGCTGCTCCTAGCGGACGTACTTTGTCAATACAACCTCTAGGGTAGTCGGTACCGATTCAGTCAGTGCGGTGAGATGGCGCACTGCACCAACTGTTCATCCCGAGTCGCTTCGCTCCTGCCCGCCGGACTGTTCACCCCGAGCCGCTTCGCTCCTGCCCCTCGGGACTGTTCACCCCCCCGGGTCGCTTCGCTCCTGCCCGCCGGACTGTTCACCCCGCGATCAGCGGCCGCAGCGCCTCGCCCACCGCCGCCACGCCACCGGGGGTGTAACCACCGATGGTGAAGGCGCTCAGGATGACGCCGTCGACGCCCGCGTCGTACACCTTCTCCTTGAGCTGCTCGGCCACCTGATCGGGCGAGCCGTACACCGCCTGCTGCTTGAACTCGTCAGGGATGATGTCCGCGGTGTACTGCTCGCCGATGAGGGCGATGGCCAGCACACTGGTCTCCAGCGTCGCCGGGTCGCGGTCGATCTTCTCGCAGTTCTCCTTGACCACAGCCACCTTGCGGGGCAACTCGTCGAAGCCGGCGATGATGTTGAGGTGGTCGAAGTGCCGGGCCGCCAGCGGGATCGTCTTCTTCTCGCCGCTGCCGCCGATCATCAGCGGAATGTGGTCGCGGAAGCGGGGATTCGCGAAGGCTTCCTGGGTTTTGTAATAGGTGCCGTCGAATGTGACACGGTCGCCCTTGAGCATCGGCAGGATGATCTCGAGGGCCTCGTCGAGCTTCTTGAACCGCTCGGTGAACGTACCGAACTCGTAGCCGAGGCTGTCGTGTTCCAACTCGAACCAGCCGGTCCCGATGCCCAGGATGGCGCGGCCCTGGCTGATCACGTCCAGGGTGGTGATGGCTTTGGCCAGCAGCGTGGGGTTGCGGTAGGTGTTGCCGGTCACCAAGGTGCCCAGCTGCACCTTCTCGGTGGCGGTGGCCAGGGCGCCGAGCGTGGTGTACGCCTCGAGCATCGGCTCCTCGGGCGCGCCGAGGCCGGGTAGTTGGTAGAGGTGGTCCATCACGAAGACGGAGTCGAACCCGGCCTGTTCGGCCTCGCGCGCCTGCGCGATGACGGTGGGGAAGAGTTCGGAAACGCCTGTGCCGTAGGAGAAATTGGGGATCTGAAGTCCGAGTCGAATCGCCATGGGACTTACGTAACCACACCGAAGCGGAGAGGGCACCCCGTTTAGCTGCGGGCGAACGCGGGAATATCTCAGCCGAAGTTGGCGAGCGCGCCCTGGCTCACGTGCAGCGTCTGTCCGGTGATGTGCCGGGCCGACTGGGTGGTGAGGAACAGCGCCAACCGCGTGATCTCGTCGGCGACCGACGGTGTCGTCTCGGCGGCACCGTCGTACCCTGGCTCGGCGCTCTTGCCCGTGGCCACCGCGTTCACGGTGATCCCACGGATCCCGTAATGGGCTGCCTGGCCGGCGGTCCAGTTCGACAGCGCGGCCTTGATCGCGGCGTCGGCGCTGCCCTCGGCCGGATTGCCGGGAACGACGTTGATGATCGATCCGCCCGAGCTCAGCTGATCGCCGAGCACCTGGACGGTCAACACCGCGGACAGCAGCGTCGCGTCGAGCGTCTGGCGCCAGGCCGCGGCGCGGTCGGCAAGGGTGAAGGTGCGCGGGTCTTTGGCCACCTGTGCCGGTGCGGGCACGTTGACGATGCAGTCCAGGTGCAGGGGAAACGCTTCGCGCGCTGCTTCGAGGCTGGCCGGATCGGTGTTGTCGACGACCACGAAGTTCGCATCGAGCTCTTTGGCGAGGACTTCGAGATCGTCGCGGCGAACACCCGCGAGCACCACGTTGTGGCCCTCATCCCGGAAGCCGGTGGCGACCACGCGGCCGAGCTCGGTATCGCCGCCGGTGAGCAGCACCTCCATGTGGTTACCTCCTTGTTCAGCGCTGAACGCAGCGAGTCGAAACGATGTTACTGGACAGTAGCTAGGCCGCGAAATCTGACGCGCCACATGAGCCCGCCGGCTGCTGGTCGGTCGCCTAGGGTTTGGCCCATGGGGCTGCCGCGCTGGATCTACCTCCCGGCCGCGGTGGGCACCCTGTTCGTGCTGCTGCCGCTGGTGGCGATGGCGGCCAAGGTCGATTGGCTGCACTTCTGGTCGCTGATCAGCAGCCACGCCTCGCTGACCGCGCTGGAACTGAGCCTGCGCACCTCGGTCGCGAGCACGGCGATATGCGTGGTGCTGGGCGTCCCCATGGCGCTCGTCCTGGCCCGGAGCTCGTCTCGACTGATCGGGGCGCTCCGGCCGGTGATCTTGCTTCCGCTGGTATTGCCACCCGTCGTGGGCGGAATCGCGCTGCTGTACGCATTCGGCCGGCTGGGTCTGCTCGGCCGCTATCTGGAGGCGGCCGGTGTCCAGATCGCGTTCACCACCGTGGCAGTGGTGCTGGCGCAGACCTTTGTCTCGCTGCCGTTCCTCGTGATCGCCCTGGAGGGGGCGGTGCGCACCACGGGCGCCGACTACGAGGTGGTTGCGGCGACCCTCGGGGCCCGCCCGACCACGGTGTGGCGGCGGGTCACACTGCCCTTGCTCGCGCCCGGTCTGCTGTCCGGCTCGGTGCTGGCCTTCGCGCGGTCCCTGGGTGAATTCGGTGCGACGCTGACCTTCGCCGGATCGCGGGAGGGCGTCACCCGAACCCTGCCGCTGGAGATCTACCTGCAGCGAGAGAGCGATGCCGACGCGGCCGTGGCGCTGTCGGTGCTGCTGGTGCTGGTGGCGGCACTGGTGGTGATCGGACTCGGCGCACGGCGGTTGCGGCCCAGCTCATGGCAGGCCACATGAGCGGGCTCGAGGTCAGCGTGCAGGTCACCGGCCGCGATGTTCGGCTCGACCTCACCGTCGCCGCGGGCCAGGTACTCGCCGTTCTCGGCCCCAACGGGGCGGGTAAATCGACGCTGCTGCAGGTGCTGGCCGGTGTGGTGCGGCCCGACCACGGGACGGTGCGCGTCGGTGCCCGGACGCTGACCGACTGTGCCGGCGGTATCCACGTGGCCACCCATGACCGGCGGGTCGGGTTGCTGATGCAGGAGGCGTTGCTGTTCCCGCACCTGAACGTGCGAGACAACGTCGCGTTCGGCCCGTGCAGTGGAAAACGATTGAGCCGCAAGGATTCCCGGGGCGTTGCCGAATCATGGCTGACCGAGGTGGGGGCCGGTGAGCTGGCCGGGCGGATGCCGCGGCAGCTGTCCGGGGGACAGGCGCAGCGGGTGGCGCTGGCACGCGCACTGGCCGCCGAACCCGACCTGCTGCTGCTCGACGAGCCGATGGCCGGCCTGGACGTCTCGGTGGCGACGGCGATACGCGCCGTCCTTCGCCGGGTGCTCACCCGAGACGGGCGGACGGCGGTCCTGGTCACCCACGACCTCCTGGACGTGGTGGCGCTCGCCGATCAGGTGGCGGTGGTGGAGGCGGGCCGGCTGGTGGAGTTCGGTCCCGTCGCGCAGATCCTGGCCGCTCCGCGCAGCGTGTTCGGTGCCCGGTTCGCCGGGGTGAATCTGGTCCGCGGGCGCTGGCAAGCGGACGGGGCGCTGCGTACCGACTGGGATACGCACTGGCACGGCTGCCCGGAGTCTGCGATGGCGGCCGGTGATCCGGCGGTGGCGGTGTTCGCGCCGGCGGCGGTGGCCGTCTACCGCGAGGTGCCGCACGGTAGCCCGCGCAATGCGGTGGAGGTGACGGTGGCCGAGCTGGACAGCCGCGGACCGTCGATCCGGGTGCGGGCCACGCCGCAACCCGACGGCGCGCCTGGCCTGGCGGCCGATATCACCGCAGAGGCGGCCGCCGAATTGCGCCTGGCGCCGGGGGAGCGGGTCTACTTCACGGTGAAGGCACAGGAACTGAGAATCCAGCCGGCGTCGTAACAACCCGCTCGATGGCGGCGAAATACCGGATGAAACCCACCCCGCCGGCACGGGGTGGCGTAGCCGTGGCCGCATCCGGACAGCTACATGTGGTAGTGCACTTTCTCACGAGTTTCATTGCGGTCAGCTACTTCCCAGATGGGCACTATAAGAGCAACTCACACTTGCGTCACGGCTGTAACACGGTATTTTCGTCCCCATGAATCAGCCGGACGTGCGCTCGTCACACCGCAAGCGCCTATCGACCGCACTGGCGATTGCGGCTGCGGCCGCACTGACGCTCCCCATCGCGGTGTCCCATGCGGACCCGGTACCCCCGGCCCCGACGCCCGCGCCGGCACCTGCGGACCCGAATGCGACACCGGCGCCCGCGCCTGCGCCCGCCGACCCGAACGCCCCACCGGCACCCGCGCCCGTCGATCCCAACGCGCCCCCGGTCGATCCGAACGCGCCGGCCCCGCCGCCACCCCCTGCACCGGAGCCGGGCCGGGTCGACAATGCGGCCGGTGGTTTCAGCTACGTCGTGCCGCCCGGCTGGAAGGTGGCCGACGCCACCCAGCTGTCCTACGGCCAGGCGCTGCTGACCAAGATTCCGCCCGCCGGCACCGAGCCTGCGCCCGCGCAGGGCACCGCGGCGCAGCCGGCCAACGACACCAGCGTGCTGCTCGGCCGGCTGGACCTGAAGCTTTTCGCCGGCGCTGAATCCGACAACGGGAAGGCGGCCGCGCGGCTGGCTTCCGATATGGGCGAGTTCTTCATGCCGTTCCCCGGCACCCGGATCGGCCAGGAGACGACACCGCTGGCCGCGGGTGATCTGACCGGCTCCGCGTCCTACTACGAGGTGAAGTTCACCGACACGACCAAGCCGACCGGTCAGATCTGGGCCGGCGTCGTCGGTGCGCCCACCCCGGCCGGCGTGCCGCGCGGGCAGCGTGCCCCCTCGCGCTGGTTCGTCGTGTGGCTGGGCACCGCCAACCATCCCGTGGACAAAGCTGCCGCCACCGCTCTGGCGCAGTCCATCCGCCCCTGGAGCCCGCCGCCGCCGCCGGCGCCGGACCCGAATGCGCCGCCAGCGCCGGTCGATCCCAACGCGCCGCCGGCCAGGCCGGGTGTCGGCGTGCCGGTGCCCGTGACGAACGCACCGCCGGAGATGATGCCGCAGGGCTGAGTCGCAGGGCTGATATGTGACGAATGTGCCCGTTTCACAGGCCTAATCGTGACCTGATCCGGGTAGACCGGAGAGCGACTCGGCATTCGGCCGGGTCCGCCGGTGGTAGGCAGGAGACCAGCACATGGAAATCGTTGCAGCTACTGAGTTCTTGGCCCGTTCGACCACGCAGACCAGCGTGGGCTGGATCGGCTACATCATCATCGGAGCGATCGCCGGCTGGATCGCCGGCAAGATCGTCAAGGGCGGCGGCTCCGGGATTCTGTTGAACATCGTCATCGGTGTCGTCGGCGCCTTGATCGGTGGATTCCTGCTGAGCTTCTTCCTCGACACCGCGGCGGGCGGCTGGTGGTTCACGCTGTTCACCGCCGTCCTCGGATCGGTGATCCTGCTGTGGATCGTCGGTTTGGTCCGCAAGAACTGACTCACAGGGCGGCCAGCACGCCGCGCAGGGCGGCGTTGAGACTGGCCGGCCCGGGTCGGTAGAACGGCCCGCGGCCGTCGGCAAGCAGGATGCGCAAGCGGGCCATGCCGCGAACGCGTACCGGTTGCGGCCCACGCAGCCGGAATGTCAGCTCGTCGATCAGGTCCGCCGCGGCGGACAAAGCTGCCGCGTGCACCGGGACCCGAAAACTGACGCCGCCTGCGCTGGATCGCCGGGTCGGGCTCAGTGCGTCGGCCAATTGCTCGCGCTCACCGCGCGACGTGATCCGCCGCATGTGCGCCGCCAGCGGGCTGTCGGCGATCACCGCGGTGCCGGGGGCGGCGCGTTCGATCTGCTGATCCCACCGGGCGGCGAACATCCGGGCGCGGATGCGCGTCCCGACTCCTATGTGGACGGGCCTGCTTGTCCGCGGCTCAACCGAGGTCGTCATCATCGGTGTCCTTCCCACGAACGTGACCTACAAAGACGTTATACCGGTCATGAATGACCAGTCAACATGTTTTGCCGGTCACTTTGGGAGTAAGCTGCCGAGCGTGCAGTGGTATGGCGATGTCGAGGCGAAACCTGCCCCGGGTCCGTTGCTCCGGGTGCAGGCGTTCATCAACACCCTGGACTGGGAGAGCGGGCAGGACCGCCTGGCGGATCCGGCCGACGCGGCGGAGTGGCTGATCGCTGCGGGTCTACTCGACAACGGTGCCGTACCGGGCAGGGCTGATCTCGCGGACCTGGCGGAGGTACGGGAAAGCTTGCGGGCGTTGGTGATTCACAACACCGGTGGACCGGCGCCGACTGCTGTGCAGCTGGATCCGCTGCGCCGGCTGGCGGCGAGTGCGCCGGCCCGGCTCATCGTCGGGGATGCCGGTGCGGTCGAGGTGGCCCCGGTGGGCGGCTCGGTACCGGACCGGCTGCTGGGCCTGCTGCTGATCGTGGCGGACGCGCAGCGGGACGGCAGCTGGGTGCATCTGAAGAGTTGCGCCAACGAAGACTGCCGGTGGGCGTTCTATGACCGCTCGCGCAACCACGGCGGCACGTGGTGCGATATGGCCAGCTGCGGTAACAAGCTCAAGAACCGCGAGTTCCGGGCGCGCCGGCGGAGCCGCTAGAACGACGCGTGCCAGACCAGCGCCGCGGCCAGCGCTCCCATCCCGTTCAGGGACCAGTGCAGGGCGATCGGCGCGAGCAGGCTGCCGCTTCGCCGGCGCAGCCAGGTGAACACGAAACCGGCGGCACTGGTGGCCACCACGGCGCCGACCACACCCGCGACCATACCGAACACGCCGCCACCGAGAAGGTGGCTGAATCCGGCATTACCGCTGGTCAGGCCGAGTGAACTGGCGATATGCCACAGGCCGAAGAGTAGCGATCCGGCGGCGGCCACCCCGCGAAAACCCCAGGCCCGGTCCAGTGCACCGTGCAGCACACCGCGGAAGGCCAGTTCCTCGGGGATGACGGTCTGCAGCGGAATGATGATCATCGAGGCGATCAGGGCGCCCGAGACAGTCGCGTAGTGGTTGTTCATGAACATCGGCCGGGTCCACGGCAGCGCGACTCCGATGGCGATGACCGCCAGCACGATGCCGATCGCGGCCGCGGCGTAGCGGGCGCCGGAGCGCCAGTGCTCGCGCCCCAGGCCCAGCTCGGTCCAGCCCAGCCCGCGCACCCGCACCAGCGCCACCAGGGCGATCGCCGCGGCGGGCACCGTCGCGATATTGGCCCAGGGTGTCGTGAAGTGGGCGATGAGATTGGTGGCGACCAAGACGAGCACCACCACCGCCAGGTCGATGTAGACGCGGGCGTGGTGCAACGCCGACAGAGTTCCCGCCAGCGGATGGGCTGGAGGGGAGAGCGGTGAGGCCACCACGCCGAGGTCAGACATCGTTCTCCAGTGTACTGGCGTGGGTTGTCTACCTAAGTTATAGAAGTGGGCACTAAGGTGTCCGTCGTGCCGGGGTATGACGCAGTGAGCCATCCACTCGCCGGGGTGCGGGTCCTCGAACTCACCGACGGGCCGGCCGACGGTATCGCCCGACTGTTCGCCGACCTCGGTGCCGACATCCTCAAGATCGAACGCCCGGGCGGCGGGGCGGCCCGCGTGGGCGCCCCCACACTCGCCGGCGCATCGGTGTCCTTCGCCCTCGACAATGCCAACAAACGCAGCGCAATCCTGGATCCGCTGGACCCCGACGACCGGCGCCGGCTCGACGAGCTCGCTTCAGGTGCCGACATCCTCATCGGTGACGAGTTCGTCTCGGCGTTCGGCACCACCGTCGCCGAACTGGCGTCAGGACATCCCGAGCTGGTGGCCGCCGTGATCACCGACTTCGGGACCGACGGACCACACGCATGGTGGACGGCCACCGACCCCGTCCTCTACGCGATGTCGACGGCGCTGTCCCGCAGTGGCCCGCCGACCGGAACCCCGGTGCTGCCGCCGGCGGGTATCGCGTCGGCCACCGCGGCAGTCCAGGCGGCCTGGGCGATCTTGGTGGCCTACTACCACCGGCTGCGTACCGGCCGCGGTGGGTGCATCGACTTCTCCCGGTTCGAAGCGGTCCTGCAGGCACTCGACCCGCCCTTCGGCTCCGAGGGCCAGGCCGCGTCCGGGCAGAAGCGCTCCACCTGGCGTGGGCGACCGCGCAACCAACAGATCTATCCGACCTTCCGTTGCCGCGACGGTTTCGTCCGGATCTGCCTGCTGTCCCCCCGGCAATGGCGCGGGATGCGGGCCTGGCTGGGCGAACCCGAGGAGTTCTCCGACCCGAAATTCGACTCCATCGGCGCACGCTATGCGGCGACGAGAGAGCTCAACGCGGTCATCGCCGACCTGTTCGCCCGCGGCACGATGGCCGACCTCGTTGCCGAAGGGCAGGCCCGCGGGGTACCGATCGCGGCCGTGCAGAGCCCCGCCGAAGCGCTGGCCTCCGATCATTTCCGCGCTGTCGGCGCCCTGGTCGACGCGCAGCTCGCGCCGGGCACCGACACTGTCGTCCCGGTGGGCGCGTTCGTGATCGACGACCTCCACCACGGATTCGCGCGCACCGCGCCGCAGCCGGGCGCCGACCGGGCCGAATGGGTGTCCGCTCGCTCGGCGGTGAAACTCCCGGCCGCCGACCGGCCCTTCGACGGCCTGCGCATCCTCGATCTCGGCGTCATCGTCGCCGGCGGCGAACTCGGCCGGCTCTTCGCCGACTTGGGCGCCGAGGTCATCAAGGTGGAGAGTGCCGCCTATCCCGACGGCTTGCGCCAGGCCCCGCCGGGACGGCCGATGAGCCGGTCCTGGGCGCTGACCCACCGCAACGAGTCCAGTCTCGGCTTGGACCTGCGCCACCCGCGCGGCGCGGAGATCTTCACCGGGCTGGTGGCCCGATCCGATGCCGTGTTCGCCAACTTCAAGCCGGGAACGCTGGCGGCCCTGGGCTTTTCGTATCAGCAGCTGACGGACATCAACGCACGGATCGTCCTGGCCGAGAGCAGCGCATTCGGTGACCGCGGACCGTGGAGTCAGCGGATGGGATACGGGCCGCTGGTGCGCGCCACGACCGGGGTGACGCGACTGTGGCGGGCACCCGGCGGTTCTGACGACGAACTCGCGCAGTTCTTCGATGCCACCACCATTTTCCCCGACCACGTGGTCGCCCGTATCACCGCGCTCGCCACGCTGGCCGCCCTGATCCGCCGGGAGCGCACCGGACAGGGCGCCCACGTGCACATCTCGCAGGCAGAGGTGGCGGTGAACCAACTGGCCACCGCCTACGTCATCGAGGCCGCCCGGGTGGCCGGTCTGCCCGTCGTACCCGACACCGCCGTACACGCGGTATGTCCGTGCGCCGGTGAGGACGAATGGTGCGTCATCTCGGTACGCCATGACGCCGACCGGGCAGCCCTGGCCGGCATCGTCGGCGTCGAGATGCCCACGGCTGCACCGGAACTGATCGCAGTGCTCAGCGCGTTCACCATGCAACGAGACAAGCACGACGTCGCCGAGGTGCTCCAGCACTCCGGTGTCCCGGCCGGCCCGATGAACCGGGCCGCCGACATCCTCATCGATCCGCAGGTCCGTCATCGCGGGCTCTACACGGACCTGGTACATCCGCTGTTCGAGGAACCGATGCCCACCGAAACCGGACCTGCTCGCTACCACCACATCCCGCCCGCCCCGTTACGCCCGGCCCCGTTGCCCGGCGAGCACACCCGCGATATCTGCCATCGGGTGCTCGCGCTGGACGACACCGCCATCGACCGCTTGATCACCGACGGCGTGCTGTTCGCCGGAACCGACCCGAACGACCCGAGGAGTTCGCTGTGAGCACCGCTTCTGTCTTCATCGCCGGCCAGTTCCGCACCGCCGAACGCACCGAACCGGTACTCGAGGCCGCCACCGGTGAGCTGCTGGGGCACGGTTCCTCGGCCACCGAATCCGAGGTCGACGATGCGGTGGCGGCGGCCCGCGCAGCGCTGCCGGCCTGGAGTGCCACCCCCGCCGGCGAACGGGCGGCGCTGCTGCTGCGCTTCGCCGACGCCCTGTTGGCCCGCTCGGCGACCACCAACGAACTGTGTACGCGCGAGAACGGCATGCCGATCCGGTTGTCCAAGGGCGCCAATGGCATGTTCCCGGCGGTCCTGCTGCGCTACTACGCCGACCTGATCGCCGCCGGCGGTGACGAGGAGATCCGGCCCGCGCTGATCGGGCACACCATCGTGCGCCGGGAAGCCGTCGGTGTGGTGGCGGCCATCACGCCGTGGAACTATCCCCAAGCCCTGGCGGCCATGAAGCTGGCCCCCGGGCTCGCCGCAGGCTGCACCATGGTGCTCAAAGCCGCGCCCGAAACCGCCTTGGATGCACTCGTTTTCGCCGAAGCCGCCGCAGAGGCCGGGCTTCCCGCCGGTGTGCTCAACGTGGTGGCGGGCGGCCCGGCCGCCGGTGCGCACCTGGTGGCGCACCCGGGCGTGGACAAGGTCGCCTTCACCGGCTCCACCGGCGCGGGCCGCACCATCGCCGAGATGTGCGGCCGGTTGCTGCGTCCGGTCACCCTCGAGCTGGGCGGCAAGTCCGCCGCGATCATCCTCGACGATGCGGACCTCGCCGCCACGGTCAAAGGACTGAAGAACGCATCCTTCGTCAACAACGGCCAGACCTGCCACCTCAGTTCGCGGATCCTGGCGCCCCGCTCACGGTATGCCGAGGTGGTCGACGCGGTGGCAGCCCTGGCCGACGGGCTCACGGTGGGTGATCCGCTGGACAAGGCCACCGACGTCGGTCCGCTGGTCAGTGATCGTCAGCGCCGGCGGGTCCTCGACTATATCGACATCGGCAAAGCGGAGGCGAAACTCGTTGCCGGCGGCGCCGTTCCGGCCGATCAGCCGCACGGCTGGTTCGTCTCGCCGACGGTCTTCGCCGATGTCGACAACTCGTCGCGGATCGCTCAGGAAGAGGTCTTCGGTCCCGTGCTGGCGGTGATTCCCTACGACACCGAGGAGCAGGCCGTCGCGATCGCCAACGACAGCGAGTTCGGCCTCGGCGGCACCGTGTGGACCACCGACGCCGATCGCGGGACCGAGATCGCCCGCCGGGTGCACACCGGCTCCATCGGCGTCAATGACTACCAACTGGACGTCGCGGCCCCGTTCGGCGGGGTCAAGTCCAGCGGTCTCGGCCGCGAGCTCGGCCCGGAGGGGCTGGCCGCCTACCAGCAGCTGAAGTCCATCTACCGCGTCGGCCCGGCCTGAAAACCTCTACAAGACAGGATGATTCACCAAATGTCTCTCGATCCACGCACCCCGGTCCTCGTCGGCTACGGCCAGGTCAACCAGCGCGAGGAGAGCGCCACCACCGAACCCGTCGACCTGATGGAGCGTGCCGCGCGCGCCGCCGCCGACCCACGCGTGCTGGAAGCGGTGGACGCCGTGCGCATCGTCAACCTGCTGTCCTGGCGCTACCGGGATCCGGGGCTGCTGCTGGCTCAACGGATCGGCGCGCCCACCGCGGCCACCCGGTATACCAGCATCGGCGGCAACATCCCGCAGTCGCTGGTGAACCAGGCCTGCCTGGACATCCAGCAGGGCCGCAATGACGTGGTCCTCATCGCCGGCGGTGAAACCTGGCGCAGCCGCACCCGGATCAGGGCGCAGGGACACAAGCTCACCGGCACCGTCCAGGATGATTCTGTGCCGCTACCCGCCGGCGCCGACGACGAGTTCCAGATGTCGGGCCCCGCCGAGATCCGGATCAAACTGGACCGGCCCGCCTACGTGTACCCGATGTTCGAGCAGGCACTGCGCATCGCCTCGGGGGAGTCGCCCGAGGAGCACCGTCGCCGGATCGGTGCGCTGTGGTCGCGGTTCAGCCAAGTGGCACAGGACAATCCGCATGCCTGGAACCGGAATGCGGTGTCTGCCGAGGAGATCTGGCAGCCGGGTCCGACCAACCGCATGATCAGCTGGCCCTACACCAAGCTGATGAACTCGAACAATATGGTCGACCAGGGCGCGGCACTGATCCTCACCTCGGTGGAGAAGGCGCAGGCCCTGCAGATTCCGCGGGACCGCTGGGTCTTCCCCTACGCGGGCACCGATGCCCACGACACCTACCTGATCGGGGAGCGGGCCCGCTTCGACGGGTCACCGGCGATCCGCATCGGCGGTCGCCGTGCGCTGGAACTGGCCGGCCGCGGCATCGACGATATCGACCTCATCGACATCTACTCGTGCTTCCCGTGCGCGGTCCAGGTCGCGGCCAACGAACTCGGCCTGCCCACCGACGACCTGCAGCGGCCGCTGACCGTCACCGGCGGTCTGACCTTCGCGGGCGGACCGTGGAACAACTACGTCTCGCACTCCATCGCGACCATGGCCGAACGCCTCACCGCGCAACCGGGCACGGTCGGGCTCATCACCGCCAACGGCGGCTACCTCACCAAGCACAGCTTCGGCATCTACGGCACCGAGCCGCCCACCGGCGAATTCCGCTGGGAGGACGTGCAATCGGCCGTGGATGCGGAGCCCACCGTGGTGGCCGAGGACGTGTGGGCCGGGGTCGGCACCGTGGAGACCTGGACCACGCCCTACACCCGCGAGGACACCGCGGAGAAGGCGTTCCTGGCGGTGCGGACCCCGACGGGCAGTCGAGCCCTGGCCGTGATCACCGACCCTTCGCAAGCCGCGGCCACCGTCACCGAGGACATCGCCGGGCTGAAGGTCACCGTCACCGCCGAAGGCATCGCCACCCTCGAGTGACGATGTCGACGACCTAGCCGCCGACCTCACCGAGCGGTGTGTCGACGTCGGCCAACTGCGCGGCGTCCACCGGTTGCCGGCCGCGGACCAGCGCCTTGATATCGTCCAGGCCCTCCCAGATGTTGACGTTCATCCCCGCCAGCACCCGGGCGTCGCCGTCCAACCAGAATGCGGTGAACTCGCGGCCGGGCACGTCGCCACGGAATACCACCCGCGCGTCCGGCGGGGCGTGTCCGACGTACTCCATGCCGAGGTCGTACTGATCGGTGAAGAAGTACGGCAACTCGTCGTAACTGCCGGGTGTGCCGAGCATCCCGGCCGCGGCCACGGCGGGCTGTTTGAGTGCGTTGGCCCAGTGCTCGGTACGAATCCTGGTGTCCAGCAGGGGATGCTGGGCCGCGGCGATATCGCCGACGGCGAAGATGTCGGGATCGCTGGTGCGCAGTGCCGCGTCGACGGCGACGCCGCCGTCGGCCAGTGTCAGCCCCGCCTTCTCGGCGAGTTCGATACGAGGTCGGGCGCCCACCGCCACGAGCACCACGTCCGCGGACACGGTGGAACCGTCACCGAGGCGCAGGCCGGTCGCGTGGCCCCCGGCCGTGGTGATCTCCTCGACCGAGGTGCCCAACCGGAGGTCGACACCGTGGTTGCGGTGCAGGTCGGTGAACACCTGCGCGACGTCGCGGCCGAGCGCGGCCAACGGCAGATCCGCCGATTCGACGACGGTGACCTCGGCGCCCAATTCGCGGGCGGCGGCGGCAACCTCAAGCCCGATCCAGCCCGCGCCGACCACCGCCAGCCGTGCACCCCCGGTGAGGAGCGCGCGCAGGGCTGCCGCGTCATCGACGGTCCGCAGGTAATGCACCCCGTCGGAGTCGGATCCGGGAATGGGTGGGCGGCGCGATGCCGACCCGGTGGCCAGCAGCAGTTTGTCGTAGTGCTCGAGTTTGCCGTCCTGGTAGCCGACGGCGTGGGCCGCTCGATCGATGGTCTTGACCGTGGTGTTCAGCCGCAGGTCGATATCGTGCTCGCGGTACCAGGCCGCGGGCTGCACGGTGAACTCGTCGGGTTCCTTCTTGCCTGCCAGGTAGTCCTTCGACAGCGGCGGACGTTCGTAGGGCAGATGGTCCTCGGTGCCGAACAGGATGATCTGTCCGCCGAAGTTCCGGTCCCGCAAGGCTTCTGCGGCCTTGGCTCCGGCAAGGCCGGCGCCGACGATGACATAGGTCGGTGTGGTCATGGCAGTTCTCCTTCGATGAGCGGCTACGCCGTGACGTGTTCGCGCAGGTGGTGGTCGAGCGAGACGCGGACCAGCGCGGCGGCCAACTGGGCGGGGTGGCCACCGGACAGGTCGA
Organism: Mycobacterium hackensackense; assembly: GCF_025822555.1. Taxonomy (NCBI): domain Bacteria; kingdom Bacillati; phylum Actinomycetota; class Actinomycetes; order Mycobacteriales; family Mycobacteriaceae; genus Mycobacterium; species Mycobacterium hackensackense. The sequence continues at coordinate 197,803 of NZ_JACKUC010000028.1, forward strand.
GCAGTGCTTCTGGGTCCTCGGGCAGGCCCAGTTCGTGTGCGCCGGCCAGGGCGCGATCGTCGAAATAGGGCCGCACCCAAGGCCACACGTTCTGAACCTCGCGCAGGAAGATGTCGGCGCCCACCGGCCCGATACCGTCGAATTCCTGTAGGGCATGCGCCGCCGCCGCGACATCGCCGGCGGCCTCGTCGGCCAGTCTGCGCAGATCACCGCGATACCGCTGCTGCACCCGGGCGGCGAGCCCGCTCAGCCGGGTCGCCGAGCTTTCGTCGTAACGGGCGTAGCCGGCCCGGCCGAACGCCTCGATCAGCGTCGCGCGATCGGCGTGCAGTACCGAGGCAGGGGTCCGGATGCCGCTGCGGAACACCTCGCTTGCGGCCGCCACGGCGACCTCCGCGCTGATCGGTTTGCCCGCCAGCATGGCCAGCGCCAGGAGCTGGAACAACGGCTTGGGTTTGTCGCGCAACGTGATGCCGGCTTCGTCGGCGAACGTGGTTCCGGCTTGCCGGAGCAGCCGCGCAGCCAGGGTGTGTGCGCCAGGCATGAGATCAGGCATACCCGCTCCTTGTTGCCGCCTAACGGCGCTGTTTGGCGGGCAGTCCCGACGCGTAGTCCACCCCGCGACTCACCCACGGGTGGAGCTGGCGGGTGGTGCGGACACCGTCGGCGCGCACGCGTAGCCAGCCGCGGGTCTCGCGGCCGGCCATCACCATGGGCTCGACATGGTCGCGGTCGAGCAGCGCGGCCGTCTCCTCCGGCGGCACGCGCACCATCAACCCGCCCCCGCCGCTGGCGGCCACTGCCATATTGCCGTTCACCAGGAAGGCCAGTCCGCCGAACATCCGTTTCTCGTCGACATTCGCGGTGGTGGCCAGGATCTCGCGGATCCGGTTGGCCAGGTCCTCGTCGTAGGACATCTCAGTCCAGGTCGACTCGGATGGTGAGCAGGTCACTGCCCATCACGCGGACCACCGCGCTGTTGAGCTGGGGCAGTTCGCCCAGCCGGACCACTGCATCGTCGTCGGGCAGCAGATGCGCGGTGCCGGTGCGCCAGTGTCCATGGATCCGCACCCGCACCGCGGGATCGGCCTTGATGTTCTTCACGTAGTCGGACTGGGCGCCGTGCTCGGAGACCAGCCAGAAGGCATTGCCGACGACGCGCCCACCCACGGCGGTACGCCGAGGCTGGCCGGACTTGCGGCCCGTGGTCTCCAGCATGGTGACCGGGAGTTTTCGGCCGACGGGGTTCACGAGGTAGCGCTGGGCGGTGTGCACGATGCGGCGTTTCAGCGTGTTCAGGTCGGGCACGTCAGGCCTCCTGGGTCGGTGTCCAACCCAGTCTAGGTCCCAGCTTCTGCGCCATGTCCGTGATGATCTGGTTGTAATCCGCGGGCGCGAAGGTGAACGGCAACGCGAAGGTCACCTCGTCGGCCCGGGTGAATCCGGCGTGTGCGAACAGCTGGTCGGCGAGTTCGTCGGAGGTGCCGACGTAGTCGGGGGAGAACAGCATGCCGCGCGCGCCTTGCGGGCTCTTGGTCCGCTCGAACCGGCTCGCCGCGTACTCACGGTAGCGGCGGATCTGGTCGTCGGTGGCCGAGTCGGTCGGGATGACCACCAATCCCTGTGACACCCGGGATTTCCCGGGCTCGGGATGGTGTGCCCGGTAGGCGTCGATGTGTTCAGCCTGGATGGTCGCGAAGTCGCGGGATTCGGTTCCCTCGACGCTGACCACCGAACTCGTCATGTAGTTGATCCCCTGTTGGCCGGCCCAGATCGCCGACTCCCGGCCGCCGCCGTACCAGACCCGCCCGGCCAGCCCGGGGGAGTGCGGTTGCACCTGGCGCACGAATTGTTCGATCCCCGTGACGCCCTCGAAATCGCTGACCGGGTCCCCGCGCAGACTGCGCAGCAGCCGCAGCACCCGCTCCTTCGAGAAATCCTGCACATCATGGGATTCCGGGTACAGCGCGGTCTTGTAGTGGTCGTAGAGCATCGGTGTGCCCACCGAGACCCCCGGGTTGATCCGGCCGCCGGACAGGATGTCGACGGTGGCCAGATCTTCGGCGAGCCGCACCGGGTTCTCCAGACCGAGCGGGATGACGGCGGTACCCAGCTCGATGCGGGACGTGCGCTGGGTGGCCGCCGCCATGATCGCCACGGGGGAGGAGATGCCGGGCTGGAAATGCCGGCAGCGCAACCAGACGCTGTCGAAACCGAGCGCCTCGGCCCGTTCGATCACCTGCAGCGTTTCCTCGATACCCGGACCCGGACGGTCCACGTCGAAGCGGCCGATGGTCAGGAAGCCGAGCTTGCGCATGTTCTCCTCCTCACACGAGCGTGCGTGTTTGCACGCGACACACCGTGTCAGGCCGTACAAACACGCACGCTCGCGTGGTTATGCCGCGACCGTCGCCGCCTCGGCAACCGGCTCCAGCGCCTGGGCCACGATCTCGGCCACATCGGTCATCGGCTTGACCTCCAGTGCGGCCAGCACCTCGGCCGGCACGTCGTCGAGGTCCGGCTCGTTGCGCTGCGGGATGAAGACGGTCTTCAGCCCGGCCCGTTGCGCCGCAAGCAGTTTCTGCTTGACACCGCCGATCGGCAGCACCCGGCCGTTCAGCGTGACCTCACCGGTCATGCCGACATCGCCGCGGACCTGCCTGCCGGTCGCCATGGACACGAGTGCGGTGACCATCGTGACGCCGGCCGACGGACCGTCCTTGGGCACCGCGCCGGCGGGCACGTGTACGTGGATCTGGCGGTCCAGCGCCTTCGGGTCGACGCCCAGCTGCTCGGCGTGCGCCCGGACGTAGGACAGCGCGATCTGCGCCGACTCCTTCATCACGTCACCCAGTTGACCTGTCAGCTTCAACCCGGCATCGCCATCGGTGGCGCCCGCCTCGATGTAGAGCACATCGCCGCCCAGTCCGGTGACCGCCAGACCGGTGGCCACACCGGGCACCGCCGTGCGCTCGTTCGACTCCGGGGTGAACCGCGGACGGCCCAGGTACTCGACGAGATCGGGTTCATCGATGGTCAGCGACGCCTGACCGGAGTCCAGCTTGGTCGTCACCTTCCGCAGCGCCTTGGCCAGCAGTCGCTCGAACTGGCGCACACCCGGCTCGCGGGTGTAGTCGGCGGCGATCTTGCGCAGCGCCGCGTCGGTCAAGGTCACCTCATCAGAGGTGAGCGCCGCACGCTCGGCCTGCCGGGGCAGCAGGTAGTCGCGTGCGATCGCGACCTTGTCGTCCTCGGTGTACCCGTCTATCTGGATCAGCTCCATGCGGTCCAGCAGGGCCGACGGGATGTTCTCGATGACGTTGGCCGTCGCCAGGAACACCACATCGGACAGGTCCAGATCCAGCTCCAGGTAGTGGTCGCGGAACGTGTGGTTCTGCGCTGGGTCCAGCACCTCCAGCAGCGCCGACGACGGATCGCCGCGGTAGTCCGAGCCGACCTTGTCGATCTCGTCGAGCAGCACGACGGGGTTCATCGAGCCCGCTTCGCCGATGGCCCGCACGATGCGGCCCGGCAGGGCACCGACGTAGGTGCGCCGGTGGCCACGGATCTCGGCCTCGTCGCGCACGCCACCGAGGGCGACGCGGACGAACTTGCGGCCCAGGGCGCGGGCCACCGATTCACCCAGCGAGGTCTTGCCGACTCCGGGCGGACCGGCCAGCACCATGACGGCACCGGATCCGCGTCCACCGACGACGGCCATCCCGCGCTGCGCGCGCCGGGCCCGCACCGCCAGGTACTCCACGATGCGGTCCTTCACATCGTCGAGCCCGTGATGGTCGGCATCCAGGATCTCCCTGGCCGACTTGAGGTCTGTGGAGTCCTCGGTGGTGAGGTTCCACGGCAGCTCGAGCACGGTGTCCAGCCAGGTCCGGATCCAGCCGCCCTCGGGGCTCTGCTCGCTGGACCGCTCCAGCTTGCCGACCTCGCGCAGCGCGGCCTCACGGACCTTCTCGGGCAGATCGGCGGCCTCGACCCGGGCCCGGTAATCATCGGACCCTTCCGGCTCGCCTTCGCCGAGCTCCTTGCGGATCGCATTCAGCTGCTGGCGCAGCAGGAACTCCTTCTGCTGCTTGTCCATTCCCTCCCGGACGTCCTCGGCGATCTTGTCGTTGACCTCGACCTCGGCCAGGTGTTCCCCGGTCAGCTCGATCAGCAGACGCAGCCGCGCGGCCACGTCCTCGGTCTCCAGTAGCTCACGCTTGCGCACATCGCTGAGGTACGACGCGTATCCGGCCGTGTCGGCCAGCTGCGACGGATCGGTGATCTTGTTGACCACATCGACGATCTGCCACGCCTCGCGCCGCTGCAGCATCGCCAACAGCAGCTTCTTGTATTCGGCGGCAAGGGTTTTCGTCTCATCGGTGGACTCGGCGTCCGCGACTTCTTCGACCTCGACCCACAACGCGGCACCGGGTCCGGTGGTCCCGGAACCGATGTGGGCGCGGCGTTCACCGCGCACGACGGCGGCGGCACCGCCGCCCGGGACGCGGCCGACCTGCACGATGGACGCGATCACACCGTAGGTGGGGTAGCGGTCGTCCAGGCGTGGCGCGATCAGCAGCTTGCCGGATTCGCTTGCCTGCGCCGCGTCGACGGCCGCGCGGGCGGCATCGTCGAGTTCGATCGGCACGACCATGCCCGGCAGCACGATCGGCTCGCTGACAAACAACACCGGGACTGCGATGGCTTCAGTCATCAATCCTCCAAAGTTGAACCTGATGGGCTCAACCCTGTGGGGCGATCCTTTGTTCCCACCGCGATCTGGCGGCCTTGGCCACCACCACGGTCGCCAGGATCAGCAGGCCGGTCAGCGCAAGGGACACCACCGTGTTCACACCCTTCCCGACGTCGACGGACAGCGAGAAGATGATGCCCAGACTGAGGAACATGCCCAGTAGCAGGCCGACTCCCCATATCGCTGACAGCAGAACGTGCACGCGGTGTCTGTAGGCCGCCGCGCCCGGCTCGGTTGAGCGCTCGTCGGGGGGCTGGACGCGCTCGGCGACCACCTGGGTCAGGGGCTTACCGATGAGGCAGCTGCCCAGGAAGATCAAGGCGCCGATCCCGCCCACCAGGGTGTCGCCCACCATCAGCATCCGGGCATTCGAGGTCGCCAGTCCGACGGCGAGGCTCAGGCCGAAGTTGAGCATCAGGTAGCCGGCGAAGGGATCGAGCCGGCGCGCCCTGATCGCGTCATAGGCCACCTTGATCCCGGCCAGCACGGTCGCGGTCAGGAGCGCAATATATTCGGACACCCCGGCGGCACGCAGTCCGTAGTAGGCGCCCAACGGCGGCCCGAAGTCGAGCAGCATGCCGCGCAGGACCGGACGCAGGGACGGTGGTCGCGCGGGCGGCTCGCTCACCGGGCCGACGGTAGGTCGCGAAGCTGTGAGGTCGCTGAAGGGCGTATCCGCGTGTCGGCCGAGAAATCGCGGTGCGGCGGAATACTCACCGGCCACGGGTCGTCGTAGCCCTCATGAGCAGAGCTGTGCAGTTCGATCGGTACGGAGACGTCGACGTCCTGGAGGTTCGCGAGGTGCCACGGCCCGAGCCCGCCCCTGGTGAGGTGCTCGTCGAGGTCAAGGCGGCGGGTATCAATCCGGGCGAGGCGATGATCCGCAGGGGCTTTCTGCACGACATCTGGCCGGCGACGTTCCCCTCGGGTGAGGGCAGTGATCTGGCCGGAGTGATCGTCGAATTGGGTGACCGAGGCGAGCGAAGCGACGGGAAACGGAGCGGTGTCACCGAGTTCGCCGTGGGCGACGAAGTCCTCGGGTTCTCGATGCGACGGTCCAGCCACGCCGAGTACGTGACGGTGCCCGCCGATCAGCTCGCGGTCAAACCGGCCGGCGTGTCCTGGGAGGTGGCCGGATCGCTGTATGTCGCCGGATCCACCGCCTACGCCGCCGTCGGGTCGGTCGGTCTGAAAGCCGGGGAGACCGTGGCGATCGCGGGCGCGGCCGGTGGTGTCGGCAGTATCGCCGTGCAGTTGGCGGCCCGGACCGGGGCGAGGGTGCTCGGTATCGCGGGACCGGCCAACGACGACTGGCTACGTGAGCATGGTGCGACTCCGGTGAATTACGGCGATGGTCTGGCGGACCGGCTGCGGGCGGCAGCTGAGCCGGGCCGGGTGGACGCGTTCCTCGATTTCTTCGGCGGCGGCTACGTCGCGCTCGCCGTGGACGAGTTGGGCGTACCCCGCGAACGGGTGGACACCGTCATCGATTTCGCGGCGATCGAGCAGTTCGGTGTCCTCGGCGTCGGCAGTGCCGAGGCCAGTACTGCCGCGGTCATGGCCGAACTCGCCGCGTTGGTGGCATCCGGCGAGCTCGAGGTCCCGATCGCGAAGGTGTACCCGCTGGCTGAGGTCCGCGCGGCATATCGCGATCTGGAGGAGCGGCACACTCGCGGCAAGTTGGTGCTGCGCCCGTGAACCCGATCGAGGGCAAGGTCGTGGTGATCACCGGGGCCAGTAGTGGGATCGGGGCAGCGACGGCCCGGCTGCTGGCGCGACGCGGGGCCCGGGTGGTGCTGGGCGCGCGGCGTGTCGATCTGCTGACGGCGCTGCAGGATTCGCTGCGGGCCGACGGCGCCGACGTGGTGCACGTGGCTGTCGACGTGACGCGGCCTGAGGAGGTCGAGCGACTGGTCGCGGCGGCGGTCGAGCATTTCGGCCGACTCGATGTGTTCGTGAGCAACGCCGGGATCGCGGCGCTCGGCCCGTTGGCCGACGGCGACCTCGGTGCCTGGTCGGCCATGATCGATGTGAATCTGCGGGGGGTGCTCAACGGGATCGCGGCGGCGATGCCGGTGTTCCTGCGCCAGGGTCACGGCGACTTCGTCACGACGGTCTCGACGGCGGGGTTGAAGATCGTGCCGAACATGGGTGTGTATGCGGCCACCAAGAATGCGGTGCGCACGCTGCTGGAGGCGTTGCGTCAGGAGTCCACCGACGGGGTGATCCGGACGACCGGCATCTCGCCGGGCTACGTCCGCACCGAACTCGGCGGGCCGGATCGTGATCCCGAAATCGGTTCCAGGATGGCGGAGATGGCGATCGCCCCGGAGGCGGTGGCTCGGGCGGTCGCGTTCGCGATCGAGCAGCCCCGGGATGTCGAGATCGGCGATATCACCATCCGTCCGACCGTCCAGAACTGATCAGACAAAAGCAGGGAGCCTGCCGCTCGGGGGGTTGCGGCAGGCTCCCTGTGGTTCTGGTGTGTTACGTCGCGGCTTGCGCCCCGAGCACACGCTGGATGTCCGGCTTCATCATCTGAAGTTGCTGACCCCAGTACGCCCACGTGTGAGTCCCGTTGGGCGGGAAGTTGAACACGCCGTTGGTGCCGCCTGCGGCGATGTAGCGATCGCGGAAGGTGACGTTGGTGCGCAGCGTGAACCCTTCGAGGAACTGGGCCGCCATCAGGTTCGCGCCGTTGGCGCCGGCGTCGAGATCCGACGGGGTTCCGGTACCGCAGTAGATCCAGATACGGGTGTTGTTGGCGACCAGCTGGTTGATGTTGACCATCGGGTCGTTGCGACGCCAGGCCGGGTCAGAGGCCGGGCCCCACATGCTCTCGGCGTTGAATCCGCCGGCGTCGTTCATGGCCAGGCCGATCAGCATCGGCCACCAACCCTCGGACGGGTTCAGGAAGCCCGACAACGTGCCCGCGTAGATGAACTGCTGCGGATGGTAGATCGCGTAGGTCAGGGCAGCGCTGCCCGCCATCGACAGGCCGACCACGGCGTTGCCGGTGCGCGACACACCCTTGTTGGCCTCCAGGTAGGCCGGCAGTTCCTGAGTCAGGAACGTCTCCCACTTGTAGGTGTAGTTCTGCCCGTTGCCCTTGGACGGCTGGTACCAGTCGGTGTAGAAGCTGGACTGGCCGCCGACCGGCATGATCGTCGACAGGCCGGACTGGTAGTACCACTCGAAGGCCGGGGTGTTGATGTCCCAGCCGTTGTAGTCGTCCTGGGCGCGCAGACCGTCGAGCAGGTACACCGCGTGCGGCCCGCCGCCCTGGAACTGGATACGGATGTCGCGGCCCATGGATGCCGAGGGCACGTCGAGATACTCGACGGGAAGGCCCGGCCGCGAGAATGCTCCTGCCGTCGCCGAACCCCCCGCGAAGCCGATCAGCCCGGGCAGTGCGGCGACGGTCGCGGCGACCACCGCCGCTCGACGGAGCCACTCTCCACGAATCTTTCTGATGAACTTCATAACGGCAACCAACCCACCTTTCCTCTTGCGTGTCCCGTCCGGGACCCAAAGCAATTGCCGCTGCTTTTTCTTCGTCGGTAGTGAATCACGCGCCCCAAATGCCACACGTGTAACACGGCCGCGTCGTGATATCGCGGTTGGCTAACGATTGAGACTCAGCCCTGAGACCTCGCCGTGATCCGCCGTGATCTGGCCGGGGCTGCGCGCAGTCTGTCGGCCGAGGGATTGTCGATATATGTTGCACACCAACGCAATTCGGCAATGGTTCGGCCGATATCGATACCCCACCGGCGGCCACACCGACCGCGATCGCACCGGGTGCAGCGCCACCCGGCGGCCAGTTCACTGCGGCTCGACGATGACCCATCCGTGCGGCGGAACCACCAGGTCGGCAACGTGATCCGGCGGTGGGGCGCCCGAGCCGGCGGTGATCCGGCCGGGCCGGGGCAAGGCGACCGGCAACGGATCGTCGCCGATGTTGAGCGCCACCGTCAGCTCGCGGCCGTCTGCGACGGTCCGGTACACGTGGCCGGTGTTGCTCACCTCGACCGCGTCGGTACGCGCGGTGTGCAGCCAGGACTGGCGGCGCCGCAATCCGATCAGATATTGGTGCAGTTGCAGGATGTCGTTGTCGCCGGTCGGCCGCTGGTCGAATTCGGGGCGGACCGCGTCGTCGCCGCCCACCCGTTCCTCCTTGACCGCGCGCCACCCCCATTCGTCGCCGGCGTAGATGCACGGCGTGCCCCCGGTGGTGAGCAGCAGCACGAGCGCATGCTCCAGGTGTCGGGAATCGTCGAGCCGGCTGGCGATCCGGGTCACGTCGTGGTTGCCGACGAAGGTGAGCGGTACGAAGGTGTCCAGGAAGTCGTTGTGGCGTTGCAGCGCCCAGTCCAATTCGTGGAAGTTGCCGTCGTTCAGGCTGCTCCAGATCGCCTTCCACAGCTCGTATTGGGTGACGGAGTCGAACCCGGCGGACCGCACCTGCGCGGGGTAGTCGCCGTGGATCACCTCGCCCACGAACCAGGCCTGTGGATGGCGTTCGCGGACGGCCGGCAGCACCGAAGCCCAGAACCGGTCGGGCACGGCGTAGGCGGCGTCCAGCCGCCAGCCGTCGGCGCCACGGTCCAGCCAGTGCGCCATCACCTCGACGGTGTAGTCGACGACGTCGGGGTTGCCGTGGTTGAGCGCGATCAACTCGCCGTGCCCCTCGAAGGTGGCGAAACCGTCGCGCGCCCTGCGGAACCAGGCGGTGTCGCCACCGTCGAGTGCCGCCCGGTACCGCGGAAAGTCGGTGCCGACGTGATTGAAGACCCCGTCGAGCAGGATCCGGAGTCCGCGCCGATGGCATTCCTCGACGAGCCGGTCGAAATCGGCCTCCACGCCCAGCCGCGGATCGATGCGGTAGTGGTCGGTGGTGTCGTAACCGTGGGTGCGGGAAGCGAACACCGGACCGAGCGCGATGCCGGAGCAGCCGAGTTCGACGGCGTGGTCCAGCCATTCGACGATGCGTAACAGACGGTGCTCGTCCGGTGGTGGTGGCGGGTCGGCGGGAAAGGCGCCGACGAACCCCAGCGGGTAGATCTGCCACCAGATCGCGTGTGTCACCCAGTCCGGATCGGTCATGGTTTGAACTTCGCTTCGTAGAGCGCACGCATGCGGTCGGTGAGTTCGCCGGCAGGACCGTCGGTGACGATGCCGGGGGCGACGGTGGCGATGGGCAGCGGTGCGACCGGCGAGGGCGGGGCGCCCCACTCCGTGGACCACCGGCTCAGTTGGGCCGCCGAGGCGGCGTACACGATGCGCCCGAGCCCGACCCAGGCATGCGCGGCCGCGCACATCGGGCAGTGCTCGCCGGAGGTGTAGACGGTCGCGGCGCGGCGTTGCTCGGATGTCAGATGGTCGACGGCCCATCGGGCGATCGCGAACTCCGGGTGCTGGGTGGCGTCACCGTCCTTGACGCGGTTGCGATCCTCGAACACGGTCTGCCCGGTCGCGTCGACCAGGATGGACCCGAAGGGTTCGTCGCCGTCATCGAGTGCCGCCGCGGCGAGTTCGACGCAGCGGCGCAGGCATTCGAGGTCTCGCGCGCTGATCGCCACGCTTGGGAGCCTACTCAACCCGGATACGGTGCCATCGGTGTAGCAGCTTCGCCGGATCCCAGGGCGGGCGGCGACGATTGCGGGTCAGTGGATAGCAGGCCAACCCGATCAGCAGGGCGCAGGCATGGCCGATCGGCGTGAACTGCAGCTGCAGGGCGACCGCGAGGCCGAACGTCGATACCGCCGCCGCGAGATAGAACCACCGCCACGGCCGCACGACGTGATAGGTCAGGACGCCGATCAGACCCACGAGGAAGTAGCTGACCCCGATATCCCTGGCGTCGATGTACCGGGGTGACACCATCGCCTCCTGGATGGTCCAGTACAGGTAGCCCTCGCTGAGGTACGTGGCCCCGATGTGGGCGAGTATCCCGACGGTGAACCAGCGCAGGGGGCCGAGCCAGCGCTCGGCGGGGGCGACGAAGGCGGCGAACAGCAGCAGATACGGCCACCAGTGATGGCCGTCAATCCACAACAGACTGGTGAACAGCACCCGCAACGGGTCGCCGGCCAGATGGTGCAGGTTGGTCGAGCGCGCCTGCAGGAACCGGTTCAGCGCGTGCTGGCTGAGGCTGTGCTGAATCACGGTGGTGATCAGCAGCACCGTCAACCAGGAGAAGGTGAAGGGTGCGCTCAATACGAAGCGGCGCAGGCGGTTACCGGCTAGGTCTGACGGCATACCTGCGGAACGGTCTCGAACGCCGCAGCGGAGCCCCAACACCAGGCTGCGTAAGCGGCGGCAACCGCGACGCGATCGATGTCTCGTTGGGATCCGCCGGCTGAGCGGACCGATTCCGCGACGGCGAATTTGATGATGTCGACCAGAGCGGACAACGGTTCGTCCGACACAGGTGTGGACCTCGTCGTGGCTATGGACACTGTTCCCCCAAACGGCGAGGGGCCGTCGCGCAGTCGCCCCGTTGCGAGGCGCGAAACCCCTGCCTGCCCAACACCTTAGTACCGTGACGTGTCCGCGCGCACGGGACGCGCCTCAGTGGCAGCAGTCTTTCCCAGTTGTTACCGCACCGAGACGGCATGCACACGATGCGTTAACCGGGACATCGGCGCGTGCCCGCGCCAGGTCGAGCTGACGCCCGATGATCGTGGCTTCGGCGTCACGGCCCAGCCGCTGCAGGCATTCGTGGTAGCCGTGCAGGCTCCACACGTTGCCGGGATGCTGGCAGGACCGGCGCAGAGTGTCGTCCAGTCCCAGGTCGGCCGCATACGCCGCGGCCGCTTCCTCGACACGGCCCTGCTCCAGCAGCAAGGCGCCATAGGCGTGCCGGGTGGGCTGCATCCAGCCCCACGGTTCGTCGTAGGGCAGGGCGTCGTCGAGCGCGATCGCCGTCCTCAGGTGCGCGAAGGCCTCGTCGAAATGCCCTTCGCGGTAGGAGATTTCGCCGTCCAGCATCGCCACCGCGATAGCCAGGATGTCACGGCTGGTGTTGTTGAACAGATAGCGCGTCTCCGGGATGCCGGCGTACGCGGCGGCCAGTGCCTCGCGTTCGGCATACGCCTGGGCGAGCTGCCCCTTGGCGGCGTGCGCGACACCGCGACCGTAGTGGATGGTGGCCGTGGTGGTGCAGTACAGCTGCTGGTCCTCGGGCAGTGGGGTGGCAATCAGCTCGTCCCAGCGTCCGAACCGGACCAGTACGTGGACGCGCAGCGGCACGAACGCCTCCAGCCAGTCGGCCATCGGCGGGGACTCGATGGCCAGCAGCTCCGGGGTCAGCTGACCCGACAATTCGTCGGCCGCATCGAGAGCCACGCGGGACTGCCCCTCGAACATCGCCGAGTACACGACGAAATGCAGGTCGTGCGCCCGGTACAGGGAGTAGAAGTTCAGCGGGCCCTCGCGCTGCACGAAGCGCCGGTCGGCCCGCACCGCGGCCTGGTTGGCCACGATCGAGGCACGGTAGTCACCGCACAGCACGTCGATGTGACTGGGCATGTGTTGCAGGTGGCCGGCATCGGGCACCAGACCGCGCAGCAGATCGGCGGCGGGCAACGCGTCCTCGGGGTGCGCCGACATCTCGCACGCGTGCAGGTAGAGGTGCAGCACGCCCGGATGTGCCCGTCCGGCCGGTGTGGTCAGTGCATCGCCGAGGATTCGGATGGCCTCAAGTACCCGCGAGCCCGGTGCCGGATCTCCGGTTGCGCTGTCCCACAACGCCCATGCGGTGACGTTGAGCAGTGCGTCGGCCGCCAGCGCCGCGACGTCGATATCGCCGGGGTGTTCCGCGGCGACTCGGGCCATCGCATCGGCGTAGGCGTCGTGGCCGGCCACCAGCGCCTCGGTGTCCTGCGGATCGTCGGTGGGGAAGCGCACGGCCAGCGCGTCGATCAGGGCGCGTTCCACCGCAGAGGCGCGGGCGGTGCCGGCGCGGGCGAGCTCGGCGCGGGCCCGGTCCAACGAGGTGGCCAGATCGACCGGGTCGAAAGCCTCCCATGCCTTGTTGTAGTTGGGGCCGACCGCGTAGGCGATGCCCCACCGGGCGATGGCCAGCTCGGGATCGAGTGCCAGCGCCCGTTCGAAACAGTGCACGGCTTCCTCGTGGTTGAACGCGTAGGCCCAGACCATGCCGCGGTCGAACCACACCTGGGCTTCCGGTTCGGGGGAGTCGACCGGCCGGTGGTAGGTGCCCAGGTCGTAGTACGGCTCGATGGCTGCGCTCATGGCACGCACGTTAATTGAGCGGGGGCCGCAGCGAGAAGCGTTGCGTGTAGGCCTGAGGCGAACCGGCCGGCCTGCGACTAGCGTGACCCCATGATCAGATGTGTCCGGTTGTGGACCGGTGACGACGGCGGATCCCACGCGGAGGTGGGAACTCTGGACATGGCGCCGGGCCGCAATGCCGACCTGGTGTCGGTGGCGATGTCGGCCGCACACGTCACCGTCGAGGAGACCGCAGGCGGTGGGTCGCTCGCCTGGCACACCGCGCCCGTGCGCCAGCTGGTGGTGACGCTGGCGGGCACGCTGCGGTTCTGCACCCGCGACGGCGAGGAGTTCACACTGGCGCCTGGCGACGTGTTGCTCGCCGAGGACACGACGGGCTCGGGCCACCAGTGGGAACTGATCGACAGCGACCCGTGGCGCCGGATGTACGTCGTGCTCGCGCCCGGCACCGAGGTCCCGTTCGTCGCCGCCTCTCGCTAGTGGCCGGCGACGATATCGGCCTCGTCGACCTCGACGGGATCTTTCGCCCCGGGTAGGAAGTGGTAGATCGCGCACACCACGCCGAAGAACAGATAGCCGAGGGCCACTTGAGGATTCGCGGCCCAGGCCACCTGCGGCGCGTGGATCAGCCCGATGAAGGACAGGGCCGCACCGACCACCGAGGCGATCGCCGCGTAGAGGAACTTCTTCTCCAGGATGAACGTCACCATCGTGCCCAGGATCAGGCCCACCAGCACCGCACCCTCGCCGAGGGTCAACAGGCCGTCATAGACGACACCCGCACCGTTGAGTGCCTCCAACCCGACCTTCGATGCGGACGTGCCCGCCGCGTTGAGGGCGTTGTCTATCAGCCCGCTGGCCCATTGCGCGAGGTTGGGCAGGATGGCCGCGACGACCGCGACGGCGTGCAGTCGCGGCACCGCCTGGAACGCCTGCGCGCCGATCAGCAGACCGATGTACAGCAGGATCGGCACGATCGCCGGAACCGGTAACAGCGCATCCAACACCCCGAACAGCCCGAGGAAGCAGAAGATACCGATCACCACGCCGCTGGCCAGCGAGTAACCGGCGCGGCCGCCGGCGTCCTTCCAGCCGGGGTGGCCGATGTAGACCGCGGGCGGGAACGGCGAACCGAACGCCGACCCGATGACCGCACCGGCACCGTCGGCGAGCAGCACACTGCGCAGGTTGTAGTTGTCGCCGGCGGCTGCGGCGCTCTCCACGTTGCTCATCGCCTCGGTGAAGTTGTAGACGCCCAGCGGTATCGCGGTGCCCAGCAGCGGGGCCAGATGCGACAGGCCGGAGAACAACATGTCCACCCGAAGGTCGGGGACGCCGATGGCGATATCCGAAACCGCCTGTCCCACATCGGGTGCCGACATGAACCCGCCGATCCACCCGATCGCGGTGCCGACCAGCAGGGCGGCCAGGCCGACGGGGATGCCGAACGGCAGCTTCATATCGGTGAAGAAGCCGATGAGGATGATCGCCATGACCGGTAGGCCGATCCAGGCCGCTTCCCACATCTGTGCGGCCGGTCGCATGGAGATGAAGGTGATCGAGATACCGGCCAGCGTGCCGAGCATCGCGGCACGCGGGGTCAGTTTACGGATATAGGGGCCGACGAATGCGCCGATCATCACGATGACGCCGATCATGAACGCCCACGCCAGCCCGGCTTCCCAGGCCGCCATCGCGTTCTTGGTGTTCAGGTACACCGGTAGCATCACCACGAATACGACGATGAACATATGCGGCACACTGGGGCCGTACGGCAAAGCCGTGACATCGGTTCGGTTTTCGCGCTTGGCCAGCCGGCGGGCCAGGAACGTGTAGTACAGATTGCCCAGGATCAGGGCCACGCCCAGCGCGGGCAGGATGGTGCCGAGCACGTCGCCCGGCGGCACGTTGACGACACCGATCATCAAGCCGGTCAACGTCAGGACGTTGACCAGGATGTTGAATCCGAGTCCGAAGAACGCGTTGGTGTCGCCTCGCGTCCACCAGGGGATGGACAACCCCGGCTGGGCCTTTTCGGCGGGGGGATCGGAGCTGGCGGGGGGATCGGTGACGTCGGTGGACATGGCTGGATCCTTTCGGGCGGACGCTCAGGCGGCGTTCGTGGTGAGTTGTTGCAACGCGGGAATGACCGCAGCGGTGTCGGCGACCCACCCGAAAATGCCCCCCTGGGCCTTGATCATCTCCAGCCCCACCCGCTGGAACTCCGGGAAATACGAACCGACGCAGTCGGATACCACCAGGCACTCGTAACCGCGGTCGTTGGCTTCGCGGGTCGTGGTGTGCACGCACACCTCCGTCGTGACACCGGTGACGAGCAGCTGCGTGATACCGGCGGCGGTCAGTACGTCCTGGAGTTCGGTGGCGTAGAACGCCCCCTTACCCGGCTTGTCGATCACCACTTCGCCCTCGATCGGGGCCAGTTCGTCGACGATGTCGTGGCCGTACTCGCCGCGGATGAGGATGCGTCCGTACTTGCCGGGATCGCCGATGCGCTTCGACGGCGCACCGCGCGTCAGCTTGGCGGGCGGACAATCCGACAGATCGGGCCGGTGGCCTTCCCGGGTGTGGATCACCAGGATTCCCGCCTCGCGGGCCGCGGCGATCAGCGCGGCCAGTGGAGGGACCACCTTGAGCAGCTGATCCACGTCATTGCCCAGGCTCTCACCGAACCCGCCGGGCAGCAGGAAATCCCGTTGCATGTCGATGACGACAAGGGCGGTCTGTCCCGGCACCAGTGAGAAGGCTGACGGTTCAGCGGGGACGGGGACGGTCATACCTGCTCCTTTACCGCGGAAGTGGCCGCCGCGGCGGCGGCCCGGGGCTCATCGAGGATCTGGGCGGCCAGCGTCAAGGCCGTGTCATCGGAGAGTGCGTTGCCCAGCAGCATCGCGCTGTAGGGCCGCCCGTCGCTGGTCACGCCGAGCGGCACGGCAACGCCCAGCAGATCGAGCAGATTGCCGAAATGGGTGTAGTGACCGAGCATCGTGTTGCAGTCGATGGGTCGCTCGAGCACCTGCTCGACGGTGAAGGTGGTGCCGATGGTGGGGACCACGAGGATGTCCATGTGCTGCCACAGCCGGGCCACCTCGGCCTTGAGATCCTGCAGCTTCTGCAACGCGGCGAACGCATCCACCGCGGTGTAGTTGAGTCCACTGCGGAAGATCTCGCGGACCACGGGGTGGATCGAATCCGGTTTCTCGGCAAGGAAATCGCCGAATTCGACCAATCTCTCGGCCACCCACGGACCTTGATACAGCAGCGCCCCCGCCGCCAGGAACGGCGCGAGTGACACCTCGACGATGACGGCCTGACGTTCCAGCTGTTCCCGGAACCCCAGATGTGCCGCACGCATCGCGTCGTCGCCGAAGAACTCCAACTCGGCCACTGGCGGCAGTCCGACCCGGATGGGTCCGCCCGCGTGCCGCGGCCCGCGGTCCCGGGACCATGAGTCCGCGTCGTCGCGTGCCGCCATCACATCGAAAACACGGTCCACATCGTCGATGCAGCCGGCCATCACGCTCAGGCAGTCCAGGGACTTGCAGGCCGGCACCAGACCGACGGTGCTGATCAGTCCTCGCGAGGGTTTGAAGCCCACCACGCCGTTGAGGGCGGCGGGCACCCGGCCTGATCCCGCGGTGTCGGTGGCCACGGCGAACGGCACCTGTCCCAGCGCGACGGCCAGCGCGGATCCCGAGCTGGAGCCGCCCGAGATGAGTTCCCCGCCGAATACGCTGCGGGGCACCGTATACGGGGTGCGGGTGCCGTTGAGGCCGGTGGCGAACTGGTCCAGATTGGTCTTCCCGACGTACAAGGCCCCCGCGTCCAGCAGTCGCTGCACGGCCGGTGCGGTGGTCTCGGGGATATAGGCGTAGTCCGGGCAGGACAGCGTGGTGGGAACCCCGGCGACGTCGATGCTGTCCTTGACCCCGAACGGGACGCCGTAGAGCGGCAAGGTCCGTGCCCCTGGCCGGCTTTCGATCGCGGCCGCGGCGGCCAGCAGTTCGTCGCGGGGAACGGTGGACAACCAGGTTCCGTCATCCCCGCGTGCGGCGATGGCGTCGGCGACTCGGGTCGCGGTCTTGACCGGGGAACCGGTGCCGCCGGCATGCGAATCGAGAATCTCGGCGATCGATGGCCCGATCGACGGACCCCTGCTGATCCCGTGGTCGCCGCGTACATCTGAACCCATGAATGTCGATTGTCGACAGAATGATGGCGATCGCGGTACGCGCGTGTGTCGATCGTGTTAGCGATGTTCGGTGAGGTCGGCGGGGAGATTCAGGTACCTCAGGTGTCCGTGATCCTCCAGCGCGGCGATCACCGTGGCGGCGTCGTTGGACTCGAGTGCCGTGAGGATGGCCCGGTGCCGTTCGATCCCGTCGCCGGCGCGGTGGTGGCGGGCCTCCTCGCGCATGTTCATCGCCATCGGCAGCTGCAGTTTCAGCAGGATCGGCGCCAGGACGATGTCGAGTTGCCGGTTCGCCGCCAGCCCGACCACGGCGGCGTGGAAACGGCGATGAGCGTCGTCGCGGTCCAGTGCGGTCCGTGCACAGGTCATTTCGCGGAGGGCGTGGCGCACCGGCTCCAGTTCCGACACCGGGTCGGCGAGCGGCATGGCCATCTCGATGGCGTGCCGTTCCAGCACATGGCGTAACGCGAACAGCTGCAGGATATCGGCCGGTGACCAGTCGGTGACCCGCGATCCACGCCGGGGGAGATGCTCGACCAGGCCTTGTTGTGCCAGCAGTCGCAGGGCCTCGCGCAGCGGGGCGCGGCTGATGCCGAGATCGGCGCACAGCTGCTCTTCGACGATCTTCTCGCCGGGGCCCAGGGTCCCGCTGAGGATGGCGTCACGCAGCCGGTTGCCCGCGACATCGACGAGCGTCGCAGGCAACTTCTGCCTCGGTCCGTCCACCCGGGGTGCCGCCATGCCACGCCATCGTAGGAACTTTTGCCGGCGAGTGCGTCGTGCAGGGTCGACACCACACCTAGAACATGTTCTAGTTCTCCCATGCTGGACTTCACACTCGAGGACCTCAGTGCCGAGGACGTCGAGCGCTTGCGCACCGTCTACCGGCCACTGACCGAGGCCGTCCGCGAACTGATCGATGCCACGATCAGGTCCGAGGTGGACGCCGATGTGGTGGCCGAGGCGAAGGCGCAGATCGACGCGGCGACCGCGGCGCTGCGCGGCCGTCAGCTCGACGGCCCGTTCGGTGTCCGGTTCACCGCACACGGCGACCGGATGCCATGGGGTAACGCGGTGATCGGGCTGCGCAACCCGATCGCTCCGCCGTTGTCGGTGCAACGGGACGAGACCGGCAGCGTGTTCGCCGACTTCGAGCTCGGTGCGCCCTACGAGGGGCCGCCGGGGCACGTGCACGGCGGTGTGGCCGCGATGCTGCTCGACCACATCCTCGGCGAGGTGGCCAGCCCGGCCACCAGTCCGCGGCTCACCGGCACCATCACGGTCCGGTACCTGCGACCCACCCCGCTCGGACGGCTGCACGCCGAGGCCAGGATCGTGCGGACCGAGGGGGTCAAGACCTTCGCGGCCGGAATCATCGCGGACGCGCACGGTCCCACCGTCGAGGCCGAGGGTGTGTTCATTCGGCCGAAGTGGGCCAGGGATGAGCAGCTGACTGACCCACCGGTCTGACATGGGCGATATCCACCACCACCCGGGTGATGGTGGCCAACTCGCCGACCAGCACGCGGGCGGGGCCGTCATCGGAGCTGAGCAGCGGGGCGGTGTCGCGTACCGCGACGGCAGCGGCGGCGAGTTGCTCGGCATCCACCCGCCAGGGCGCCGCCGGCGTCGCCGGATTGCCCATCAGGGCTTTGACGTAACCGTCTATGGCACTGGTGAACTCACGGTTCAGGGTGGGTGACGGATGCGAGGGCAGGGTTGATTCCAGAGTGGCGCAACTGGTGGTGACGGCGTTGAGCGAGGCGCGGTAGGTGCGCAACCACCGTCGAATCTCGGGATCATCGGTGCGGGTGGCACCTTCGGCGGCCTCGAAGGCGGTGCGCGCGCTGGCCGCTCGCTGCCATGCGGCTGACAGCATTTCGGCGGGATGGTCGAGGTCGTGGACGAAAGCCTTGATCACCGTGGCTGCGTAATCGATCTCGGTCTTCAGCAATTCGCCGGCCCGCTGGTGCAGCCGCACGAGGGCGCTGTCGGGCAGGCCGACATGCACGATCACCGCCAGCGCGCCGCCGATGATGGTCGCGAACCAGCGCTGCTCGACCGTACTGGTGTCGACCCCGCCGCTCACGTCCAGCAGGAAGATGATCGCGGCCGCCAGGGCGGCGTTGACCACGAGGTAACCGAAGTCCGCTGCCAGGTAGGCGATTCCCAGAAACGTCACCGCCAGTGCGGCCGAAGCGGGCCCGCCCGGGTGCAGCAGTGCGGTGAATGTGGAGGCGGCGACCACGCCGATCGCGGTGCCCGTGATTCGGCCGATGCACCGGGTATAGGTGTGCGCAGTCTCCGGGCGCAGCACCATGAGGACCGTGACCGCGATCCAGTAACCGGATTCGGCGCCGGCCGCGCGGCCCATCGCCACCCCGGCGGTCGCGGCGATCGTCAGCCGCACAGCGTGCCGAAGGATGGGGGACCGCCAGCTCAGTTGCGCACGGATCAGGCCGGCCGCCACCGCCCAGGAATGTGGAAGCCCGGGCCGACGCAGCGGGGCGATCTGTTCGGGCTCGAACAGGCCGAGATGCAGCTCGACGGCCTCCGCCAGCTGGTGCGAAAGTCGTTGGGCGACAATTCGGGTCGCCCCGCTGAGCTGCTCGGCCGCCCCGTCCACCCGTGCCAGCGCCGGACCGACCTGGCGTCGGTGCGCGCGCCGGGCGATGAGATCGAGGAGGTCGGCGCCGGCCTGCAGCACGTCGGCGGCCGCCCCGTCCCGGGGCCCCTCGCGACCGAGTGCGGTGAGTGTCACCATGATCCGCTCCGGCAACCCGTACCAGCCGCGGTAGGCCGGTGGCCGGAGTCGGGCCTGGGACTCGCTGAGCGTGAACGCCTCCCGCAGCCGGATCAACGGCTGCCGGTCCACCTGTGCCCCCGGGTCCGACGCCAATCGTTTGGCGTCGGCGCCGAGCGAACGGTATGCGACGGCAAGCGCCTCCCGCTGGTCGCGCCATCGGCGTTGCGGCCAGAGCGAGATCAGCACCCCCTGAGCCAGCCCGCCGACCAGAGCCAGGCCACTCGCGGTCGACACCGTGGTGAGGCTGACTGCCGCGGGCGAGGCGGTGACGAGCAGAATTGCCGCACCCGAGGCCACCATTCCGGCGTTGGCGCTCAGCGCCCACTGCATGCCGGCCGCGAAGCACCACACGGCGACCACCGCGAGGAACACCGGTGTCCAGGTGGAGCTGAGTCCGCCGGCAGCCACCGCCAGGGCCATTTCCGCCGACACGGCGACGACCAGTGGTAAGCGGCTGCGCGGACTGTCCTGCAGGGCTGTCGCACCGGCCATTGCCGCGGCGCCCCCGGCGGCGATGGCCGCTCCCGGCGAGTCGAGGTAGAGCGCAACGGCGGCCACCCCCAGCACGCCGAGCAGGCTGCGCATCACCGCGCCGAACTCGTAGAGTGTCAGCCCCAGGGGCTTACCCTTCGCCACCTACTCATTGTTGTCCCCCGCGTGGCCCGCCGGGGGTAACTGAGGCGTTCCCGAAATCGCGCCCTGACCGCGACGTGATCCGGCCCCTATCGCGTCCCGGCGGTTGTTACTTTCGGGGAGTGGAAAAGGTGATGGTCACGTTGCGGCGGGCCGAAGCGGATGAGCAATGGTGTCGGCGATTGCGGACCGGGGTGGCATCGGCGCTGTCCGAACTGGACCTACCCGGCCTGACCGTCAACGTCAGGGATGACGCCGTCCGGGCCTCGCTGATGACGCTCACCACGCTGGATCCACCGGTGGCCGCGGTCGTGAGCATCTGGACCCACCAGTACTACGGCGCGGCCCTCACCGCGGCCCTCGAGCTGCTGGCCGCCGAATGTGATGATCTGGCAGCATATTTGGTGACCGAGTCGGTGCCCCTGCCCGGACCGGCGGGGCCGCCGAGTGCGCGTACCCCCGGCCTGGCCAACGTGGCTCTGCTGCGCAGGCCCGCCGACCTGGACCAGGCCACGTGGCTCACTCGATGGCATATCGACCACACCCCGGTGGCCATCGCCACCCAGGCCACTTTCGGCTATACCCAGAACACGGTGGTGCGGCCCCTCACCGCTGGTGCACCTCGGATCGACGCCATCGTCGAAGAGCTCTTCCCGATCGAGGCGGTCTCCGACCTGCACGCGTTCTTCGGTGCGGCCGACGATGCCGATCTCGGGGACCGGATGGGGAAGATGGCGGCCAGCGTGGCACGGTTCGGCGCAGACCGAGATATCGACACGGTGCCCACCAGCCGGTACCCGCTGTGGGGCCAGGTGGATACGCTACCGGCGTGACATTATTGATCTCCGATGACAACCGGGTACGCACGCTCACCCTGAACCGGCCCGAAGCGCTCAACGCCTTCAGCGAGGCGCTGTACGACGCCACCACCGAGGCGCTGTGGGCAGCGGCGGACGACCCCGAGGTGTCGGTCGTGCTGCTGACCGGAGCGGGTCGCGCGTTCAGTGCGGGCAACGACCTGGTGGAGATGCAGAAGCTGGTCACCGACCCCGACTACAAGCCGGGCAAGTACGGTTTCCGCGGCATGATCGAGGCCCTCGCCGCCTTCCCGAAACCGTTCATCTGTGCGGTCAACGGCGTCGGGCTGGGTATCGGCACGACCATCCTCGGCTACGCGGATCTGGCGTTCATGTCGTCCACGGCGCGGCTGAAGTGCCCGTTCACCAGCCTCGGCGTGCCGCCCGAGGCGGCTTCGTCGTACCTGCTGCCGCGGTTGATCGGCAGGCAGAACGCGGCGTGGCTGCTGTTGTCCTCGGAGTGGATCGACGCGGCCGAGGCGCAGCGAATGGGGTTGGTGTTCAAGGTCTGTGAGCCCGAGGATCTCCTGGCCGAGGCGCGCAGGCACGCCGAGGTATTGGCCTCGCGTCCGCTGGGCAGCCTGCTGGCGGTGAAGAAGACCATGCTGGAGCCGATTCGGCCTGGCATCGCCGAGGCCAGTGAGCGGGAGAACGCGTTGTTCGCCGAGCTTCTGGGTCAGGCCGCCAACGTCGACGCGCTGGCCTCGTTCGTCGACAAGCGCGGCTAACTGGCCGCATGCACCGGGCACTCGCGGGAGGCCGCGAGGATCGCGCGCAGTGTGCGGCGGCAGCGTCCGCAGTCCGATCCCGCCCCGCACGCATCGGCGATCTGTTTGGACGTGGTGGCACCCGCAGCCACGGCGTCGTGGACGGCCTGGGTGGTGGCGCCGGTACACAGACAGACAAACATCGGCTCAGCCCCCGACCGTCATCAGATGGGCGAACTTTCCGACGAACAGGGCGGGGTAGGCCCCGAATCCGGCTCGGGACAGCCACTCCGCGGCGGCGTCGGGATGGTCGATCCAGCGGCGTGCACTGGCCTCGTTCTCGATCTCTTGCAGGATGAGCACTTCGTGTCCGTCGTCGAACGCGCGGTACACCCAGATCTTGCGGACGCCGGACTGCCGGAACCGGTCTGAGGCGCCGTGCACCTTGACCATCAGGTCCTCCACGCTGTCCACGGTGGCGACCACGCCCACGATCACGCCGGCGACGGTTTCCCCGGCGCTGCCCGGCGCAGTGTCGAACAGGTCGATCTTCTCCACGACCTCGCCCGCGAAGATCGCCGGAATGTCGTCGACGCCCGCGACATCGAAGAGATCGAATATCGCCGGCGAACGCAGAACGTCGCGCACTGAATTGGGATGGGATACGCCGATGGTCACCAGAATGCGTCCCGGTTCCCAAATCGACGTGTAGAGAACGACATGACGGGCGTCGATATTCACCAGCGATTGCTGGCGGCCTTTCAACGAATTCCACATCGACTCGGGATCGGCGACGCGATAGTCGGCGGCCAGAATAAGTGAATGCAAATGGTATTCGCTCATCTGCACACCGCCTCCGCCGCCATGGCAGCCGGGTTCCCGGCGCTGCCGTTGATAGTTAGGTGAGTGTAGCCTTAGTTAGGCAAGCCAGTCCATCTCCGTATCGCTGACTAGGGTTAGCCTCACCTATGCGCAGCGCAAACCCGTCCGATGTCGCGCGGAATCGCCGCCGAAGCCCTCGCCCCGGTGTTCGCGCTGCACTAGATTCGAAGCGCACGGCAATAGCAACACTTGACCAGCCCTCAAGGTGCTTAGGAGTGATATGCAAGGCGATCCGGAAGTTCTGAAACTGCTCAACGAGCAGTTGACAAGCGAACTCACGGCGATCAATCAGTATTTTCTGCATTCGAAGATGCAGGACAATTGGGGATTCAGTGAATTAGCGCAACACACGCGCGAAGAATCCATCGAGGAAATGCACCACGCGGAATGGATCACCGACCGCATTCTGCTCCTCGACGGTCTCCCGAATTATCAGCGACTGTTCTCCCTGCGAGTGGGCCAGACGCTGCGCGAGCAATTCGAGGCCGACCTCGCGATCGAGTACGAGGTGGTGGCCCGACTGCGGCCGGGCGTCATCATGTGCCGTGAGAAGCAGGATGCGGTGTCGGCCAAGCTTTTCGAGGACATCCTCGCCGACGAGGAGAAGCACATCGACTACCTGGAGACGCAGCTGGAGCTGATGGACAAGCTCGGCGAGGCGCTGTACTCGGCGCAGTGCGTGTCGCGTCCACCCAAGTAATCCCGATACCGACACCCGCCGGCCGCCGACATCCCGTCGGCGGCCGGCGGCGTCGAAAAACTAGAACATGTTCCAATTCTCTCTCGGCGCGCGTACGCTTCGCAGGATGAGTCGAATCGGAGATTTTGCCGACGATGATGCCGCCGCATGGGTGCGCAAATCTCCCGATATCGGGGTCGCCATGGCCGGTTTCACGAACGCGGTCTACACCAAGAACCGTCTCCCGATGCGGGTCCGCGAGCTGGCCCGGATGGTGATCGCGCTGGACAACGAATGCGTGGTGTGCCAGAACACGCGCGATTCGGATGGCCTCGCCGCCGGGGTCGACGAGGATCTCTACGACCACGCCCACGAGTGGCGAAGCTGGCCCGGCTACAGCGCACAGGAGCGGGTTGCCGCGGAGTTCGCGGAACGATTCGCGCGCGATCACACCGCCTTACGTGACGATGAACAGTTCTGGCAGCGCTGTTCGGCCGAATTCGACGACGAACTGCTGACCGATCTCGCGCTGTCCTGCGCCATGTGGCTTGGGATGGGCCGGATGCTGCGCACCCTCGATATCGGCCAGGCCTGCAAGATCACCCTCTGATCCAGATGAGCGGTGGGGTCGCGACCGCGGTCGCCGGCGTGTTCGTCTGGCTGGGCATGGTGCTGGCGATCTCGTTCGTGGAAGCGCCACTGAAATTCCGGGCACCCGGTGTCACGCTGGCGATCGGACTGGGAATCGGGCGGTTGGTGTTCCGTGCCCTCAACGCGGCCGAGTCGGTGCTCGGCCTGGTCGTCATTGCCGCACTCGCGCTGTCGCACCCGCCGGTCGCCGCCGTCGTGGCGACCGCGACGGCGGCGGGTGCGCTGGTGGTGCAGCTGATCGCCGTGCGTCCACCCCTGACCCGCCGTTCCGACGCGGTGCTGGCCGGCGCCGAGGTGCCCCGGTCGCGCGCACATCACGCGTACGTCGGGCTCGAGGTGATCAAGGTGCTCGGTCTGATCGTCGCCGGTATCGCACTGTTGTCGCGGTGAGCACCGCGCCCACCAGGAGCAGAAGTAACCATGGCCAGCTGCCATGCTGATGCACCCAGCCGGCCACGGCGGACTGGACCCGGCCGGCCGCGGTGATCACCGGATCCGCAGGGCCCGCGCCGGAGGTGAACAACCGGATCTCGTAGACGCCGTAATACGCCACGTAGGCACCCACGACGACGAGTATCACGCCGCCGATCCTGTTGACATAGTGCACAATTCGGCGCATTCGGTCGAGTAGTGCAGAGCTTGTCAGCGCCACCGACACCGCCAGCGCCCCGACGATGAGGGCGAAACCGGCCGCGTACGCCAGGTACACCAGGGACGCGTCACGCGCCGACCCCGCCCGCGCCGCACCCGCCGTCACCGCCAGGAACGGTCCCACCGTGCACGACAGTGAGGCGAGGGCGAAACCCGCGCCGTAGCCGACCATGGACCCGACCCGGGCGGTGGGTGCCCAGCGTGCACCGGCGCCGATCGGTAAACCCACTCGCCGGCCCGCCAGCATCCAGAGGCCCAGCAACAGCAGCACCACTCCGATCACCACCGTGGCGTAGGGGAGATAACGCTGGATGGTGGAGGCCACCGACACGGCGAGCGTGCCGAACCCCGCGAACACCACCACCACACCCAGCGTCATCGCCGCCGTGGCCCCCAGCGCCCTCCCGACAGCCCGGCCGGGGCCCCCGTCCCGCTGCACCACCAGCGCCAGGTACGCCGGCAGCATGGCGAACCCGCACGGATTCAGGGCGGCCACCAGCCCGGCACTGAACGCCAGGCCGACGAGGTCTGGGTTCATACGATCAGGACTTGAGTGCGGCGACCCGGTCGGAGAGTTCCTGTTCGGACATCGCCGAGGTCGGGTTGTTGACGAATGACGAGGTGCCATCGGGCTTCACGAACAGGTAGGCGGGCTGCCACGGCACATTGAACCGGGCCCACAGGGATCCGTCGGCATCGTTGAGGTTGGTGAAGTTGAGGTTGTACTTGGACACGAAGCCCTGCATGGCGGCCACATCGGAGCGGGCGGCCACGCCGACGAACGTCACCCCGGGATTGGCCGCGGCGACGTGGCTGACGTTGGGTGCTTCCTGATTGCAGAACGGGCACCACGGTGTCCAGAACCAGAGCACGGCCGGGCGGCCCTGCAAGGTGGCGCCGTTGAAGGGACTACCCGACAGCGTGGTCCCGGTGAACTGAAGGCGGTCGTCGGCCAGGGCCGGGGCAGCGGTGACACCGAACAGCAGCGCGGCTGACGCGACGATGAGCGCGAGGTGGCGGATTCGAGAGGTCATACTGCATGCACGTACCCGGATACCGCCCGGTTCAGTCCCGGCAGTGTCAGATCTGGCCGGTGGCGTCGTAGATCCAGGACATATCGGCGCGGACGAGGTCGTCCAACCACGTCGACGGCGCGAAGTTCACCAGCGCGCTCATGTCCCAGTAGTCCTTCCACAGGGTGATCCGGTCGTTCTGGACGTGGTGCACGGTGACGAACCGCAGAACGGCGGTCTCGCCGGTGCGCCATTCCCAGGTCTCGGAATGCTCGTACATCACGGTGGCGCCGTCGGCGACCAGCAGCCCGTCGTGGTTGACATAGGAGGCCAGTGGTTCAAGGCCGATCTTGAGCCGCTTGACGATGTCCTCGGGACCGCGCGCCGCGGCGGCGGGGCCGACCGGCATGTCGGCGTAGATGCAGTCGTCGGCCAGGTGTGACTTGACGGTGTCCCAGTCCCGCTCGGACAGCGCCTTCCACATCTGGCGGACGGTATCCTCAGCTGACACTGGACAATTCGCCCTTCTCGGCCGGCAGCGCGGGGGCACGGTGGGCGGCCCGCAGGAATCGTCCGGTGCGACGCCGCCCGACCAGCTCGGTGGCCTCGCCGGCGGCGAACACCAACCGGCCACCGACGAGCACGGCGCATACGGTGTCGTCATTACGGTTCACCATCCGGGACAGCCCGCCGTACTGCTCGACGGGTTCCTCGGCATAGGTCTCCAGCGTGGCATCCAGCCGGGCCGGATCGATGATCACGGCGTCCGCGCGGTCCCCGACGCGCAGGTGGCCGGCGTCGAGGCGGTACCAATCGGCCAGCTCGCCGGTGAGCCGGTGCACCGCTGCCTCGATCGTCATGAACGGCCGGCCGGCCTTCTCGGCCTCGTACACATGCCGCAGCAGTCGCAGACCCATGTTGTAGAAGGCCATGTTGCGCAGGTGGGCTCCGGCATCGGAGAAGCCCATCTGGATCCCCGGCTCGCGGGCGAGCTTCTTGAGCACATCGGGGCGATGGTTGGAGATGGTCGTGCGCCAGCGCAGCGCCCGGCCGTGTTCGAGTACCAGGTCGAGGAACGCATCGACGGGGTGCACCCCGCGGTTGGTGGCCACCTGTCCGAAGGATCTGCCGATCACCGACGTATCCGGGCAGGCGACGATATCGGCGTCGTAGAAGTCACGCTGCCACACCCGCACGCCGAACTTGTTCTCGTAGTCCTTCCGGAACTGCCTGCGGTACTCGGGGTCACGCAGTAACTCATTGCGTTCCACCTCATCGCGTAGGTGCAAGGCGGCGGCGCCGGTGCCGAACTCCTCGAAGACCACCAGGTCGATTCCGTCGGCGTACACCTCGAACGGGACCGGCAGGTGCTGCCAGCGGAAGTTACCGCCGAGTGCGTTCACCGCCCGGGCGAGCGGGCCCAGGATCTTCACGGCGTAGGGATTGGACTTCACGTCGGCGGCCGAGAGCAGGCTGGTCTTGAGCGGGTTGCGGAACAGGCCCAGCGACTGGGCCAGCTGCGACGCCAGATTGACCGGGTTGGCGATATCGGGGCCCGACTGCAACACGCGTCCGCTGCGTCGTAGCAGCGACTTGAGTCGGCGTAGTTCGCGCGGTTTGGCGTAGGTGGACGGCAACGTGCGGGACCGGCACACCTCGCCGTCGATCTTGTCGAAAAGAAGTTGTTGCGAAGACATTCCGACGAATCCGGCATTCAGCGCCTCGGCCAGCATCCGCTCCATCCGGTCCTGCTCGCGCCGCGACGGGCGCTCGGAGTGGCGGGTGGCCCGGTCCAGACCCATGACCGCGGTGCGCATATCGGAATGCCCGAGGAACGCGGCCACATTGGGGCCCAGTGGCAGCTTCTCCAGCGCTTCGACATACCCCTCCGCGCTGTCCCAGGTTTTGTTGCCGTCGACCGCGGTGATGACGTGTTCGCGGGGGATGGCCTCCACCCGGCCGAACAGGTCACCGGCCTCCTGCCCGTCGACGTGGATGGTCGACAGCGAGCAGGAGCCCAGCATCACCGTCGTCACGCCGTGGCGCAGTGATTCGGTGAGCGCGGGACCGCCCAGGATCTCGACGTCGTAGTGGGTATGGATATCGAGCATGCCGGGCAGCACCCATTTGCCGTCCGCGTCGATGACCTCGGCGCACCCGGTGGCGTCGAGGTCATCTGCGCTGACGGCCACGACGTGGCCGGCGCGGATGCCGATATTGCGCACCGCCGAAGGGGCACCGGTTCCGTCGAACCAGCGGCCGCCGCGAATGATGGTGTCGAAAGTGTTGTGGGTCACGTTCACGCTCACCCCGTCATCACAACAGCGCGACCGGACGGGTGTCAACGAAAATCGTGAACAGATTTGAGAACCTGTCTACTCGGTGAGCGGGGCATCCGGGTGGCCGGGACCCGCGCTGACCGTCGGCGTCAGCAGCGCCAGTTCCTCCGCGATGGGTGCTCCGGTCCGCGCTTTTCGGGCGAGTTCTCCCAGCGCGGCGACATACTTGTCGCCGTCGACCTCGGCCAACAGGGTGGTGGCGCCGTCCTCGGCGGCCCAGCAGCTGGTCACCATGAGATAGCCCAGGCTCTCCGCGGCGCTGACCGTCGCGGTGAGCTGCTGTGCCAGCGCGGTCTGGCCGGCGGTCCCGCCGAGTGCGGCGCCATATGCGGCACCCAGGTCGAGGACGGCCCGTTGCAGGTCCCGTCGGGCCGCGCGCGCGGCCAGGGTGGCCGGGGTGTCGGCGCACAGGTACCGGGCCACGGCCGCCACTTCAACCAGGGTGTCGGCCACCGCGGCGCCGAGGCGGCCCGCCTCCTGGCGCGGCGCGGTGAACAGGTACACCGCGATCCCGACCGCGCAGCCGATCAGGGTGTCCAAGCCGCGGTCGACGATGATCGGGCCGACATCGACGCGGTGCGCCGCGGTGGAGGCGGTCAGTGCGGCGGCGGTGATGAACACACTGGCCAGCGTGTAGTTGCGGGTCACCAGGATCTCGATGACGAACTGCAGCGCGGCGACCACCAAGGCCAGCCACGGACCTTGCGGGTGGACCACCAGGACCGCGGCGGCCAGCACCAACCCGATCCACGTGCCGACCAGCCGTTCGGTGCCGCGTCGCAAGGTCGCGGTGCGGTCGATACCGGTGTGCAGGACGAGCACCGCCGCCGCAACCGCCCAGTAGACGTGCCCGACACCGGTGATCGCCGCCGTGGCGCCGGCCAGGGGAGCGGCCACCGCCACGCGCAACATCACCCGCCGGGTGTGCGCGCCGGGGGCGAGGGCCTGGCGCAGCAACTCCGGAATGCGGGGCGGACGCAGGGCGCGGCGGTCACGGTCGCGGACCGCGATACCGGCAGGGTCCAGGTCCAGGCGTGCCACGGCCCGTACGGTGGCCGCGCATTCCGGTGGTACCGGCCGCGCCGCGTCGGCGGCACGCAGCGTGGTGGAGAAGAGTACGTGCAGAGCATGATTGGCGTCGCGCAGCCGGTCCAGCGTGCCACCGGGGCGCGCCGCCAGCGGCTGGTAGCTGACCAGCACGTTCCACGCCCGATACAAGGCGCTTGCCGCGCGGTCCCGCACAGCGGGGTCCTCGGGATGCTCGGCACAGGCCGCCACTGCATCTCCTGCCGCAGCCACCGCGGCCTTCTCCGGTCCGCGGAAATCGAGGAACGCCCCGGCCATCTGCGTGGTCCAGGCGAGCGCGCCGCCGGCGAGCACCAGCAATCCGATCTGCCACGGCGGAAGCTGCGATGCCGAGACCCCCACTCCCGCGGCGCAGACGATCACGAAGATGTAGGCACCGGGAGGGCCGACGGACAGGGCTGCGCACAACCACACCGCCGTCGCCGCGATGACCGATACGACGGTGACCGCCAACCAGGGGATCGGGGCCACCCATGCGCCCAGCGTCACCGCGGCCGCGAGCGTCACCGCGATGACGGCCAGCTGTGTGCCGCGGTTGAGATACGGCCGGTCGCCACCGAAGCGGCAGGTGAACGCGCCGAGGGTGGCGATCAGGCCGGCGCCGAGATCGCCGGTGGCCCAACCGATCAGGATGGGGACGGCGGCGCTGACAGCGGCCCGCACACCCATCGGCCAACGGGGCGGGGACGGCCGCATCCGGAACAGGGCGCCGAACCCGGGTCCGGCCGCGAATGAGGCGTCGGCGGGCACGGGCTCACCCTAACCGCCGGTCAACGCGCAGACCGGACATCGCCGCGGGTCAGGACACCGCCCAGGCGTCGGGCCGGCGGCCGTCGATATCGGTGAAACCGTATTCGGCGGCCAGGGCAGCCGAGGTGACCGACTGCTGATTCCACCGCTGCCGGGCCGGGTCGGCAGCGATCGCGGCGACGCCGCGGCCCACGAAACGGGGGGATTCGGACTGCGCGAAGCCGGGCGGTGCGGCCGGGTATCCGTCGCTGCGTTCGATGTCGAGGGCGTGCAGCCAATCGGCCTCGGACACGCCGTAGGCATCCAGCATCATCTCGGAACGCAACCATCCCGGGGTGACCGCCACCGCGGTGGCGCCGAATTCCCGCAACTCGTGGCCCTGGCTGTAGGCGAGCCGGTTCACCGCGACTTTGGCCAAGTCGTAGAACACCGACAGTCGGTAGTTCTCGGCATTGTATTCCACTGTGCCGTCGGTGATTTCGACGACGAGCCCACCGGGTCGGGCGACCAGCAGCGGCATCAGGCAGTGTGAGGTGATCAGGTGGGTGTCGATTCCCAGGCGCAGGATGCGCAAGCCGTCATCGAGGTCGTGCTCCCACAGCGGTCTGCCCCATGTCGAGGGCGGGCCCTTGAGCACCTCGGCGCCCCAGATGTCATTGACCAGAATGTCGATGGCGCCGAATTCCGCATCGAGCCGCCGAGCCAGGCCCCGTACCTGCGTGGCATCGAGGTGGTCGACCTGGATGGCCAGTCCCGTCCCGCCCAGCTTGGTCACCAGTGCGGCGGTCTGTTCGATGGTCTCGGGTCGGCGGTAATCGGAGCTTTCATTGCCGGTCACACTGCTGCGTCCGGTGCAGATGACGGTGGCACCGGCCTCGCCGAGCCCGGCGGCGATACCGCGGCCGGCACCCCGGGTTGCGCCCGCGACGACCGCCACCCGGCCGCGCAACGAGCGAGGCGTCATCGACTGAGTATCGCGCGTCGGTGCCATCGCTCGTGGCCTTTAAGGAACTGCGGGCATACTCGCGGAGGTGACTCCGATGCAGCGATACATCGCCGAAGAGATCGCCACCGACCACGTCGACGGGCTCATGTCGAGGCGCGAGGCACTGCGCAGGCTGGCGCTGCTCGGCATCGGTGCGGGCGCGGCGAGCGCGCTCATCGCCGCGTGCAGCGACAAGAAAGCGGTCACTCCGGCGACCACGGCGGGCACGCCGGCCACCGGTACTTCGGCCGCCATCGCCCCACCGCCGGGCTCCGAGCACACCCTGCCCACCGCGCCGGTCAATTGGGCGGGTCCGCAGGGCGAACTCGAAGCGGCGTGGAGCGAGGCACCAGAACCCAAGGGCGGTGTTCTGATCGTGCACGAGAACAAGGGCCTCAACGATTGGACACGATCGGTGGCGGGCCGGTTCGCGGGCAGTGGGTACTCGGCGCTGGCGATCGATCTGCTCTCGCCGCAGGGCGGTACCGGCAGCTTCGCCGATCCGGCGGCGGCCACCGCCGCCCTGGGTAAGATCCCGGCCGCTGACCTGGTGGCCAACCTCAAATCGGGCGTCGACGAACTGGCCCGGCGCATACCGGAGCGCAAACTGGCCGCGGTGGGATTCTGCATGGGTGGCGGGCTGGTCTGGCAGTTGCTGGCCGCCGGTGAGCCGCGCCTGGCGGCGGCCGTGCCGTTTTACGGCCCGGCCCCCGAGGGTGCTGATTTCGACG
This sequence comes from Mycobacterium hackensackense, assembly GCF_025822555.1. Classification (NCBI taxonomy): domain Bacteria; kingdom Bacillati; phylum Actinomycetota; class Actinomycetes; order Mycobacteriales; family Mycobacteriaceae; genus Mycobacterium; species Mycobacterium hackensackense. Next base: position 229,798 of record NZ_JACKUC010000028.1, read on the forward strand.
GCTCCAAAGGAGCTGCGGTACTTGGCTTCTACGGGGCCCTCGATGATCGGGTGAACGCGACCGAACCCATCGCCAGGGCGGCGCTGGAGAAGGCCGGTATGGTCCACGAACTGGTCACCGAACCCGATGCGAACCACGCGTTCTTCAACGACACCGGTGAGCGCTACAACGCGGTGGCCGCCGCCGACGCCTGGCAGCGGGTACAGGACTGGTTCTCGAAGTACCTCACCTGAACTGGTGCGTTCACACTCCGTTAAGGGACGCGTCGAGTGGGCGTGTTCGTCCGCACACGGGCTGCCGATCTGATGGTGACATGCGGGTTGTCCAGGTCGCGAACTTCTACGGTCCCCGGTCGGGGGGCCTGCGCACCGCGGTGGACAGGCTCGGCGCCGAATACTGCGCGGCCGGCCACGAGGTCTTCCTCGTGGTCCCGGGTTCGCGCCGCGACCGGCAGGTGCTGGCGTCGGGAGTGGTGCGGCTCTCCCTACCGGCGGCGCTCATTCCCTTTACCGGCGGCTACCGCGCGGTGCTGCCCGGTCCGGTGACCGCACTGTTGGAGGAACTGGCCCCGGATGCGCTGGAGGTGTCCGATCGGCTCACCCTGCGCTCGCTCGGACCGTGGGGTAGGCGGCACGGCGTCGCGACAGTGATGATCTCCCACGAACGGCTCGATCGCCTTGTCGGGCAAGTTCTTCCGAGCGGTGCGGCCCGTGGGGTGGCCGACTTCGCCAACCGTCGCACCGCGTCGAACTACGACGCCGTGGTGTGCACCACCGGATTCGCCCGCGCGGAGTTCGACCGGATCGGCGCCCGCAATGTCGTCACCGTCCCGCTCGGCGTCGACCTCGAGCAGTTCCATCCGCGCCGGCGCAGTGAGCAGGTGCGCAGCCAGTGGGCGGCGCCGCAGCAGACCCTGTTGGTGCACTGCGGCAGGCTGTCGGTGGAGAAGCATGCCCACCGCAGCATCGATACGCTTGCGGCACTGTGTGATTCAGGACTGGACGCGAGGCTGGTGGTGGTGGGCGAGGGTCCGCTGCGAGCCCGGCTGCAACGCCAGGCGGCGGGATTGCCGGTCGACTTCACCGGGTACATCGGTTGCCGGGACACGGTGGCGGGCATCTTGGCGTCCGCCGACGTCGCACTGGCGCCAGGCCCGCACGAGACCTTCGGGCTCGCCGCGCTGGAGGCGTTGGCGTGTGGGACCCCGGCGGTGGTGTCGCGGACGTCGGCACTGGCCGAGATCCTCACCGACGAAAGCGGTGCCACCGCGGACAACGATCCGCATGCCCTCGCCGACGCGGTGGCCACCGTCATCAGCCGCCCGGAACTGCTGCGCCGGCACAGCGCGCGGCGCCGCGCCGAACAGTTCACCTGGCCGCGTTCGGCCGCGGGGATGCTCGACGCGCTGGGCGCGGCCGGCGGGTAGTTTTACCGCCATGTCACCCGGCGGGCAGGAGCGCAGCGACCCGGGGATCGATGACACCGCACGTACCCGCACCCTGTGGTTCGCGCTGCTGCTCACCGTGACGAACGGCTTCATGGACGCGCACACCTACTCGGTCCGCGGGCACGTGTTCGCCAACGTGCAGACCGGCAATGTGATCTTCTTTGCACTCGACATCTCGCAACGGCACGTCGCCGAGGCGATGGCCCACGTGTGGCCGATCGTGGCGTTCATCGCCGGGGTGTCGGTGGCGGCGCATATCAAGTCCGGCCGCGCCGAACGTCACCTTCCGCATCCGCTGCGCTGGACGATGGGCGTCCAGGTGCTGGCGCTGGTGATCATCGGCTTCGTGCCGTCGTCGGTGCCGCACAGCTATGTCACCGTGCCGATCTCCTTCCTGGCCGCCGTGCAGATCGGGTTGTTCCGCAATATCGGCGACCTGGCCTACCTCCCGGTGGCCACCACCGGAAACCTGATGCGGTTCGTCGAGGCCGGCTATGACGGACTGGTCGACCACAAGCCCGGCGCCCTGAAGGCCTGGGGCATTTATGCGGCGCTGATCGGCGCATTCGCCGCGGGTGCGGTCCTGGGTGCGGTGCTCAGCCGGGCCTGGGAGGTGCACGCCATCTGGGTGGCCGCCGGGATTCTCGCCGTCACGCTGGTGCTGTTCATTGTCGATCGCGATGCCTGGCAGTGACATACGATCCAGCTGTGAGACGTCGCGCTGCGTGTGTTCTGCCGCTCCTGGTCGGCGCGGGGGTGTGCGGTGTCGGCACTGCAACCGCTGCGCCGGCTCAACCGGGTTGCGCCTATACGCTCGCGCAGCCGGTGGTGACCCAGGTGTCGGGCACCCCCATGGTGACCACCACGGTCACCGTCGCGGCCTGTCGCCAGAGCAACGCAATGTTGCAGGTGGCGTGCCTGGAGCTCAAGGGTGCCGGCGCGGCGCCGCTGTGTGTGTCCAGCGAGGGCCCCGCCGCGGCCCAGGTCTTCTTCGCGCCGTATCGGCCCGGCGCGACCTACGTGGCCAGCGGCCGCGGATGCGCGGTGGCGGGCAGTCCCACGGTTTCGGTGTGCAATGCCGTCGGGCCGGTGACCGTCACGTTGTGATGCGTGAGATCCGGCAGGTCGGCCGGCTCCCACCGGTATCCGGATCCGCGGACGGTCCGCAGCGCCCGGGCGTAGCCGCCGAGTTTGGTGCGCAGCCGGCGGACATGGGTGTCCACCGTGCGGGCCGACACCTGCGGATCCCGCCATACCTGCGCCATGAGCTCGCCGCGGGAAACGGGCTGTCCGTGCCGCTCGGCCAGATGCCGCAGCAGCTCGAACTCCCTACGGGTCAGCCGTAGCCGGACGCCGCCCACCCAGGCGTCATTGCGGCCGATGACCAGACCGGCCGGGGGTGTGACCACGACGGGTGGACTGGACCGGGCGGTGCTGATCTCGGCGGGCCGCACCCGCACACCTGGTACCGATCGCGCGATGATCCGGCCGTACTCGTCGGCCAGCTGCGCCGTGCGCATCGGAAGTTCGACGAAACCGGCGGGCACCTCAAAGGTCAGCACCACCCGCACCGTGCCCACACCCTCAGGCGACGGGGAGGCAGCTTGGTACATCGTGCCAATGTGTCCGCCGGCGTGGCGATCGCGCCAGGGTTTGGCTCGCCATGTTCCCAACTCAGAACGCGGCGATCACCTGGCCGGCATAGGCCGTCGTGATGAAGTCCCGGGTGGAGGCGCTGTTCAGGGCCGCCGCGAGCACCTGGATATCGGGGTGCCGCGCCCCATCGGCCGCCGCAACCAGGTACTCGGCGTAGGCCGGGTTGGCGCGGTCACAGTGCAGGGCGGTGGTGGTGTCGACATTCGATTCCATCGCCTGGTTCCCGAACAGGAACACCACATCGAAATCGTCGCGCGCAGAGGGCAGCGTCCAGCTGGTCAGTTCCTTGAACACCAGGCCCAGCGGGTTGGCGCGCACATCGGCGACCGAGGCCAGCGCACCCGGGCGGGCCGCGCACTCGATCAGACCCAGGCCGTCCAGCATCCGCAGGGACCGGTCGGCGTTGACGGGATCGGACGGCAGCGCCACCTCGGCGTACTCGGCCACCTCCGCGACAGCGTCGAATCGCGAGGAGTACAGGCCGAACGGCTCGATATGTACCGGGACCACCGGCACCAGCGCGCTGCCGGTGCGCTGGTTGAACTCCTCGAGGAACGGCAGGTACTGAAAGTAGTTGGCGTGCAACCGTCCTGCCGCCAACCAGTCGTTGGGCTCGTCGAAGGAATCGAACACGGCGACCTGGAGGTCGATCCCGTGGCCGGCGAGTTCGGAACGGACATTCTCCAGGATCTCGGCGTGCGGCACCGGGGTGGCACCCACCCGCAGCGGTCGCAGACCCTTGGTGGCCAACGACCGCACCGAACTCGTCGACATGTCCGGCAACACTACTGATGCCGCCGCCGTTCGCAATGTGCCACCCGGGCACGTGATTGTGTCCGATTGTTACGGCCTTTGACGCACGCTGACCACAGCCGTGGTCGCGGCGAAAGACCCCGCCTACGGTCCGCTCAACGAATATCGAAGACCTCACGAAAGCACGGTCACGCATGTCCGAAATCACCGCGGTACCCGACGATCTCACCGGACCGGCGCCGTCGGCCCGCAAGCTGCGCGGCAATCTGGGCGTGGCTTCCATCGTGTTCATGGTGGTCGCCGCGGCAGCCCCGCTCGGCGTCGTCGGCGGCGTCTTTCCGCTGGGGATCGCCAACGGCAACGGAGCCGGGTTCCCGGCGACCTTCATCGTGTCGACGGTCATCCTGCTGCTGTTCGCGGTCGGCTTCACCGCACTGACCCCGTTCGTCGAGGAGGCCGGTGCCTTCTTCTCCTATATCCGCCAATCCCTTGGCTTCTCGATCGGCATCGGCTTCGGCTTCCTGGCCTTGGTCAGCTATGTCGCCCTGGAGGCCGGGGTATACGGTCTGCTCGGGCCGGCCGGGGGCGGCGTCGTCACGCTGTTCGGCGGACCCGAGATCCCGTGGTGGGTCATCGCGGCGGTCGCGTTCGCGGTGACGACCTACCTCGGGTACCGCAACATCGAGCTGTCCAGCCGGGTGCTGGGTGTGTTGCTGACGGCCGAGATCGCCATCATCCTCATCCTCGACCTGGTCATCGTCGTGCGTGGCGGCGGCGACCACGGGCTTTCCGGCGGCGTGTTCACGCCGTCGACGGTGTTCTCCGGATCGCTCGGGATCGGGCTGTTGTTCGCCATGCTCAGCTACATCGGCTTCGAGGCCACCGCGATCTTCCGCGATGAGGCGAAGGACCCGGAACGCACCATTCCCCGCGCCACCTACGCTGCGCTCATCCTCATCGGCGCCTTCTACGCCGTCACCAGCTGGGCACTGATCTCGGCGTGGGGTGACAGCCAGGCTGTCGCCAAGGCGACGGACTCCGGTGGCACGTTCCTGTCCGATATCGCGCAGACCTACATCCGCACCGCCGGCAATGACATCATCACCGTGCTCTATTTCACCAGCCTGTTCGCCTGCATCCTGGCGTTCCACAATGTGGCGTCGCGCTACGTGTTCGCGCTCTCGCAGCATCGCGTGCTGCCGCAGTCGCTCGGCGTCGCGCACGCCGCGCACGGGTCACCGCACAAGGCGTCGCTGTGGATCTCCGGTGTCGTCGCGATCAGCATCGCGGCAGCAGTGTTGTTCCAGCTCGATCCGATCACGCAGTTCTACACATGGTTCGCGGCGGCGACCACGGTCGGTTTCGTGGTGCTGCTGATCGCCACCAGCGTGGCGGTCCTGGTGTTCTTCGCCCGGGACCGCCGCGGCTACTCCCAGTGGCGGGTGCGCATCGCGCCCGCGATCGGCCTGGTCGGACTGGTGGGCACGCTGGTGTTGATCCTGACGAATCTGGAGGGGCTGGCCACCTCGAATGCGCTGGGCTGGGGCATCGTCGGCCTGCTGGCGGTGTCGTTCCTCGTCGGCGCGGTGGTGGGCCGTCGGGTCGGCGACCCGGTCGAGGTCGTGCCGTCGTGACCCGCACCGTCGAGGCCCCCGCCGAGCGAGAACTGTTGCGGCGGCTCGCCGACGGGTCGCTGCGTGAGATCGAGGTGGCCTGGAGCGACCCGTTCGGGCACGCCCAGGGCAAACGGATCCCGGCGGCGCAGTTCCTGCACCGTGCCCAGGGCAGCGGGTTCGCGTTCTGCGAGGCTTCGCTGGGCTGGAACGCCGACGGCACCGTCATCGACGGTCTGCGGCTGACCAATTGGGACGGCGGTTATCCGGATGTGTTCGCGGTGCCTGACCTCGCCACTTTCCGCCCGGTGCCGTGGCGGCCCGGGGTGGGGCACGTGATCTCCGATATCGTCAGCCACGACCGGTCGCCGTCGCTGCTGGATCCCCGTGCCGTCCTGCGCCGGGTGCTCGACCGGCTGTCCGGGCTGGGCTACACCGCCAAGGTGGGCGTGGAACTCGAGTTCTACCTGCTCAGTGCGGACGGTTCCACCTACCAGGACGATATCCACGCCTATTCGCTGGAGAATGCCAACGCGCTGGATCCGGTGCTGGCCGACCTCTACGACGTCCTCGGTGCCTTCACCCGTTTGGAGGGTATCCAGACCGAGTACGGGCCAGGCCAGGTGGAGACCAATCTGGTCTACACCGACGCGCTGGAGGCCGCCGATGACAGCGCCCGGCTCAAATACGCGGCCAAGGAGGTGGCCCGTAAGCACGGCAAACTGGCCAGCTTCATGGCCAAACCGTTCGCCGAGCACTCTGGAAGCTCTGCGCATCTGCACATCTCGTTGTGGCGGGACGGCGAGCCCGCCTTCGCCGCGGTGAACGGGGCGGAGAACGACCTCGCCCTGCACGCGATCGCCGGCCTGCTGGAACACCTCCCGTCGATCACCTTGTTCGGCGCGCACTCGGTGAACGCGTATCGCCGTTTCGTTCCCGACTCATTCGCCCCGGCGACGGTCACCTGGAGTCGCGACAACCGCAGCGCCGCAGTGCGTTCGCTGATCGAAGCCGACCCAGCGGCGACCCGCATCGAGCTGCGGACCGGGTCCGCGGATGCCAATCCGTACTGGTTGGTGGCCGCCGCGCTGGCGGCCGTCGTGGCCGGGATCGAGGCGGGTCGGCCGCCCACCGCGGCCGGATCCGGCAACCTCTACGGCTCGGGCACCCCACTGCCCGATTCGCTTGCCGTGGCGGTCGCGCTGGCGACCCGCGATGACACCATCACCGAGATCCTCGGGGCGGATTCGGTCGCCGATTTCGCTGTCATCGCCCACAGCGAGTGGCTGGCGTACGCGAGCCAGGTCACCGATTGGGAGCGCAACCGCTACCTGGCGACGTCATGACGTCGCGGCCGGATGGCAGTGGATACTTCTGAGCGGGTAACACCGCCGCGGCGACCGCCGATACCCTTGGTAGGAATGGCGGCCGATCGGCAGTGACCTGCTCCGCCTTCGATCTGCCTGTCGCCGGTGTGCCGCCTTCCTGGAACGGTGCACGCAACACGGTGGGGAGAGCACGGTGAAGGTAGCAAAGATCGTGGCGAGCGCCATGATCGTCAGCAGCCTGGGATTGGGAGGCGCCACCCTCGGGGGTGCGGTGGCGTCGGCGCAACCCGGGAACGGAAATGGCAACGGACACGGAAATGGGCACGGGAATGGGCACGGCAACGACTGCCGTCCATGGTGCAACGGACCGGGGTTCGACAATCACTGGGACAAGGGCGTGTGGTGGGCCAACAACCGCCACGACTGGTGGGACGACCGCCAGGGCCCGCCGCCCTGGGGCTGGGGCCCGCCGCCCGCGTTCCAGTGGAACGGCGGCCCGCTCCCGCAGACTGTGAACTACTGGGGCTACCAGGCGAACCCGGTATGGGACAACGGGTTCCATCAATGGGGGATCTGGCTGTTCGGGTTGTGGATCCCGATCTTCGGGGTGGGTTTCAACTGAGCCGGACGCGGGATGGGGGACAACACCTCATCCCGCTCCGGGTGTAGCAGTCTCCGATTCGGGGAGGTCGTGGCGGACCACCCGAACGCGCCCGTGCGGCAGGCATGCGGCATAGCCGTGGTACTTGCCGTACAACTCCCATGAGGTGTGCTGGTCGTCGCTGCGGACATCGATACCCTGCCCACCGGAGAACCGCAGGTGCAGGCTGCCGTCGTCGTCCCATTCGGCGTGCGTACAGGTGGTGCCGGCGAAGTCGAAGAGCGGCTTCTGTTCCCGCCGCACCGCCATCGGGTCGATCGGGAACACTTCACGCGTTTCCCCCGCGATCGGGGGCACCGTCAGCTCCATCGGCGCGGAGATGACGAGTTCGTTGTAATGATCCAGGTTGAGCACCAGACCGTCGCGGAACATGATCCGCTGCAGGACGTGCCCCTGGATCCACTGTTCGGTCATCTTCTCACTGTGAGCGCGTGGCCGCCCGCGCACAAGAGGCCAGGGATGCACGGAACCCGTCGGGGATGGGGCGCTTGGTCCAGTCGTCGGTCGACACCACGACGTAGGTGTTGCGGCCGCGCACCGCGGCATGTTCGGCCTCGCCGGTCCCGTGGCGTAACACGGTGAATGCGAGGGTGAAACTGGTGGTGCCGATCTGCTCGCACTCCACGGCGATCCGCACCGAGTCGCGCCAGCGCACCGATGCCAGGTAGTCGATCTCGCTGTGCACCACTTTGAAATCGAAGCCTGCGGCCATCAGTTCCTCGTAGTGCACCGGTAGCCGGTCCAGGAACGCCGTGCACGCCTCGTCGAACCAGGTCAGATAGTGGCCGTTGAACACCACGCCCTGCTGGTCGACCTCCGCATAGCGGGGCACGATCGGAAACGAGAACGGCCGGTCGGTCGGTGAACTCACCCGCTCACCTTGCCTGAGGTGAGGACGCCATGGAAGCGTGGTCGCCGATGACTCCCCCCACCCTTGTGACACTCGAGGACATCCGCGCCGCGGCACGGCGGTTATACGGCGGCATCGTGCGCACACCGCTGGTCCCCGCACAGTGGGGTGACCCCGACCGTCCGTTGTGGATCAAGCCGGAGAGTCTGCAGGTGATCGGTGCCTTCAAGGTGCGGGGTGCCCTCAACGCCGTCGGTCGTATCGACGAGTCGGTCCGGTCGCGCGGCGTGGTGGCCTATTCGAGCGGCAACCATGCACAGGCCGTGGCCTATGCTGCAGCGACTTTCGGGATCACCGCGCAGATCGTGATGCCTCAGGAGACGCCGGATATCAAGGTTCGCAAGACCCGTGCGTACGGCGCCGAGGTGGTGTTGTGCGGTGCGGGACAACGGGAGACGGTGGCCGCCGAACTCGTCGAGCGCACCGGGGCGACGCTCGTCCCGCCGTTCGACCACCCCGATGTCATCGCCGGGCAGGGCACCATCGGTCTGGAGATCGCCGAGGATCTGCCCGATGTCGCCAATGTGCTCGTCCCGGTCAGCGGGGGTGGTCTCGCCTCGGGGATCGGTACGGCGGTCAAAGCGCTGTGCCCGCGCGCGCAGATCTTCGGTGTCGAGCCCGAACTCGCCGCGGACACCGCGGCCGGCCTGCAGGCCGGGCACCGCGTGTCGATGCCGGTGGCCGATCGGAACCGCACCATCGCCGACGGATTGCGGTCGGAACCTTCGGCGCTGACCTTCGCGCATCTGCAACAGGTGCTGTCTGGGGTGCTCACCGTGACCGAGGACGAAATCCGTTCGGCGGTCCGGGAGTTGACGTTCGAGGCGCAGCTGGTCAGTGAGCCGAGCGGCGCGGTCGCACTCGCCGCCTACCGTCGGCACCCCTTACCGCCGGGACCCACGGTCATCATCCTGTCCGGCGGCAATGTCGAGCCGGCGCTGCTGCGGGATATCCTGTTCGATCAGTCAGCCGCCGAAGACCAACGGCACTGACACGTCGCAGCCCCGCTGCAGGCAGTGCGTCCACGCATCCTGTGCGGCAACCGCTTTCATTCGGCGTCGGGTACCGGTCCAGCCGCATGAACAGCAGGCCGTGGAGTGTCCGATCCCGCGACGGCACACCGTGGTCAAGCCGTGCGCGTGCACGTCGACGGTCGGGTCGTGAAGCAGGGATATGCTCATCGGCACCTCCTTGGGCCGGACGGGATCCGTGACTCGATTCTCCCGCAGCGCGCGCCGAAACCGCGCCGTGCAAGGTCACAGATTCGCAGAGATCGGGTGGAGTAGCCGTAACTATCCTGGGCGAGCGAAGCGACGGGGGATTGGTTGCGGGGCGAGCGAAGCGACGAGGAACACGCCTCAGTGCACGCCGTCCATCTGCCGGCTGATCCACGGCGACACGGCGAACACGACGACTCCGACGACGATCGCCACGATGCCGAGGATCCCGAAGTAGGCCACTTCGCGAGACGGGTCGTAGTACTTGGCCAGCACTCCCGACATCGAGGTGCCCAGTCCCACGGAGAAGAAGTACAGCGCCATCATCTGTGCGCGGAACGCATCCGGGGCCAGCTTGGTGGTGACCGACAACCCGATCGGGGACAGCAGCAGCTCGGACACCGCGAACACCCCCAGGATCACGGCGATCAGCAGGGCGGGTACCGCCTTGACACCGGCCAGCGGGACGAAACACAGGAACGCGACACCCATGCCGATGACGCCGTAGCTGAACTTGCGTGGCGTGGTCGGCGCACGGTTGCCCAGTTTGGTCCACAGCACCGCGAACACCGGCGACAGCAGGATGATCCATACGGGTTCGATCGAGCCGATCCAGTTCGACGGTGCCGTCCACCCGAAGATCGACCAGTTCATCCGCTCGTCGGAGTACACCGCGAGCACTGTGAAGATCTGCTGGAACAGCGACCAGAACACCGCGTTGGCGATGAAGAGCGGGATGAACGACCGCACCCGCACCTTTTCCGGTCCGGTCACCTTGGCGCTGGTGAGCATGATGGCGAAATAGGCGCCCGAGGCCACGACGATCACACCGGTGGTGACCTGAGACAGGTTGGCAAGCGTCACCAGTTTCAGCGCGACCGCCGCGGCGACGACGACGATGACGGCCACGAAGACCCCGGCGGTCTTTCCGATGGCTTTGCGGGGCAATGGGTTCGGGACATGCCGGCCGTGTCCGTCGAGATTGCGGCGGAACACCACGTACTGCGTCAGACCCAGCGCCATCCCGATGGCGGCGGCGCCGAAGCCGTAGTGGAAGCCGATCCTGGTCTGCAGCAGTCCGGTGATCAGCGGGCCGGCGAACGCACCGAGGTTGATGCCGAGGTAGAACAGCGTGAACCCGCCGTCGGCGCGGGCATCGCCCTTCTCGTAGAGCGTGCCCAGCAGTGATGACGCATTCGCTTTCAACGCCCCGGAACCCAGCGCGACCAGAACCAGGCCCGCGCCGACACCGCTCAGCCCCGGCAGCACCGCCAGTGCGATGTGACCCAGCATCACGACGACCCCGCCGTAGAAGACGGTGCGTTCCATCCCCAGCAGGCGGTCGGCGATCCAGCCGCCGAGCACCGTCGACAGATAGACCAGCCCGCCGTACGCGCCGACCATGCCGGTGGCGGTGGCCTTTGACAGGCCCAAGCCGCCTTCTGCGGCTGTGTAGTAGAGGTAGTAGCCGAGGATGGTGAGCATCCCGTAGAACGAGAACCGCTCCCACAACTCGACGCCGAACAGATTCGTCAGCCCGATCGGGTGCCCGAAGATGGTTCGGGTGCCCGGCGCCTGCAATTCTCGCTGTCCCGTCATGTCGTCACCCTGCCACGCGCGGTGTCGCCGGCACCGCCGTTCGGCCACGTGTGTCGCCTGGCGGCATTCGCCGAGCAAAGGACCGACCGGGTGCTGATAACAGCAGAGGTGGCTGCGGGCAAACGCGCACTCGGAAGCGATCGGGTTTGGGCTGGGCCGAAGGCGGGCCGCGGAGGTAGTCTCAGCCCGATAACGAGACGATGACAGCATCGCCTCGGCGCGGTCGCCTTGCTCTGTGGCCGTCTCGGTCCGAAGGGGTACATGTGGACGCGGTGCTCGGCTTGTCGATGACACCTACGTCGCTGGGTCTGGTGGTCGTGGGTGGTGATGACGCACTCGAGGACGGTGCTGCCCGGGACGCGTTCTCGCTGAGTGTCGACGGCACGACGGACGTGCGGGAAGCCACCGAACGGGTGACGGCGGCCGTCGAGGCGATCTCGGCGGCGCGCGGTCACCGGCTCAAGTCCATCGGTGTGACCTGGAGCGATGAGGCCGGGGCCGACGCGTCCATGCTGATGGACTCGTTGAGTGAGAGCGGATTCGGCAATGTGGTGCCGATCCGCCTGCCCGAAGCCACCGAGGCGCTGGCCCGCGGCACGGCCGAGGTGATCGGCTACCGGACCACCGCGGTGTGCGTCGTCGAGCCCGACACCGTCATCGCGCTGATCGTGCACACCGGCGACGGCGCTGTGCAGACCGCGATCAATCACGGGATCGACAGTGACGAGTCCCTCATCCGCTGGTTGAGCACCGTCTTCACGCGCGCCGACTGGCAGCCCGAAGCTCTGGTGCTGGTGGGATCCTCCGGTGGTTTCGAGTCGGTGCTGCCGCGCCTGGAGGAGGCGCTGTCGGTCCCGGTTTTCGCGCCCGCCGAGGCGCAACTCGCGCTGGCTCGCGGTGCCGCGCTGGCCTCGTCATACAGCCTGTCCCAACCGTTCGACGAACTGGCCCTGCTGCCGGCGGGCGCCCGCCGGCACGCCGCACCCGCCCGCCGGGTATCGCCGGCCGGTGCGCTGACCGGTGTGCTGGCAGCCGGTGTGCTCACCTTCGTGGTGTCGGCGTCGGTCGCGCTCGCGGTCGCGCTCTCACCCGAACAGACGGTGGCAGCACCGCGGCCGGTGGCGGCGTCTGCGGCGCTGCCCGAAGCGGTGGTGCCCGAGGCCGCACCGATGGCCGTGGTGGCCCCGGCCCCGCAGGCACCGCCCCCGGCGCCGGAACCGCAGGCGCCGGTCGACGTGAGCGCCGACGTGCCCGCGGCCGCTCCCGCCGATATCGCGGACACGGCGCCGCCTGCTGATGTGAACACCGCCGCCCCGATGGAGGCCGCACCGTCACAGCTGACCCCGGATGCCGCGGTTGCCGCCGCAGTGCCGCCGCAGGCGATCATTCCCGCGGCGCCGCCGCAGGTGATCGCCCCGCCCACCAAGAAGCCGCTGCTGGAGCGGATCCGTGACCGGCTTCGGATCGGCGGGGACAACGAAGCCCCGGCCCCGGTGATCCTCGCGCCGCAGGGCTGACCCGCGCGCCGCGCACCTGGCTAACATTCGTCCCGCCGGAAACGAACTACGATGTAGTCCACTATCGCCGTTCTGGTTCGCCAGGGAGGATTGGGAGCTTGCGCAGAGTATTTCGGTATGTGCTCGTCATCGCCGGGATCGCCTTGATGGCGACGACCTCGGCCGGCGTGTCCGGTGCGGCGGTGGCCGGTACATCCACCCACCTGGTGTCCGTGTCGCCCAAAGCTGGCGAAGTCGTCGGGGTGGCCTATCCGGTGACCCTGAGCTTCGACGGGCCCATGTCCGACCGCGACGCGGTCGAACGCGGCATCAGGTTCTCGGTGGACACTGCGGCCGACCCTTCGCTCGCGCCGGCCAAGGTGCCCGCGGGATCCTTTGCCTGGCTGGATGATTCGACGGTGCGCTTCACGCCCAGTGACTATTGGCCGGCCCATTCGACCATCGCGATGTCGGTGGGCGGGTTCAAGACGACCTTCGAGACCGGCTCCCAGGTGGTCGGTGTCGCCGACATCAGTGCGCACACGTTCACCGTCAGCATCGACGGTCAGGTGGTCCGGGAGATGCCGGCCTCGATGGGTAAGCCCAAGCACCCCACGCCCGTCGGTACGTTCACGGCGCTGGAAAAGCAGAACCCCGTCATCATGGACTCACGCACCATCGGCATTCCGCTGAGCGATCCCGAGGGCTACAAACTCACCGTCAACTACGCCGTGCGGGTCACCTGGGGTGGCGTGTATGTGCACTCCGCGCCCTGGTCGGTGGGCTCCCAGGGCAATTCCAATGTCAGCCATGGCTGCATCAACCTGAGTCCGGACAACGCGGCCTGGTACTACAACAACGTCAGCATCGGCGACCCGATCATCATTCAGGCCTGATCCGCCACACCGTGCAGGTTCTTGGCCGTCGGTGAGGTGGCGACGGTGGCCGGGTCGGGGTAGGTGCCCAACAGCCGGTCGGCGGTGCCGCTGGTGGTGACGGTGAACCAGTAGTGCTCGTTCTTGAAGTGGTGTAGCCGGTGGTTGCGCCAGATGGCTCGGTACAGAGCGGTTTTCGGCTTGTAGTCGGTGTGGACGAGGTAGTGGCACCACTCGTAGCCCAGGCCCAGAAGCGACATCCAGGCCAGGAAGGTCAGGCCGCGGCCGAGGCCGGCGCCGGTGGCGGGGATGACCACGACGGCGAGGAACACCACCAGCGGAAGCACCCACAGCAGCGATTGCCACGGGATGAAAACCAGTGGGATGTCCCGTGGTTCGACGTGGTGCTCGCGGTGCTTGCGCGCCAGCAAGGGATCGACGGTGATACCGGCGAGGCGACGCGGCCGCCAGTGCAGGATGACCACATGGATCGCCCACTCCAGCAGCGGGAACAGCGCCAGCATCGCCAATGGAACGACGGCATCGCCGATTCCCCAGTGGCCGTACAGAATTCGTATTGTCAGCGCGGCCAGCAGGGTCGCGCAGAGGACCCACGGGGAGGGGTGTCGGACGAACTCGCGTGCGGCGCCGGTGAGGGTGGGCCCGCGCCGGGTCGGGGTGGTGGTCATGACTGAGCCCCCGCTGCCTCCAGGGCTGCCAGCGCGTCGAGCAGTGCGGTGGTGGCGGGCTCGAGGAGTTCGTGAGCGGCCCGCGCTGCCGCTTCGGTATCGCCTGCGGTGACGGCGGACGCGACGGCACGATAGGCATCGGGTCGGCCGACCTCGGCGGCCATCAAGGTGGCCAGTGCCGGCAGCGCGGGCTCATAGCTGGCGCGCAGGGTGTTGTACATCAACCGCAGCGCGATCGAGTCGGCTCCGTCGACGAGGTGGTCCCAGAAGTTCAGCGCGTGGCGCTGTTGTTCGACGGGATCGGATTCGACGGTCAGGGCCGCGATGGCGTCATCGAGCAGCCCCCGCAGTTCGGGCCGGTGCCGGGAGGCGGCCAGTTCGGCCACTTTCGGACCGTTGTGCAGGCGGGTCTCCAGGATGGACCGCACGACCGCCGGATCGAGTTCCCCGCCGCGTAGCAGCAGTCGGGGGAGCAGGTCCAGACCGGCATGCTTGCGGAAGTCGCGCACCGTGGTGGCGTCGCCCTGGCGGATGTCGACCAGGCCCGCGGCGGTCAGCTGTTTGAGCGCTTCGCGCACGGCCGGCCGGGACACGCCGAGCACTTCGGCCAGGCGACGTTCACTGGGCAGCGCGTCACCTGGCTGCATCTCACCGCTGAGGACGTCGGCGATGATCTGGTCGAACACGTCCTCGGAGACCGACCGGCGGTTGATGGGCTGCAATGCCATGGCCCGAGCATCACAGGTAAGCGGTCAGAGGTCAAATGGTAAGACCAGTCATTCGGTATCCAGGACGCCGATGTGCGGCGCACGATGAACGCGTCGTCAGCGCAGGGCTTCTGCCGTGGACTCGTCGGCGGGCAGGAATGCCTCGATGCTGAGCTCGGCGGCGGTCAGATCGAGCGCGGTGCCGAAGGTGGTCACCGTGCTCAGGAATCTCAGCACCGCACCGTCGTCACCGTCGAGTTCCAGTGGGACGACCACCCCGCCGAGATCGGGTGCGCCGGAATCCCCGCCCGGATACGACTCGATCTCCGCCAGCAGGGTCGCCGACTCCGCCGATCCGCTGACCGCCGCCTCGCGCCGCAACCGGCCGATGACGTGGTGGCGCCACTGGGCCAGGTTGCGGATACGCGGTGCCAGGCCGTCGGGGTGCAGCGAGATCCGGAGCGCATTGGGGTGTTCCATCAGGTGCGCCGCCACGCCCTCGAGCAGCAGTGCGGTTCCGGCGTTGACCTGCAGCACATTCCAGCCGCGATCCACCGCGAGGCAGGGAAACGGGTTGTAGGCGGCCAGAACTCGTTCGACACCGGAACGCACCGCTGACATCCCGGGATCGTCGAGGGTGCGTTCGGTGTAGACCGGCGCCAGCCCGGCCGCCAGCAGCAGCTGGTTCTGCTCACGCGCGGGCACGTCGAGTGCCGCGGCGAGTTTGAGCACCATAGACCTGCTCGGGGCCGACCGGCCCGTCTCGATGAAGCTCACGTGCCGGGCCGAAACGTCGGCCTCCAGGGCGAGGTCGAGCTGGCTGAGTCGGCGGCGCTGCCGCCAGGTCCGCATCAGTGTCCCGAACGGCGGATTCTGCGCGTGGGCGGTGGTCACGACTGTCAGTGTCGGCCAACCAACCGCGCTGCACCATTACCTGTGCGGTAATTGCCGCACTTACCTGCGGTGGTCACGCTGAGGGTATGACCGAGAAGGACCGTCCCACGCTGGCTGAGGTTCGTCCTGCGATGCGATCGCGCCGGGTCATCCTGGTACATCGGTACTGGTTTCTTCTTCGCGCCCGCGCTGGCCGTGGTGTCGCCGTGGCCGACGCTCACGTCGGTGCTGTGGGTCGTCATCGCCCTGGCCGGCCTGTGGCTCGGGCTGCTCGGCATCGCGATGGCGGCCGGGCTCTCGATCGTGCTGCGCTCGGATATCGAACTCGGAGAGGATTATTGGCGCTCGATCATCGACTATCCCGACGTCGCGCCCACCCTCATCGGCCGCCACGCCGGACCGGGGCTGTCAGATCAAGTTACCGATCAGTAGGCTTGGGAGGAACAGGCGGGAGCTGGAGTGATCGAACCGAAGTTCGTCGAGATCCATGGCATGCGTCAGGCCGTGCTGGACGTGGGTGAGGGCGAGGAAGTCCTGCTGCTGATCCACGGGATGGCGGGCAGTGCCCACACCTGGCGCGCGGTGCTGCCCCAACTGGCCAAGAAGTACCGGGTGATCGCACCCGATCTGATCGGTCACGGTCAGTCGTCCAAGCCGCGCACCGACTATTCACTCGGCGCGTTCGCGGTGGGGTTGCGGGATCTGCTCGACGAACTCGGGGTGGCTTCGGCGACGGTGGTCGGACATTCCCTGGGCGGCGGTGTCGCGATGCAGTTTCTCTACCAGCATCCCGAGTACTGTCGCCGGCTGGTGCTGATCAGCAGTGGGGGACTGGGCCCGGATGTGGGCTGGATCCTGCGGTTGCTGGCGGCGCCGGGGGCCGAGTTCGTGATGCCGGTGATCGCGCCCGCCCCGGTGCTGCGCGCGGGGAATGCGGCCAGGTCGTGGTTCAGTTCGATGGGACTGCGCTCGCCGCGCGGCGCCGAGATCTGGAACGCGTATTCGTCGTTCGCCGACCGCGGCACCCGGGAGGCGTTCATCCGCACCCTGCGATCGGTCGTCGACTACCGCGGCCAGTCCGTCAGTGCCTTGAATCGGTTGAACCTGCGCGAGGGGCTGCCCGTCCTGGCCATCTGGGGCGAGAAGGACGACATCATCCCCGTCGATCACGCCTACTCGGCGTTGCAGGCCAGGCCCGATTGCCGGCTCGAAATCCTGCCCAATGTCGGGCATTTCGCGCAGGTGGAGGCGCCGGAGGTGGTGGTGGACCTCATCGATGAGCTCATCTCCACGACGGACCCGGCGGAATTCGAACGCTGAGGCTCAGGTGGGCACCGCCTGCTTGGCTGCCCCCGAGTAGTCGACCTGCCAGTGTTTGATGCCGTTGAGCCAGCCCGAACGTAACCGTTCCGGCTTCGCCAGCGAGGTGAGGTCGGGCATCGCGTCGGCGATGGCGTTGAACATCAGATCGATCGTCATCCGGGCCAAGTTGGCCCCGATGCAGAAGTGGGCGCCGGTCCCGCCGAAGCCGACGTGGGGATTCGGGTCGCGCAGGATATTGAACCGCAGCGGTTCCTCGAAAACCTCCTCGTCGAAATTGGCCGAGCGGTAGAACATCACCACCCGCTGGCCCTTCTTGATCGGCACGCCGGCCAACTCGGTGTCGACGAGTGCGGTGCGCTGGAACGAGGTGACAGGCGTTGCCCAGCGGACGATCTCGTCGGCCGCGGTACCCGGCCGGTCCCGCTTGAACAGCTCCCACTGGTCCGGGAAATCGGTGAACGCCATCATGCCCTGGGTGATCGAATTGCGCGTCGTCTCGTTCCCGGCGACCGCGAGCAGGATGACGAAGAACCCGAACTCGTCATCGGAGAGCTTGTGCCCGTCGACATCGGCCTGGACGAGTTTGGTGACCAGGTCCTCGCCCGGCTTCGCCGACCGCTCAGCGGCCATCTGCATGCCGTAGGTGATGAGCTCGACCGACGCGCTGATCGCGTCGTTGTTCGCGAACTCCGGATCCATATCGCCCACCATCTGGTTGGACCAGTGGAACAACTTCATCCGGTCCTCCTGCGGCACGCCCATCAGACCGGCAATGGCCTGCAGCGGCAGCTCACAGGACACTTGCTCGACGAAGTCGCCCTTGCCCTCGGCGGCGGCCGCGGCCACGATCTGGCGGGCCCGCTCGGCCAGGTCGGCGCGCAGTTGCTCCACCGCGCGCGGCGTGAACGCACGCGACACGATCTTGCGCAGATGGGTGTGATGCGGGGCATCCATGTTCAGCAGGACGAACTTGCCGGTGTCGATCTGGGCCTGCACGGTGCCGTCCTTGTACCGGGGCAGGGCCGTCTTCTCCAGACTGGAGAAGACATCGCTGCGCCGCGAGACCTCTTTGACGTCCTTGTGTTTGGTCACCACCCAGTAGCCGCCGTCGCCGAACCCGCCGACACCGTCGGGCTGCTCGTTCCACCAGATCGGCGCCACCCGGCGCATCTCGGCGAACTCATCGACCGGTAGCCGGTCGGCGTAGATATCGGGATCGGTGAAATCAAACCCAGGCGGCAGATTCGGGCTCGGCATCGATGCACTCCCATGGCGACGGTAGATAATGGGTCCCCCTACCCGCATTGGACACCACGCGACGCCCCGGTGTCTCGGAGTCGGACAAGGTGGCACCTCCTGACACAACGGCATTTCCCAGCCGAATCCCCAAAGTCACAGGGGGCACAGGTGTAACAATTTCGGTACCCGGGGAGAACTACCCATAGACCAGTCCGGTCCGGCAGTGGGGAAGGGGGCATCGGTGGCGATCGACGTCGAGACGAAAATACTGACCGCGCTCGTCGGTGGCGTGGCGGCACTGTTGCTGGCCGCGCCGGCCGCGGCCGATCCCACGGACGCACCGCCGCAGCCGCCGGTGCCCGTCGCGGATGCGCCGGTCGCGTCGGGCGCGTCCGGCGATGGGGTGCCGCACCTGGCCAGCCCCGATGCCCTTCCGCCGGGTTCGACGATGGACCCGAGCGTGATGGCCGGCGCCGAATCACCGCGCGTGAGCTACCTGCGGGATCTGTGGAACGCGGTGCAGAACCGCGAGATCAGCGGTAAGGAAGCGCTGGTGCTGGGGCTCGCGCAGCGCGGTATGGACACTCCGAACCCGGCGCCGGTGCCCGGCCCGAACACGCCGCTCACCCCGGGCGACCCGGCCGCCGCGCCGGCTCCTGTCACGCCCTGACGGCTACTACGGCCTCGATGCGGGCCGGCACATGTTTGTGCCACGGTGTCCCCGCGTAGGCGTCGCGCCAGTCCGCCGAGGTCAGCGCGTTGGGTGCCACGCCCGGCACCACCGCTGAGCCGTCGGCCGCGACGAAATCCAGACCGAACCCGTTGGGCAGCGCTGCATGCCCGGGCAGCATCGCGGCACTGACCTCCACCGAGGCCTCCGCACTGCCGGCCGAGGTGGTGATCCTGGCCCGGTCGCCGTCGGCGAGTCCGAGCACATCGGCGTCCTGCACGCTGAGGCGCAAGGCTCCGTCGGCATCGCGCTTGCGCCAGCCCGGGTCGCGGAAGATGTCGTTGGCGGTGAACGCGCGGCGCTCGCCGGCCGACAGGACGATGGGGAACTCGGCGCTGGTCAGTGGCGATGGGCCCGACGCCAGCGCTTTCAGATCCTCGAGCAGTTCGGGGATGGTCAGCGCGATCCTGTGGTCGGCGTGGCTGATCAGGTCCCAGTCGTCGGCATACTCGTGCTCGGTGAAGGTCAGCCCGGACGGGCTGGCCAGGATCGCGGTGAACAGCGCGTTGCCGTCGGCATGGCCGGCCCGGCGCACCGCCTCGGGATAGGTGAGCGCCGCTTTCTGCGCCAGCCCCCACAGCGCGGCAGCGCCGGCGAGACCGTCGGGCAGGGTGGGCCCGAGCGTGTCGTAGAGGACGTAGGGCAGCACCCGGCCCAAGGCCGGATTCGCCCCGACGGCGGTGAAGAACGCCTGCGTGTACGCATCCAGTCCCTCGGTGGCCGCCCGGCGCAACGGCTGCAGCTCGGCGTCGTCGACGACGCCCAGAGCGCGCACCAGCCGGGCCCAGATCTCCGGTTCGGGCAGCGTGCCGGGCGCCGGTTGCAGCAGAGGATGGCGAAGGTGAAAGGTGTTGTGCGGGAACTCCAGATTGAAGAACGTCGCCTCGGCCTTCTCGAATTGGCTGGCGGCAGGCAGCACGTAGTGGGCCAGCCGGGCGGTCTCGGTCATCGCGACATCGACGACGACGAGCAGCTCCAGCGCGGACAGCGCGTCGCGTACCGCGGCCGAGTCGGCGACCGAATGCGCCGGGTTGCTGCTCTCGACGATCATGGCCCGGAACCGGTCGGGGTGATCGGTCAGGATCTCCTGGGCCACCACATTCGAGGGCACCAGCCCGGCGATGATCGGGGCGCCGGTGACGGGGGTGCGCCCGACGCCGCCGCTACCGAACAGCGGCGCGAACGTCGAATGCAGGTGCTGCCCACCGCGTTTGCCGAAGTTGCCGGTCAGGATCCACAGCATCTTGTTGAGGTAGGAGCACAGGGTGCTGTTGGGTGCCTGCTGGATACCGAGATCCTCGAACACCGACACGCTCGACGCGGCTGCGACCCGGCGCGCCGCGGCCCGCAGCAGGTCCGCGTCGACGCCACAGCGCGTCGCGAAATCGTCCACGTCGACGGCGCCCAGTGCCTGGCGCACCGGTTCGGTGCCGGTGACGTGTTCGGCCAGAAAGGTTTCGTCGCACAGGTTTTCCTGCACCAGGACGGCGGCCAGCGCGGCCAGACACCACGCGTCGGTACCCGGGCGCACGCGAAGGTGGAAGTCGGCGAGCTTGGCGGTATCGGTGATCACGGGGTCGATGACGATCATCGCGCGGTCCGGATCCTTGGCGATGTCCTGCAGGACGGTGCGGGCCCGCGGGAAGCTCTGTGACATCCACGGGTTCTTCCCGACGAACACCGACACTTCGGCGTGCTCGAATTCGCCTCTGGTGTGCCCGCCGTAGAGCTGGCTGTCCACCCAGAACTCGCCGGTCTTCTCCTGGGCCAGCGCATTCGACCGATACCGCGCGCCGAGCGCCTTGAGGAACGCCCCGCTGTAGGCGCCGCCCAGGTGGTTACCCTGTCCGCCGCCGCCGTAGTAGAAGATCTTGTCCCCGCCCACGGTGTCGCGGATTCGGGCGAACCCTTCGGCGATCTCGGATATCGCCGTGTCCCAGTCGATCTCCTCGTAGCTGCCGTCGGGCCGGCGGCGCATCGGTGTGGTCAGCCGGGCCCGGTTGTTCTGATAGTGGTCCAGCCGCAGGGCCTTGTTGCACGTGTACCCCTGCGAAGCGGGATGGGATTTGTCGCCCCGGATCTTGGACAGGGTACGGCCGTCCAGCTGCACCACGATGCCGCAGTTGCACTCACAGAGAATGCAGGCGCTGGGGTGCCACTCGGCTGTGTCGGTCATATCAGGCCTTTCGTTCGCCGGATGCGGCGGTTACGAGGGCGCGTAACTGCCGGTGGACGAGGTCGAGCGCGGTGCTGTTGCCGGTCGTGCGGGCCACCAGTACCGCGCCCTCGATCGAGGTGGTGACCAGCATGGCGAGCTCGGCGGCATGGTCCGGCGACGCGCCGTCAGCTTGCAGAAGCTCATCGATGAGTGCGATCCACCTGGTGAACGCGGCGCCGGCGCGGGCGATGACATCGGTGCTGTCCGCTTCCACGGCCACGGCCACCACCGGGCAGCCGGCTCGGAACCCGCTGTCTGTCAGCTGGTTCCGGAAGTCCTCGACGATGAGGTCGAGTGCCTCGAGAGCAGTGGTGGCTGACGATATCCGGCGCGCAATGTGCTCGGCCGCGAAGTCGACGGCCTCGCAGAGCAGTTGGGTACGTCCGCCGGGGAAGTGGTGATACGCCGAGCCGCGGGGCGCGCCGCTGTGTTCGAGCACGTCGGAGATGGCGGTGGCATGCGCGCCACGTTCGCGGATCAGCAGCGCTGCGGAGACGATCATGCGGTCACGTGGGCTGGCCATAGCGCCGGAGTCCTTTCGGACGTTCGATTATGTAGAGCATCATACATAGAACGGCGTCGGGCAAGAGTCGGCGTCCGCCGATTTCTGCACGAGGGTCGTGGCTGCACGGGAATCGCGACCGTGGCGTGGAAAACGGTGCGCGACCCGTCCCCGAAATGCACGAATCCCGCCGGTCCGGGAGAACGGAGGCCGGCGGGATTCGCGGGTTTCGGCGGGCGGGGGCGCAGCGACCCGGGGAGTTGGTTCGGCGGGGCTAGACCGAGGCCACCTCGTTGATCTGATTCAGCGTGCTGGTGGCCTCGAGGTATTCCTGCACCCAGCGTTCGATCACGGCGGAGGTCTTCTCCACCTTGGTGAACTGACCGACGACCTGGCCGATCGGGTTGAACGCCACATCGACGGTCTCATTGGGGTACTTGTGGGTGGCGGCCACGGCCATACCGGACACCATGTACTGCAGCGGCATGCCCAGCGGTTTCGGGTTGTCCGGGTTCTCCCAGGCCTCGGTCCAGTCGTTGCGCAGCATGCGGGCCGGCTTGCCGGTGAACGACCGGCTGCGCACGGTGTCGCGGCTGCTGGCCTTGGCGTACGCGGCGTGCTGAACCGGGGTGTTTTCGGACTCTTCGACCATCACCCACTGCGAACCGGTCCACGCGCCCTGGGCGCCGAGCGCCAGCGCCGCGGCGATCTGCTGGCCGCTGCCGATACCGCCGGCGGCCAGCACCGGTACCGGGGCGACCTCCTTGACCACCTGTGGCCACAGCACGATCGAGCCCACTTCACCGCTGTGCCCGCCGGCCTCGCCGCCCTGGGCGATGATGATGTCCACCCCGGCGTCGGCGTGCTTGCGGGCCTGCGACGGGGATCCGCACAGCGCGGCGACCTTACGGCCCTCGGCGTGGATGTGTTCGATCATGTCCTTGGGCGGGGTGCCCAGCGCGTTGGCGATCAGCGTCATCTTGGGGTGCCGCAGCGCCACCTCGACCTGCGGGGTCGCGGTCGCCTCGGTCCAGCCCAGCAGCTGCAGCGCATCGTCGTCGCTGTGATCGACCGGCACTCCGTGATCGGCCAGGATCTTCTTGGCGAAGTCCAGATGATCCTGCGGGACGAGTGAATTGAGGGTGGTCTTGAGCTCGTCGGCGGACATGTTCGAGTCCATGCCCTCGTACTTGTTCGGGATGACGATGTCCACACCATAGGGGTGGTCGCCGATGTGCTCGTCGATCCAGTTGAGCTCGATCTCGAGCTGTTCGGGGGTGAAGCCGACGGCGCCGAGCACGCCGAAGCCGCCGGCCTTGCTCACGGCGACGACGACATCGCGGCAATGGGTGAAGGCAAAGATCGGCAGATCGATGCCGAGTTGGTCACAGAGGGCGGTATGCATGCCTTCTCCTTGGGGACGATCGCGAAACGGACGACTGAAACGTGTTCTAGTTTAGGCGACGCCGGGGTGCCCAGGGCAAGACCCCGGCAACCGTTGGCGTAGCTCCGTGCCTCGACAGTGACCGAGAATCGCATTACCGTTTTCTGAAAGTCATATTAACAGTGCGTGTTCTGTCGGGAACTGGGGGTGACTGCCGGCCATGACGGATTGGCTCAGGGGTTCGCTCGTCCTGGTCTCGGACTATTCGGTACCGGATCCGGCACAGGTGTGGCCGCTGTTGCAGCGCCGCGTGGACGCGTTGGCCGACCTCGGCGCCCACCACGTTCTGGTGTACACCTCGACCACCGATCCCGAGCGCGTTCTGGTCATCCTGGTCCTGCACGCCCATGAACCGTTGCGCGACCTGATTCGGTCCCGGACGTTCTTCGACTGGTTCGACGCGGTCGGGGTGACCGATCTGCCCGCGGTCTTCGCCGGCGAACTCTTCGATCGCATCGACCTGGACGGCGATCTGCGCTCCGGTGCACCGCCGATCATCGTGTCGATGGTGACGCCGGTCGACGATGTGTCGGCGCTGAGCGTACGGGTCCGCGAGTCGGCTGCGGCGTTCCGGGCGACCGGGGTGCGCAGATTCTGGAGCTTCAAGGCCTTCGACGACCCGCACGAGATGCTGATCCTGCAGCAGGTCGACGACGAGTCCAGCGCGCGGCGCTGGTTGCACGACTCCGATGACGCGGCCGATTGGTTGACCGAGGCCGGCGTCGGTGCCTACCCGCCGGTGTTCATCGGCAGGTTCTGCCACATGATGGCGATCGACCTCCCCACCGACCCGGGCGCCCGGCACTGATGTTCGTCTGTCTGTGCAACGGGATCACCAGCCATGCGGTGGCTGATGCGGTGGATGCCGGGGCGTGCACCACCAATGAGGTGGCATCGGTCTGTGGCGCCGGAGCCGACTGCGGCCGCTGCCGGCGCACGGTGCGGGCCATCATCGATGCGCGTCGCGCCGCATCCGCGCGGTCCAGCGCCGACCCTCGCCGGAACTGACGCGCAACACCGGCCACGCCCGTTGCGCGGCCGCCGCCGCCAGGCCCGGGCGCGGGTTGACCGCGCGAGGGTGTCCGACAGCTTCCAGTACCGGCAGGTCCTCGGTGCCGTCGGAGTAGCCGAAGCTCTGCGGCAGATCGATACCGTGGGCGGCGCTGAACTGCAGGACCGCACGGGCCTTGTTCCTGCCCCAGATGATCGGCTTCACGATCTGTCCGGTCAGCCTGCCGTCGCCGTCGGTCTCGAAGTGGTTGCACAGCACGTGGGTGATCCCGAGGTGACGGGCCACCGGCTCGGCGTGCAGCGTCATGGCCGAGGAACTCATCACGACGGTGTGGCCGCACTCCTGGTGCGCTGCCACCACCTCGCGCATCACCGGGAACAACCGTCCGATGGTCCGGCGCCGGAACAGGTCCTCGCCGAGGTCGTCGAGTTCGGTCAGGACGTCGCCGGCCAGATAGCCCCCGGCGCGCTGCAGCAGGCGCTCGAATTCCATCCGGCCCAGCTTGTAGCGCACCGAGGCCTCGATGATGCCGGTCAGCTCACCGAATCTGGCCTGGCCGTGCCGGAACCGGTGCCCGGCGTGCACGGTCGCGGTGAATCCGCGGACCAGGGTGCCGTCCAGATCGAAGAACGCACCCACCGACGGACCGGTGGGCGCGCTGCGGATTTCCTCGATCGGGTCGGGCACCACTCCATTGTGGCGATGTGTGCGGACCTAGCGCGCCACCAGTCCCTTGCCGGTCCCCAGCGGCAGGTCGAGGGTGGTCCGGATGCCCGGCGCCGCGGCCACCACGTCGGGGATGGCGTTGACGATCCGGCCGGCGGCGGCGAGGATCGCCGCGTAGTTGTGGTCGCCGCGACTGCTGGTCGGG
Source organism: Mycobacterium hackensackense (assembly GCF_025822555.1). Lineage (NCBI taxonomy): Bacteria > Bacillati > Actinomycetota > Actinomycetes > Mycobacteriales > Mycobacteriaceae > Mycobacterium > Mycobacterium hackensackense. Next base: position 254,982 of record NZ_JACKUC010000028.1, read on the forward strand.
CAGATGTCGACGACGTAGGACGGTTCGCCGGTGATCTCGACCCGGTAGGAGCCGCCCGGCTGGGCCGGCTGGGCCCAGTCGGGGCGCAGGTCCTCGCGCACCCGGGTGATGTGCTCGACGACGATCACCGGTTTGCCGTCGACCATGCCGTTGATCTCGAAGCGCATGGCGGCCACCGTGCCCTTGGCGATCACCCCGGTGGCGACCTCGATGTCTTCCGGGGCCGGTTCCAGCTCGTAGCTCTCGGTGATCTCGTCCACCTCGACGCCAAGGCCGGCGGCCAGCATCTTGATCGCCGTACCCCAGGCGGCGCTGAGGATCCCGGGATAGAACAACATGCCGGGCTGGTCCATCGGGTTGCCGAAGCCCATCACGATCGACATCACCTCCGCGCCGTCGTAGGTGGCGTAGTCGGCGATCTCCATGGTCTTGATCTGTTCGATGCGCTGGCAGGTGCTGGCGATGGCGAACGGTACGAGGTCGGTCGCGAAGCCGGGATCCACCCCGGTGATGTAGACACTCGAATTGCCGCTGCGTGCCGCCTCTTCCACGCGGTCGATGGCCTTCTGTGGCATGGCGCCCCATGGGTACTGCAGGCCACCGGGTGCGGAGCCCACCACGTTGATGCCCGCCGACAGTGCTGCCATCACGTCACGGGTGGCCTCCACCGGGCGGGTGTCGCCCATCGCGCAGTACACCAGGGCGTCCGGTTGGGCGGCCAGGGCGGCGTCGATGCCCTTCGTCGCGGTGACACCGGTGACGATGTCGAGTCCGGCCAGTGCGCCGGCGTCGGTGCCGACCTTCTCATCGGTGGAGACGCCGACCGCGACCAGCTCGAACCGGGGATCCTCGATGAGCTGGATCAGGGCCAACCGGCCGCAATTTCCGGTGCCGACGAGCGCCACGCGAATGGCCATACGATTCTCCTCCAGGTGTTTGGTCTATCGCAGTATGAGCGGTCCGGACGGGAATTGGAACAGGTTCTAGTTTTGCGTTCCTGATGGGGTAGCCTCACGCGTCATGGGACGCGTGGACGGCAAAGTTGTACTGATCAGCGGCGGTGCACAGGGCATGGGTGCGGCTCATGCCAGAGCGCTGGTGGCCGAAGGCGGCAAGGTCGTCATCGGCGACATCCTCGATGAGCCGGGGCAGGCGCTGGCCGACGAACTCGGTGACGCGGCCCGCTATGTACACCTCGACGTCACCCAGGCCGACCAGTGGGATGCCGCCGTTGCCACGGCCAACGAGGCCTTCGGTGGGCTCACCGGATTGGTCAACAACGCGGGCATCGTCGCGCTGGGCAAGATCGGCAAGTTCGACATGGCCCAATGGCAGAAGGTCATCGACGTCAACCTGACGGGGACCTTCCTGGGCATGCAGGCCAGCGTCGCATCGATGAAAGCCGCCGGCAGCGGCTCCATCATCAACGTGTCCTCGGTCGAGGGCCTGCGGGGTGCCCCGATGGTGCACCCGTACGTGGCGTCAAAGTGGGCGGTGCGCGGTCTGGCCAAGTCGGCGGCCCTGGAACTGGGCAGGCACAAGATCCGGGTCAACTCGCTGCATCCCGGTTTCATCCGCACCCCGATGACCGAGCATTTCCCCGAGGACATGGTCACCGCGCCGCTGGGCCGGCCCGGGCAGTCCGAGGAGGTGGCCGCGTTCGTGGTCTTCCTGATCAGCGACGAGTCGTCGTTCGCCACCGGTTCGGAGTTCGTCGTCGACGGCGGACTGGTCACCGACGTCAACCACAAGGACAACGTCTTCTGACCGCGTGATGTAAATTCCCCGGTCGCTTCGCTCCAGCCCGCCGGTCCCGCTCCCCGGGCCGACCGGTGACCCGGCGGGCAGGCACAATGTGGTGTCGGCCGGCGGGCCGGCAGCCACTTTGAGCACACAGCCACCGGAGGGAGCGGCACCATCGGGGCACCGAAGCGTCGTACTGCCCTGTTCAGCGTCGCCCTCTTGTTGATCGTGCTGATGCTCGGCGCCGGTGATTTCGCGTCCTTCGCGCGGCCGGAGCCCGCGGCCACCACCACCGAACTCGCGCAGGGCTGGAAGCTGGTCTCGGCGACCGGCCTGCCCGCCGACGGCCGGACGATCTCCACCCCCGGCTACCAGGACAGCGCGTGGCACCAGGTGCAGCACATGCCGGCCACCGTGCTCGACGTGCTGGAGAAAGACGGCACATACCCGGACCTGTACTACGGGACGAACCTGCTCGACAAGGTTCCGCAGGACCTCTACAAACAGGACTGGTGGTACCGCACCACCTTCGATGCACCGGCCGGACACAGCAACTATCAGCTGGAGTTCCCCGGGATCAACTACCGGGCCGAGATCTGGCTCAACGGGCAGCTGGTCGCCGACAGCAGCCAGATCGTCGGCATGTACACCGCCCATCAGCTCGATGTCACCCGCTGGATCCGCGCCGGGCCCAACGTGCTTGCGGTCAAGGTGATCCCGGAACGCGCTCTGCAGGATGTCGACGGTGTCGAGCTGGCCGACAGCTGGTGGGACTGGATCAACTGGCGTTACCTCGGCTACCAGGGGCCGGGCCAGAACCCGGCGGCCGGCAACTCGTTCATCCCGGACCGCAATGCCGGCATCTTCAAACCCGTCTACCTGCGCACCGCCGGTGCGGCCGAGATCGGCTACGCCACCGTCAACACCGAACTACCGCTGCCCAGAACGGATTCCGCGCGACTGACGGTGTACGCCAACGTGCACAACTCCTCGGACCGGCGGATCAACGGCGTGGTGCGGGCCACCATCAGCCGGCCGGGCAAACCTCAGATCGAGGTCGAACAGCCGGTCACGCTGTCCCCGGGTGAACGACGCGAAGTCACCTTCAGTCCCGCGCGGTTCACCCAGCTGACCGTCGAGCACCCCGATCTGTGGTGGCCCTACACCATGGGCGATCCCAGCCTGTACGACCTGAAACTGGAATTCCGCCAATACAACCGGGTGATCGACACCAGTACCCAGCGCTTCGGTATCCGCACCATCGTCCAGCATCGGGACACCGACGAGCAGTTCCCGGAACTGGGTTCCGGCGGCAGCTTCTATCTCACCGTGAACGGCCGGGACTTCCTGGTGCGCGGTGCGGTCTACACGCCGGATCTGCTGTTCGACAACGACCCCGACCGCGAGGACGCGATCCTGGGCTACGCCAAGGATCTGGGCCTGAATCTGCTGCGGCTGGAAGCGAAGATCCCGGGGGAGCGGCTGATCGAGCGGGCCGACGAACTGGGCATCCCACTGATGGTCGGCTGGATGTGCTGCAACCAGTGGGAGAAATGGGCCCAGTGGAACGACGAGGACCGCAGCGTGGCCCTGGACAGCCTGCGGTCCCAGATTCTGATGCTGCGCTCCCACCCCTCCGTCGCGATCTGGGCCAACGGCAGCGACGGTCTACCACCGGAACCGCTGCGCGGCCAGTACCACGCGGTACTGCGGGATCTGCACTGGCAGAACGCGGTGGTGGACACGGTCTCGTCGTTCGGGCACGACGACGAGCAGGGCCGGCCGCAGTGGGACGGTATCCATATGGCCGGCCCGTACACCTGGCGGCCGCCGAGCTACTGGTTCAGCGGCCGATACGGCGCCACCCGCGGCTCCAATGCCGAACAGGGCGACAACGAGCACATCCCGCCGCTGGCGAGCATCAAGCAGTTCATTCCGCCCGACAAGCTGTGGCCGATCAACGACACGTGGTCCTTTCACGCTGGCTCCAACCCGGGCAACGCGAAACTGAGCAGCATCCAGCGGGCCATCAACCGTCGCTACGGGCCGTCCGCCGGTGTCGAGGAGTTCACCCGCAAAGCCCAACTCGCCCACTATGAATCGACGCGTGCGCAGTTCGAGGCGTTCGCGGCCAACGGCTGGGCCAACCACAAGATGACCATCTACTGGATGCTCAACAGTCACTGGCCGTCGTTCTTCGGCAACATCTTCGACTTCTACCTGCGCCCCGGCGGCGCGTACTACGGGGCGAAGGCGGGTCTGCGCCCGCTGTCGCTGGTGTTCGATTCCTACGCGCTGGGCAATCACAGCACCGCCGAGGTCAAAGTGGTCAACCAGACCCCGAACGACGTGTCCGATCTGCGGGCCCGCGTGCGGATCTACGATCTGGCCGGCCGGGTCCGCGACGACCGCACGGTCGACGGGGTGGCCGTCGGGTCCGGGGGCGCCCATACCGTGCTGACGCTGCCGCGGGAAGCGCGCGATTCCCGGGTGTTCTTCGTCCGCGCCGAACTGCTCGACGCCGCCGGCGCGGTCGTCTCGCAGAACGTGTACTGGCAGTCCCAGCAGCCCGATGACCTCGGCGACCCAGTCAACGACACCGCCTTCGACCTCAAACAGGTCGGCTGGGCCGATATGACCGCACTGAACTATCTGGCCAAGGCGCCGCTGGAGGTCAGCGCCACACGCACCGGCGATCGGGATATCGCGATCAGGCTGCACAACCCCGGCAAGCAGATCGCCTTCTTCGAACGGGCCGAGATCACCGACACCGCCGACGGCGACGAGATCTTGCCCATCGAGTACACCGACAACTACGTCACGGTGTTCCCCGGTGAGACCGTCGACCTGCGGGGCACCGTGATCGCCCGTGGTGACCGGGGCAACTTCGTGCGGGTCACCGGGTACAACACCGCACCCGTGGTGGTGCCGGTCGGGTGATCGCGCGCGTGGGGCAGGATTGATCCCAGATGCCGGGTACAGACCCAGGCGAGCGAAGCGACCGGACAAATCAGGAGGACGACAGATGTCAGAGACCAGTGCGCGAGAGCAACTCGCCGAGCTCACCGAACAGCAGGGCTGGTCACGCCGCATCGTGGACCGGGCCGACGTCTACCTGCGCGGTGCGACCAGGGTGCGGGTGATCTGGGCGGGAGATGACCTCAGCGGCAGCTCTCGGTATCAGGACGACGTGATGGAGCAGTACTCGCGCGACCTCGCCACCGTGCAGGGCTGGTTGACCCGGTGACGGTGCGTGCCGGAATCGTCGTCACCGGCACCGAGGTGCTGACCGGCCGGATCCAGGATCTCAACGGCCCGTGGATCGCCGACCGGCTGCTCGAGCTCGGCGTCGAGCTGGCGCATATCACCATCTGCGGTGACCGCGCCGACGATGTCGAGGCCCAGCTTCGCTTCCTCGCCACCGAGGGGGTCGACCTCATCATCACGAGCGGCGGTCTCGGGCCCACCGCCGACGATCTGACGGTCGCGACGGTGGCCCGGTTCTGCGGGCGCGAGTTGGTACTCGATACCGAACTGGAGGCGCGGATCGCCGACATCCTGCGCGGACTGATGTCACGGATGCCCGCCGGCGTCGATTTCGAAGCGGTCCTGGCGGCCAACCGGAAACAGGCGCTGGTACCCGTGGGTGCGGAGATCCTCGAGCCGGAGGGCACCGCACCCGGTGTGGTGGTCGACGGCAGCGCCGAGGGCAAACCCGTCGTCATCGTGCTGCCCGGCCCGCCTCGTGAACTGCAGCCGATGTGGTCGCGGGCCATCGCCTCGGCCGCCGCGCAACGCGCGATCGCGGGCCGCACCGAGTACCGGCAGGCGACCGTCCGGATGTTCGGGCTGGCCGAGTCCGGTCTGGCGGAAGCCTTGCGGGAAGCCGAAACCCGCATCCCCGGGTTCGCCGGGCTGGAGATCACCACCTGTCTGCGCCGGGGTGAGTTGGAGATCGTCACCCGGTACGAGCCCCAGGACGCCGCCGCCTACCGGGCGTTGATCGACTTTCTGCGGGAGCGCTACCCACGCGAGTTGTTCTCCGAGGACGGCGTGTTGATCGACGAACAGATCGCGGCGCTGCTGGCCGGGCGCACCATCGCCACCGCGGAATCCTGCACGGCGGGCATGCTGGCCGCGCGGCTGGCCGACCGCGCCGGCTCCTCGGCATACCTGGCCGGGGGTGTGGTGTCGTATTCCAACGAGGCCAAGGTGGACCTGCTCGGGGTGGATTCCGAGCTGATCGCCGTCCACGGTGCGGTATCCGAACCGGTGGCGATCGCCATGGCGCGGGGCGCACTCAGCCGGTTCGGCGCGGACACGGCTGTCGGTATCACCGGTATCGCGGGGCCGGGCGGCGGTTCGGACGAGAAGCCGGTCGGCACCGTGTGTTTCAGCGTCGCACTGGCCGGCCGTGAGCCGCTGACCAGGACGCTGCGGCTGCCCGGTAACCGCAGCGATGTCCGCGAGCGCGCCACCACGGTGGCCATGCACCTGTTGCGCCGGGAACTGCTCGGACTCGATTAGGGGCGCGCGCCGTCGCGGTAGTCGTTATGTTCGAGCGATGGCGTACCGGCTCAGTGATGCTGCGCTCGATGCGCTGCTCGACGCGCTTCCGCTGCTGTCCGGTCGCTCCCGCCGCGTCGAGGACCTCCCGGGCGGGCTGACCAATCGCAACGTCAAGATCACCACGGCGGACGGGGTGTACGTCGCCCGTTGTTCGGGTCCTTCCAGTGACCTCCTCGGCATCGACCGGGACGCGGAATTCCACAACAGCGTCGCGGCGCACCGGGCGGGTGTCGGGGCCCCGGTGTGGGACTATCGCCCGGATCTGGGCGTCCTGCTGATCGGCTATCTCGAGGGTGACGCCCTGCACGACGCGGATTTCGCACGACCGGGTCTGGTGGCGAAGGTCGCGCAAAGCTGCAGGAAACTGCACGCCGGGCCGCGGTTCTGCAATGACTTCGACATGTTCGCGCTGCAGGCCGGCTATCTGAAGGTGGTGACGGACAACGGATTCCGCATCCCTGCCGACTACCTGGACCACGCCGGCCGGTTCGACGACATCCGCCGGGTGCTCCGGGCCGCGGACACGGCGACGGTACCGTGCAACAACGACCTGCTGGCCGCCAACTTCGTCGAGGGCCCAGAGCAGATCTGGATCATCGACTACGAGTACTCCGGTAACAACGACCCGTGTTTCGAACTGGGCAATATCTGGCGCGAATGCCGGCTCTCGCTGGATCAGCTCGAAGAGCTCGTCACCGCGTATTACGGGCGGTCCCTCCGGCACAAGCTGGCCCGGGCCCGCTTGCAGGGCACGGTTTCCCAGTACGGCTGGACATTGTGGGGATGCATCCAGAACGGTTCCAGCGAGCTGGAATTCGACTTCTGGGAATGGGCCATGCAGCGTTATGAGGCGGCCGTGGCGGAGTTCGCCGGGCCCGACTTCGACCGACTTCTCGACGATGTCGCGGCCACCGATTGACCATGAGGGGACAACGATGACGAACAAGCCGCTACCGGACCGGGCTCGGGTGGTGATCATCGGCGGCGGGGTGATCGGCACCAGCGTGGCCTATCACCTCACCAAGCTCGGTCACACCGACGTGGTGCTGGTGGAGCAGGGGCAGTTGTCGTGCGGCACCACCTGGCACGCCGCGGGTCTGGTCGGGCAGCTGCGTGCCTCGGAGAGCGGAACCCGGTTGGTGCAGTACTCGACCCAGTTGTATGCCGAACTGGAACGCGAGACCGGACTGTCGGCGGGCTACAAACGGTGTGGTGGTGTCACGGTGGCGCGCACCGAGGATCGGTTGATCCAGCTGCGCCGTACCGCGGCGAACGCGGCGGCATTCGACATGGAATGCGAGATACTCACCCCCGAAGAGGCTTTGGCGCACTATCCGGTGATGCGGGTGGACGATCTGGCCGGGGCGATCTGGCTGCCCGGAGACGGTAAGGCCAACCCGACCGATCTGACCCTCGCGCTGGCGAAGGGGGCTCGGCTGCGCGGTGCGCGCGTGTTCGAGCATGTCCGGGTGACCGGCGTCGATCTGCGCGACGGTGTGGTCACCGGCGTCCGCACCGACCACGGCGATATCGAGACCGAGATCGTCGTGAACTGCGCCGGCCAATGGGCCAAACAGGTGGGCGCACTGGCCGGGGTGAACGTGCCCCTGCATTCGGCCGAACATTTCTACGTCGTGAGCGAGACCATTTCCGGTGTGCACACCGATATGCCGATTCTGCGCGACCCGGACGGCTACACGTATTTCAAGGAGGAGGTCGGCGGTCTGGTGATCGGCGGGTTCGAGCCGGAAGCGAAGCCGTGGGTCAGTCCCGACGCGTTGCCTTACCCCTTCGAATTCCAGCTGCTGGAGGAGGATTGGGATCATTTCCAGATCCTCATGGACAACGCCATGTTACGGATCCCCGCTCTCGAGGAGACCGGGATCAAGAAGTTCTACAACGGACCGGAGAGCTTCACCCCGGACAATCAGTTCATCCTCGGCGAGGCCCCGGAGTGTCGGAACTTCTTCGTCGCTGCCGGGTTCAACTCGGTGGGGATCGCCTCGGCCGGCGGGGCGGGTCGTGCCTTGGCCGAATGGATCGTCAACGGGTCGCCGACCTCCGACCTCACCAGTGTCGATATCCGGCGTTTCGCGTCCTTCAACGGGAACACCCGATGGCTGCACGACAGGGTCGGGGAGATCCTCGGCCTGCACTATGAGATCCCCTGGCCGAACCGGGAGTTGGCCAGTGCCCGACCGTTCCGGCGCTCACCGGTACATCACCTGCTGGCCGCGGCCGGGGCGAACTTCGGCAGTCGGATGGGCTGGGAGCGCGCCAACTTCTTCGCCCCGCCCGGGGTGGCTCCGGACATCGAATACTCATGGGGAAAACAGAATTGGCTGCCGTTCTCGGCTGCCGAACAAATCGCCACCCGCACCGCGGTCACGGTCTTCGACCAGACCTCCTTCTCCAAGTACCTGATGGTGGGTGCGGGTGCGGAGTCGGCCCTGCAGTGGTTGTGTACCGCCGATATCGGCGTGGATGTGGGGCGCACCGTGTACACCGGCATGCTCAACGACCGCGGCACCTACGAATCCGACGTGACGGTGACCCGTACGGCTGCCGACGAGTTCCTGATCGTGAGCAGTGCGGCGACCACCGAGCGCGATCAGGACCACATCCGCCGCAACCTGCCGGCCGGGGTCAATGCTCATCTGGTCGACATCACCTCGGCGCTGGCCGTTTTCGGTGTGATGGGCCCGCGCTCGCGGGACCTGCTCGCCGTGCTCACCGACGCCGACCTCGCCGATGCCGCCTTCTCGTTCGGCACCAGCCGGCGGATCTCGCTGGGATATGCGACGGTCCGCGCCACCCGCCTCACCTATGTCGGCGAGTTGGGCTGGGAGCTCTACGTACCCGCCGAGTTCGCGGTCGGTGTGTACGAGGATCTCCTGGCGGCGGGGCAGGCGCTGGGAGTGGTGCGCGGAGGCTATTACGCCATCGAGTCGCTGCGGCTGGAGAAGGGCTACCGGGCGTTCGGTCGTGAGCTCACGCCCGGTGACGGTCCGGTGGAAGCCGGTCAGCTGTTCACTTGCAAGCTGGGCACCGATATCGATTTCCTGGGCCGGGCCGCGGTCGAACAGGCGCGGGCGCACGGTCCTCGGCGCCGGCTGGTCGGATTCGCGGTGTCCTCGCCGGAGCCGATGCTGTGGGGTGGCGAGCTGATCCTGCGCGACGGTGTGGTGGCGGGTCAGGTCACCTCGGCGGCGTGGGGCGCGACGACCGGAGCCTGTGTCGGTCTGGCCTATCTGCGCGCCGAGGACGGTCGGGTGATCGACGCCGAATGGATCGACGGGGGCGCGTATGAGGTGAACGTGGGTGGCACCCGGTATCCGGTCACGGTGTCGCGCAAGGCGCTGTACGACCCCACTAACGCGCGAATTCGCTGATCACGCCCGACGCGAGCAGCTCGAGGGTGCGGTCGCTGCCGCGGTCGTGCGTGAACAGCACCACCTGCCCGAAGCCGAGCTCACGCCAGTGCTGCAGGCGCTCGACGATCATCGGTGCGGTGCCGATCAGTCCGCCCTCCTGTAACCCGAAACCCGGCCCGCCGAACCGCTTTTCGGCAAGTGCGCGCACTTCCGGCAGGGTGGCCTCATCGGGCGACAACGCCATCACGGCTTCGACCGACATCACGATCGTCGCCGGATCCCGGCCGATATCGGCGCACAGCGCCCGCAGCACCGACAGCTTGCGCTCGAGTTCGCCGAGCGCATAGGTCGGCACATTCCACACGTCGGCGTAGCGGGCCACCAACGGCAGCGTGTATTTCTCCCCGACGCCGCCGACCACGATGGGCGGACGCGGCTGCTGTACCGGCCCGGGCCTGAACGGCATCTCACGGACCTGGTAGTACTCGCCGGCGAAGTCGACCCGACCGCTTGCGAACGCCTGGGTGAGGATCTCCAGGGATTCGCCGAGCCGCCGGGAGCGCTCGGCGAACGTTCCCCAGTCCAGCCCGGTACGCCGGTGCTCGTCCTCGATGGATCCGCTGCCCAGCCCCAGCTGCAGCCGGCCCGCCGAGATCTGATCCAGGGTGGTCGCCATCTTGGCCAGCACCGCGGGATGGCGAAATTGGTTGCACAACACCAGATGTCCGACCCGCAGTCGTTCTGTCCTGCTGAGCAGTGCCGTGGCCAGGGTCCAGGCCTCCAGCGAGTCGATCTCGGGCGCGCCGGGCCCACACAGGTGGTCGTAGAGCCACAGCGACTCGATGCCGAGTTCCTCGCAGCGCTGCGCGCGGTGCAGGACATCCGGATACGCCATGCCCATCTGGGGAACGTAGACCCCGATATCCAGGCTGTGCCGACCTCCCCGGTCGCTACGCTCTCCCTCACAAGCGGGAGGTGCCCCCAGCCCGCCGGTCATCGTTGCAGTGCGGCGGCCAGCCTGCGCCACTGTTCGCGCGGAAGCGCGCGCGGATCGCTGTCGAGGACCTGCACGCACACATGGTCGGCCCCCGCCGCGCGGTGCTCGTCGATCCGCGCCAGGATGGCGTCCTCGTCACCCCACACCACGATCGCATCGACGAGTCGGTCGCTGACGGAATCGAGTTCGTCGGAGGTGAAGCCGGACCGCAGCAAGTTGTTGTAGTAGTTGGGCATCGCCAGGTAGCTGCGCAGCCAGTCCCGCCCGATGGCGCGCGCGTGTTCGGCATCCGTGCTGAGGACCGCGGTCTGCTCCGGCAGAAGCAGAGGGCCGGGACCCAGCGCGGCCCGCGCGGTGGCGGTGTGCTCGGGAGTGACCAGATAGGGATGCGCACCGCGGGAGCGGTGCGCGGCCAGCGCCAGCATCTTGGGCCCAAGCGCGGCGAGCACCCGTTCGCCGGCGGGCACCGGCACGTCGGCCTCATCGAGTCCATCCAGGAAGGCGGCCGTCGCTGCGAGCGGTTTGCGGTATGTGCCAGGAGTTTTCGAGTCGATCAGCGGAGCGTGGCTGACACCGATGCCGAGCAGGAAACGCCTGCCGTGATCGGCGGACAGCCGCGCGTGCGCAGCCGCGACGTCGGCGGGGGAGTGCATCCACAGGTTGAGGATGCCGGTGGCGATCACCACGCGGGTGGTGGCGGCGAGCAGATTCTGCACCGAGTCGATCACCGGGCCGCCGACGTCCGGGATCCACAACGCCGTGTAGCCGAGTTCCTCGAGCTCCGCCGCCGCGTCGGCGGCCGCGGCCGCGTCGCCGTACCGTAGCTGGGCGCTCCAGATTCCGATGCCCGAAAGATCCACTGGCTGAGTTCCTTTCAGGTCAGGCGCGGCCGTCGCGATCCCAGATCTCCAGCATCGTACGCAGTATCTCCTCGGCCCGGCCCAGCCCGCCCAGGTGACTCTCGCCGGGCAGCACCGTCATCTCTGCTTCCGGCAGCCGGGTCACCACGTGCGCGCCGTGCTCGAACGGGACGATGTGGTCCCTGTCGCCGTGCCACCAATGCACCGGCACCTTGACTTCGTCGAGGCGGAAACCCCAGTCCCGCACGAACACGATGACATCGGCGAACGGGGCGGCGAGCTGCTTGCGGGTGCCGTTGAGCAGGTCGTCGAGGAACATGGCCTTGAACTCCGGCCGGCCGAGCAGGCGGCGATCGCCCTCCGGTGAGATCCTGGCGTAGATCTCCAGCGCCGGGGAGGCGACCGGACTGAGCAGTTTGATCAACGTGCCGGCCACCAGACGGATGGGCAGCCCGGCCACCTCCAGCACCGGGGCGACCGTCGATCCCAGATTCATCAGTCCGCTGCTGATGGCGTCCGGACCCACATACGGCGCGACCCCACCCAGCACGCCCGCCGCAATCACGCGTTCGGGCATGGCTGCCGCGGTCGCCAGGGTGTACGGCCCGCCGCCGGACAGGCCGATGACCGCGAAATTGTCGATGCCCAGCGTGTCGGCGATGACGCGCAGGTCCTCGGCGAAGGTCAGCACGTTCGGGTACTGGTGGGGCGTGGACGAGCCGATTCCGGGGCGGTCCACGCCGATCAGCCGGATGCGCTCCAGTTCGGCGAACGCACGGGCCTCGGCAGGAATCTGCCTGCGGGCCCCGGGAGTGCCGTGCAACCAGAAGACGGCCCGGCCCTGCGGGTCGCCGAACTCGGCAAACCCGATCTGGCGGGCTGCACCGACCGCGATGTTGCCCTCGAGTTTCGGGCGTGCAATAGCTGGAACCATGAGCTGAGTGTGTCATGTGCCACCGCGGAACCCAATCATCGTTCACATCACGCCTGGCGAGCCGCGCTTACGCGCCCCAGCTGTGCGGGTGTCAGACGTCAACCAGACACTCCGATCCGACGTCACACCGTGATCGGTTCGGCTGCACAAACGTTTTATATGTGGGGCACACGGGCGGCACAGCAAAAAACAAGCTGGGGCTTTGAGACTCGTTTCGCGGTCGGCTTCCACGGTGTGCCCGTCGAACAGGAGTTGACGATGAATCTCAAGCACATTGCCGCCGCTTCGGCACTGACGGTCGGCGTCGGTCTCAGCGGGCTGCTCGGCCTCGGCACCGCTGCCGCGGATCCCGGACCTGGTCCGTGCGGACCCCAGCCGGGGGCCTGCGAGCAGCATCCTGGCCAGGAACCGAATCGCGGCCCCGGCGGGGGACCGGATCAAGGCCCGGGGCCGGACTGGAACGGTCGTGGCATCGACCAGGGCCGGCAGGACCACCAGCCGTTCAACTACAACGGCCAGCGCGTGAACCCGGTGTGGGACGACAACCACCACGGGTGGGGCTTCTGGTTCCTTGGTCTGTGGATCCCACTGTGAGCCGCAGCGGATCGAGGCCCCGGCCACGGTGACCGAGACGGTCACCACATCGGTGCAGGTTCCCCAGACGCACCAGGAACGTCCCCAGCAGAACGGTCAGTTCCAGCAGGGTGGCCAGCAATCAGAGGGTGGGCACCTGCCCGGTCACTGACCGAACCAGGCCGGCGGATACCGGCCGGCCCACGGGGCGGCCGCTTCGAGTTGGGCAGCCAGTTGCAGCAGCACCGTCTCGTCGGGGGCCATCAACTGCACACCGATCGGCAGACCGGTCGATGTCGTGCCCAGGGGCAACGAGATCGCCGCCCAGCCCGTCACATTCGCCAGTGTGGTCCATCCAGTGGTGGCGAACTCGACGTCGAAGAACGCGCGGGTGGTGCCCCGCGGCTGGTCCAGCAGACCGTAGGGCGGTGGACCGGTGAGCAGTGTCGGCACCAACAGCACATCGTGGGCGCCCAGGCCCGCCACGAATCGGCGGGTCTGGGCGTGCACGGCCGAGATCGCCGCTGCGTACTCGACGCCGGTGGTCCGGAAACCCTCGCGCACCATCACCCAGGTGCTGGGCTCGAATTCGTCCTCGCGCGGTTCTCGGCCGAGATGCGCCGTGGCCAGCGCGTGCAACTCTGCGTTGCTCACGGTGTGCAGCACCGCGATGGCGTCGGCGACCGCATCCGGATCGATTGTGGGCGCACCGGATTCGAGGTGGTGTCCGAGGTCCGTCAGCAGTGCCCCGGTGGCCTGCACCGCCGCGACGACCTCGGGATCGGTCCGTGGTCCGGGGAACGGTGACTCCGTCGCGAGCAGGATGCGCACCGGATCGGGTGCGTGGCCGATCGCCGTCAGATACGGCTGCGCCGGAGCCGGAGCGCCGTACGGGTCGCCGGGCGCGCCGCCGGCCACCACATCCAGCAGTGCGGCGCTGTCGCGCACGGTCCGGGTCAGCGCGTGCTCGTTGACCAGACCCTCCAGTCCGTGCCCGGCACCGGGGGCGAAGGACGTCCGGCCACGCCGCGGTTTGAGCCCGACCAGTCCACAACATGCGGCGGGCACCCTGATGGAACCGGTGCCGTCGCCACCGGAGGCCGCCGGGACCACACCGGCGGCCACCGCCGCCGCTGATCCGCCGCTCGATCCACCCGGAGTGATATCCGGTGACCACGGGTTGACGGTGCGGCCGAACAGAGACGGCTCGGTGGTGCAGTGGTTACCCCATTCCGGGGTGTTGGTCTTGCCGAACACCACCAGTCCCGCCGCGAGGTAGCGCTCGACTATCCACGCCGATTCCGCGGCGACATGGGTGCGCAGCGCGCGCGACCCCATGGCTTCCGGGGCGCCGGCCAGCGACGCTCCAAGATCCTTGAGCAGAAACGGAACTCCGGTTAGCGGACCCGCGCTGCCGTCACGCAGGGTCCCACCGGCATCCAGCGCAGCGGCCTGGTCGCGGCCGCGCTCGAACAGATCGGTGATCACGGCGTTGAGTTGCCGGGCCGACTCCAGGCGCAGGATCGCCGCGTCCAGCAGTTCGGTCGCCGAGAGCTCGCCGGCCGCCACGAGCGCCGCCTGCCCGATCGCGTCGACCCCGGCCAGTTCACTCGCGGTGCGTGCATCCATGGCCGTCCATCCTGCGGTGCCGGGGTGTGGGTGGCAACCCGAGCCTGCGGCGGACTGACGGGTAGTCCGGCGCAACGGATTTGCGGCAGCACCGCGGTTCACCACTCGGCTGTGCACCCACCGGATAAGGTTCGCGGTCATTGGTCTAATCGATCGATCACGTTCAAGGAGGAGCTCATGGCCGAGCCAAGCGATCAGCCGATCGACCCAGGCGCTGTCGCGCTGGCGTTCTCCACACATCGTTTCGAGGAGGCGCTCGGCCATCTGGCCAGAGACGTGCGCTGGACGATCGTGGGATTCATGGTGCTCGAAGGTTCCGACGCCGTCATCCGGACGTGCCGCGAAACCCGGGAGGGCCTGGCCGACACCGTCACGAGTGTGGACCGATGTGTGGTGGCGGCCCAGGGTGACGTCGTCGCGGTGGACATGTTCTCCCGCTACAGCGGGCCCAATGGGGTGACGGCGGTGGCAGGCTGCGACATCTTCGAGTTCGCCGACAATCGGATCGCCGCCATCACGTCATATGCCGTGCAGGTCGATCCGGACAGTGCGGGCGCACCGCCGCAGTGAACAGTCAGAGCGGGATGACGCTCTCGCTGTTGAGTGCCCGCCAGGACCGCCGGCATGCCGCGACGGCCCGCTGGCGCAGCCGCCATTGCACCGACCTGAGGTGATGCCCGGCCGCGCGCTGGGTCATGTGGTCGATGAACTCGGAGTCCATGATCGCGTAGCCGCCGTCGATGCGTTCCCACAGCCCGTTCACCCACAGCTCGAAGGCGGGCACGGTCGCGTCCGGCACGATGCGCTCAAGGGCGATATCGGCGATGAATTGCGGGTGCACGGTGTGGACACTGTGTGCGACGGCCAGCACGTGCAGACGCAGGGCCTCGCGGGTGATGTCACGCGCGATGTGGCGCGCGTACAAGGTCTCGGTTTCGGCGGAGACCGCTCTGTCTCGCATGGCCTGACTATAGCGTTTACCTGACCGAAACATGAAAAACGCGGCCGCTGGACCTCAGCCGGGACTGCCCGCAACGCGCCGCCGGTAGGCCGACGGCGTTTCGCCACAGAACTGGGTGAAGCAGCGGGTGAACGAGCTCAGGTTGTCGAACCCGACCGCGGAAGAAGTCGCCTGGACCGACTGGCCCGGCCCGGCAAGCAGCGCCATGGCCCGCAGCATCCGGGCGTGCAGCAGGTAGGTTCGCCAGGACAGTCCCAAGGTGTCGGAGAACAGCCGGCGCAGGGTGCGCTCCGACACCGCGACCGCCCGGCTGACATCCGTGACGGTCACCGAATCCAGGTGCTCCTTCGTGTACGCCAGCGCGGCCGCCACGATCGGATGGTCCGAGGTCGGCAGGCTCAGCGGCGCCTCGTGATCGAGTGCGTCGGTGACGATGTGGGCCAGCGTGGCGAAAAAGCCGTCCGAGACACGCTCGTCCTGGGCGGAGCCGGGGCGCCGCTCGATCGGCCAGCGAAGGGCGTAGATCATCATCTCCCGGATCAACGGCGACACCGCGATGATCCGGGCGCGATCACCGGGCTCGGCAATCATCGACGGATCGAACATCACCGCAACGGTTTTGACGTCCGGATTCATCACCGCCTGATGTTCCAGGCCGGCCGGTATCCATGCGGCCTGCTGGGGTGGCAGCAGATAGTGCGCGCAGTCCGTCTCCACCTCGACCACGCCGGCCACGGCGTATTCGATCTGGTGGACCTCATGGGAGTGCCATCCGGTGATCAGGCCGTCGCCCTCGTACAGGTAGCTCCCGGCCAGCGCCTGGCCGCCGCGGCGCAGTTCGATCACCGGCCGGCGCGGGGCGTCGATATTGGCCGAAACAGGTAAACGTCTGTCCGATAGCGCAGAGACGGTCACGAGTTCCGAGGGTACTAGTTAGGTATGAAGACCGACGACCTCATCCTGGTGAGCATCGACGACCACGTCGTGGAACCGCCCGACATGTTCCTCAACCATGTGCCGGCCAAGTACAAGCCGGAGGCGCCGATCGTGGTGACCGATGACAAGGGCGTCGACCAGTGGATGTACCAGGGCCGGCCGCAGGGTGTCAGCGGACTCAACGCCGTGGTGTCCTGGCCGCCCGAGGAATGGGGTCGCGATCCCGCCGGCTTCGCCGAGATGCGTCCCGGGGTCTACGACGTCCACGAGCGGGTCCGCGATATGAATCGCAACGGCATCCTGGCCTCGATGTGTTTCCCGACGTTCACCGGCTTCTCGGCCCGGCATCTCAACATGCACAGGGAAGAAGCGACACTGGTGATGGTGTCGGCCTACAACGACTGGCACATCGACGAGTGGGCCGGATCGTATCCGGACCGGTTCATCCCGATCTCCATCCTGCCCACCTGGAATCCCGAGGCGATGACCAAGGAGATCCGGCGGGTGGCGGCCAAGGGTTGCCGCGCGGTGACGATGCCGGAACTGCCCCACCTGGAAGGGCTGCCCAGCTATTTCGACGAGGACTACTGGGGCCCGGTCTTCCGCACGCTCTCGGAGGAGAACGTGGTGATGTGCCTGCACATCGGCACCGGCTTCGGCGCGATCTCGATGGCCAAGGATGCCCCGATCGACAATCTGATCATCCTCGCGACCCAGGTATCGGCCATGTGCGCCCAGGACCTGCTGTGGGGCCCGGCGATGCGCAACTACCCGGACCTGAAGTTCGCCTTCTCCGAAGGGGGCATCGGCTGGATCCCGTTCTATCTGGACCGCAGCGACCGGCACTACACCAACCAGAAATGGCTGCGCCGGGACTTCGGCGACAAGATGCCCAGCGATGTCTTCCGCGAGCACTCGCTGGCCTGCTACGTCACCGACAAGACCTCGCTGAAACTGCGGCACGAGATCGGTATCGACAACATCGCCTGGGAATGCGACTACCCGCACTCGGACTGCTTCTGGCCCGACGCCCCCGAGCAGGTGCTCGCCGAGCTGAACGCGGCCGGCGCGTCCGACTCCGATATCAACAAGATCACCTGGGAGAACTCCTGCCGCTTCTTCGGCTGGGATCCGTTCAAGCTGACCCCGAAAGATCAAGCCACGTCGGGGGCGCTGCGCGCGAAAGCCACCGATGTGGACGTCTCCATCCGGCCACGTGCGGAATGGGCGCGCCTCTACGACGCGAAGCAGTTCGCCACGACGTGAGGCTGGACTAGGCTGGTGGCATGACCGATCTGGATCGTGCCGCAGCCCGTCGTGACATCGCCGATGCCCTGGTGAAGGCGCTCGATCGCCGGCACGAGGTGCTCGACATCATCGTGGACGCCGAAGACCGCGACGCTGCCGTCGACGCCATCGCAACCCTGCTGGGCACCAGCCACGCCGGCGGCGAGGCGGTCATCGGGCTGTCCTTCGACCGGCTCACCAAGGAATCGCGCCGGATCATCGCCGAGGAACTCGACGATCTGAACAGCCAGCTGACGTTCACCCTCAACGAGCGCCCCGCGTCCTCGGCCGAAACCCTGGCGCTGCGCGCGTTTTCGGGTGCCGAGGACCGTGACATCTTCGAGGTGCGCATCCAGGACCAGGGTGCCGCCGGCGACGGTTCCGGTGCGCCTGCCGGTGCACTCGACGACGAGATCGCTTCGGCGCTGGCCAGGGTCGAAGCCGAGGAAGCCGCGTGGTTTGTCGCGCTGGAGGGGGACCAGAAGGTCGGGTTGGTGTTCGGTGAACTCAACGGCCACGAGGTCGAGGTGCGGATCTGGATTCACCCTGAGCATCGCAAGAAGGGTTACGGCACTGCGGCCCTTCGCAAGTCGCGCTCCGAGATGGCGATCTACTTTCCGGCGGCGCCCGTCGTCGTCCGCGCCCCGAGCGCCTGACGCTCAGCCGTCCTCATGGCGCCCGTCGTCCCAGCGTGCACGGTCTGAGCTGATACTCGGATCGGTATCGTGATGGGCGCCATCGGCATTCGCCGACCAGGCCGTGCCCGCGCAGACCAGATCGTGTGGCAGCGTCAGTTCGGTCGGGAAATCCGGTAAGCCGGGCACCGCCGGCAGTGCCAGCGGGGGTGGCGGGGTGGCCGCGACCACCGCCGGCGCCGAAGCCAGCATCGGAAGCACGCTTCCCATCGCATCAATCGGTAACGCGGCGGCTACCGGCGGCGCGGCCACGGCCGGCGGGACGGCGATCGCCGCCGCATCGACCGGTGACGCGGCGGCGCCCAACGGTGCCGCGTCGGCAGGTGGTGCCGGGATCGCGGCGATATCGGTGGGCGGAGGCGGCGCTGCCACCGCCGCGGGCGCCGGGGGAACCTCTTCGACAGGCGGGGGCGCCACCATCGGTGCGGCTGCCACGGGCGGGGGCGGAGGAGCGGCATCGACGACGGGGGGCGCGGGAGCCACCGCGATCACATTGGCCGCCGGTGTGGCGTCGACTACCGCGGGCGCGGCCACCGGCGCCGCATCGGGTACCGGTGCGGCGGCTTCGATCAAGGGTGCCGTTGCCGGAATCGGTGCAGCGCCAAGGGGAATCGGGACGCCCAGCGGTACCGGTGGGACCGCGAGCGGCACGGCCGGCGCCGCGACAGGAGCGGCTAGAGCGGCGGGGGCCGCCGCGGCAGCTGCCGCGGGTGCCGCATCGACGGCAACGACGTCCGCAGCCGGAAGGACGGCGGGGACGGCCGCGGGGGCTATCGCCTCAGGAACTAGTGCCTCAGGAGCCATCGCCTCGGGAGCCGGGATAGCGACGACGGGCACCGCCGGCACCGCATCGGGTGCGGCAGCCACGACGGGTGCGGCGCTTTCGGGTACCACCGCCGAGGCCTCGACCAGCGGCTCCGCCGGCGCCGGGGCAGCCGGAAGCGGCGGCGGCACGACGACGTCCGGCGGCGGCGCCATGAGCGCCTCCGGAACGATCTCGGGGGAGGCCGCCAGCTGCTGCACCATGTCCAGGCACGGCACCCCGGGGCTCGCCGCGGACTCCGCATCGGCGATCGCCGCGGGGTTGATGATCAGCATCGAACAGTAGAGCCCGACTGCCGCCACCGCCGTGAGCGCAGAGCGATTCGAGACGTGCGACATGGAATCCGATTCTCCTTGCGGCGGCGACAAAGAGAACCTATCGCGAATCGGAATTCGCACAAGGCGCCGATTCGGTGGATGTCGATCCGTTGTCAAGCAGAGTCAATTCTGTGACACGGCAGGTATTTACGGGGTCAACGTTGACCGGCAGCGTGTTCCATGAGGGCCAGCGAATCCTCCAGATGGGTCAGCAGCCGCTGCAGATGCGGCACGCTGCGCCGGCACCCCACCAAGCCGAAATCCAGGTTGTCGGCATTGTTGGTGAGCGTGATGTTCAGTGCCTGGCCGTCCAGCGCGATGGACAGCGGATAGTTGCCGTCCAGGCGCGCTCCCTGCCAGTACATCGGCTGCCTGGCACCGGGCACATTCGAGATGACGATATTGAACGGGGGCGGCGCCGAGGACACGAAGCCGGGGAGCAGGCCCAGCGCGATACCCGACATCAGGAAGCCGGACAGGGCCAGCGCCTCCAGCCGCGGCAGCTCGGCGAACACCTGCTTGTTGTCGCGCATGGATGCGCTGATCTTCTCCAGTCGCTCGAGCGGATCGGCGATATCGGTCGCCAGATTGCACAGGATGGTGCCGACCATGTTCCCCCCGGCGTCCTGCTCGTGCTCACCGCGCAGACTCACCGGAACCATTGCCACCAAGGGAGTTTCGGGCAGCGCCTGCTGCTCCAACAGATAGGCGCGCAACGCCCCGGCAGCCATCGCGAGCACGGCGTCGTTGACGGTGGCGCCGCTGACGGCGTCCTTGACGGCCTTGATCCTGGCCAACGGCCAGGACTGGGCCGCGCACCGGCGTGCGCCGCCGATCGGCACGTTGAAGATGGTCTTGGGCGCACGGAACGGCAACGTCAGCTGCTGCTCCACCAGAGCGGCACGGGCCAGCGTGAGCGCCGAGGGCGCCAGTCCGGCCATCGCGCCGACCGCACCCGTGGCGGCTCCCAGCAATGACGACCCGCGGCGCGCCGGCGTGGCCGGGCGCGTGCGCGGCGGCAGTGCCCAGGGCACCCGCACTTGCCTGTCGTCGGGATCGGCGGAGAGGGTGCGGATCATCAGCCGCTGCGCGGAAACCCCGTCCAACAAGGAGTGGTGGATCTTGGTGTAGACGCCGAATCGTCCGTCGTGCAGACCCTCGACGAGATACGCCTCCCACAGCGGACGGTGCCGGTCCAGCAGCGTGCCGTGCAGTCGTGAGGTCAGCTCCAGCAGCTCACGCACTCGACCCGGGCGGGGCAGCGCCGACCTGCGCAGGTGATAGTCGATGTCGACGTCGTTGTCGAAAGCCCAAGTCAGATTGCTGATTCCGCCGAACATGCTGGCGGGGTGCTTACGGAAGGCGGGCTGGAATTCGTCGCATTTGGCGATCGACTCGTAGATGTCGGTGACGAACTCGGGGCCCGCCCCCTCGGGTGGCCGGTACAGCTGCAGCCCGGCCACATGCATCGGATGCTCGCGGGACTCACCGAGCAGGAACATCGCATCGGTTGGCGAGATCAACTTCATGCGGATGACGCTACCGATCCGGCCGCGAGCCCGACGCGCTTTGCTCAGGCAGTCGGAGTGGCACCCAACACACGTTGCAGATCGGGCTTCATCGCCTGCAGCTGCGACCCCCAGTAGCCCCAGCTGTGTGTCCCGTCGGGGGGGAAGTTGAACACCCCGTTGCGGCCGCCGGCGGCGACGTAACGCTTCTGGAACTCCTTGTTGGTGTTCAGCGTGATGTTCTCCAGGAACTGGGCGCTGTACAGACCGCCGAAGTCGGATCCGGAGTCCAGTTCGGACGGGGCGCCGTTACCGCAATACACCCAGACCGCGGTGCCGTTGGCGGCCAGCGTGGCGACGTTCACCATCGGGTCGTTGCGCCGCCACGCCGGGTCGGTGCTCTGTCCCCACATGTCGGTGGCCCGGTACCCGCCGGCATCTCGCATCGCCACACCGATCAGCGTGGGCCACAGTCCCAGTGAGGGATTGACGAAACCGGACAACGAGCCGGCGAAGATGAACTGGGTGGGATGCCAGATCGCCAGGGTCAGGGCCGACCCGCCCGACATCGACAATCCCACCACCGCATTGCCGGTCGGACTGATCCCGCGGTTGGCCGCCAGCCACGCGGGCAGTTCTTGGGTCAGGAACGTCTCCCACTTGTAGGTGGTCGTGCCCGCATTGCCCTTCGCCGGTGCATACCAGTCGGTGTAGAAGCTCGATTGCCCGCCGACCGGTACCACCAGTGACAGCCCGGAGCGGTAGAACCAGTCGAAGACCGGGGTGTTGATATCCCAGCCGCTGAAGTCGTCCTGGGCCCGCAGGCCGTCCAGCAGGTACACCGCATGCGGTCCGCCGCCCTGGAACCCCACGGGGATGTTGCGGCCCATCGAGGGTGAGGGCACCTGCAGCAGTTCGATCGGCCCGCCGGCACTGGAGAACGCCGCAGCGTTCGGTGCGCCGACGGACACCGATCCGGCCAATAGGACGGCGGTGGTCACCAGTCCCAGGATGCGGCGGAGCAGGGGCATGTACCGCAAGCTAGCAGCCGGGCGGGTGCCCGCACCGCATCGACGCGGGCCGTGATCACGTTGTGATGTCACGGTTTATCGACGGGCCGACGGCTCAGGCCGCGACCACGATGGTCAGCTCGTTGCCGCTGCGTTCGACCCGCATCCCGGCCCGGCGGGCGAGCGCTGCGACCTTGCCGGCATCGTCGGGTTCGGACCGGCTGGACACCAGGGCCCGGGCCAGCCTGCCCTTGTGGGCCTTGTTGAAATGGCTCACCACGGTCCGCTTGCCAGAACTGTTCTCCGACAACACATCAACCGTGACCGCACCGGGCAGCCGGCCCAGCGCCGCGTACGATCCGGATCGCAGATCGACCACCAATTCGGCTGCGGCGATATCGGCCAGTACGGGTTCGAGCACAGGTCGCCAGCGGGCGGCCAGCGTCGGTTGCCCGGGCAGTTTGGACCCCGCCGAGAGGCGATATGCGGGTATCGGGTCGTCGGCCCGCAGCAGCCCGAACAGTGCCGAACCGACCGCCAGGCGCGCCCGGGCGCGGGCCGCGGTGGCGCCACGCAGGGAGTCGACATCCAGTGCGTCGTAAAGGACTCCGGTGTAGCGATGAATCGCCGGAACAGTCCCTGATGTCAAAAGTGCTGCATTGCGGTCGATCTCGCCGTCCTGCGCCGCCGTGATGCCCAGCGCGCGGCGGCAGGTCTCGCGATCGGCGGACAGCGCGACGAGTTCGCCGACCAGCGCGGCGCGCAGTGAATGTAGCGCGGGGGAGCTGAGTGCGTCGATGGTCAGCGATGGGCCGTCGCCCCCCGCACGTTTGGTCTCCGACGGAGGTAACAGCACGATCACCGCAGAGAGGGTAGCCGAGTCGACTTCGGTGCCGGTGGGGCACCGGGTGGGCGTCTCGGGAGCGCCACGGTCCGGCGCGGGCGCATTTGTGCGTCGAATTGTGACGGGCTCGCAGGTGTGTCAGTGAGCGCGGGAATGGTTGAGCATGCGTTGCTGCGGGATGATTTTCCGAATGTGCGCGGCGTGTGACCGATTTCCGAATCGACCGCCGCGCGGTTTGCTGAGAATACACACATCGGTGTGCAATCGACCGTTCGGCCGATTTTCCGCCGCGCCCTATGAAACTGGCCGGACCTGCGATTTCCTGGACGCCGCCGCACGGCTCCCGGCACCGAACCGGGCGGCGGGTGGAATCGCACGAAAATCGGTGCGGTGCGTTGTCTGTCGACCAGCGCACGGGTATCTCGATCGTTAGCCGCTTCACATACCTGATCGTTTAGCATTACAAGTGCCGCAATCTTCGATTCCGGAAAAGGCTATAGAACGCGGCTGGCTCTGGTCAGCCCCAGGAACGACAGGGGAACTCCGGTGACCGCTCAGGAACTCGTGGATGCCGATACCGAGGACGATGGTCGTGAAGGAGGTCTCGGCGTCAATGTGCGGGTGGTGGTCCACCCGGATACCGACGATGAGGCGCGCGGGATCATCGTCGACGACTTCGGTGATGCAGCTGGTTATGCGGTTTCCGTCGGCGATAACGTGATTGCCGACCCGGCCCGCCGCTGGGCGGTCCAGCTCGACAGCGGGTCACTGACCTTCGTCAACAGCGACGCGCTGCGTCCCGAGTAGAGGTCAGGCCTGGTCGGGTAACTCGCCGAGCAATTCGTCGAGGAAACCGCCTGCTTCCTGCGCCGCGCGGTCGACGTCCCCTGCGTCGATCGCCTCGACCAGCCCCCGGTGCCTGATGTGCGCGGCGGCTGCGGTCTCGTGGGTAGTGGTGGCGACGCTGGCGAGTACCACCTCGGTGAGGCCACGATAGAGCTCGGTCAGCACGGTGTTGTGGGCGCTGCGCACCACGGCGAAGTGCAGATCGGCGTCGGCGCGAACGAAGTCTTCGATGGCGTTCTCCCGCTGTAGTTCATCGCGGCGGTGCAACAACTGCCAGAGCTCGGCGAGATCGTCCGCGGTCCGGGCGGACGCCGCCAGCCGGGCGCCCTCGACTTCCAGGCATCGCCGGACCTGCAGTACTTCCCGCAGCTCGGATCCGCACAGTCGGCGTAGTGCCCCCGATACCTCGCTGGTGGCCCGCACATAGGTGCCGTCGCCTTGCCGGACCTCCAGGATGCCGCCGTGCGCCAACGCCCGGACGGCTTCCCGCACGGTGTTACGTCCCACCCCGAGTGTTTCGGAGAGCGCCGGTTCGGTGGGGATCTTGGTGCCGATGGGGTATTCGCCGGCGGTCACCGACGCGCGCAGTTGGTCGATGACCTGGTCGACCAATCCGGTTCGACGTGTGGTGGCTAGTGGCACTCAAAGCCCCTTTCATCCAATCATGGGATGTATGGCATGCTAATTCCGGTGATCGACTCTCGCCACCGCAACACGATCGACCGGCCGCCGGCGGCCGGTGTCCTGGAGAGGAAACCGGCAGCCGGTGGGCTGCTGTTGACGGTGGCTGTCGTACTCACTGCCCTCAATCTTCGCCCCGCGATCACCAGTGTGGGTCCGTTGTTGGGCGATATGCGTGATTCACTGGGCGCTTCCGGGACGTGGGCCGGATTACTCACCACCCTGCCCGGTTTGTGCTTCGCCGCCGCGGGCCTGGCAGCGCCGCGATTGGCCGCCAGGATCGGCGTCGACCGCGCGATCACGGTGGCGCTGGTGGTTCTCAGCGTGGGTCTGCTGGCACGGGTCCTCGACGGGCCGGCGGTGGTCATCGGCGGCACGCTCGTCGCGACCGCGGGTATCGCGTTGATCAATGTGCTCATCCCCGTCGTCATCAAACGGTCCTTCGCAGCGCGGATCGGTGCGATGACGGGTATCTACACCGCGGCGCTGCAGGGCGGCGGCGCCCTCGGTTCGGCCGTCACGCCGGCGCTCGATGCGGTCTCGGGCTGGCGTACCGCCCTTGGCGCCTGGGCGGCGCTGGCGGCGCTCGCGTTGGCACTGTGGCTCGCCGCCACCGGACGACGCGGGGTCCCGGCCGCGGTGGCGCCGCGGGTGGCCGGCCACGAGGACCCGCCGCCGCGCCGATCGATGCTGCGCAGTCCGCTGGCGTGGATCATCACGCTGTTCTTCGGCTGCCAGGCCTTCCTGGCCTATGTGGTCATGGGCTGGCTGCCGGCGGTGTTCATCGACAGTGGGATGAGCAAGACGACCGCCGGGTTACTGCTCGGGCTGATCTCGGTGCTGGCAGTCCCGGTGAGCATCGTGATCGCACCCGCTGCGGCCCGCAGACCCAGCCAGAGCGGCTGGATCGTCGGTCTGGGCGCGCTGGGCTTCGTCGGCGTCACCGGACTGGCCGTGGCGCCGGACGTGGCGCCGTTGTTGTGGAGCGTGCTGCTCGGCCTCGGGATGAGCGTGTTCTCGCTGGCCCTCACGGTCATCGCACTGCGCTCCCGCGATGCCGCCGACACCGCCGCGCTGTCCGGCATGGTGCAGGGGATCGGCTATCTGCTGGCCGGGGTCGGACCGTTCCTGTTCGGCCTGCTGCACGATCTGACGGGCGGCTGGACGGTGTCCTGGGCCGTGGTGCTGGTGGTTTATGCCGTTCAGATGGTGACGGGCGCGCTGGCGGGCCGGAACCGGTACGTGTAGCCCGCGCCGGTTAGACCGGGATGGTGTCCGGAGCCGGCGGGTTCACCGGTGCAGGCGGCATATCGGCCGGCGCCGGTGGCGCGGCATCCTGCGGCGCCGGCGGGGCGAAGTCGACGGGCACCGCCGGGATGTCCGCCGGAGCGGGCGGCAGGAATTCGACCGGGATCGGCGGCGCGTCGACCGGAGCGTTCGGGTCGGTCGGCGCCGCATCGGCGGGCATGGGCAGGTACATGTGGTGGGTGAACTGCGGCTGGTAGGCGCCGCCGCCACCGATCCGCACTCCACCGCCGCCTTCACCGGAGGAGACCGGCGTGCCGTCGGGCAGCGTCACCGCGGTGTGACCGCCGTTCCAGCCGATGACCAGGGTGCCGGGCGCGGTGCCGTACTTGAAGCCGCGCGCCAGCAGTGCACGTTCTTCGTTCCCGGTGTGGAAGCGGTCCCCGAAGACCGGGCGGTTGGTCGCGGCGTTGCTGACCCAGGATGCCAGACCCGAGCAATCCGTTCCTGCTGGGCTGTCCCCACCCGGAATGTACGGCGTTCCTGAAACCTGGTTGACGAGCGCCAGTAGCGACGCAAGAGCAAACATGCGGACGGACAGTAACAGAGCATTTTGTAAGGGAGCAAAATTCTGTGACTCCCTTCACAATTCAACAAGCCTATCGGAAAACTCACAAAACGGCTGGTGAACGGTGTTGGCGGGAGCCGTAATTCACCTTGTTAGCGGAGGTGGCATGGAGTTTTCGCAAAGATGTTGTCGGCCACGGCTACTGCCTGCTCTGCGGTGCGAGGAATGGGCCGATGCCGTGAATCATGTTGGCCTGGAGCGTTGTCCGTGATCACTTCCAAATCGCTTTCCGGACAATGAGATTCACAGATCTGCGTCGTGGTTGTCGATTCTGGCAATCGGAGTTCTGGCGGATCCGCCGGACTTGGCCAGTGCGGCCGCCAGGGCGTGCATGGCGGGTGCGGCGGACAGTAGCGCCGTGACGGCTTCGGTCGGCAATTCCGCCAGGACTTCTGCGATGCCGTCGGAGAGCGCGTCGTCGATCGCGCGTTTATCGGTGCGGGCCTTGGGCGTTGGGTGCAATACCGATACGCGCCGGTCATCTTCGTGTGGCGATTTCGAGACCAATCCGCGGTTGATCAGGGCCCGGACGGCGGCGCTGACATTGCTCGACTGCATGGCCACGATGCTCGCGACATCGGAGATGCTCAGGCCGGGTTCGTCCACGACGGCACGCAGCACCGCGAGCTCGGATGCCGGCAGGGGATCGAGGCCGGCGCGGTGCGGGCCAAAGCGCGTCAACCGCCAGGACAGCTCGTGCAGCGCGAGGGCGAGTTCTCGGGTGCGGGTGCCGGTCATCGGAGTGGTCTCCATCACGTCAGATTACATATTCTCCAATACATATGTTCCAATATATATCGATAAATATTCAACTTGGGATTGAGGTGCCTCCTTGACCACATCGACTCGTGGTTCCACCCCGGCGATGTTGATCGCTGTCCTGGCACTGCTGTCCGCCGTCACGCCGTTGTCCATCGACATGTATCTGTCGGCGTTTCCGGAGATGGCGGCCGAATTCGGTACGTCGGCGTCGATGATCCAGCTCACGCTGACCGCGCTGCTGATCGGCCTGGCGGTCGGTCAGCTGGTGATCGGCCCGTTGTCCGACCGCTACGGCAGGCGCATACCGCTGCTGGTCGGCAGCCTGGTCTGCCTTGTCGCCAGTCTGCTCTGCATCGTCAGCCCGACGGCGCCGGTCCTCATCGCGTTGCGGTTTGCGCAGGGCTTCGGCGGCGCCGCCGGGGTGGTGATCTCCCGCGCCATCGTGGCGGACCGAGCCACCGGGGCGGCGGCTGCCCGGCTGTTCGGCGTACTGATGGTCATCGGCGCGCTGGCACCGGTCATCGCGCCGGTTCTCGGCGGATTCATCGTCGCCGACCTGGGTTGGCGCGCGGTGTTCGCCGCGCTGGCTGTCTTGAACGCGTTGATGTTGCTCGGGGTCGTCTTCTTCACCCCGGAATCGCTCCCTCGTGACCGGCGGCGGCCCGGCGGACTGGCGGCGCTGCGGTCGAGCGCCCGAACCGTGCTGTCCAACCGTCGATACCTCGGCTACACGCTGGCACTGGCCTTCGTATTCACCGCGCTGTTCTCCTATATATCTGCTTCTCCGTTCGTACTGCAGAACATCGTCGGGCTGTCCCCTCGGGTGTACTCGCTGACCTTTGGGGGCTGCGCGGTGGTGATGGCCGTGATGAGCGCGCTGTCGGCCAGGTTGGTGACGCGTGTCGAGCCCCGCACGCTCCTCGCGGCCGGCGTGGCGGCAATGGTCGTCGTCACCGGACTGCTGTTGATCACCGTCACCGCCGGCGGCGTGGCGCCGGTGCCGACGATCGCACTCATGGCCTGTTTCATGGCCAGTATGGGTTTCATCGTGGCCAACGCCATGGCGCTGGCCACCGCCGAGGTCCGCTATGCGGCGGGGACCGGTTCGGCTGTGCTGGGATTTCTGCAGTACGCCCTCGGCGCCGGGGCGTCCCCTCTGGTCGGCCTGGCCGGTGAGCACAGTGCGGTACCCATGGGCATCGCCATGTTCGGTGCGGCCGTGCTGGCCGCGATCGCACTGATGGTCTTCACCCGCGGGCATCGGCCGGAACCGGCCGACACGCCTGAGCCCGAGGTGGCGACGGCGGTGCGCTGAGTGCCTCGGAACACGCGAAAGCCCGTGAATTCCTTGGGAATTCACGGGCTTTCGGGTCGTGGCTAGTGCCAGTCCCAGACGGACATGTCGTTGGGCGGGTAGTTCTGGCAGATGTCGGTGGTGTGGGCGGCGACGCCTTTGTTGTTGAAGAACAGTTTGGCCCAGTTGGGCCAGCGCCAGGACGTGGATGCGGTCTTGGGTGCCTTGTTGGTCGGCGGCGGGTTTGTTGTTGTAGTCGATCATGTAGCGCTCGTAGTAGACGGGTTCGACGTCGCGGGCGGCGGCCATGATCTGTTCGGCGGTGCACGGGGTGCGCAGGATGCGGTTGGGGATGGGGTAGTCGTCGGTGGCATCAGCTGAGGCGATGCCGGAGGTGGCGATGCCGGTGGCGAGGGCGCCGACGAGGGCGGCGGTGGCGGCGGCCAGGCGAAGTGTGGTGTGCATGGTGGTGTTCCTTCCTAGTGCTGGGCGGCCGCGACCTGGTCGAGGATGACGCGTTGGTCGGGGCAGTAGTAGTTCAGTGCCGAGCCCAGGAACTGCCAGTTCTGCTCGGTGGTGTTGTGGCGGTGCAGACCAGTTTGCCGATCCAGGCGTTGTAGTCCTTCTGCCCGTAGATGCCGTAGGTGTGCAACTCGTGGGCGAAGTTGGTGTCGGGATCGCGGTCATATGCCGGGTCCGCGGCCGCCGGGGCCGCCAATCCCAGTGCTGCACCGACGATCACGGCTGTGACGACAGACTTCACGACGAAACCTCCTCAGACTCCTTGTGGGCGGGCGCCGGCCACGGTGCCGGCAACGGACGCTGACGCACCCGCTGCGGCCACCAGAACCACTTGCCCAGCAGCGCCGCGATCGACGGCGTCATGAACGACCGGATGATCAACGTGTCGAACAACAGACCCAGACCGATGGTCGTTCCGACTTGTCCGATCACGATCAGGTCGCTGACCGACATGGAGATCATGGTGAAGGCGAACACCAGACCGGCCGAGGTGACCACCGATCCGGTGCCGCCCATCGACCGGATGATGCCGGTGTTCAGCCCGGCGTGGATCTCCTCCTTGAACCGGGACACCAACAACAGGTTGTAGTCGGATCCCACCGCCAACAGGATGATCACCGACATGGCCAGCACCAGCCAGTGCAGCGGCTGGCCGATGATGTGCTGCCAGATCAGCACCGACAGGCCGAATGATGTACCGAGCGAAAGCAACACGGTGCCGACGATGACGGCGGCGGCGACCACGGCGCGGGTGATGATCAGCATGATGATGAAAATCAGGCACAGGGAGGCGATGCCCGCGATCATGAGGTCGTATTTGGACGCGTCGGCCATATCTTTGAAGGTGGCGGCGGTTCCGGCCAGGTAGATCCTGGAACCCTCCAGCGGGGTGCCCTTGATCGCCTCCTTGGCGGCCTTCTTGATGGCCTCGATATGCGAGATGCCTTCGGGGCTCATCGGATCCCCGTCGTGGCTGATGATGAAGCGCACCGACTTGCCGTCGGGGGAGATGAAACTCTTCATGCCCCTCTTGAATTCGGGGTTGTCGAAGGTTTCCGGCGGCAGGTAGAACGAATCGTCGTTGCGTGAGGCGTCGAACGCTTCGCCCATCGCCGACGAGTTGTCCTGCATCGCCGACATCTGATCCTGTATGCCCTTCTGGGTCTGATACATGGTCAGCATGTAGGTCTTCATATTCTTCATCGTCGCGAT